>NZ_JAAKEC010000005.1 GCF_011038975.1 Adlercreutzia sp. ZJ176 | reverse complement strand
GCCTTCGAACATGCGAACCCTGGAGATCTTTTCGTCCAGAAGGCCCCGGCTTCGACCGTGGGCGACCTCGCCGAGGCCGTGCAGGAGGTGTTCGGGCGCACTGGCACCCAGGTCATCGGCACTCGCCACGGAGAGAAGCTCTACGAGACGCTCATGACCTGCGAGGAGCGACTTCGCGCTGAGGACATGGGCGACTACTACCGCGTGCATGCCGACACCCGCGACCTCAACTACGACAAGTTCGTAGTGGAGGGAGATGTTAAGACCCAGGCCGAGGAGGCATACACCTCCCACAACACGACAAGGCTCGACGTGGCGGGCACGGTTGAGAAGATAAAGACCGCGGAGTACGTGCGGCTCGCCCTGGAGGGCCGCGAGCACGAGGCGGTGCAGTAGCATGAGAATGCGCGAGGAACATCCACCGGCCTCAGTACTTCACGCTTCTACTCGCGATGGTAGGAATGAGGTGGCAGGATGAAAGTACTCGTGACGGGCGCCAAAGGCTTCGTCGGCCGCAATCTTTGCGAGAGTTTGAAGGCGATTCGGGACGGCAAAGACAGGCGGGAGCGCTACCAGAGCCTATTGCCATTGGAGGTCTATGAGTTCGACCTGTCGTCGACTGAGGGGCAGCTTGAGGATTGGTGCGGGCGTGCCGATTTCGTGTTCAACCTGGCAGGAGTGAACCGCACGGAGAATCCTTCCGACTTTATGGCCGGAAACCACGGCTTCGCAAGCGATCTCCTTGAGTGCTTGGAGCGGCACGGCAACACGTGCCCCGTGATGCTTGCCTCGAGCATCCAGGCGTCCCTCGAAGGCCGCTTCGCTAACAGCGAGTACGGCAAGTCTAAGTTGGCTGGCGAGAGCCTGTTCCGAGAGTACTCGAAGCGCACGGGTGCGCCCGTACTGATCTACCGCTTTCCCAACCTTTACGGAAAGTGGTGTCGGCCGAACTACAACTCCGCTGTTGCCACGTTTTGCGACGCGATAGCCAACGATCGCGATTACTTCGTGAGCGACCCAGGTGTCGAGCTCGAGCTGCTCTACATCGACGACCTTGTGGCCGAGATGCTCTCGGCGATGCAGGGCGAGCCGCATCGCTGCGACTACAACGGCTTGGGGCCCGTCGAAGGCGACGCGTTCTGCATCACACCTACCACAGACCACGTGACGCTGGGCGAGATAGTCGAGCTGCTGAAGGAGTTCAAGCGCAGCCGCGAGACGCTCGACGTCCCGAGGATGGCAGAGGGATCCCTTAGGAAGAAGCTCTACTCGACCTACCTCAGCTACCTCGACCTCGATGATCTTTCCTACCGTCTTTCTCCGAGCAAGGATACGCGTGGAAGCTTCACCGAGATCCTACACATGGACGACTACGGTCAGGTTTCTATTAACATCTCCGCCCCACGCGCCATCAAAGGTAACCACTGGCACATGAGCAAATGGGAGAAGTTCCTGGTCGTGAGCGGCGAGGCGCTCATTCGCGAGCGGCGTGTTGGTTTGGACGGGAGCGGCGAGCGGTTCCCCGTCGCGGAGTACCACGTGAATGGCGGCGATCGCGTGGTCGTCGAGATGGTGCCCGGCATGGCCCATAGCATAGAGAATTTGTCGGCCGACCGCGACCTCGTAACCCTCATGTGGGCGAACGAGCCGTTTGACCCGGATAATCCCGACACGTACTACGAGGAGGTCTAGCGCCATGGCGTCCTTCAAGAACGACGGCAGGCTCAAGCTGCTCATCATCGTGGGCACGCGCCCCGAGGTCATCCGCCTGTCGGAGGTGATAAGGAAGTGCCGCAGGTACTTCGACTGCCTGCTCGCCCACACGGGCCAGAACTACGACTACTCCTTGAGCGGCGTGTTCTTCCATGACCTGGAGCTCGGCGACCCCGACGTGTACCTGGACGCCGTTGGCGCGGACCTCGGCGAGACCATGGGCAACGTCATCGCCAGGAGCTACCAGCTCATGGTCGAGGTGGGGCCGGACGCGGTGCTGGTGCTCGGCGACACGAACTCGTGCCTGTCCGTCATCGGGGCCAAGAGGCTCCACATCCCCATCTTCCACATGGAGGCGGGCAACCGCTGCAAGGACGAGTGCCTGCCCGAGGAGACCAACCGCCGCATCGTCGACGTGATCTCGGACGTGAACCTGGCCTACTCAGAGCACGCCAGGCGCTACCTCAAGGACACAGGCTGCGCCCCCGAGCGCACCTACGTGACGGGAAGCCCCATGGCCGAGGTGCTCCGCAGGAACCTGGAGAAGATCAACGCGAGCGACGTCCACGAGAGGCTGGGCCTCGAGAGGGGCGGGTACATCCTGCTGTCGGCCCACCGCGAGGAGAACATCGACACGCAGGCCAACTTCGAGAGCCTGTTCGGGGCTATCAACAGGATGGCCGAGAAGTATGGCATGCCGGTCCTCTACAGCTGCCACCCCAGGAGCCGCAGGAGGCTCGAGGCCTCAGGCTTCGAGCTGCACCCCCTGGTGCGCATGTACGAGCCGCTCGGGTTCCACGACTACAACTGCCTGCAGGCCAATGCCTTCTGCGTGGTGTCCGACTCGGGGACGCTCCCCGAGGAGTCAGCCTTCTTCGCGAGCGTCGGGCAGCCCTTCCCGGCGGTGTGCGTACGCACCTCCACCGAGCGCCCCGAGGCGCTCGACAAGGCGTGCTTCGTGCTCTCCGGCATCGACGAGAGGGGCCTCTTGCAGGCGGTCGAGCTCGCCGTGGCCATGGAGCGCGACGGCCTCCATGCCGCCCCGGTCCCCGACTACTCAGACGAGGACGTCTCCGACAAGGTGGTCAAGATAATCCAGTCCTACGCCGGCGTGGTGGACAAGATGGTGTGGAGGAAGCGCTAGTGACTCGCGAATACCAAAGATGCACGCGCTGCGTGATGGACACCACGGACTCGAGGATAGAGTTCGACGAGAACGGCGTGTGCGATCATTGCCGCAACTTCGACCAGAACATCAAGCCGTACTGGAAGCCGAACGAGAACCGGCTCGACGAGCTCAAGGCGATAGCCGAAGAGATCAGAGCCTCGCGCAAAGGCGACTACGACTGCGTCCTGGGCTTGAGCGGAGGGGCCGACAGCTCCTACCTCGCCTACGTGGCGAAGGAGATCATGGGGCTGAGCCCCCTCGTCATCGTCGTCGACACGGGCTGGAACCTGAACGTCGCCGTCGAGAACATCGAGCGGATCGTCAAGGGCCTCGACCTTGACATGTACACCGAGGTGATCAACTGGAAGGAGATGGCCGATCTGCAGCTCTCCTTCTTCAAGGCCTCGATATCATCATGCGACTACCCGCAGGACCATACGATCTTCGCCACGCTCTACAACTATGCGGTAAAACATGGGATCAAGTACGTTTTGACGGGCTCGAACAACTCCACGGAGTTCATCAGGCCCCCCGTCGAGTGGTTGTACATGAACGACGTCACGATGGCGAAGGACATCCACAGGAGGTTCGGCAAGATCCCCCTGAAGACGTACCCCACGTGCAGCATGCTCCGCTACAAGATCCTGTACCGATACGTCTACGGGATGAGGCGGGTCTACCCCTTGGACTACGTCGTCTACGACAAGGCCGAGGCGATGGAGCTGCTCCACGAGAGGTTCGGCTGGGAGAAGTACGAGAACAAGCACTACGAGAACGTGTTCACCCGCTTCTTCGAGGGCTACTACCTGCCGCACAAGTTCGGCTTCGACACGAGGAAGAACGTCTGCTCCAACCAGATACTCGCGGGCACTATGACCCGCGAGGAGGCGCTCGAGCTGCTCTCGAGGCCCCCGTACGACCCCGACCAGATGGAGCTCGACAAGCAGTACGTGGCCAAGAAGCTCGGCGTGACGGCCGAGGAGTTCGACGGGATCATCGAGCAGCCCAGCAAGACTCCCGCCGACTACAGGAACCAGATGTGGGTCATCAGGCTCGGCGTCACCGTGAGCAAGCTGCTCGGCATCGAGAAGAGAAACCTGAGGGTGTAGATGATCGCTATTGTCGACTACGGCCTGGGCAACCTGGGCTCCATCCAGAACATGCTGCGCGTCATAGGCGCGAAGGTCATTGTGACTTCCGATGCTGATGATATTTGCAGGGCGGAGAAGCTGATACTCCCCGGCGTGGGCGCCTTCGACGCGGGGGCGGAGAGATTGGGCGCTGCGGGATTGGCTGACGTGGTCAGGCGGCAGGCGCTGGATTGCAGGAAGCCGATATTGGGGATCTGCCTCGGCATGCAGCTCCTGGGAAGGGGGAGCGAGGAGGGAGGGCTGCCCGGCTTGGGCCTCATCCCCTTCGAGTGCAGGAGGTTCAGGCTCGGCGACGCGGGCTTGAAGGTCCCCCACATGGGATGGGACGTGGTGACGTGCGAGAGGCCGGATGATCCTCTAGTGAAGGGGCTTAGCGCTGATCAGCGCTACTACTTCGTGCACTCGTACCACGCGGTCTGCGACAGCGAGGAGAACGTCTTGATGACGTGCGACTACGGCTATGGCTTCGCCGCAGCCGTTGTCAGCGGGAGCGTCTACGGAGTGCAGTTCCACCCGGAGAAGAGCCACAACTTCGGCATGGCCCTGCTCAAGAACTTCGTCGAGAGGTGCTAGATGTACAACAGGCCCCGAATAATCCCCGTGCTGCTGATCGACGACAGGGACCTGGTGAAGACGGTCCGCTTCGGCGAGCGGACCTACCTGGGCGATCCCGTCAACGCGGTGAAGATCTTCAACAGGAAGTACGTTGACGAGCTGGCCGTCTTGGACATCGCGGCGACCAAGGAGCGCAGGGAGCCGGACTGCGAGATCCTGCGGGACATCGCCAGCGAGGCGTTCATGCCGCTGAGCTACGGCGGGGGATTGTCGAGCATAGGCCAGATTCGAGACATCCTCGCCACGGGCTACGAGAAGGCTGTCCTGAACTCGGCCCTCGTCGAGGATCCCGATCTCGTGCGTGAGGCTGCCGAGACGTTCGGCAGCCAGAGCATAGTCGCCTCGATCGACGCCAAGAAAGGCGTTGACGGGTACGAGTGCTTCATCCACGACGGCGCTGCTTCGACGGGCGTCGATCCCCTTGAGCTGGCCGTGAAGGCCGAGTCACTTGGAGTCGGCGAGATCATCCTCAACTCCATCGACAACGACGGCATGATGGAGGGCTACGACCTGGAGCTCGTGCGCATGGTTTCCGATGCTGTCTCGATACCCGTCGTGGCCCTTGGCGGGGCAGGGGGGGTCGGGGATCTCAAGAAGGCTCTGCGAGACGGCCATGCGCATGCGGCGGCCGCAGGAAGCATGTTCGTGTACTACGGCCGCCTCAAGGCTGTGCTGATCCAGTTCCCCGCCGAAGCCGAGCTTCTCGCTGAGGGGATCTACTGATGGGCGGCTACGTCCAGATCCACAGCGATTCCTACAGCTGGTTCAAGCCGATAATCTACGACCGTCACCTGGCGTTGCTGGCTGATGGCGTGGACTCTTACGTGGCCTGGGGGCGCGGGCGCGAGCCGGGCGATGCTCTCGGCGCGAGCGGGCGGCCCCGCGAGCTTAAGATGTCAACCAAGATGGGGCTTTGGCGAGACGCTGCGCTCTCCCGCCTCGACGACCGGGACGGCTTTCACTCGAAGGGCGAGACGAAGCGGCTCTTGGCGTGGCTTGACGCGATTGATCCCGACACGGTGCACCTGCACCAGCTGCACGGCTACTACATGAACGTCGAGATGCTGTTCGAATGGCTGGCGGCGCGCAAATGCAGAGTTATCTGGACCTTGCACGACTGCTGGGCGTTCACGGGCCATTGCTCGCACTTCACGTATGCGAAGTGCGAGCAATGGCGTTCTTGCTGCTCATGCGAAAAGCCCTGCCCTCAGCTGAGGGAATATCCCAAGACAATTGGGAGGGGCGCGTGCAAGGGGAACTTCGAGGACAAGAAGAGGCTCTTCACGATGATCTCGCCTGAGCGCATGACGATCTACACGCCCTCGCGGTGGCTCGCGAATCTCGTGGACGAGAGTTTTCTTTCAAAATATCCTGTGGAAGTGCATCATAACCCAATTGACCGCACCGTGTTCAAGCCCACCCCGAGCGATTTTCGCGAGCGCTATGGCATTGGGAACAGGTTCATGATTCTGGGCGTCGCAAGCCCCTGGACTGAGAGAAAAGGGCTCGGTGATTTCATCCGATTAGCGGGAGAGCTGGATGAGCGCTATGCCATCGTGCTAGTGGGCCTTTCCAAGAAGCAGATCAAGGAGTTGCCAAAGCAAATAGTCGGCATCGGGCGTACTGGCAGCCCAAAGGAGCTCGCCGAGATATACACAGCCGCTGATTTGTTTGTAAATCCGAGCATCGAGGAGACCTACAGCATGACAACTGCCGAGGCGGCTGCGTGCGGTACTCCTGTTGTTGTTCGTGAGGGCTCGGCCTGTGTCGAAGCTGCCGAAGGTTCTGAGAGGGTTGTTTCTGATCTTGGTGATCTGGGAATCGCTATAAAAAAGTGCTATAAAAATATGAGGTGCAGTTAGTGTGCTGAAGCAAAAAAGTGGCAACGTGTCAAACGCCGTAGTGGAAAAATACAGCTTGGCGTATTTGCTTTTTTTTTGCGGGGTAGCTTTACTGTATTGCAATGGTCTTATCGTGTATACGAATGTGGAAGTTGCTTTCAAGGACCCTTTCAGAATTATATCGGTGTTTCTGCTGGTCGTTTCTTCCCTGTTGAATTTTAAGAACATACGCATTGCTGTTCCTGTTGTATTTATTGCTCTGCTGTCTGTTGTATCTGTTGTAATTCATGGGTTAACGACTTTGAACTTTCTTATTATTGTTCTGTTTGTTGTGAGCGCCAGTGCTTTCGAAAGGCAAATGGTTCTTCGGACGATTGCATATATTACAGTGCTGTCGCTTGTTTTATATACAATGCTGTATCTTTTAGGGTTCATACAGTGGGGTTTTACTTTTTTTGAAGGCCGTCTAAGAAACACTCTTGGATTTTACAATGAGAATGCAGCAGCCTCTTTTTTTTCGGCGATTCTCATTTTGCCCTACGCTTTTGGAAGTCGAAAACTCTTGTGGATGGCAATATCATCGCTATCTTGTTTTGTGATATATCGACTCACGGATTCTAGGAGCACTCTTGTTGTGACTCTGGTCTTGCTTGCGGCTTGCTTTATTTTTTACATGTTAGGGAGGCGCGATAAAATCAAGGAAAGCATCATCGTATCAAGCTTGCTTCTGTATATCGTCTTAGCGGTTACGTTCCTAGTCCCCTATCTTGATTCAGAGGCTCTGGACTATTTTCTTAGTTATAGACTCAGTAGTTTTCGACAAGGGATTGATGCTTTGTTCGAAACGATGTCAGTAATGTGGTTTGGTTTGCCATTTGAGGTTGATAGTTCTTATATCGTTCTGTTGGCGAGCTATGGCATCCTGTTTTTTTTGCTGATTGTCTACTGTATCCAGAAATCGATAGTCTTTTATTCAAGAAACAGGAGATGGATGGAGCTTGCTTTTATTTGCGCCATGCTGGTTTATGGCGTAGTTGAAAGCAACCTTTTTCGTCCGGAAGCAATTCTAACGCTGGTTTTCTGGTATTACGTATTTAATCCTGGGGGATGCGATTATTCGCGTACAGCCATGAGTTCAGTTAACTTGCGTAAGGTTTTTGCTGCAAATGAGATGCGTTTGCTGAAAGAGCAGCTGCGTGGAAAAGGATGCTAGCAATTAAACTAAGATGATTTCTTGTTGCGTCGAGGATAGTACATGTTCTTTTTAGCATTTTCTATATCGAAAGGGTAGAATCGGGTGCGCTCTTTCGGTAATTTTGCTGCTAGCATATTTAATGTTGCAGCCAGCTGTGTATCCACCCTCGCACTCTTGCCAATCATTCAGCAATCGCTTGGCGTTGCTGCTTATGGATACGTTGGTGTTGCAGCCAGCTTTATAAATGCCTCCACCGTCTTTTCTGTTGCTATCACGTCCATGGCGGCACGTTATATATCTATTGAGATCAATAAACGTGAGTGCAAGGTGGCCAATCAGTTCTTTAATTCCATCTTCTTTGCATGTCTGATCATGGGTTGCTGCTTTATAGCTTTTTTCTTTGCTCTATCTCTTTCCATTGACTCCGTGATGAGCATTGAGCCGGTTATGGTTTCTCAAGTTCAAGTTCTCCTTATGGCTATGGCGGGAACGCTGTTCTGCACTATGTTTAAGACTCCGTTTACGGCTGCGCTTTATGCGAACAACAGACTATACGTCGACAGCCTATTCTTGGGCATAAGCCAACTAGCCAGAGTTGTCGCTCCGCTTGCGCTTTTTGGTATTCTGGGCCCATCGATTTGGCTTCCATATATGGCTTCGCTTATGATCGATGTAGCTGCTTGCCTATTCTATGTGAGACGCTATAGAAAATACAACCCGAACCTATCCCTTGGTTTGGAATTCGCTCGATGGGCGCTCTTTGTTGAGGTGCTGTCTTCGGGCGTTTGGGTTTCCGTTCAGAAAGCAGGGGCTGTCCTTATCAGCACCATTAGCCTTTATCTTGCTAATATCATGATTGGCGAATACGAAGCCGGCATATTCAACACCATTACGCAGCTGCAGAGCTTCGCTTCGGTTTATGCCGTGGCCATGGTCAACCTTTTTGTGCCTTATATTTATAGTGCCTATGCTCATAACGATAGGTCTATTGGTCTTGTGCTGAAAAGGAGTTTTCACGTCGCCGGTCTTCTTCTTGGCCCTGTGCTGGGCGGTGTAATCGCTTTTGCCGTTGCGTTTTTGACGTACTGGACTCAGATGGATATGAGCGTTTACGCGCTGTGCATCACCATCATGCTTGGTTATCCGGCTCTCACATACGTCTGTGAGCTGCTAAGTCAGGTTTTTATTGCAGAGAAGGCCGTTAAAATACCCGCACTTGCGACTATAGGTTTTGGCGTGATGAACATTGCGCTTTCAGCTCTTTTCTGCGTAGTATTCGACCTTGGAGTCGTTGGTCTTGCGGCGGCGCAGGCTTTCTCGCTGCTTGCCAGGCATTATTTCATTACAGTTCCTTACGCATCGAAGCTTCTTCATATGAGAATAGCCAGGCTTCTCGGTATGTCCTTTTTCAGCCCTCTAGTGTCGTGCTTCTCGCTTGTCGTTGGTGTTGCTGTGGAGACAGCGTTCCCGCCAGTGGGGCTTCCGGTTCTTTTGTTGGAGGGATTTTTCTCAGTTGGTGTGGGTGTCGCGTTTGGGCTCGCTCTGCTTCCTGGCGATACTCGTGCGATCGTCATTGACAAGATTAAAAATAAGCTATAGGAGCGTTTCGTATGTCGATGAGAGTCATATTGTTCTACCAACATATAGGGCGTGAGTACGGTTCTCTGATTAGGATCCGCGAGGAGTTGATTGCCCTCACAGGTGGTCCTTGTGCTGTTTCCATTCGGTCTATTGATTTTGAATGGGCGAAAGCGTGTCGTGAGGCGCGCCAAGACGGTGTGGATGTTGTAGTTGTGCCATGGCTCTACATTGACCTCAACTATGCTCTCGTGACTCCGTTTTTTGAAATTAATCCCGAGGTCGTTATAATCAACATTCATCAGGAGCAGATAAGCTCTCCTTCTTCCGAAATAGTTCTTGAGCCGAAAGGCGATGCTGAGAAAAACGGATGTTATCACTTCGTTTGGAGTTCTTACTACGCCGATAGGCTTCGAAAATGCGGAGTGCGAGACGGGTTGATACGTGTGACCGGAAATGCCCGTCTCGATGATCTGGTTGCTTTTAAGTCGTCTAAGGGGACAAGGGGTGAGCTTGCGATCCGTTATTCGCTGGACTCTGGGAAGAAATGGGTATTATTTGCAGAAAGTCGCGGTTGGGTGCTTAAGGATACGCCTGCCAACAAAGCCGAAATGCTCCAAATGGGGGTGAGGGATGAGGATTATGAGAACAGCAAGCTTATTGACGCTGAATCGATGAGTCTTTTGTATGAGCAGATGCATGCATTGCCCGACTCCTACTTCGAAGACTGCGAACTGATATACAGGGCTCATCCCGGAACCGATGTTGGCAAAGGATTGGATTCGCGCGTGAGGCAGATCTCCTCTGAGTCCATAGGCGTATGGCTCAGGGCTGTTGACCTTCTTGCAATGTGGGGATCGACCAGCGCTTTCGAAGCTGAGATATATGGCGTTCCCGTTGTGCGACATGAGCCGATTCCCAATCCAGCCTGGCATCGTGTGGCGGGGCTTGCTGAATATCCTTTGATCGACAATATATTCCAGACGATTGCGGCTGTTGATGGGGACATTAAACAGCCTGAAGAAAAGGTATACGAGCGTTATTTCGGTATTGTTGACGGACAAAGGGCACGTTGCGTGGCTGAATCCATCGTGGAAGTTGCCGAAAGACGCCCTGTTCGTCGCCCGAGTTTTGAGCTGGATGGCGATCTGAAGCGCCAGTTATTTCGCAAGAGAGTGTTTGAATACACAACACGCGTTGTTTGCGATCTCAATCTGCTGGAAAAACTCCACTGGCCACGTTCGGCTTACTTCGAGAGAAGCGACATCCCCTTTTATAAGAATGACGTTGGGAGAAGGGCCTGAGCTGTAGTGCTTTGGTAGTCCTTCCGCGCATGCTGCAATTTAGGAGGAATGCTATCTATGGGCGGATTAACGAAAGAGAAGCTTGCTATTTGCGGTGGCAAGCCTGTGTGTGCGGAGCTTTTGAGCTACGGTCATCAGCTTATTGAAGATGATAACGTTGCCGCCGTGGAGGCAGTTCTGCGCAGCGACCACCTCACCTGCGGCCCGGCCACCGAGGCGTTCGAGGAGGCTCTCAGAGGCGTCACGGGCGCCGAGCACGTGACCGCCGTCGCGAACGGCACGGCGGCGCTGCACGTCGCGTGCCTGGCCGCGGGGGTGGGGCCGGGCGACGAGGTGATCGTGAGCCCCATCACGTTCGCCGCCTCGGCCAACTGCGCGCTGTACTGCGGAGGTACGCCCGTGTTCGCCGACATCGACCCGCAGACCTGGAACGTCGACCCTGCGTCGGTCCGGGAGAGGGTCACTGAGAGGACGAAGGCGGTCGTCGCCGTGGACTTCGGCGGCGTTCCGGTGGACGCGGCGGCGATACGCGAGATCTGCGACGAGTTCAACCTCGTCTTCATCGAGGACGCGGCGCACTCGCTCGGGTCCCTCCACGCGGGCGGGCGCCCCGTGGGCAGCGTCGCCGACCTCACCTGCCTGAGCTTCCACCCCGTGAAGACGGTGACCACTGGCGAGGGAGGCGCAGTCTGCGCGAACGACCCGGAGCTGGCCCGGCGCGTCCTGCTGTTCGCCAAGCACGGCATCACGCGCGACAGGGCCCTCATGCGGCGCCCCGACGAGGGCGGCTGGTACTACGAGCAGCTCGAGCTCGGGTACAACTACCGCATGAGCGACGTCCAGGCCGCCCTCGGGACGAGCCAGCTCAGGCGGCTCCCGGAGTTCTCGAGGAGGCGCAGGGAGATCGTCAGCTTCTACGACGAGGCGTTCGCGGGGATCCCCGAGGTCACGCCCCAGCTTGACCTCGACCCGCGCGCGACGACGCGCCACCTGTACTGCGTGCGCTTCGACCTGGAGGTCCTGAACACCACGCGCAGGTTCGTTTACGACGCCCTGCGTGCTGAGAACATAGGCGTGAACGTGCACTACCTGCCCGTGTACCGTCTTCCCTACTACCAGGACCTCGGGTACGACCCGGGCTGCTGCCCGGAGGCCAACCGCTACTACGAGGAGGTTGTGACATTGCCGCTGCACTGCCGCCTGACGGACGAGGACGTCGCCGACGTGGTGCATGCCGTGGAGAAGGTCGTGGCCGCCTGCCGCCGCGGCG
Organism: Adlercreutzia sp. ZJ176; assembly: GCF_011038975.1. Taxonomy (GTDB): domain Bacteria; phylum Actinomycetota; class Coriobacteriia; order Coriobacteriales; family Eggerthellaceae; genus CAAEEV01. The sequence continues at coordinate 158,392 of NZ_JAAKEC010000005.1, read as the reverse complement.
AGGGCGGTGAGTAGGACGTGCTGCTCGCTCAGCCTAGAAGCTACGTTCGCGACCTGGTTGTTCGCCAGGTTGGGTCCCTCTACCCTCTCGGCGAGTCCGAGGTGGCCGGCATCGACGGATCGCTCGACGCCGCGCTCGAGCGTTGCGATCGGGCCTTCTCCCGGGTTCGCAACAAATACTATCGCGAAGGGGGTGACGCCAGGTTCGACCCGCTGCACGGGTGCCAATGGGCGTTCTTCCTGTACGTTCTGTCCAATTCCCTGCACCATGCGGGGGAGGGATCGGTCTGCGACAAGGTGTACGCGCTTTCCAAGGCCATGTGCGGCGCTGACCTCTTCTACCAGGTCGAGCTGCCCGGCGTCTTCACGTTCGACCATCCGCTCGGCGCGGTCATGGGCCGGGCGAGCTACTCGGACTACTTCAGCTTCGGCCAGGGGTGCACTGTCGGCAACAACCATGGGATCTACCCCACGTTCGGGGAGTCGGTGTTCATGATGAGCGACTCCAAGGTGGTGGGAAGCAGTAGGATCGGCGACAACGTGATCATATCGGCCAACAGCTTCGTCAAGGACGAGGTCGTGCCGAGCGGGTCCATCGTGTTCGGGCAGAGTCCGAACCTGACGATCAAGGAGGGCAAGTTGGACTACGTGCGGGAATATGCGGAGTCGGTGTTCATCTATGGCTAGCGCGGTATGCATAATCACCGCCCGCGGCGGCTCGAAGCGCATCCCGCGCAAGAACGTCCGCGATTTCTGCGGCAAGCCGATCATCGCGTACTCGATCGAGGCGGCGCTTCAGAGCGGCTTATTCGACGAGGTGATGGTCTCAACCGACGACGAGGAGATCGCCGAGGTGGCGCGCGGCTGCGGCGCTGCGGTGCCCTTCATGCGCAGCGCCGAGGCGAGCGATGACTTCGCGACGACGGCCGACGTCCTCGTCGAGGTCCTCTCGGAGTACGCGAAGCGGGGGAGAGGGTTCGACGTCATGTGCTGCCTCTACCCGACGGCGCCGTTCGTGAGCGCCGTTGAGCTGAGAGAGGCTGCGGCCATGCTCGACGCAGGGGCGACGTCGGTCGTCCCCGTGACCGCGTTCGATTTTCCGCCGCTGCGAGGATACAAGGTGGGCCCTAGCGGCGAGCTCGCCTACGCGTTTCCCGAGTGCGCGCTCGCGCGCAGCCAGGACCTCCCCGAGATGGTCCACGACTGCGGGAGCTTCTGTTTCGCGCAGGTGAGCGCGTTCGAAGCGAGCGGCGGCTTCATGACCCCAGGCGTGAGAGCCCTCCGCATCCCGGGCAAGCTCGTCCAAGACATAGACACGCTTGAGGATTGGGATCTTGCCGAATGGAAGTATCGGGCCATGATCCAGAAGGGGGAGAGATGAGGCTTTTCGATACCATCGAGCGGGGAGGCGTCTACTTCATCGCCGAGATGTCTGGCAACCACGGCGGCAGCATCGACAACGCGATGAGGATCGTCCGTTCCGCTGCCGAGGCCGGCGCGGATTGCCTGAAGCTCCAGACCTACACCGCCGACACCATCACCATCGACTGCGACTCGCCGGACTTCCAGACGCAGGCCGGGGGCCTCTGGGAGGGCAGGACCTTGTACGATCTTTATCAAGAGGCGTATACCCCCTGGGAGTGGCAGGGGGAGATCAAGGGGGAGTGCGAGCGCTTGGGCATGGACTTCCTCAGCTCGGTGTTCGACCCGACTTCTGTCGACTTCCTCGAGTCCATCGGCTGCGAGATGTACAAGATCGCCTCGCCTGAGCTCGTGGACATCCCGCTCATCCGCTATGCGGCCTCGAAGGGCAAGCCTATGGTCATGTCCTGCGGGATGGGCTCAGTTGAGGAGATACGGGACGCGGTCGAGGCCTGCAGATCCGTCGGCAACGACCAGATCGTGCTGCTCAAGTGCACGAGCGAGTACCCCGCCGTCTACGAGGACATGAACATCGCCACCATGGCGGATATGCGAGAGCGTTTTAGATGCGCCGTCGGGCTCTCCGACCACTCCATGGGGTGGTCGGTGGACGTTGCCGCAGCGGTGCTGGGTGCGAGCGTCATCGAGAAGCACTACTGCCTCACGCGCAGGGAGAAGACGGTCGACTCCGAGTTCTCCATGGAGCCGGATGAGTTCGCCTCGATGGTTCGTGACATCCAGCGTGCCAAGGCCGCCGTCGGACATGTGACATACGATCGCACGGAGAGGGAGGAGAGGGGGCTGTTCGGCCGCCGCTCGCTCTACGCGGTGAGGGACATAAGGGCGGGTGAGCTCTTCACGCTTGAAAACGTGCGCAGCATCCGCCCAGGCTACGGGCTGGCGCCGAAGCACCTTCCCAGCTTGCTCGGCAAGGCGGCACCGAGGGACATCGCGTTTGGCTCGCGGATCGAGCGCCAGGACCTGGAGGGCTGAGCGATGGACGAGCCCGTTACTCTTAGAAGGGTCGAGCCCTCCGACGTCGATCGCATCTTCGAATGGGTCGTCCAGCCCTGGTATGTGAATGAGTTTGCGGGAAACGCCGTTCCGACGCCGGAGACCCACAAGGCCTACTTCGACGCTGTGTTCGAGAGCGGGGCGTGCTTTCTCGCAGTTCTCTACGGTGGAGCGCACGTCGGCTGCGCAGGAGTGAAGTACATCGAGGGAACCCACGGGGAAGGGTGGTGGTACATAGGCGATGACTCCATGAGGGGCAAGGGCATCGGGACCGCCTTGATAGCCGCTCTTGCGGAATACGCTGAGGAGGAGCTGGGGCTCAAGAGCATGCACGCTTACGTCCTTGAGACGAACGTCGGATGCAGGAGGGCGTTGGAGAAGAACGGATTCTCCCCGACCTTCGGAGACTTCGGCGAGCACAAGGGCGTCGCAAACGTGCGATACGACCTGGTCTTCGCTTCGCGCGCGGGAGGGGCTGGTTCTCGATGATCGTGTTCAGGGCCGATGCCAACGAGGTCATCTCCGCCGGGCACGTCATGCGATGCCTCGCCATTGCCGAAGCGGCGTCAGACAGGGGCGTCGAGTGCATTTTCGTTTCTGCGGACGACCGCGCCTCCGCCTTCGCGTCGGCGGAAGGCTTCCGCTGCAAGGTGCTTGGCACGGACTGGCGCGATGTGATGTCCGAGGTCCCGGCGTTTGGCAGGGTGCTCGATTCGGTTCCCAACCCGCTCGTGATAGTTGACACTTATCAAGCGAACGAACGATACGTGAGGGAGCTCGCCCCCTTTGCTCGCGTAGGCTATCTCGGCACGAAGGTCGTCCCAGGTGTGGACTTCCTCGTCAACTACAGCCTGAGTGCGCGTAGGTCGACCTATGACGCGCTTCCCTCGTTCGATCGGGCCAAGCTCATGATCGGTCCCATGTTCGCCCCGCTCGGGAGCGGGTTCTCCCGAGGTTGCATTCGCGTTTCGGAGCGTGTCCGGTCCATTCTTCTCACAACCGGCAACACCGATCCTGTTGGGGTCATGGAGCCTATTGTCAGGAAGCTAGCCCCCATGGCTTGCGACGAGGGCTTCTCGATCAAAGCTGTGGTGGGTCCCCTGTTCGACCGGCAACGCGTGGGTCTCGAAGAATCTGCCTGCGGTCTGCCGATCGAGTTCTGCAGGGACGTCAAGGACATGGGGTCTCTCATGCGCTCCGTCGACCTCGCGGTGTCGGCATGCGGCACGACGCTCTACGAGCTGGCTGCATGCGGCGTTCCCACGGTCGGCTTCTCCCTTTCCCCCGAGCAAGACTCAGGCGGAGAGGCTGCTGCGCTTGGCGAACGGGGGCTAATAGAGTACGCGGGAAGGGCTTACGAGGACAGGGAGAGATGCGCCGCAACTGTCGGCGAGCTGGTCAACAGCCTCGTCGGCGACCGACGGAGAAGGGCTGAGCTTTCCTCCTCGTTCCATGGGCTGGTCGACGGCCGCGGCTGCGAGCGGATATGCGACGAGTTCCAGAGAGAGGGGTGGCTTTGATGGCGGGTGGAGGTGCCGGCATGGCAAAGACGATCCTTCTGCTCGGCGGGTCCGCCCAGCAACTCGACTCCTTTGCCGCCGCCCGCCGCCTCGGATGCCGGATCGTGCTGTGCGACTACGATCTCTGTTGCCCCGGAAGGGAGCTGGCCGACGTCTTCTACGAGGTGAGCACCGTCGACCGCGACGCCGTGCTCGATGTTGCGCGGAGGGAAGGGGTCGGCGGGGTCGTGTCCTACGCCTCAGACGCCCCTGCGCCGGTGGCGGCGTGGGTGTCCGAGCAGCTCGGGCTCGCGGGCAATCCCCCCGAAGCCGTCTCCATGATGTGCGACAAGGGGCGCTTCCGCTCCTTCCTCGAGGAGAACGGCTTTTCCGTGCCGGCTAACGTTGTCGTGAGGGGCGCTGGCGGAGACGATGCGAGGAGGGTCGTTCGCGCGGTCGGCGTTCCGTGCGTCGTGAAGCCGGTTGACTCCGCCGGGAGTCGCGGAGTGACCGTCGTTCGCGACGAGGAGGACGTGGCTCCGGCTCTGAGCCGCGCGCTTTGCTTCTCGCGCAAGGGCGAGGCCGTAGCCGAGCAGCGCATCGAGTCTCGGACGAGGGGGCGCGTGATCGAGGCGGAGATATTCGTCGAGAAGGGCGAGATCGTCTCATGGGGGCTCATGAGCGCGTTCAGGGACCTCTCGCTGAACGGGATCGTCCCTTCGTGCTATGTCCATCCCCTCATCGGCGATGGCGGGACGGCTGAGGCGGTGCGGCAGGTTCTCTCGCGCCTGATCGAGTGCTCGGGGGTAATCCAGGGCCCCTTGAACATCGAGCTCATCGAGGATGCGCGCGGGGACCTGTACGTCATAGACGTCGGGCCCCGCAACGGCGGGAACTACCTGCCCCGGTTCTTCTCCTTCGCCTCTGGCGACGACTTGGTCGAGGCGACGCTGCGCGTGGCTTTGGGGGAGCCGTCCGGGCTGCGGCGGTTCGAAGGCTCTGACGACGGGGTGTGGGTTCAGCTCATGCACTATGCTCGCGAGTCGGGAACGTTCCGTGGCTTCTCGACCACAGAGGATTATGAGTGGGCGTGCATGGAGACGCATCTCTACAAGGAGGTCGGCTCGTCCGTGGAGCCTCTTTCCAGCATTAGCGATTCGATCGGCGTGAGCCTGCTTCATTTTCCGCACGAATGCGATGTTGAGGGGCTGGTTGCGCGCCTTCCCCTCATGTGCCAAACGGTGGTGGATTAGTTTTGGGAGGCGGATGCCTTTTGTGATGGTTTTCCGACTTCTGCAACTATCTATTGATCGTGTTTTGTCTTGATGGGCTGATGCGAGTTTTGTGAAGCCTCTTTCTTTAACCTTGAAAGCAAAGTACGAACAATATGGCCATCCTCCCAGCTTGGTTTGACATAGACGCGCTCCCTTCTTGTTCGTGGAGCATTTGGCTATAGGGCGCATCATACGCTGTAGAATGACGCTTCTGCAACTATCTATTGATTGACTTTTAAAGAGCTAATGCGAGCTTCGCAAAGCACTTCACCCGAATTTTGAAAACCAAGCGCAAGCAACATGACTTCCTCCTGGGCGGCTTGAGTCCCGCAGTCGTTCAGATGCGGCTGGGGGCGCGTGTCCGCACCTTGCGCGACGAGCGCGGACTCACGCAGGTCGACCTTGCGCGCGTCTCGGACATGGACCGCTCGCAGCTGGCCGCCATCGAGACGGGACGGCGCAACGTCACGCTCGCCAACCTCGCGCGCCTCGCGGGCGCGCTCGACGTCACGCTCGCCCAGCTGCTCGACGGCGTAGACGGATGAGGGACGGCCGTGCAGGTGAGAACATGATCTAAGCTTCGACGGCTGTGGCGAGACGCGTGGGCTCAGAAGTCCTGGCGGCGAAACGCCTTGAGGTAGGTCTTCTTGAATCGCTCCGCGCCGCCGAAGAACGCGCGCTCGGACCTGCTGAGCCCGCCCTCTTGGCGCTTGGCCTCGACCAGCTCCATGGTGCAGGCGAGGTCAGCCGCCTGGAACAGGAGGTAGTCGGCGGGCGACACCACGCGGAACTCCACCTCGGAGAGGGAGGCGGCGAAGGCGAGCCTGAGGACGCGGCTGACCTCCTTCTGCCCCTTGTCGTAGTAGACGATCACCCGGTCGAAGCCCTGGAAGTACGAGAGGTTCTCGCGTACGAAGGAGCCGAGCTCGCGGGCGATCCGCACCTCGAGCTCATGTCCGCACCCGAACCAGCGCTTGTCGACGACGATCACCTTGTGTCTGATGTCGCAGCGCCGGGCGAAGGCGAACAACGCGTCGAATGCCTTCTTCCTTGTGCTTCCGTCGAGGTTCGCGTATCTCTCCTCGCGTCGGATGAGCGGCGCGGTGTGGATGGGCGCGAGGGCGTCGAGCCCTGCGTCTGCGAGGGCTCGGCTGAGCTTCCTGGCCTCGTTGTAGATGGGGTGGCTCTGGTCGTGCAGGATGATGCCGACGAGGTAGTGCGTGCAATGGTGGGAGACGGCCCCGAAGTCGCCGCTCTCGTCGACGAACACGCTCAGCTCACGCATCTTCGCTCCCATCGCCGGTCTCGCGGGGAGAAAAATGGCGGGGACTGTTCCCCGCCGATGGGTGGACCCGCCTCAGGCGCGCCCAGATAGCTCCTTATACCACATAGCGTGCGTTTGCGCAACTGGTTCTGGCGGGTCGCGCAGGCTTTCGTCTGTGCGGTTGCATTTACAATCTACCCTTTCGCCTGTGCTTGGCCGGACCTTGAGAACCGAAGAGAGATGACCGACTTGGCTATGAGAGTCGCAGCGGTCGGGACGGGCTGTGTGGGCGTCCCCGCGAGGCTGCTGAGGTAGGGAGGGCGGGCTCTCGGCATGGTCTAGGGTCCTTGCTGCGTCGAAGGGTTGACGCAGTCCAATTAGTTGCTCATGTTTTCGGCTGGTTCCTCCGTTGATATCCGCGAGCGCAGCGTCACTGAGGGGCAGTTCCGGTCCCCATCGATTTCGTAGCCGAGGAAGGAACGACTTCGGATAAAAATACGCTAGGAGCGCCGCTCGTCGCGTCATTAGAGACGTTGGGCTCCTGACTAGAATCAGCTTGTGCGTTCTTGTCGGCGGCGCACAGAAGGTTCGATCCTCAAATAGCCATATATGATATCCTTACGATGCGCTATGGAACAGGCCATAGTGGAAGAGCATTGTCGTAAACGCCATTCGAATGGCGTCTACGAAATCTCCATCGGCTAGACTGATGGCGCAGAGATGCACCGCAGCAACGCTCATGGACATGCTCCCTTCGTCTTTGGACATTGTGCCGCAGATGAAGATTTGCTGAGACGGGCTTGACCCGAAAGGCGGTGCCGCCTTCGATCTATGGCGGCCGTGCGCGAGTTCTCCCGCGCGTGTATGTAGGCAGGTCGGTTCCGAATGGACACCGCCCCTCTATGGATCGGCCTGCCGGGCAGATGAGGCAACATGATGGAAATACCTTCTTTTGTAAAAGACCCCCATAGCGTTAGATCGTACGCGCATTTTGACCGCAGAGTTTCTTTTGCGTCTAAAGCGAATTTGATCATGGACCCTGATTTTGTGTCGAAGTACGCATTTTATCCGCTTATCGAAAAGGATATGCGTCGAATGAAGGTCGACGAAAGCGGAAAAGTACATAAGGACTTTCGTCCGATAAGATACGCTGCGCATATGGATAGATGCATATACCAGTATTATGCGGGGTTGCTTAACGAGAGATACAATTCCCATGCTGCCGAGTTAGGAATAAGCGATGTTGCGATTGCTTACAGGACGAGTTTCAAGGGAAAATCAAATTGCGATTTTGCACGAACGGCTTTTGAAGCGATAAGGAATGCTGATCGCTGCTTTGTTCTTGCTGGCGATTTCAAGAAGTTCTTTGAAACGCTCGATCATAGATATCTGAAGAGGCAGTTGCGGAGTCTCTTTGATGATGGGAGGATTCCCGACGATTATTATCATGTGTTCAAGGGAGCGACAAGGTATTCGGTATGGGATATCAGTGACCTTCTTGAGCGCAACGGTCTGAAATGGACAATCTGCGGCGTAAAGAAGCTCAACAGGCTTCCAAGGGTTTTGGGTTGTGAGGAATTTAGACAAGAAGTTAAGACGTCGACGACAGCGCCTTGGAAAGAAAACGGCGGAAAGGGAATACCTCAAGGTTTGCCTATAAGCGGAGTTCTTGCCAACGTTTACATGATCGAATTCGATAAGGCGGCAAAAAGCATTTCTGATAGATTCGACGGGCTTTATCTGAGGTATTCAGATGATTTCATCTTCGTGCTCCCCAACTGTTCTGACTTTGCCGAAGCAAAAGCGGCTATCGATCGTCTGGTTGCCACGATCCCCGCGCTTGTCGTTCACCCTTCAAAGACGCGCTGCTATCGTGTTACGGGTGGTGCCGTTGTTCAGATCGATGGCGTTCCCGGTGAAGAAGGGAAGAATTCTAGGCATATAGACTATCTGGGCTTTTCGTTTGACGGGAAATCTGTCCGATTGAGACAACGTACGATCGGTCGGTATTATCGACGCATGTATGCGCGAATAAAGCGGTTGTACGGCAGGGGAGAGCGTCCGAACAAGAAGCGCGTGGACAAGCTTTACGTTGACTTTAGCGATTGGGGGCAATGCTCGAGGCGGAACATGAGGGTCCGGCACCGCGTTGGTCGGATACGACAACATGGGAATTATCTTTCGTATGTCGCTCGAGCCCAGAGGGCTTTCCCTGATGATCCGATTGCCTTGGACGTGAAAAACCATAAGCGTAAGATGCGACGACGTTCGAAGGCGATGAGGCGGAGGGGAGCGCTCAGGGCTTCGCTCGAGCCGAATTCTAGTGCGCGGTGATAAGCTCATGAGGACGGAGCCACGGTTTCATTAGTTTAGCCATGCTGAGACGCGTATGAGATAGGGAGCCATTCTGCCTTCTACAGCAAAGGCCTTTGCCTTGGGCGCGTTTCGTTCGCGGCTGGTAAACTTTTACTCAAATTTGACGCAGATGGGCGGGGATTCTTCGCGGGGGCGCGTTACAATGGCGAAATGATCTACTACGTTGAAGATGACACCAACATCCGCGACCTCACCGTCTACGCGCTCAAGCAGGCGGGGTTCGAGGCGCGAGGTTTCGCCCATGCCGACGAGTTCTTCGCCGCATGTCATGAGGAAGTCCCTGAGCTCATCCTGCTCGACATCATGCTGCCCGACGTCGACGGGCTTGAGATCCTGCGGCGCGTGCGCGCTGACGAGGACACCTCCACGCTGCCGGTGATGATGCTCACCGCGAAGGGCACCGAGTACGATACCGTGTGCGGCCTCGACGCAGGTGCCGATGACTACCTCGCCAAGCCCTTCGGCATGATGGAGCTCGTCTCGCGCGTGAACGCGCTTCTGCGCCGCGCGCAGACGCAGCAGCAGGCGCAGGCCGCCGCGTCCGAGCCCGAGGGCGAGCTCGCGGTCGGCCCCATCGTGCTCTCGCCCGCCGCGCGCACCGTGGTGGTGGGCGGCACCCCCGTGTCCCTCACGCTCAAGGAGTTCGACCTCCTGCACGCCCTCATGCGCAACCGCGGGCACGTCCTCACGCGTGCCCAGCTGCTCGAGGACGTGTGGGGCGTCACGTACGTGGGCGAAACGCGCACGGTTGACGTGCACATTCAGACGCTGCGCCAGAAGCTCGCGCGCGCGAAGGAAGGCGCTGACCTGCTCATCGGCACGGTGCGCGGCGTGGGCTACTGCCTGAGGGTCATCGAGTAAGGCCGCCTCATGGCCACGTCGCGCCGCGGCACGCGGAGCCTTTCGGGCAAGATCTTCTCAACGGTTCTGGTGTTCACGCTGTGCGTGATCGCGGTGATGTCGGTTGTGCTCACGAGCATCTACTACGTGTCGTTCGAGCGCGACGGCGAGATGCGCCTGATGTCGCAGGCGCGCAACGCGGCGGTGTACCTGAACGAGACGACGGTCGAGGGCAACCTCTCCACCTTGGAGGAGCAGTTCGCGGGGCTCGTGCGCTTCACGCTCATCGACCCTGACGGGGTGGTGCTCTTCGACAGCTCGACGCCCGATGTCTCCACGCTCCCCAACCACGCCAATCGTCCCGAGGTGCAGGCCGCGGAGGCCTCAGGCGAGGGCGCCGTCACGCGCTTCTCCGAGACGCTCGGCACCGACACCGTGTACGCGGCGGTGCTCCTCGACGACGGGTCGGTCGTCCGCCTGTCGGAGTCGCGCGAGTCGCTGCTGGCGTTCGCGGGTGGCCTGATCGTTCCCGTCGTCACGGCGTTCGCGGTGGCGGCGCTGCTCGTGCTTTTGCTGTCGCGCCTGCTCACGCGGCGCATCATGAAGCCCATCGACGCACTCGACTTCTCCGACCCGCTTGAGAACGAGATCTACGAGGAGATGAACCCGCTCCTGGTGCGCATCGACGAGCAGCAGCGCCAGCTGAAGGCGCAGAACGAGGAGCTCGCGCGCGCCGAGAGCCTGCGCCGCGACTTCTCCGCGAACGTGTCGCATGAGATGAAGACGCCGCTGCAGGTGATCTCCGGCTACGCCGAGCTGATGGAGAGCGGCCTGGTGCCGCCCGAGGACACGGCGCGGTTCGCGGGCCTCATCTACTCCGAGTCGCAGGCCATGCGCTCGCTGATCAACGACGTGCTCACGCTCTCGCGCCTCGACGAGGCGCAGACGCCGCTCGAGCACGAGGCGATGGTGCTCGTTGACGTGCTCGGCGTGGCGAGGCGCGCGGCGAGCCGCCTGACGATGCTGGCCGCCGAGCACGACGTGAGCGTGGAGGTCAGCGGGACCGGTGCGGTCATGCGCGGCAACGAGACGCTCGTGGAGGAGATGGCGTACAACCTGATCGAGAACGGCATCCGCTACAACCACGTGGGCGGCTCGGTCAAGGTGGTCGTCTGCGAGGAGGAAGGCGCGCCGCTTGCGGGCGCGGCGGCTGGCGAAGGGGAGGGCGCGGCGCACGCGGTGGCGCATGCGAGCGCGGCGGCGCACGCGGGCGCATCGGCGCCAGGGAGCGCACTTGCGAGCGCGGCGACGCACGCAGGTACGGCGGCAGCCGTGAGTGCTACAGGCCTGCAGCGCCAGGTGGTCATGCGCGTGACCGACACGGGCCCGGGCATCCCCGCCGACAAGCACGAGAAGATCTTCGAGCGCTTCTACCGCATGGAGAAGAGTCGCTCGAAGGAGACCGGCGGCACGGGCCTCGGCCTCGCCATCGTGAAGCACGCCGTGCTCTACCACGGTGGCACCATTGAGGTGGAGAGCGAGCTGGGACGCGGCGCGACGTTCATCCTGCGATTCCCTGCAGAGTAGTTGCTGCTTTGTCAAGACTTTTCATGCGAGGTTGTTGGCCTATACTAGATTCAGGCTCTGCTTCCGCCATACTTTGCGATGGACCGATGAATAAGATTGAGGGAGCTCAAGATAGCGGGTGGAATGGAGATTCGCGTCCGTTGATGCGAAAGCCAGGAGGCCAGCTGCGAGCACCCACCTTTTGAGGTGGGTTCATCCTTCTGGTGGGGGTAGGGCCTTATACGAGAGAAAAGGGGAGCCGCACATCGTGCGGCTCCCCTTCGTTTGTGATGCGTGCGCGGCGCTCGTGGCCTTCGCCGCCCTGCGGCTTGAGCGCTTGCGGGTGGCGCTCAAGCGTCCCGTGCGCGCCGCCCGAGCTTGCGGCGCTAGCCCTGATCGCCTTCGTTGACCGAGCGGGCGTGATCGCCTGCCATCATAGCGCTGCTGGAGGCGCTGCTGCTCGCGCTGCTCGAGGCGCTGCTCGAAGATGACGGATCGGGCGTAGGCGGCTTCTTCGAGGGGTCCTCGCCCTTCGACACCGTGATGGTGATCGCGGCGCCGTCCTCCACCTTCGACCCTGCGCTCAGGCTCTGGTCGATCACGAGGCCCGCCGGCGCGTCATCTGAGTACGCGTACTGGGTGCTCACCTTGAGGCCCGCGTCCTGCAGCGCGCTGAGGGCTCCTGACTCGCCGTAGCCGATCACGTTGGGCACCGTGATGTCCTCAGGGCCGAGGGACATCACGTAGTCGATGGTCGAGCCCTTGTCGGCCTTGTCGCCAGCGGCGGGGCTCTGGCTCATGATGCGGTCCTTCTCGTACTCCGAGGAGTTCTGGCTGCCCGTGTAGTTGATGGTGAAGTTGCTGCCCACCTTGCTCTTCGCCTGCTCGAGCGTGCAGTTGCGCAGGTCGGGCACGGTGATCTGCTCGGTGCCCTGCGAGATGGTCAGCGTGATCTTGGTGCCTGCGGGCTTGTTCTCCTCGGCCTTCGGGCTCTGGCTGATGACCAGGCCCTCCTCGACCGACTTATCGTAGGTGTAGTTGGGCGCGCCCACCTCGAAGCCGGCGCCCTCGAGTACCTCGACGGCCTGCTCGTAGGTCTTGCCCACCACGTTGGGCACCGGCGTGCCCTTTTCGCCGCTGCCGCTCATGAAGGCGAACGCCACGCCTGCCACCAGGGCGATGGCGAGCACCGCCACCAGCGCGATGATCGCGCCGCGCTTCGACTTCTTGGGGGGCTCGGCACGGTAGCTCGTCGAGCCGCCGTAACCCGCGCCGCCGGCATGTCCGCCTGCGCCGCCCACGGCGGGCATGGTCTGCGTGGCGTCAACGGGGACGGCGCCGCCCGCGGCCACGGGGCCGATCACGCGCGTCTGCGCCTCGGTGAAGTTGTTGCGGCCGCCGGCGATGCTGACGGCGCGGCCGGCCAAAAAGTCGTTGAGCGCCAGGCGCATGTCGTTCGCCGTGGCGAAGCGGTTGGCCGGATCCTTCTCGAGCGCCGTGAGGATGATGTCCTCGAGCGCCGGGTCGATGTCGGGATTGATCTCGCTCGGTGCGGGTGGGTACTCCTTCACCTGCTTGAGAGCCACGCCCACGGCGTCGGGTCCGTCGAAGGGGAGCTTGCCGGTGGTGGCCTCGTACAGCACGATGCCGAGCGAGTAGATGTCGCTCGCAGCGGTGAGCTCCTTGCCCTGTGCCTGCTCGGGCGAGATGTAGTGCGCTGTGCCCAGGACCGAGGAGGTCTGGTCGCTCACGGAGTTCTTCGCGCGCGCGATGCCGAAGTCCATCACCTTGACGTTGCCGTCGGGCTGAACCATGATGTTCTGCGGCTTGATGTCGCGGTGGATGATGTCCTGGTTGTGCGCCACGGTGAGCGCCTGGCACACCTGCGCGCCAATCTCCGCGGCCTTGCGCTGGTTGATGGCGCCGCGCTGCTGGATGGCGGTCTTGAGGTCAGAGCCGCGCACGAACTCCATGACGATGTAGTAGGTGTCGTCGTCTTGGCCCCAGTCGTACACGTTGACGATGTAGGGGCTCTGCAGGTTGGCCGCTGCGGCGGCCTCCTGGCGGAAGCGGCGCGTGAAGTCCGGGTCAGCGGCGTACTGGGGCAGCATCACCTTGACGGCGACCGATCGACCGAGCACGTTGTCCTGCGCGCGGTAGACCTCTGCCATGCCGCCGATGCCGATGCGATCGTTGATTTGATAACGGCCACTGAAGACCTTGCCAGTCATGGGTCCTTGGGTTGCCACCTTAGTCGCTCCTTTTGCTCACATTCTTCGTTCGTCTCAGCTGCGTTGTAATGCGATTCTTGTCAGCATACCCCATTGTAGCGGGGGCATCGCGCGTTATCGCACCATTTCACGGTTATCTATAAAACTCCTTGCACTGAAAGCGCGGTCTGCAGCACCGAGCGCGCCTTGGCGTCCGCGGAAGCGGTGCTGCCCACTTCCTCGAGCGTGATCGCCACCACCGCGCGCGGGCTCTCGGCGGGCGCGATGCCCACGAACCAGCTGCTGTCCTGCTTGCCCGCGGCCTCGGCGGTGCCCGTCTTGCCCGCTACGGTGACGCCGGGGATGGCGGCTTCGACGCCGGTGCCGCGCGACACGACGCCCTTGAGCACCTCGAGCGTGCGCTGCGCGGTGCTCGCGGTGACGGCCTGCATGAGCTTGGCGGGCTTCGCCGTGAAGCTGCGCTCGCCGTTCGCGTTGTAGATGCCGTCCACCAGGTAGGGCTGCATGACGGCGCCGTCGTTGGCGATCGCGCATCCCACGAGCGCCATCTCCAGCACGGTGGCCTGCGGGCCGGCCGGACTCGGATGGTTGGCCGTCCTGCTCTCACCGACGGGCTCGCCCGCGGCGGCCCACGCCGTCTCCCACGTGGTCATGTCCTCGGGGTCGGGCATGAGCGAGGTGGACAGCGGCAGGTCGAAGTCGATGTCCTGGTTGAAGCCGAAGTCCTCGGCGCCGGCCACGAGGCGCTCGGGGCCCATGAGCTCGCCGAGCTGGCCGAACACGGTGTTCGAGGAGAGCTCGGTGGCGCGCGCCAGCGTGATGGTGCCGTAGGCGTACTCGTCGAAGTTGGTCACCGGGGCGTTGCCGATCTCCATGCTGCCGGGCGAGTCGAACGTGGTGTCCTCCTTCGCCACCCCGTCCTCCAGCGCGGTGGCCAGCGTGACCATCTTGAAGGTGGAGCCCGGCGCATAGACGGCCTGCGTGGCGCGGTTGAACAGCGCGCTCGATCCGGAGTCGCCGGAGCTCGCGGCCGCGGCCAGGAGCTCCTCGATGGCGGCGGCGTCGTAGGTGGGCGAGGAGGCCAGCGCGAGCACCGCGCCCGTCTCGGGGTCCATGACCACGCAGGCGCCGGTGTAGCCGGCCAGCGCGTCCTGGGCGGCCTGCTGGATCTTCGAGTTCAGCGTGAGGGTGACGTCGTTGCCCGGCGCGCTCACGCCTGCGAGCGAGTTGATGGCGTCGGTCCAGGTGGCGTAGTTCTCCTGACCCTTGAGCGTGTCGTTGTAGGCGGCCTCGATGCCGCTGGTGCCGAAGCGCTCGGAGGCGTAGCCCACCACGTGCGAGGCCAGCTCGCCGGCGGGGTAGAGGCGCGTGTAGGAGCCGTCGTCGCCCTTCACGGACTGGGCGAGCACCACGCCGTCGTAGGTTGAGATGGTCCCGCGCTCGGTCTGCGACTCGCGCGCGAGCGTGTGCCCGTTGCCCGGCATGCTCTGGTAGTCCTTGGCCTGGACCACCATGATCATCGTGATGTTCGCCACCAGAAGCGCGAACATCACCGAGAACACGATGATGACGCCCGTGAGGTTCTTGCCGAGCGACACGCGCCCGAGCACGCTGTTCGCCGAGAACGTGGAGGTGGCGCTCGCCATCTCCTTGCCGAGGCCGGTGCTCTCGTCGCCGCAGCGCAGAAGCAGGCCCAAGATGATAAAGCCCGCCAGAAGCGACGAGCCGCCCTGGCTCACGAAGGGCAGCGTGATGCCCGTGAGCGGGATGAGGCGCGTGACGCCGCCGACGATGATGAACGCCTGCAGCACGATGATGGAGGTGAGGCCGGCTGCGGTGAACGAGCTGACGTCGGACTTCGCGCGCGCCGCGGTGAGGATGCCGCGGATGGCGAAGCAGAGGAACAGAAGCAGCACGCCCGCCGCGCCGAGCAGCCCCGTCTCCTCGGCGATGGCGGCGAAGATGAAGTCGTTCTCCACGTAGGGGATGATGTCGGCCATGCCGCGGCCGATGCCGACGCCGAACAGCCCGCCGTCGGCCATGGAGTAGATGCCCTGCACCACCTGGTAGCCGGCGCCCGAGGCGTCGGCGAAGGGGTCGAGCCAGATGTCGACGCGCTGCTGCACGTGGGAGAAGCCCATCCACAGCACCACGGCGGCCGCGCCCGCCAGCAGGGTGCCCAC
Source organism: Adlercreutzia sp. ZJ176 (assembly GCF_011038975.1). Taxonomy (GTDB): domain Bacteria; phylum Actinomycetota; class Coriobacteriia; order Coriobacteriales; family Eggerthellaceae; genus CAAEEV01. The sequence goes on along the minus strand of NZ_JAAKEC010000005.1, from coordinate 142,724 downwards.
GACCACGTAGAGCTTCTTGCCCGTGGCCACGTAGAGCATCACGAGGAACACGGTGAACAGCACGAGCGCCGAGCCGAGGTCCTTCTCGAGCACGACGATGACGAACGCGAGCGCCCACATGACGAGCAGGGGCAGAAGCGTGGGGAGTGAGGGCAGGCGGAAGGGGCCCACGTCCCAGGTGAACACGGAGAGCATCTCGCGGTTCTGCGCGAGGTAGGCCGCGAGGAACAGCACGATGCAGATCTTGGCGATCTCGCCGGGCTGGAACGAGAACGACCCCACCTGCAGCCACAGGCGGCTGCCGTTGATCTCGGTGCCGATGACGGGGAGCATGGGCGCGAGCAGGAGCAGCACGCCTGCGATCATGAGCGTGTACTTGTAGTGCGCGAGCTTGTCGAGGTTGCGCACCAGGGCGAGCACCACGACCATGCAGGCCACGCCTGCGAACAGCCACATGAGCTGGCGCGGCGCCAAGTCGGGCGCGAGGCGCGTGACGAACGCGATGCCGATGCCCGACAGCGCGAAGGTGATGGGCAGAAGCGCCGGGTCCGCCTCGGGCGCGAGCTTGCGCACGGCGAGGTGGGCTATCACGAACGCGGCGAAGATGCCGATGGGCACGCCGAGGGTGTTGAAGGAGAGCTCCTGGCCGCCGGTGACCACCATCATGGCGAACAGCACGATGACGATGGGCGCGGCTATGATGAGGAGCAAAAGCTCGATGTTGCGGCGCGTCACGCGGCATCACCGCTTGCGGCGGGGTTGGCTGCCGCCGGGTTGGCGGCTCCGGCGGCGCCAGCGGCGGAGCTCGCACCGTTCGCGCCCGCAGCCGCGCTGCTGCTCGAGCTTGCGGCGGCCCGCGCGCTGCTGGCGGCAGCGGCCGCTTCCTTCTCCTGGTCCTCGCGCGTCTTGATGTCGGCGCGGTAGTCCTCGACCAGCTCCTGGGCGTCCTTGAGCGAGTCGGTGCGCAGGCCCCCGTCCTTGATGCGGTTGGCCACGCCCGGTTGCAGCTCGTCGATGGGGACGTCGGTCACCTCGACGAGCTCCGAGAAGTCCATTCCCAGAACAGTCCCGGGAACGCCCTGGTAGATAGCCACCTTCCCGTCCTGCTCGGCGAGGTAGGCCGCATGGGAGGTCCAGAAGTTGAACGCGTAGGCCGCGCCGCCGATGATGGCGGCCAGAAGCGCTACGAGCAGCGCGGCGGTGACCTTCGTCTTGCGCGCCACCTTCTTACGGCGCACCTCGGCGAACCCCGTGACGTTGACCACGATCACGGTGACGTTGTCGTAGCCGCCCGCGGCGATCGCGGCGTTGACCAGCTGCGACGCGGCGAGCTGCGGGTCGGTGGTGCGGTTGAGGACGTCTTCGATCTCGTCGTCCTCGATCATGGAGCTCAGGCCGTCTGAGCACAGAAGCAGGCGGTCGCCCGTCTCCACGTTGATCTCGAAGAGGTCGGGCTGGGTGCGTGGGTCGCTGCCGAGCGCGCGCGTGATGACCGAGCGCTGGGGGTGGACGCGCGCCTCGGCCGGGGTGATCTGCCCCGACTCCACGAGGTCGGCCACGAAGCTGTGGTCGCGCGTGAGCTGCTGCAGGCGGCCCTGGTGCAGGAGGTAGGCGCGCGAGTCGCCCACCTGCGCGATGACGAGGCGCTCGTTCTCGAGCATGGCGGCCGTGCAGGTGCATCCCATGCCGGCGCGCCCGACGCCCTCCTGCGCGCCGCGGATGACGGCGAGGTTCGCCTCCTCGACGGCCTGGCCGAGCGCGGTGGCGTCAGGGTAGGCCGGCGCGCGCTTCGCGATCACGTCGACGGCGATCTCGGAGGCCACCTCGCCGGCGGCGTGTCCGCCCATGCCGTCGCACACCACGTACAGCGGCGGGGTGACGACGAGGCTGTCCTCGTTGTGCTCGCGCACGCAGCCCACGTCGGTGCGGCTGCCGAAGGTGGCGCTTCCCTTGCGCGCCCGGCGCGACATCAGGCGTACCTCACGCGGATGGCGACGTCGCCCACGTTGACCACGTCCTTGTCACGCAAAGCGCACGGCGCGGTGATGAACTGGCCGTTCACGGACGTCCCGTTGGTCGAGCCGAGGTCCTCCACGAAGAGGTTCTGGCCCATGAGCTGGAAGCGCGCGTGGCGCCCGGACACGTACCCGGCGCCGACCACGATGTCGGCTCCGGGTGAGCGTCCCACGATGACGGGGCCGTGCACGGCGATGGACACGCCGCGCAGCTCCTTGGGGCCGCGTTCGACGGACAGGTTCCAGGTGCGCTCCTTCTTGCGGGTTCCGCGCACCTGCCCGATCCCCGTGCGCATGATGGCGAACAGGAACAGGTACAGCAGCGCGACGAACAGAAGGCGCGCTATGAGCAGGACGACATCGATCACGGTGGGTTCCGGGCCTTTCTCGGCGGTGAGCTCGGCTTGGCTTGCGGGCGGCTAGAGCAGCTGGAACTCGAGTTCGGTGGTTCCGATGATGAGGTGGTCGGCGTCGCGTAGGGGAACCGACTTGATCTGGCGTCCGTTGACGAAGGTGCCGTTGGTGGACCCTAGGTCAGCGAGGACCCAGGTGCCGGTGGGCTCCATGTGGATCTCGGCGTGGCGGCGCGATGCGTTGATGTCGGGGATGACGATGTCGTTGCGCGACTCGCGGCCGATGCTCATGGGGTGCCCCGTGAGCGTGAAGGCGCGGTCGTTGGTGATGTCGTAGAGGTAGGCTTCGAGGTCCTGCGCGGGCGGCATGTCGTCTTCTGCGGTGAGGGGCTCTTGGCCGAACATCATGGTCTGCGGCTTGCCGGCGTACTCGGCAGGCGCAGCTTGCGCGCCGTATGCGGGCGCGGGCGCGTACGGGTCGGGTTGGACGGCGGGCTGGGGCGCGTAGCCGGGCTGGGGCATCGGGCGAGCGCCGCGCTGCATCGGGCGCTGCCTGCCGCGCCCGGCGGGGCGCGGGGCGGGGGCGATGCCGTAGCGCTCCATCTCTTCCTGGCGCAGCTGCGCCACCAGAGGCGCCGCCACCATCTCGGCGATCACCTCGAACTTGCCGTGCTTGAGGTCGGCGTCGGCGATGAAGCGCACGAGCGGCTGACCGTCCATGACCAGGCCGTGCTCGGCGGCTTTCGCGGCCAGGTAGGTCTCCGTCTCGCCCGCGAGGGTGGGGTAGTAGCCGAACAGGCGCGCGTCGTCGTCCTGGCTCACGAGGATGGTGTAGAGCGTGGGGGCGTACTGCTTGCCGGCGCCCACCATCTTGTTGCGGCGCATCTGCTTCTCGGCCTTCTTGGCGATCTGGACCGGCGAGATGGGAGACGCGCCCATCTTCTCGGCGGCGCCCTCCACCGTGTCCTCCATCTTTCCTTCAAACTTCGAAAGGAAGCCCATGACATCTCCTTGACTGCCTGCCGCCTTGCGCGGCCTTTCCTATGCTCAATGCGGCCCCGGAAGGTCGCGGAACATGCAATAATCTGTACCATGATGCCACAAACGCCCTCCAAAGGCTTCATCTGGGCGCGATACTTTACGCAATCGCCATACCCAGCAGGAAAAGAACCCCAGTTCGGGAGCGCTCGGGCGGGGTGCATCAAGGCCGGGGGTGCGCAGTTTGGGATCGCTCAGGTTGGGGATGTCGGGGATGCTCGGGCCGGGTGCGCTCGGTTCGGAATCATTCGGGAGCATTCAGGAACATTCAGGTGCCCCCCCTGAGGTGGCTCCCCTGAGGTGCCCCCTGCTTCTGGATTGCTATTCCTGTTGCGAATCATTCGCGTTTTGCTATAATGTTCCCGCGCCGAGAGGGGCCCGCGCGCTCGTCGTGCAGCGAAGCGCGGGATTGCGGCTGCAGCTTGCAGCTGGGACATATGGCTTGCACCGGGTACGTCGGGGTGGCGCGCGGCGTATCGCCTACGAGAAGGGTGCATGCCATGGGCGTGGTCAAAGCCGTCTGCACAAGCGACATCAAAGGAATCCAGAAAACCGAAAAGCCTTCCGTCGAGCTCAAGTCCGAATGGGGCATCGACGGCGACGCGCATGCGGGCGCGTGGCACCGCCAGGTAAGCCTGCTGTCGTACGAGAAGATCGAGGAGTTCAAGGCACGCGGCGCCGACGTGGTGAACGGCTCGTTCGGCGAGAACATCATCGTGGAGGGCTTCGACTTGAAGGCGCTGCCCATCGGCACGCGCTTCGTCTCGGGCGACGTGGTGCTCGAGCTCACCCAGATCGGCAAGGAGTGCCATGCGCACTGCGCCATCTACCACAAGATGGGCGACTGCATCATGCCGCGCGAGGGCGTGTTCTGCCGCGTGATTTCCGGTGGTATCATCTCCGAAGGAGATGAGATCGACCTTCTGGAGGAGTAGCCACGGCGATGCGCCATGTCCAGCTTGTTCACGAGAACCCCGACGTCTATCTGATCCGCGTGCCGTTCGCCAACGTGATCACCACGGAGACGAACTGCTACGTGGTGCGCGACGGCGACGACGCGCTGGTGGTTGACACGGGCGCGCCGTCGCCGTTCTCGGAGCGGCTCCTGCGCGAGGCCTTGCGCGACCTGGGAATTGACGCGACGTCTGCGCGCTACTTCCTCACGCACGCGCACTACGACCATGCGGGGCTGATTCCCCAGCTGGCGGGGCCCGGGGCCGCCGTGTACCTCGGCGAGCGCGAGCTCGAGTCGGTCACGGCTGACTTCGGGCGGCGCAGCACGCGCTACGTGTGCCGGCGCTTCCGCGAGGAGGGCGTGCCCGCGCGCATCGCGCGCCCGGACAACGAGCGCATCAACGTGTCGGTGTCGTTCGACGAGCGCGCCTTCCGCCTGCAGACCGTCGGCGAAGGCGAGGAGATCCGCGTGGGCGCGCAGGCGTTCCGCGTGGTGGAGATGCCGGGGCACACGCGCGGGCACCTGGCACTCTTCCACCCGGCGTCGGGCATCTGCTTCACGGGCGACCACGTGTTGTTCGTTCTGTCTCCGAGCATCCCTCTGTACCTGGACGGCACGAGCGGCCTCGGCGCGTACTTCGACAGCCTCGACAAGCTGGCGGGGTTGGGGTGCTCGCGGCTGCTCATCAGCCACGGCGAGCTGCGCGACGGGTTCCAGGAGCGGATCAGCCAGATCAAGGCGCATCACCTGCGGCGCGAGGACGCCATCGCGGGCATCGTGGAGGCTGCGGCGCGCGAGGAGGCGGCCGCGCTCGTGGCTGCCGGGACGGCTGCGGGCTGCGGGACGGCGGGCGCGAATGGCGTTGCGGCGGCGGGCCGCGAGGCGCGCGCGAATGGCGTTGCGGCGGGCCGCGGGGCGGCGGGCGGCGTGCCTGGAGGCTGCGGGGCGCTGCGCGGCATCACGGGGCGGGAGGTCATCCGCCGCGTCAAGTGGAAGATCCCCTTCGCCGACATCGACGAGTGCGACCCGCTGCAGCGCTGGACCATCTACGCGCAGGGCACGGTGCTGCTCGACCACATGGTGGAGGCGGGGCGCATCCGCCGCGTGCGCGAGGAGGTTGCGCCCCGTGGCGTCTCGTCCGCCGACGTGGCCAAGCGGGAGGCCGCCGCCTCGTTCGCCGGCTTGCCCAAGCAGGGGGCCGCCGCCCCTTCCGCTGACGCGTCCGCCGAAGGCGACGGCCTGCGGCCCGCGCACGTGAATCGCTACCTGCCTGCGGAATAATGCGCTAAGATAGGAAGCGTAAGGAGCGCGGCCCGTGGCCCGCACGGGGGGGGGTGCTGCCCGCGGCGCGGCGCATAGGCCACATGCGTGAGGAGGGTCTTATGTACAAGAAAGTTCTGGTTCCCTACGACAAGTCCGATCCGGCGCGCCATGCCCTGGCCGAGGCGATCGAGATGGTCAAGGACGTCTCAGATGCGCAGGTCACGGTTCTCAACGTGGTCGATTGGCATGACTACAACGCTGAGACGTTCAAGATCGCCAGCCGCATGTCGGGCGTCCTGGGCGACTCGCTCGACATGAACGCCATCGCCGACGTGGGCGAGGAGGCGGCTCGCGAGGCCACCGCGCGCGTCTCCGAGGACATCGCCGACGTCGTGGGCGACTTCGCGGGCATCGATATCGCCATCGTGAACGGCTCGGCCCATGACAGCATCACAGCGTACGCGGACGAGGGCGACTACGACTGCATCGTCATGGGGCATCGCGGCCTCGGCGCCGTGCGCGGCATGCTTGGCAGCGTGTGCTACTCGGTGCTGCACAAGACGAACAGGCCCGTGCTCATCGTGAAGTAGGCGCGAGGCAACGGGTTGAAAGCGAAGGGGAGGGGCTGCTTGCGCGGCCCCTCCCCTTCATCTTCGGTGTGTTTCGCGTGTGCGCTGCGCGTTCTGCGTTATGCGTCGCTCCGCTCTCCGCGGTGAGCGCTTCGCGCCTCGTGTGCGGCGTGCGCTCTGCGGCGTGCGCTTCGCTCTTCGCGTCCCTACAGCCCCATCTCCCTCTTCAGGCGGGCGAGGTCCTCGTCGACGGCGGCGCTGGCGCCGGCCGCCGCGTACTTCTTCTCGAGCTCGGCGGCCTCGTCGACGGGCGCGGCGTTGAGCTGCTCCATGGCGTTGGCGCGGTCGAGCATCTCGTCGGCCTTGGCCTCCATGCGGTTGAACGCGCTGATGGCGCCCTCGGCGCGGTCGCTCGCGCCGGTCATCTCGTTCACCTTCTGCTGCGTCTTGGCGACGGCGGCCTTCGCCTTGATGGTCTCCTTGCGCGCCTTGAGCGTCTCGATGTCGCTCACCAGCTTGTCGTGCATCTGGCGCATCTTCGCGGCGTTCTCGTGCGCGGCGTCGTAGGCCACCTTCAGACCCTCGGCGCGACCTGCGAGCTCCTGCTTCTTCGCGAGGAACGTGCGCGCGTCGCCCTCTTCGCCGGCGGCGAGCGCCTTGCGGGCGAGGCCCTCGTAGCGGTCGATGTCAGCCTGGTTGTCGTCGACGAGCCGCTTGCAGCGCGCCTCCTCGGCCATGACGCCGGCGGTGGCCTCCTTGACTTCGGCGAGGCTCTCGGTCAGGTCGCGCATGTACTGCTCGACCATCTTCTCGGGATCTTCGGCCCTGTCCAGCAGGTCGTTGATGTTCGCCTTGATGATGCTGGCGAAGCGATCGAGGATGTTGCCCATGGTGTTGCTCTCCTGTCTGGCCCGCAGGCCCTCTGTATCACTGTCTTCGCACGTTGCGAAGATCGGTCCCCGCTTCTTCTGCTCCTTCGAGCTCTTCTAGTCTTTCGAGTCCTTCTGGTCGTTCTCGTACTTCTTCGCGAGCTTTTCCACCTCGGTGTCGCCGAACATCTCGAGCGGCGTGCTGAGGATCTCCTGCTGGCGGATGCGCTCGCGCTCCTTCGCCTCGCGGCGGCGCTTCAGCACCACGGCTATGATGATGGCCACTGCCAACACGGTAACGCACACGGCGACAGGCACCACGGGCGAGGGCGTCACGCTCATGATGCGCGCGGCGGTGTCCTCGTAGGTCTTGGCGAAGATCTCGTCCTCGCTCAGCGAGTAGTCGCTGTAGTAGCGGTCGAGGTAGTCAGCGAAGATGTCGAGCGCCTCGGCGTCCATGATGGTCTTGGCCTGCGAGCCGACGGTGTAGCCGCAGTTGTAGCCGCCGTTGCCGTTGTCGCAGAACACGAGCAGGAAGTGCGCCTCGTCTTCGAACAGCTCGCCGTAGAGCCTCTCGGCCGTTTCGCTGAGCTCGGAGGTGGAGGTGGTGGTGCCGTTCGGCAGTATGTAGAGGTAGGGCTGCACGCCGGTGTCCATGTAGAACTGGCGCATGCCGCGCTCGAGCGTGCTCGCGTTGCTTATCCAGTCGCCGTCTTGGTCGGTGTAGTAGGGTGTCTCGACGACGGCGCCCGCGGGCAGCGCCTCGCGCTCGACCGTGGAGGCCGCGACGTCGCTCGACGAGCAGCCCGCCGAGCCGCCGAGCAGGCCGTAGGCGAACAGGATGAACACGACGACGGCTATGATGGTGAACGCGGTGCCGAGCCCGCCGCTCTTGCGCGGGGGCTTCTGAGGCCCGTTGCCGTCAGGCTTGTTGGAGTAGGGAGGCTGGTCGGGGTTGCCCGGGCCGCCTGAGCCGCCCGAACCGCCCGAACCGCCGTGGTAGCTGGTGCGCGGGGCGTTGATGATGATGGGGCCGTGGCCGAAGAACCCGCCGAGCCCGCCGAAGCCGCCGAACCCGCCGTGCGAGCCGCCGCGCGGTGCGCTCGACCGTCCGCCCGAGCCTCCGCCGAAGCCGCCGCTGAACCCTCCCGACGACCGGCCGCCGCCTGAGAATCCTCCCGAGAAGCCGCCTCCGCCTCCGCCGAAGCCGCCGCCACCTGATCTGCCCATGAACAACCCTTTCGCAGTTCGTATAGCGCCTATTATGCGGGATTGCGGGAGTCGCGGGGCGCACGCTGCCGAAAATTCACGTTTTCGCAAGCCGCTTGCGCGTTGGGCTTCGCGTGACCCCTACGCTCCAAGCCCTATGTCCTCAAGCGAGATAAGCCTGCAGCCAGCTGTCTTCGCTGCCTCGCGGCATTCCTCGGTGAACCCGCTTTTCGAGAAGAGGATCAGCCGTCGATTTCTCTCTCGCGATCAGCTCTGAGCGGTGCTCGGGAGTTCGCAGAATCGGGCGCCTCCTCTTCACGGCGTGAGATTTCGCCTCAGACGGCTCGGATGGGATGGCGGATGACGGTTTTCAGGCGCTCGGGTGCGCAGCGGCGCGGGTCGGAGAGGTAGATCTCGTGGTGCTGGCGCTGCGCGCTGAAGTCAGGCGCGTATCCGCTCACCGCTGCGAACGCGTCCATGCGCTCTATGGTGGCGGGCTCGTCATCGTAGGGGCCGATGTGCATGCACTGGACGCATAGTCCCTCTTCAACGGCAAGAAGCTCCACTTTCGAGAAGTCGATCTGCTTCTTGCGGGCGGCCTCCTCCTTTGCCCAGGCGAAGTCTTCCGGCGACACGAAGTCGGGAAGGCGGATGCAGGATGTGAAGCTGAAGTCCTCTTTGCGCGCGTAGTCTATCGGCCCGTTCGCTTCGCCCTGCCGCCAAAACCCCTCGAGCGGCGGCACGACGAAATCGAAGTAGCCGTCGATGCGGTGATCGCCCTTCTTGGACATCTTGATGGTGAACGCAACGGCGTAGAGCAGGCCGATGGACTCTTGGTACGCGCCCGCCTCGGCGTTCGGATTCCCCTTGCCGCGCACCGCCAGGTAGCTCATCGCGGGGACCTCCACGATGCTCGGCTTGCGCGCCGGGACGTAGAGCTCCTTGTACTCCCTCTTGTAGTCGAACGCCATGTCTTCGTCTCCTCTCCTCGTCAGGCGCCAGCTAAGCCTTTGTCGCGAGTCTGTCGGCGCTTCGCTTCCCGCATCTTGCTTCGCGCCTTGCAGACTAGCACAACTTCCCCAAGACGTTTCTCGAGCTTGTCGCAGGAGGCGAAGCGTGGTAAGATACTTTTGTCTTACCAACGGCGAATGACGGTTGATGCCCATGAATGAGGTCTATGCTGACGATAGGGTGGAGACGCGACATCCTGAGCAAAACATAGAGAAAGCTGATGCCATTGCCGCCTGGTGCAACGCCATCAGGAGCAGGCCGAGGTTAGGGAAAAACCCAGACGAATATCTTGCAATAGGCATCGACGGCAAGGGGAGGCTGATGGAACTCGTCGCCATCCGCAACGCTGACGGGGATTTCCTCATCTACCACGCGTTTATTCCTCCTCAGCCAAATGCGAAAAGGGAGCTTGGAATCATCGAAGGGAGTGGTAGGAAATGAGCAACGAGGAGCTGCACGAGAGGTTCGGCGTAACGGCGGAGCAGCTGGATGCGTGGTCCGGTGAATACGAAAGCGCCGATTGGTCGCATATGCGATTCGGTGAGGTCATCAACGGGAGGCCGAGGATTTCGGATGAGCCGCTTGACTCGATAACGGTGAAGATCCCGCGCTCGCGCACCGTGGCAATGAAGCGGGTGCAGCAGGAGACGGGGATGACGAGATCCGAGTTCGTGCGTCGGGCCATCGATCGCGAGCTGATGGCCTTGGCGTAGCGGGACTCCGGGAGTTTTTCCTCCGTTTCATTCTGGATTGTCAGCTAGGGAGTTCTGCCCAATGGGTGTCAGCTGCTGGGTGACAGGCAAAAATGCGAAAGTCCCGGAAAGGGCGATTCCTCGCCGTTCGGTGCTTTCGTGTTTCGTATGATAGCTGCGTTCGTCATTTGATGCCACCGATTTCTCGATCACGATTTGCAAACAACAGTCGATGTGTGGCTGTTTGCATAGCGGCTCTTGAACTTCTAGAACCCGATGTGAGACAATACGAATGCCGATAGGGCATCGAGCCCTAAAGGTTCCAGAACGGCGAGGTTCGTACCTCGTCATTTTTTTGCATATAGAGCAAGTTGTGACGCTTGAACCTGCATATCGACGAGTTATGTGCTGCGAAATATAACTCGTCGATATGCGTTCTCAGCTTCTCCTTTCGCGGCTCCCGGTGGCCCGCGTTGCAGAGGGCCTGTCTCCCTACCGTTTAGCCTGCGTCCTGATGCGCAGGGTTTCGGCAGGCCCGCTCATGATCGATTTGGGCGTCCCGAAGCGCTCGGCCACCTGCTTGGCCTCCTGTAGGTCCTCAAACCAGCAGGCCTCGATCTCCCTGGGTAGCCCCGTCGGGATGAGCATCGCCTTCATATCTGATCATCTCATGATCGGGGTTCGAATCGGCTCGCCGATTGCAAGCCCGCTTGCCTCGGCATGCCTGCCGCCGAGCCCCGCGGAGCCCGCCTGTCAACTTCCCCTCGCAAAGCGACAGCGCAACCTCCACCAACCCGCGCGGCGGGTTTGTGCGGGGTTTTGCGAGGGGTGGTTTACCAGCGGGCGCAGCGGGGCTACCCAGCCCAGCTGGCGAACGAGGATAAGAGGGGGATGCGGGGACGGCACACCTCAAGTTAGCGTCGCGTTGAGCATGGAAGGCTTGGGATCGCTCGGCTCCCTGCCGCTCGATGTCGCCTGGAAAACGGCAGCCGCTCAGCCCTTGAACGTCGATGCGGGAGTGCTATAATGCAGTTGATGGCAGCGCCCGCCGACCTAACCCGGATTCCAGCCAAGTTAGCTACGGGTGATGCTTGTCAGTTTGGGTAAAAGCCGGGTGCCCGCCCGGCTTTACTTCTTCCTGGGCACCATTCTCTTTCTCCGCTCCCTCCTGCGTCGGCTCCTATCGATGCAATCAAGGACGAATCCCATGATCGTGCAGCAAGCTGCAAGGCACATCAACAGCTCCATGGCGAGCTCCTTTCTCCGGAGCATCACCCGCAGGCGTCGGCGGACACTGCCGCACCCAATTCTAGCACGCGCCGGCCGGGCGTTGACGCACGCGCGCCCAGCCGGCGCGGAGGCCGCGAGGGGGGGATTCCGAAGGGCCCGCCCTTCGGCGCGGGAGGGTCGGAGGGAGCGCCGCGCAGCGCTCCCTCCCGCCGCCGGGGCCGCCTCCCTACCTCGCCGCCTGGGCCCTGATACGCAGGGCCTCGGCGAGCCCGCTCATGACCGACTCGGGCGTCCCGAAGCGCTCGGCCACCCGCGCGGCCTCCTCCTCGGTTATGTCCCTGTCCTCCCCGGCCTCGGGGTCGAAGCCCACGGCCACGAAGTCGCCGCAGATGATGTCCAGGAGGTCGCCCTCCCGGACGGTCGAGCCGTCCCAGGAAATCGCCCCCGCCTCCCTCTCGGTGGCGTACACGGCGCGGTTGGGCGGGCAGGCGAGCTTGCCCTCGTCGTTGACGTAGAGTGTCGGGGCGTCGTCGAAGACCCACCCGCAGGCGTCTATCGCGCCGCCCACGGCCTCCTGTAGGCCCTTGAGCCCGCATACCTCGATCTCCCTGGGGTAGCCTCCCGTGGGGATGAGCATCGCCTTCATGTCTGACCTCCTCATGATCGGGGTTACTTCCCCTGGGGCCCCACATTCGGAAACAGCCAGTAATGTGGATACGCAGAGCAGTCGTGGTCATGCCGCGACGCTGGCACGACAAGCGCCTCGCCAGCCGATCAGGCGGCTCATGGGAAACGGCCGCTGCCTAGATGAGGCAGGTCGGGTATCCTGCGGCGTGCGGCTCTGGGCGGCAAGTGCGAGGCGAACCAGATCCTTGCGGGTGCGTCGATGCGCCAGTCAATGCCCAACGAAGCGATTCTGCGCGGTCGTTGTATGGCTGTTTGCATGGCGACTCTTGAGCTTCTAGAACCCGATGTGAGACAATGCAGATGCCGATAGGACTCAAGCCCTAAAGGTTCCAGAACGGCGAGGTTCGTACCTCGTCATTTTTTTGCATATGGAGCAAGTTGTGACGCTTGCACCTGCATATCGACGAGTTATGCGCTGCGGAATATAGCTCGTCGATATGCATTCTGAGTTTGTTTCTCCAAAACGTCTGGTGCGAGAAAGCAAAGCAGGCCAGCCGATAAGCGACTGACCTGCGGTTTTACTGGAGCCAACGAGCGGATTCGAACCGCTGACCTACGCATTACGAGTGCGTTGCTCTACCAGCTGAGCCACGTTGGCGGGGTGCCTCTTTCAGAATCGATGGTAAAGTATAGCGAACTTGCCATCGCGGCGCAAGGGGATTTTGCCTCCGACGTCATCCCGACGTTACCTTAACCCGCATCAGCGCTACGCCCTTCAACGTGGAGCCAGTAGTGGTCTGCTCTCCGACGTCACCCCGATGTTATCCCGACGTCACTCCGGCGCTATCCCGCGACGGGGAAGCGGATGACCAGGTACACGGCGGCGATGACCACGGTCACGAGCATGAGCGGGAAGCCCACCTTCAAGAACTGGACGAAGGTGATCTCGTAGCCGTTCTTCTTCGAGATGTCGGAGAGCACCACGTTCGCGCTTGCGCCGATGAGCGAGCCGTTGCCGCCCAGGCACGCGCCGAGCGACACCGCCCACCACAGCGGCATGACGTCCATGCCGGACGACTCCATGGTGAGCAGGATGGGGATCATCGTGGCCACGAACGGGATGTTGTCCAAGAAGCTCGAGACGATGGCCGATGCGAACACCAGCACGAGCATGGTGAGGAACACGTCGCCGCCGGTCACGTCGATGAGCGCCTGGGCCAGCATCTCGATGACGCCGGTCTCGGTCATGGCACCCACGATGATGAACAGGCCCGCGAAGAACGCCAGCGTGGTCCACTCGACGTTCAGCAGCGCCTTCTCGATGGACTCGCCCGAGATCAGCAGGATCAGCCCCGCCGCGCCCAGCGCGATGATGGAGGACTCCCAGCCCAGCGCGCCGTGGAACATGAAGCCCGCCACCACGAGCACGATCATGACGACCGAGATCCTCAGCAGGCGGCGGTTCTCGATGTAGTCGGACGGGTTGAGCCCCATGACGTCGAACACCACGTCGCCGCTGTTCTTCTTGCGCGCCGCGCTCATCTTGCGGCCGTACAGGAAGTAGAACAGCACGATGATCACGGCCAGGATGATGACGACCGCCGGCGCGTCGTAGATGATGAAGTCGGCGAAGTCGAACCCTGCGGCCGAGCCGATCATGATGTTGGGCGGGTCGCCGATGAGCGTCGCCGTGCCGCCGATGTTCGACGCCATGATCTCGGTGATGAAGAACGGTACGGGGTCGACCTTGAGCAGCCTGCACAGCGTGAGCGTCATGGGGCCGATGAGCAGCACTGTGGTCACGTTGTCCAAGAACGCCGAGAGCACGGCGGTGAGGATGACGAACAGCATCATGATCTTCCACGGGTCGCCCTTCGCGATGTGGGCGCATTTGATGGCGAGGTACTCGAAGATGCCCGAGAGCTTCACCACCGACACGAACAGCATCATGCCGAACAGCACGCCGAGCGTGTTGAAGTCGAGGTGGTGGATGGCCGTCTCGAAGGGGATGACGCCTATGGCCATGAGCACGACGGCGCCTACGATGGCTACGAGCGCGCGGTGAACCTTCTCTGAGATGATGAGGCCGAGCGCCACGACGAATACGACGACTGAGATGATCTGGCTGGTATCCACGGGGTAGTTCCTGTCAAGCAATGGATCTGTATATCGCGTTGATTATAAGGCTTCTCGGCCGGTCAGGTTATACTAAAACGATATGCGGTAGGTACGAGGCTTGAATCGAGGGGCGTTCATGGGCATGCAGTTCGGCTTGGCGAAGGGCGTTGGCGCCGTGCTCACGTGGGGGCTGAGGAGCGTCTTCCACCGCCCGGCGGCCAACACGCCGGGGAAGATCGCGCTGTACGTCGACCCGGAGCTGATCGCGCACCTGGCGCCGCGTCTGCGCGAGGGGTCGGTCGTGGTGGTGGGCACCAACGGCAAGACCACGGTGACCAACCTGATAGCCGACGTGCTCGAGCGCGCGGGGCGCAGCGTGGTGTGCAACCGCACGGGCGCCAACCTCGACTCGGGCGTGTCCACGGTGATGCTGCAGAGCAGGGGAGCCGACTGGGGCGTGTTCGAGAGCGACGAGCTGTGGCTGGCGAAGATCCTGCCGCACCTGCAGGCGCGCTACGTGGTGCTGCTGAACCTGTTCCGCGACCAGCTCGACCGCTGCGGCGAGATCGACCGCATCCAGGACAGCATCGTGGGGGCGCTGGGAACCTCGCCGGACACGGTGCTCGTGTACAACGCCGACGACCCGCTGTGCGCCATGATCGCTGAGCGCGCGGCCGCCCTGCCGGGGCGCGAGCGCACTCGCTCGGTGGCGTTCGGCGTGGAGGCCTCCATGGGGCTCGCGCAGAACGTGGTGTCCGACGCCACCATGTGCCAGCGCTGCTCGTCGATGTTCGAGTACGCGTTCCGCCAGTACGGGCAGCTCGGCGCGTACCGCTGCCCGCAGTGCGGGTTCGCGCGCCCCGCCCTCGACTGGGCCGCGCGTGACGTGCGGCTCGGCGCGAGCGGGCTGGAGTTCGAGCTGGCGGGGCCGGGGGCTGATGGCGCGGAGGCGGCTGCGGCTGGGGCGGAGGCGGCTGGGGGTGCTGAGGCGGCGGTTGCGGCCGGCGCGCGTGCTGCTGGCGCGGCCGGGAGCGCAGGGGTTGGCGCGGCCGACGCCGAAGGGCCGCCTGCGTTCCGCGTGAGCGCGGGGTTCTCGGGCGCGTACATGGTGTACAACCTGATGGCGGTCGCGGTGGCCGCGCGCCTGCTCGGCTGCGAGCCGGCGTCCGTCCAGCGCGCCATCGACGCGTTCGACCCGAAGAACGGGCGCCTGCAGGAGTACGCCGTCGGCGGCCGGCGCGTGCTGCTGAACTTGGCGAAGAACCCCACGGGCTTCAACCAGAACCTCAAGATCGTGGCGCAGGACGCCCGCCCGAAGGCGGTGGCGTTTTTCATCAACGACAAGGAGGCCGACGGGCGCGACATCTCGTGGATCTGGGACATCGACTTCGAGGAGCTGGTGGCGCAGAGGGACTGCGTGGTGTTCGCAGGCGGCATCCGCCGCA
This sequence comes from Adlercreutzia sp. ZJ176, assembly GCF_011038975.1. Taxonomy (GTDB): domain Bacteria; phylum Actinomycetota; class Coriobacteriia; order Coriobacteriales; family Eggerthellaceae; genus CAAEEV01. The sequence continues at coordinate 127,330 of NZ_JAAKEC010000005.1, read as the reverse complement.
ACGACCTGCAGGTGCGCCTGAAGTACGCGGGCGTCGAGGCGCAGCTGGTCGAGGGCATGGACGAGGTGTTCGCCGCGCTCGGCGCGCCCGGCGGGGCGGGGCTGCCCGCCGACGCGGGCGTGTACGCGATCGCGAACTACACGGCGCTTCCCGGCGTGAAGGCGAGCCTCGACGCGATGGCCGGCTCTTCGGCTCGCCGTGTCGGCGCTGCTGGCGAAGGGGGCTGCGAAGGGCCAGGCCGCGGCGAAGGCGAGAGCTGCGGCGAGGACGAAGATCGCAGCGAGGGCGAAGGCGAGGGCGGCTGCGACAGGCCGGCCCGCGGCGAAGGCTGCGGCGAAGGCGGCTCGTCGCGGGCGCCTGCGGCGTCGGGCGGCCCTGCCGGCAGCGCGGCTGCGCATGCCGCCGCCGGCGCGACGTCGGAGCTCGTGATAGCCCATATGTACCCCGACCTGCTCAACCTGTACGGCGACGGCGGCAACGTGCGGGTGCTCGAGCAGCGCCTGCGCTGGCGCGGCGTTCCCGTGCGCGTGCAGCGCGTGCGCCACGGCGACCAGGTTGACCTCTCGCAGGTTGACCTGGTGTTCATGGGCGGCGGCCCCGACCGCGAGCAGAAGCTGGCGAGCGAGGGCCTGCTCGCGCTGCGCGACGACATCGCGCGCTTCGTCGAGGAGGACGGCGCGCTTTTGGCCATCTGCGGCGGCTACCAGATCCTCGGCAAGGTGTGGCTCCTCGGCGACGAGGAGGTCCCGGGCTTGGGCGTGGTCAACCTCGAGACGCGCCGCCCCGGCACGTCGGCTGACCGCCTGATCGACAACATCGTCCTGCGCTCGCCGGCGGCGACGCTCCCGGTGGTGGGATACGAGAACCACGCGGGCCGCACGTACCTGGGCGCGGGCGTGCGCAGCTTCGGCAAGGTGGCGTCGCAGGCGGGGCACGGCAACAACGACGCCGACAAGGCCGACGGCGTGCTGTACCGCGGCGTGGTGGGCACCTATCTGCACGGCCCGCTGCTGTCGAAGAACCCCGAGGTAGCCGACTACCTGCTCGCATGCGCCCTCAAGCGCCACGCGGCCCGCACGGGCGAAGCGCCCCGCGCGCTCGCGCCGCTTTGCGACGAGGCCGAGAAGGCGGCCAACGCCTATATGTGCAAGCGCCTCGGCGTGTCCGCGTAGGGTGTCGACCCGGGTGCGAGCCGTTGCCTTCGCGCAAGTCGAGCCCTCTCGCCTGCGGCAGGCTTCTGCGCGTATGGCCTGATCTCGGGCGTGTCCTGAGCTTCTGTTCGTGATGAACTTGTGGATTAGATGGAATCGTCCTGTGGCTTTTCCCGCATAACGGGGGCTCTCAGTTGCCAGATAAGGTGGCGCCCCTCAAAATAAAGTTTCGCATGTTTTCAATTCGGGCAACGTGCGCCATGACAGACGGACCACGAACAGGAGCCTCCGGGCGATGGCAAAATCGTTTGACAGAAACTCATACGGAAGCGGACGGGACGCGGGCGGCTCTTCGCGTCCCTCCGCTCGATCGGGAAGGGTGGCCTCGCCGGGTCCTCGTCGCAGGAAGGACGTGGCGGCGTCCGTCGACCCTGCCAACCCGGTAAGTCCCGTCATCCCCGCCGGCCCTGTGGGCGCGAACGCGGGCGGCAATCCCAACAACCCTTACGCGCGCAGCTCCTACACGCATGACTACGCGCGCGACCGCAAGCGCAAGAAGCGCAAGAAGATCCTGATCGCGTGCTTGGCGGTGGTGCTCGTGGCGGTGCTCGGCACCACGGCTTACGCCCTCACCAAGATGATGAGCATCCAGGGCAACCTCTCAAGCGGCGTCACCCAGGAGACGCTCGACGCGCTTGACAACGTGGAGCCGGGCGAGCCCTTCTACATGCTGCTCCTCGGCACCGACAAGTCGCAGCAGCGCGAGAGCGGCGCCGAGCTCGATGGCGTCTACCGCGCCGACTCCATCATGCTCATGCGCATCGACCCGCCGCAGAAGAAGGTCACGGCCATCTCGCTCATGCGCGACACCATGGTCGACATGGGCGAGTACGGTAAGCAGAAGCTCAACGCGGCGTATCCGATCGGCGGCGCGGCCTACACGGTCGAGGTGGTGTCGGAGCTGGCGGGCGTGCCCATCGCACACTACGCGGAGATCGACTTCGACGGGTTCTGCGAGGTCGTGGATACGATCGGCGGCATCGAGGTCGAAGTGCCCATCGAGATCAACGATCCTGACGCGGGCGGCCACCTCGACGCGGGCCTGCAGACGCTCAACGGCGAGCAGGCGCTCATCCTGAGCCGCTCGCGGCACGCGTTCGACGAATACGGCAAGGGCGACGAGTACCGCGCCGCCAACCAGCGCATGGTGATCAGCGCCATCGCGGGCAAGGTCCTCGACTCCGACCTGAGCACCATGGTGTCGACGGTGGAGACGCTGTCGAAGTACGTGACCACCGACATGAGCCTCATGGAGATCCTCTCGCTGGCGAGCAGCATGCGCGGCATGGACATGGCCACCGACTTCTACAGCTGTGTGAACCCCACCACCTCGGAGTACATCGACGGCGTCTGGTGGGAGATCATGGACGAGGACGAGTGGCAGGAGATGCTGCGCCGCGTGGAGCAGGGCCTGCCGCCTGTCGAGGAGGACGTGATCGACGAGGCCACGGGCACGGTGATGGCGACGGCCGGCACGGGCGGGAGCGCGAGCGCCTCGGGCGACGGCACCACGACGCCGCGTCGCTCGGGCACGGTGTCGGTGCGCAACGGCACGGAGATCGACGGCGCGGGTGCGGCGGCGGCCGAGAAGATCGGGGCGCTCGGCTACACCGTGGACGCTGCGAACGCCGACGCCGCCGACTACGCCGAGACGGTGGTCGTCTACGCGGACGCCTCCCAGCAGGAGCGCGCTCAGGAGATCGTCAACGCCCTGGGAGTGGGCCGTGCGGTGCTCAACAACAACGAGTACCTGTTCACCACGGACTTCCTCGTGGTCATCGGCGCGGACTGGAGCAGCGTCCAGTGAGAATCAGCGTCGTGGCGGTGGGGAAGCTCAAGGAGCGCTTCTGGGCTGACGCCTGCGCCGAGTACCTCAAGCGCCTGTCGGGCTATGCGAAGGTGACGGTACGCGAGGTGGCCGACGTCGACCCTGGGCGCGCGGGCGGCGTGGAGGCCGCGCGGGCCCGGGAGGGCGCGGCCATCTTGGCGGCCATCGCGCCTTCCTCGCACATGGTGCTCATGGCCATCGAGGGCCGGCAGCGCTCGAGCGAGCAGCTCGCGGCGCGCCTCGATGCGCTGACGCTCGGCGGCGCGAGCGACATCACCTTCGTGATCGGCGGCTCGGATGGCGTGGACGCGGCGGTGTACGCGCGCGCCGACGAGACGCTCTCGTTCGGCCCCATCACCCTGCCGCACAACCTCGCCCGCGTGGTGCTGCTCGAGCAGGTCTACCGCGCCTTCAAGATCTCGCGCGGCGAGCCCTATCATAAATAGGAAGGAAATAAAACATGCGCCTTGTATCGTGGAACGTCAACGGGTTGCGCGCGGTGCTCAAGAAGGACTTCCTCGAGACGTTCGCCGCGCTTGACGCCGACGTGTTCGCCCTGCAGGAGACGAAGTGCCAGGCGGGGCAGGTGGAGCTCGACCTGCCGGGCTACCACCAGCATTGGAGCTACGCCGAGAAGAAGGGCTACTCGGGCACGGCGGTGTTCAGCCGCGAGGAGCCCCTTCGCGTCCTGCACGGCCTGGGCAACGACTACCTCGACCAGGAGGGGCGCGTCGTGGTGCTCGAGTTCGAGGCGTTCTGGTTCGTGGACGTGTACACGCCCAACGCGCAGAACGAGCTCGCGCGCATCGCGCATCGCATGGAGTGGGACGACGCCTTCCGCGACTTCGTCAAGGGCCTCGAGGAGGGGACGCTGCCGGACGGCTCGACGACGCCTCCGAAGCCGGTGGTCATGTGCGGCGACTTCAACGTGGCACATCAGGAGATCGACCTGAAGAACCCCGGCCCCAACCGCGGCAACGCGGGCTTCTCCGACGAGGAGCGCGGGAAGTTCACCGAGCTTCTGGGCGCGGGCTTCACCGACACCTTCCGCCTGCTGCATCCCGACGTGACGGGTGCGTACAGCTGGTGGAGCTACCGCTTCAAGGCGCGGCAGAACAACGCGGGGTGGCGCATCGACTACTTCCTCGTGAGCGACGAGCTGGCGGGCGCCGTGGAGACCGCCAGCATCTACAGCGAGGTCTTCGGCAGCGACCACTGCCCTGTGGGCCTGGAGATCGCGCTGTAGGTGCGGGGTTGCGCAGGTGGCGGGTTGCCCTTACAATGCGCGGTAATGAATTCTGTTTCAGGGCGAGGTGGAAGTCCTCACTGGCGGTATTCGGCGGCGCGCCCAGGCGCGGGCGCCGGGAGTCCGCGACCCTGCCAAGGCATTATGCCGAGGCGGGTTGACCTGGTGAAACTCCAGGACCAACGGTCATAGTCCGGATGGAAGAGGCAGATTTTGCGAACGCGCCGGGCGCTTCGGGCTTCGCGGCAGCTTGAGCCGCGCGGGCTCCTCAGCAGGCGGCGCGGCATGCGAGGCCCCTCGAGGTGCCGAGCGCGTGCAGCGCAATTCTTCGAGCCTACGTGAATGGGAATTCATGCGGGCTCGTTTCCTTTCAAGGCGGGAAGCGCGACCGATCCAAGCCAGCGCCTTGAAGGGAAAGGAGAGCCCCATGGCCGAGCAAGCCCCGAAGGCGCCGAGCGCGCCGCAAGCACCACAAACGTCGCGCACGTCGCAAGCCCCGAAGACTTCGTACCAGTTCTCGAACACCAACGCGTGGAGCACGCGTCAGATGGTCACCATGGCCCTGATGTGCGCCATTGCCGCGCTGCTGCAGTTCGTGCAGATCCCGCTCATCCCCGGCGTGCCGTTTCTGACCTACGACCCGTCGCTCATGCCGGCGATGGTGTGCGGCTTCGCGTACGGCCCGGCGGCCGGCGTGGTGGTCGGCGCCATGGCCGCCGTCATCCACGGGCTTTTGCTCGGCGAGTGGGTGGGCTCGCTCATGAACATCGTGGCCACGCTGTGCTTCGTGCTGCCCGCGGCGCTGCTGTACCGCAAGCGCCGCACGTACCGCATGGCCGTCGTCGGCCTGGCGCTGAGCGTGCTCTGCGCCATCGCGGGCGCCGTCGCAGCGAACCTCACCATCGGCGTGGCGTTCTGGTACGGGTCGCTCGACGTGGGCCTGGCGCTCGTGCTTCCCGCGCTGCTGCCGTTCAACCTGGTGAAGGGCGTGCTGAACGCGGTGCTGACGCTGGTGGTGTACAAGGCGGTGTCGAACTTGATCACGCCGAAGAAGGACCAGGTAGCCGGGAAGTAGAAGCCGGCGCAGGCTCGGGCGGCCGGCGCGAGCGAGGGCTCGGGCGGCCGATGCGGGTGCGGGTGCGGGCGGCTTGCGCGGGCGCGCGGGCGCGCAAGCGCGGGAACCGCGCGGCCCGCGTCGGCGCAGGGCGAAGGAAGGCGGAGAGGAACCCCATGATCAGCTTCGAAGGCGTGCGCTTCACCTACGACGGCGCCGCGCCCGTGCTCGACGGCGTGGACTTGGACGTGGCCGCAGGCGAGTTCGTGTGCGTGCTCGGAGGCAACGGCAGCGGCAAGAGCACGCTGGCGAAGCACGCGAACGCGCTGCTCATGCCCGATGCGGGCTGCGTGCGCGTCGACGGCATGGACACGCGCGAGCCCGAGAGCCTCTATGCTGTGCGCGCGACGGCGGGCATGGTGTTCCAGAACCCCGACGACCAGATCGTGGCCAGCCTCATCGAGAACGACGTGGCGTTCGGCCCGGAGAACCTGGGGCTTCCCCCTGACGAGCTACGCCGGCGCGTCACGCATGCGCTGGCCGAGGTGGGGCTTGAGGGCTTCGAGAAGAAGGAGACCGCGGCGCTCTCGGGCGGGCAGAAGCAGCGCGTGGCCATCGCGGGCGTGCTCGCCATGGAGCCGAAGGTGCTCCTGCTCGACGAGGCGTCGGCCATGCTCGACCCGCGCGGGCGCTCGGGGCTTCTGCGCGTGTGCGCTGAGCTGCACGCGGCGGGCATGACGGTGGTGATGATCACGCACTTCATGGAGGAGGCGGTGCGCGCCGACCGCGTGGTGGTGCTCGAGGGCGGGCGCATCAAGCTCGAGGGCGCGCCGCGGGAGGTGTTCGCGCACGTGGACGAGCTGCGCGCGCTGAACCTGGAGGTGCCCTTCGCCGCCGACTTCTCCGCGCGCCTGCGCGCAGCTGGCGTGGAGGTGCCCCTCGAGATCGACGAGGGGCGGCTAGCGAACGAAGTGGTCGCGCGGTGGCGCGCGGCCGGCGGCGCGGGCGCGCAGGATGCGCAGGATGTGGGAAGCCCGGCGGGCGATCGCGGTGCGGCCGGCGGCGCGGGCACGTCGCGCGGCGCGCGAGCCGCGGAAGCCGAGGCCGCAGTGGACCCCGCAGCCCCTCAGCCGGCGGGCGCTCCCCTCATCACCTTCGAGCACGTCTCCTACGCCTATGACGCCGCTGCGGCGAAGCGGAGCCGCGCCTCCAAGCGCGCTCGCAAAGCCCCCGTCCAAGCGCCTGACTGGGGCAACAGCCCCGATGCGGTGTGGGCGCTGCGCGACGTGTCGCTCAGCGTGCGCGAGGGAGAGTTCCTCGGCATCGCGGGGCACACGGGGTCGGGCAAGTCGACGCTCATCCAGCACATGAACGGGCTTCTGCACCCCACGGCGGGGCGCGCGCTGGCGGGCGGTGCCGACCTGGCTGACAAGCGCGTGGCGCGCGAGGTGCGCGGCAGCGTGGGGCTGGTGCTCCAGTACCCTGAGCGGCAGCTCTTCGCCGCCACGGTGTATGACGACGTGGCGTTCGGCCCGCGCAACCTGGGCCTTCCCGAGGACGAGGTGGGCCGGCGCGTGCGCGCGTCGCTCGAGCGGGTCGGCCTCGACCCTGATGATCTCAGCGCGAAAAGCCCGTTCGAGCTCTCGGGCGGCCAGCAGCGCCGCGTGGCGTTCGCGGGCGTCTTGGCCATGCGCCCCCGCACGCTCGTCTTAGACGAGCCGGCCGCCGGCCTCGACCCCGCTGCGCGCCGCGACTTCCTCGACCTGATCGCGCGCTTGCACGCGCAGGGCATGACGGTGGTCATGGCGTCGCACAGCATGGACGACCTGGCGCGGCTGTGCTCGCGCGTGGCGGTGCTGAAGGAGGGCGAGCTGTTCGCCGTCGGCACGCCGCAGGAGATGTTCATGCGCGCAGACGAGCTGCGCTCGATCGGCCTGGGCGTTCCGGCGGCCCAGCGCATGGCGAACGCGCTGCGCGCGGAGGGCCTGCCGCTTGCGTCGGGCGTTCTGTACGACGAGCGCGCGCTCGCGCATGACCTGGCCGCGCTTTTGGGACGGAGCGCCTGATGGGACGCGTATTTTCGTTTGGCAGCTACTTTCCCGGCGACAGCGTGGTCCATCGGTGCGACCCGCGCGCCAAGCTCGTGCTGGCGTGCGCCTTCATCGTGACCGTGCTTCTATGCGCTGACTTCCTGGCGGTGGGCGCGTGCGCCGCCTTCGTGCTCGTCCTCTACGGGGTGGCGCGGCTTCCCGTGGGCAAGGCGGCCGCCTCGCTCGCGCCGCTCTCCCTCATCGTGGTGCTCGCGGCGCTGCTCAACCTGTTCGTGACGCAGGGCGGCGCCGTCTACGTGAGCCTCGGGTTCATCCAGATCAGCGAGGCGGGCGTGCGCGCATGCCTCTTCGTGGCGTCGCGCCTGGTCACCATGATCCTGGCCATGAGCCTCGTGACCATGACCACTACCACGCTCGACATCACCGAGGCGTTCGAGCATCTGCTCAGGCCGCTCGCACGCGTCGGCGTGCCAGCGCACGAGCTCGCGATGATCCTCGGGATCGCGCTGCGCTTCCTGCCGCAATTCGCCCAGGAGCTCGTCACCGTCTACCAGGCGCAGGTCAGCCGCGGCGCACGCTTCGCAGCCAGCCCGCTGGCGGGCGGGATGCGCGCGCTCACCGCGCTCGTGGTCCCGCTGTTTGCCAGCGCGTTCCGCCGCGCCGAGACGCTGGCGGGCGCCATGGACGCGCGCTGCTACCACGGCGGAGAGGGGCGCACGCGTCTTGTCCCGCTCGAGTTCCACGCGCGCGACGCCGTGGCCGCGGCGAGCGTGGCGGCCCTCGCCGCATGCGTGCTGGCGATCAACTTCGCGTCCCGCCTGACCTGACGGCGCGAGCGACCGAGAGCGACCGAGAAGGGGAAGAAAGGAACCCGCCCATGACGGCATCCGAAGGCATGCGCACCGTTCTCACGTACCTGACCAGCATCCCCGCGTGGTACCTGGCCACGAGCGTGGACGACCAGCCGCATGTGCGCCCGTTCAGCTTCGCCGCTGAGCAGGACGGCAAGATCTGGTTCTGCACGGCCACCACCAAAGACGTTTGGGAGGAGCTTGTGGCGAACCCGAAGTTCGAGGCCACGGCCTGGTGGCCGGGGCACGGCTGGCTCATCCTGCGCGGCGAGGCGGGGCTTGAGGACCGCGCGGGCGCCGCGATGCGCCAGGCGGGCTTCGACCACCTCTCCATGCTCGGCGAGCGCTACGCCGGCCCGGATGACCCTACGCTCGTATTCTTCTCGGTTGAGAACCCTTCGGCGTGGATCTGCACGCACGAGGAGTGGACGCCGGTCGAGCTATAGCGGCTGCGTGCGCGGACGAGCGTGCGGTGAGAGTGAGCGTGCGCTAGCGGCTGCGGCGAAGGCGGGTGCGCGTGCGCTCGCGCGGCTGTGGCGAAGGTGCGCGTGCGCTCGCGCGGCTGTGGCGCCTGCGGTGAGGGCGAGCGCTGCCGCGACGACGACGGCGCGTGGGCGCAGCTCCAGCTGTAGCGGTTGCGTGCGCGGGCGCGAAGCGGCGCGGCACGGAGCTGCTCCGTGCTATGATGTTCCGCATCCGTTTTGTGAGGAGTTTACCGACTGTGGACCATGCGAAGATAGAAGAAGGCGTGCGCCTCATCCTCGAGGGCGTCGGCGAGGACCCGACGCGCGAGGGGCTGCTCGACACCCCGGCGCGCGTGGCGCGCATGTACGAGGAGGTGTTCGCGGGCCTGACCGAGGACCCGACGCGGCACTTCGAGACGACGTTCGACGAGCATCACGAGGAGATGGTGCTGGTGAGCGACATCCCGTTCTACTCGATGTGCGAGCATCACCTGGTGCCGTTCTTCGGGAAGGCGCACGTGGCGTACATCCCCGCGGCCGACGGGCGCATTTGCGGGCTGTCGAAGCTGGCGCGCCTGGTGGAGGCGTTCGCGAAGCGCCCGCAGGTGCAGGAGCGGCTCACCAAGCAGGTGGCCGACACGCTCATGGAGCAGCTGCACCCGCAGGGCGTCATCGTGGTGATCGAGGCCGAGCACATGTGCATGAGCATGCGCGGCGTGAAGAAGCCGGGCAGCAAGACCACCACGAGCGCTGTGCGCGGCGTCTTCGAGAAGAGCGACGCCACGCGCGCCGAGGCGCTGTCGCTCATCTTGCGCAAGTAGCTCGCTGCGGCGCGGCAGTCGCGTCCTGCGGCTAGCGGGTGCGGTGCGCGGTTGACGATCGCGCCTTGTAGCTCTGGCGGCCACGTCCCGCGTTTGGCGGTCGCGCGTGGCGGCCTGGTTTGCGCTCGGCGATCGACAATCGCGCCTTGCGGCCCAAAGGCCGCGCCCTGCGGCGGCCGGGGTGCGGCGATTCTCCGCTCGCTCTGCGCGGCGGGCATTTGCGAATGTTTCACGTGAAACACTCGTTCGCGATGGATTACTATGAGTTGCAGCCGTTTTTCGGGATGCGAGGGAAGGATCAACCAATGAAGTGCGTCATTTCCGTTCTGGGCAAGGACCGCAGCGGCATCGTCGCGGCAGTCGCCACCACGTTGGCCGAGTGCAGCGCCAACATCGACGACATCTCGCAGACCATCCTGGGTGAGGGCGAGATCTTCTCGATGACCATGCTCGTGACGCTGGTCCCCGAGGCCTGCGACTTCAACACCGTGCAGGAGAAGCTCGCCGCCGTCGGCGAGGAGCTCGGCGTGCAGGTAATCATCCAGCGCGAGGACGTCTTCCAGTTCATGTACAAGATCTAACGCAGCCAAGCGAATCGCGTAAATCGCATAACCCCAGTTCACAAGCTCGCATATGCGAGCTTGCGGGGGCTTCTCCATCAGCCTTAGCGCATTATGCGACACGCGAGTCTGACGTTTGGACGGTGTGGCATGTTGGCGCGAAATGAGGCACATGCATTACTGATAGGGCGGCGCGGATTTGATAAGATCGGGTGACTAGCGAAGTCCGCGTGCGGGCGGAGCCTGACTGCAAAGGAGGGCGATGCCTATGGATGAAATTCTGTTTGCCTTGGCCGTAGCGGCCAACATAGCGAGCCTGGTTAGCCTAGGCATAACGCTATGGCAGGACTATAAGCACCGACGGATGAAGCGGGAGAAGAAGAGAGGGGCTAGAGGCAACTAGCCCCTCGGTTCGTCAGTACCGCTCCGCCCGCCCCCAGTTAACATCAAACGGGCTTCGCTAGTACAGCCTGATTATAACATGGCCGCGTGAAGGCCGCTTCCTTCTGCGCGCAACAATACGGTCTTGATAGTGGTTTTCCCGTGCACGCAACGCGCGAACACGAGACGTATGTGCATGCGACGCGCACCCTCGACCCCGGCTCTCTTCGGTGCGCGACGACAAGGTGTCGGTCTGGGCGTTTCCTTTGCGCGCGGTGTGCTTGTGCCGCTCGCTGCGCTGTCTGCCGCGCCGTTCACCGGGTGGTTTCCTAAATGCTATAAAATTAGTAGCATTTAGGGGCGGGAGTGTGGTAAGGTGCCTTCTGTGATTATTCACGCGAATGCCTCGGCTTGGCCAGCCCCCTCAGCCGCTCAGGTTGTCAGGCGATCAGGCAGCTTGCTCGACGTCTCAGGCAGTCTGCCTCGACAACGGCGCGGGCTGTCAGGTGACCCGTCTGGCGACTGGCTTGGCTTGCCGAAGGCTCGCGCTTCATATCAGGACCGTCAGAAGGAGCCCATCATGACCGCAACGTGCACCACGGACAAGATCACGCTCGACGGCGTTGCCATCGAGGTCAACTACGCCAGCGAGGCCGACGTCCGCGTCAGCGACGACGAGATTCGCGCCTATCTCAAGCGCGGCTACGAGAAGTTCCCGCACGGCAAGCTGGAGTCCCTCACGCTCGACGTGGAGGGCGAGGACGTGGGCATCCACTACGGCTTGGCACCCGCGCAGTTCGACCGCATCCGCCGCATCACGGGCTACCTGGTGGGGACGCTCGACCGCTTCAACGACGGCAAGCGCGCCGAGGAGCGCGACCGCGTGAAGCACGCCGTTCCCGCCTGCTGCCGCTAAGGGCTGCGGCGCCTGCAGGGTGTCTATGTCCGCGAGCGCTATGACCTCCCTGTCGTTCTGGGCAAAGTGCTCGCATCTGCGAGCGCCATGCTCCCTGTTATTCTGAATGGAGTGCGTACGGGACGTTGAGCTACGGCATTCCGGACGCCAGTCGTCACCCTATGTCATCCTGAGCGGAGCGCCCGCAGGGCGCGGAGTCGAAGGATCTGGTCGTGAGCAGGTTGCGCATGCGGGCGCGCCGTGCCCGAGGCCGGATCCTTCGACTCGCTTCGCTCGCTCAGGATGACATAAACGAGCGGAAGGGAAGGGGCGCAGCCTGAGCCCGCGTTGCGCATGCGAGTGCGCCGAGCCTGGGGCCAGATCCTTCGACTCGCTTCGCTCGCTCAGGATGACACGAGATGAGGTTGCTCGCTCAGGATGACGCGGGGAAAGGTCTTCGTAACAGGGGGATCTCTCTTGGGATGGCAAGGGACATGGTCCCATTTGGGATGGCATGAGTGCATGAGGGAAGGGGGCGCAACTTGGGTTGCGCCCCCTTCCCTCATGCGTGCTGCTTTTTTGCGAGCCTCCCTTACGCCTCGACTCATTTTTTTGAGGGTAGACTCAACTCCGTCAAGAGGGATGGCCTTTGCGAGCTTCCGCTTATGCCTCGGCCGGCTTCGTGGTGGCCTCGGCGGGCTTGGCGAACTCGCCGGCGCAGTGCGGGCAGCGGGTGGCGCCCGCCTTCACCTCTTCGAGGCAGAACGGGCAGGTGGGCGGCACCTCGACGACCTCCTCGCCATCCTTGTTGCGGTGCAGCACCTTCTCGCCGGCGGTCTGGATCTTGTTCAGGGCCTTCACCAGGAGGAAGACCACGAACGCCACGATCAGGAAGTTGATGCAGGCGCTGATGAACGCGCCGAAGTCGATCTCGGTGCCGGGGATTACGAGGCCCGAGATGGCGTCCGCGCCGCCGCCTGCGATGACGTTGATGAGCGGGTTGATGATGTTGGTGGTCAGCGACGTGACGATGGCCGTGAACGCGCCGCCGATGATGACGCCGACTGCCAGGTCCATTACGTTGCCGCGGTTGATGAATTCCTTGAATTCGTTCAGGAATCCCTTCATGTGCTCTCCTCCTTCAAGTGCGTGTCGTGCAAGGGCCGAAGACCCCGATGGTGCGACGAAACAGTATAGCGGGCATGGTAGAATTTCCCAAAGAATTCAGCCCGGCAGCACGGCATTTTCCGCGGTCGGGCGCGTTTGCGCAGGACGAGAGGTGCCATGACCAAGATATTCTCCCTGACCAAGCCCATCGACGCTGACATCGTCGACGCGTTCTGCGTGCTGCAGAAGGGCTTCACCGACCAGTTCGTCTACTACGACAAGCAGCGCAAGGCGCGCTACATGGGGCTCGGGCGCTGCATCGCCCTGCCCTCCCTGGAGGACGTGGATTACGAGTACGAGAACGGGAACGCGCGCGGGGCGGCCGGCGCGGGCACCGCTGACCCAGCGACCGGCGCGGGCGCCCCGCGCGCCGCGGGCGCCCCGCGCGCCGCGGGCGCCGTGGCCCCCGCCGGTCCCGCGGCTGGCAGCGCCGCCGTCGCGACCCCCGTCGACCAGCCGGCCGTGTTCTTCTCCTTCAATCGCTTCGACGCCGAGAACCCCGCGCCTGCCGACGAGCTGTTCTGCGCGTTCCCGCGGCTGCGCTTCATGCTGCCCGAGGTGGTGCTCATCGAGAACGAGCGCGGGCGCCTGCTGCAGGTGAACTCGCTGAGCCCGGTGTACGCCGGGCGCGTGGAGCGGTTCACGCGCCTCTGCGCCAACGCGCCGCGCCGTGTGCGCACGCGCATCCCGTACACGCTCGAGCCCGACTCGCGTGAGGCGTGGCGCGCCGCCATGGGCGAGGCGCTCGCCGCCATCGAGGAGGGGCGCGTGAGCAAGGTGGTGCTCTCGCGGCGCCTCAGGCTTGTGGCGGAGCACCCGTTCTCGTCGAAGGACCTGCTGGTGAACCTCATCGACGGCAGCGCGCGCGGCACGGTGGTCATGTACCGCTACGCGGACGTGTTCTTCTGCGGCTGCACGCCCGAGCTTCTGGTGCGCAAGCGCAGAGACGTGGTCGAGTCGGCCTGCGTGGCGGGAACGTGCCCGGCGGGCGCGGATGAGCAGGAGCGCGCGCGGCTGGCAGCCGAGCTCATGGCCGACGCGAAGAACCGTGCCGAGCACGACTACGTGGTGCGCTTCATCCGCAACGTGCTCTCGCGCGCGTGCTACGACGTGGACGTTCCCGCCACGCCCCAGATCATGCCGCTCGCGCACGTGCAGCACCTCCACACCCCCGCGCGGGCGCGCGTGCTCGACGGCGTCGACCTGTGGTCGCTCATGGAGGACCTCCATCCCACGCCGGCCACGAGCGGCACGCCGGTCGGCGAGGCGAAGATGCTCATCCGGCGCATCGAGGCGTACAACCGCGGGCTCTACGTGGGCGCGGCGGGCTTCGTGGACGGCTCGGGCGACGGGGAGTTCTCGGTGGCGCTGCGCACAGGGGTGTTCGACGGCGAATGCGGCTGGGTGTACGCGGGCTGCGGCATCGTGAGCGGAAGCGACGCCGACGCCGAGTACGACGAGATCGACCTCAAGCTGCGCACCGTCCTGAGCGCGTTCGGCGAAGAGTAGCGGAGGGGCGGCATGGCGAAGCAGGAGATCACGCATGCGCAGGCAACCGCGCTGTGGGTGGCGGCGTTCTTCGACGAGCTCGTGCGCTGGGGCGTGCGCGACGTGGTGGTGAGCCCGGGGTCGCGCTCGACGGCGCTGGCCATGGCGGCGTTCGAGCTGAGCCGGCGCGCGCCGGAGCGGCTGCGCCTCTACGTCGACGTCGACGAGCGGGGGGCGGCCTTCTTCGCGCTGGGGTTGGCGAAGGCGAGCGGCCGGCCGGCGGTCGTGGTGTGCACGTCGGGGACGGCGCTGGCGAACTACTATCCGGCGGTGATGGAGGCGGAGACCTCGCGGGTGCCGCTCGTGGTGCTCTCGGGCGACCGCCCGCCGCAGCTGCAGGGCCTCGGCGCGCCTCAGACCACCGACCAGCTGAAGGCGTACGGCGACCATGTTCAGGTGTTCCGGGCGATGCCGCTGCCGAGCGCGCGTGAGCGTGACCTGGCGTTCGTGCGGCAGGCGGCGCGCGAGGCGTGCCTGGCGGCGCTCGGCGGCGCGGCGGCGGACGAGCGGGCGGTCGCGGGTGCGACGGCGAGCCCGTGTGCCGCTGCGCCCGCGGATACGGTGGGCGTGCGTGCTGTTGCGCGTGCGGCGGAGGCGGGCGCGACGACGGCGGGCGCAGGCTCGGCCGACCCGCAGGTGGCCTCGCGCGGATGCGCGCGCATGGCGGGGCCCGTGCACGTGAACTTCCCCTTCGACGAGCCGCTCAAGCCGGACTTCCCGGGGGCAGACGCCGTGGCGGGCGGCGACGCGTTCGCCGTGGCGCGCCGCGTCCCGGCGCTGCGGGACGTACCGTCGCCGCTGGTCGCGGGGCGCACGGTGCTCGACGCGGAGGCGCTCGAGCGGATCGGGGGGCTCTTGCGCGGCCGCCGCGCGCTCGTGCTCGCGGGCGAGGGCACGTGCTCGACGCTCTCCGAGGCGCGCGAGGTCGTCGCGTGGGCGCACGCGCTGGGGCTGCCGCTTCTGGCCGACCCGCTCTCGGGCCTGCGCAGCGTCGACGCGCTCGAGGTCATCGACAACTACGACAACATCTGCCGCCAGGCCGACTGCCCCGCGCCCGACGCGGTCATCCGCTTCGGGCGCTACCCCGTCTCCAAGCACGCGACCATCATGGCGGGCAAGGCGGCGCTCTCGGTGGTGGTCGACGTGGCGCAGACGCGCGACTTCCACTTCGCCACCGACCTGCTCGTGAGCTCCTCGCCGCTCGACTTCGCGCGCAACGCGTGGAGGCAGGAGCCTGACGCGGGCCAGCGGGCGTTTTGCGCGGAGTGGGTCGCGCGCAACGCCGCGGAGCGCGATCGCATCGCCAGCGTGGGCGCGCCGGGATCCGCCGCGCCTTCCGTGACCTCCGTGTCTGCGATCGAACCCGAGCCCGAGCTCCCCTCCGTCACGGCTCCCGTGTCCGCGCCCGTCGCAGACGCTCTCGACCAGTTCGAAGGCGCCTACGTGCGCGCGCTGCTCGAGCTGGCGCCTGCGGGCTCGTGCGTGTTCTCGGCGAACTCGATGGCCGTGCGCGCCGTGGACACCTTCTACACGAAGGGCGGCAAGCCCCTGTGCGTGCTCTGCAACCGCGGCCAGAACGGCATTGACGGCACCACCTCCACGGCGCTCGGCGCGGCGCAGCACTTCGCTCAGACCACGTTCGTTACGGGCGACTTCACCCTGCTGCACGACTTGAGCGCGCTCGCCCTGCAGCGCGAGCTCATGGTGCACCACGCCCCGGCGCGCTCGATGGTGATCGTGCTTCTGAACAACAACGGCGGCGCCATCTTCGACATGCTGCCCCAGGCGTCTGACGAGGCGTACTTCGAGCGGCTGTTCCTCGTGCCGCAGGACGTGCGGTTCGAGGACGCGACGCGCGCCTTCGGCGTCCCGTACCGCCGCGCGCGCACGGTGGGGGAGTTCGCGGAGGCTTATCGCGGGCTTCTGGGCACGCCGGGCATCAGCCTCATCGAGGTGCGCACCCCGCTGCGGGGCGTGCGCGAGCGTTACGGGAGGTTCCAGGGGCAGGGAAGGTAGGGCCGCATGACGACGTTCGTTCTGCTGCACGGCTTCGCGCAGAGCACGCGCGCGTGGGATGAGGTCGCGCGTCTCCTGCGGGCGCAAGGACACGAGGCGTGCGCCTTCGACCTGGGGGAATGCGCGTGTGAGGGACTTGACCTGGCGGGCGTCTGCGAACGGGTCGCCCGCGCATGCGAGGACGCTGCCCTTCCCGTCCTCGCCCGCCCCGCGCCGGCGTCCCCCGCCGCGTCTCCCGGCTCCAGCGGCATCCCCGCCCCCGCCCTTCCCGTCCTCGTGGGCTACTCCATGGGCGGCCGCATCGCGCTCGAGGCGCTCGTGCGCTGCGGCTCCGGGGACAGGGGCCTGCCCGTCGTGGGGATCGTGCTCGAGAGCGCGGGCCTCGGCCCCGTCGACGACGCCGCGCGCGCGGCCTTCGCGGCCCGCAGCGCCGCATGGGTTCGCAGCGTGCGCGAGCAGGGCGTCGCGGCCTTCATGGAGGCGTGGGCGGATCTTCCGCTGTTCGCCTCGCAGCGTGCGCTGCCCGCCTCGGTGCGCGCCCGCGTGCAGGCCGAGCGCGTGAGCAACGCGCCCGCGGCCCTCGTCTGGCAGCTCGAGGAGCTCGGCCAGCACCGCCAGGCGGACGAGGCCGCCTCGCTTGCCGCCCTCGCCCGCGCCGCGGACGCGGGCACGCCCGTGCTCTACCTGGCCGGGGAGCTCGACGAGAAGTACGCCGCCCTCGCCCGCCGCGTGGATGAGGGCGCACCCGCCGCCCGCGTCAAGCTCGTCGCGGGAGCGGGGCACAACACACACTTGGAGCAGGCTCAATCTTTTGTCGCGGCCCTGGTGAGCTTCGCTCGGAATAATTGAGTAAAACGCCCCGCACGCTGCACGAATCGCGTGCGGAGCGCTATCATGGCATCATTGCGCAGCCAACTGAATAGGGAGCACCATGACCGACATCCTATGGAAGCCGGGCAAGCAGTATCGCGAGATCATCTACGAGACCTGCGACGGCATCGCCAAGATAACCATCAACCGACCGCAGCGCCGCAACGCGTTCACGCCGCTCACGGTGAACGAGATGTACGACGCATTCACCGTCGCGCGCGACGACGCGGAGATCGGCGTCATCGTCCTCACGGGAGCCAACCACGGCGGGCGCCACGAGGACGAGGCGTTCTGCTCGGGCGGCGACCAGAAGATCCGCGGCAACGGCGGCTACGTGGGCGAGGACTCCATCCCGCGCCTGAACGTGCTCGACCTGCAGCGCCTCATCCGCATCGTGCCCAAGCCGGTGATCGCCATGGTGAACGGCTACGCCATCGGCGGCGGGCACGTGCTGCACATCCTGTGCGATCTGTCCATCGCGGCCGACACGGCGAAGTTCGGGCAGACGGGCCCGAAGGTGGGCAGCTTCGACGCGGGCTACGGCGCGGGGTATCTGGCCGACATCGTGGGCCAGAAGAAGGCGCGCGAGATCTGGTATCTGTGCCGCCAGTACACCGCGGCCGAGGCGCTCGAGATGGGCCTGGTCAACAAGGTGGTTCCCTTCGACGAGCTCGAAGCGGAGTGCGTGAGCTGGGCGCGCGAGATGATGCAGTTCTCGCCCACGGCGCTGCGCCTCATGAAGGCATCGTTCAACGCGGCCACCGACGGCCTGGCGGGCCTCCAGCAGCTCGGGGGCGACGCCACGCTTCTGTACTACACCACCGACGAGGCGAAGGAGGGCCGCGACGCGTTCAAGGAGAAGCGCGCGCCCGACTTCACCCAGTTTCCGAAGTTCCCCTGAGAGCCGCGCTGAGGCGCGGCAGGCGAGAGGACCTGCTCAAGCCATGATCAACGCCTTCGAAACGACGGCTCGGCGTCACCCCGACCAGGTGTTCTTCACGTTCGCGGACGCCGCGGGCCGCAAGGTGCCCTGCACGTACCGCCGCGCGCGCATCGCGGCCGCGGCCCTCGCGCGCCTGCTGCGCCGGAAGGCGGCGCGGGCGGGGTCGGTCGTAGTGGTCGATCTGCCCAACTGCCCCGAGTTCGTGCTGCTGGTGCTGGCCGCGGCCTACGGCGGCTTCCCGCTCGTGACGCTCAACCACCGCCTCGGCGAGAAGGAGAAGCTCGCGCGCCTGCTCGAGCTTGACCGCGAGGGCGTGAAGGTTGCCTACACGGTCGACGAGACGACCTCCCCTGCGCTGATCGCGCAGATCGAGGCGGTGTTCTCCGAAGAGGGCGATGCGTTCGCGCACGACATCGGGCGCGTGAGTCGCGTGGCGGTGACGGAGCGCCAGACCGCGGTCGAGGACGCCATCCACTTTGCCGAGCGGGCCGCGCACCTGTTCGACGCCGACGACCGCGCCGTCGTCATGTTCACCTCGGGGACCACGGGGCGCCCGAAGGCGGTCGCGCTCACGTGGCGGCAGCTCTCGGACGCGGCGCGCGCCGCGAACCGCGCGCTCGGCAGCGGCGGCGCGCTGTGGCAGGCCGTCCTGCCGTTCTGCCACATCGGCGGCTTGCAGGTGCTCGTGCGCTCGATCGAGGGCGGCACGCCGCTTCTGGTCTACGGGCGCTTCGACGCGGAGCGACTCCTGCGCGATGCGGCCGAGGCGGGCGCCACGCACGTCTCGGTGGTGGACAAGATGCTGCAGGACCTGCTTGCGGCCGACGCCGAGGCGGGCGGCGGCCTGCTCGCGCGCTACCGCTGCGTCCTTCTGGGTGGCGGCGCGCTGAACCCGCGGACGCTCGAGCGCTCGTGTGAGGCGCACGTGCGCGTGCATGCGAGCTACGGCATGACCGAGACCTCCAGCCTGATCGCAAGTTCCCTGGTCACGCAGCGGTTCTCGGGTGGGCTCGCCCTTCTGGGCGGCTACGAGGCGCGCATCGTGGAGCCTGACGCCGAGGGCTTCGGGCGCCTGGCGGTGCGCGGCCCGGGCGTCTTCGAGGGCTACCTCAACGCGCGCGCGGCGTTCACGGTCGACGGCTTCTT
This sequence comes from Adlercreutzia sp. ZJ176, assembly GCF_011038975.1. Taxonomy (GTDB): domain Bacteria; phylum Actinomycetota; class Coriobacteriia; order Coriobacteriales; family Eggerthellaceae; genus CAAEEV01. Next base: position 108,278 of record NZ_JAAKEC010000005.1, on the reverse strand, counting down.
CCTCACCGGCGACGTGGCGGCCCTGCGCGGGCGGCTCCTCTTCGTGAAGGAGCGCACGTCCGACATGTTCGTGTCGGGCGGGGAGAACATCTACCCCGCCGAGATCGTGGCGGCCCTGCGCCGCATCGAGGGCGTGTCGGACGCGCACGTGTTCGGCGTGCCCGACGCCACGTGGGGGCGGCGGCCCGTGGCCGTGGTCGAGCGCTCGCGCGCCGACGTACAGCCCGAGCACGTGGAGCGCGCCGTCCGCGCGAGCCTGTCGAAGCTCACCAGGCCGAAGGCCGTCATGATGGTCGACCAGCTGCCGCGCGCCGGCATCGGGAAGGTGGACCGCGCCGCGGCCGAGCGGCTCTACGAGCAGCGCGTCGAGGTGGAGCGCGTCATCCTGCACCACGTGCGCCTGCCTTTCCGGACGCCCTTCAAGACGGCGAAGGCGACGCTTTCGCACCGCGACCTCATCATCGTCGAGGTGGTCGACCACGCGGGGCGCGTGGGGCTCGGCGAGTGCGTGGCGTTCGCGACCGACTGGTACCTGCCCGAGACGCTCGCAGATGACGCGCGCTTTTTGGAGGAGGTGCTCGCGCCGTTCGCGCGCGGGCGCGCCTTCGTCCACCCGCGCGAGGCATTCGACGCGTTTTCGCAGATCAGCGGGACCCAAGCGCACCCCATGGCCGTGTGCGCCCTGGAGAGCGCGCTATGGGACCTGTTCGGGCACATCCAGGGCGAGCCGCTGTGGAAGCTCGTCGGCGAGGAGCACGAGCGCCTCTGCGCGCTGTGGGAGGAAGGCGCGCACGTGCCGTTCCCGCAGCTGCCGCGCGCGGTGACGGCGAAGGGCAGCCAGGCGATGGTGCGCGCGGGCGCCGTGGTGGGCATGGGGGAGGCGCCCGAGGTGGTCGCGGCTGTGCGCGAGGCGGTGGCCGCGGGCTACAAGCGCATGAAACTCAAGATCGCGCCTGGCCAGGGGCTTGCGGCCGTGCGCTCCGTGCGCGAGGCGCACCCGCACCTGCTCGTCACGCTCGACGCGAACCGGAGCTTTTCGATGCGCGACCTCGACGAGCTGCGCGCCTACGACGAGCTGGGCGTGGGCTGGATCGAGGAGCCGCTCGACGTGAGCCGCCCGAGCTTCGACGGCGTGCGCGACGCGCTCTCGCGGCTCGCGAACCTGCAGCGCACGCTGTCGACGCCGGTGTGCGTGGACGAGTCGTACGTGACCGCGGCTGACGCCGAGCGCATCCTGCGCTACCGCGACCTGCGCTGCATCGTCGTGAAGATCGCGAAGTTCGGCGGCATCGAGCCCGCGCTGCGCTTCATCGTGCAGGCGCAGGCGTGCGGGCGCGAGGTGTGGATGGGCGGCATGTACGACACGGGCGTGTCGAAGCGCATGCACGCCGCGTTCGAGACGCTCCCGGGCGTCATCGTGCCGGGGGACGTGGGCGCCACGGCGCGCTACTTCGACGTCGACGTCACTGACCCGCCCTACGAGGCGGCGCGCGGCTACGTGCTGCTCAACGGCGAGGGGCACGAGGCGGGCCTGGGGTGCGCGCTTGACGACAGCGCGCTTGCGAAGGTGAGGGTCGCCCGCGTGGAGGTGTAGCGGGCGTTGGTCGTGCGCGGCGTGGCGGTAGCGCCCGTCGCATGGCGTAGCGGTAGCGCGCGCCGGCCGTCCGCAGCTCGCCCCGCCGCGCGGCGCCTGTGCCCCTTCGCCCCCTCACCTGTGAATGTGTTGCGGGTTTCGCGCCCTCCATCTCCGCTGATCCTCTTGATCCCTTACGATGGAAGCAAGTCTGTATGCACTTCAAGGAGGATCATCCGCTTCAAATGAATATCGCGATTAGTCTGGTCTTGGTTGTCCTGTTCCTGTTGATGAACGCGTTCTTCGTGATCGCCGAGTTTTCGCTGGTGCGTGTGCGCAAGTCGCAGCTCGAGATCGCAGTCGAGGAGGGCAAGCGCGGCGCGAAGAACGCCAAGACGGTCGCCGAGAACGTGAACGCGTACCTGTCCGCCTGCCAGCTCGGCATCACGCTGGCGTCGCTGGCGCTCGGCTGGCTGGGTGAGCCGGCGTTCTCCGAGCTCATCCGCCCGCTGTTCGTGATGCTGCACCTGCCCGAGGCCGCCATCTCCGTGGTGGCCGTGGCCATCGGCTACTTCATCATGACCACGCTGCACGTGGTGGTGGGCGAGCTCATCCCCAAGTCGTTCGCCATCTTCTCCACCGAGAAGTACGCGCTCATGACGGCCACGCCGCTTATCTGGTTCTACAAGATCACCTACCCCGTGATGCTGCTGTTCAACGGCATCACCAACAGCGTCGTGCGCCTGTGCGGGCACGATCCGGCCAACGAGCACGAGGTGTACACCGGCGAGGAGATCAAGCTGCTGATCGACGAGTCCACGGAGAGCGGGCTCATCAACCCCGAGCAGAACGAGTTCGTGGACAACATCTTCGACTTGGGCGACAAGGACGCCGAGGCCATCATGACGCCGCGCACCGACGTGGTGTGCCTGGACCTCGAGGACACGCTCGAGGAGAACCTCGAGACCATCCGCCAGTACCGCTACACGCGCTACCCGGTGTGCCGCGGGTCGAAGGACCACGTGGTGGGCTTCGTGCACATGAAGGACTTCTTCGGCGTGTCGGCTGACGCGTCCATGGAAGAGTGGAACGTCCGCGAGCTGCCGGCGGTGCCCGACACGATGTCGATCGCGCGCCTGCTCGAGACGATGCAGGTGAAGCGCACCGAGATCTGCGTGGTGGTCGACGAGCACGGCGGCACGGCGGGTATCGTCACCATGTCCGACGTGATGGAGCAGATCGTGGGGCGCATCGACGACGAGTACGTGCACGACGTGGAGGACGAGATCGTCGCGCTGCCCGACGGCACCTACCTTGTCGATGGCGCGCTGGCCATCGACGAGCTGGCGGAGTTCCTCGACTTCAGGCCCGAGGAGGCCGACGAGGTGGAGACGGCGGGCGGCCTGCTGCTCGCGCTGTTCGACCGCATCCCGGCCGAGGGCGACGTGACGCAGCTCGCGCACCGCGGCACGAAGGTGACGTTCACCGTGTTCGACATGGACCGCCACCGCATCGACAAGATCGGCATGCGGATCGACCGCCCCGAGGAGCCCGAGGAGGAGTAGGCGCGGCGGGTGCGGGTGCGTGGCAGGCTGGTTGTGCGGGCGCGGGTGCTGGCGGGCTGGACGTGGGCGGGCGGCCCGCTGCCTGCTGCTCGCGGCCTGCTGCTCGCAGCGTGCGCGGCCTTGGGCTACTCCACCTTGAACCCGAGGAAGCGCTCGGCGTTGTGCCAGGTGAGGTTCTCCAGTTCGTCGTCGGTGAAGGGCAGCGCGGTGTACATCTCGAGCTCGCGCACGGGGCTCCACATGGGGAAGTCCGAGCCGAACATGAGGCGGTCGGTGCCGTAGAGCTTCGTGAGCTCGTAGGTGCGGCGCGGGCCGAGGAAGGTCTGCGCGCTCGACATGTCGAGGAAGCAGCGCTCGTTCTCGAGCAGCTCGAACGCGAGGTCGAAGATCGACCAGCCGCCGAAGTGGGCGGCGTTCACCACCAGGTTCGGGAACGTGTGCAGGATCTTCTTCAAGCGCCGCGGGTGCGAGTAGTCGTAGCGGTAGTCGCCGGTGTGCATGACGAGCGGCAGCCGTCCCTCGATGATCTCGTAGATGCGCATGAGGCGCGGGTCGTCCATGTTGACGCCCTGCGTGTCGGGGTGCAGCTTCACGCCCTTGAGGCCGAGCCCGATGATGCGTTCGATCTCCGCCTCGGGGTTGGGAAAGTCCTGGTGCAGCGTGGCGAAGCCGATGAAGCTGGGGTGCGCGGCGCACTGCGCGGCGATGAAGTCGTTGATCGAGGGCACCTGCGCGGGCTTCGTGGCCACCGAGTACACCAGGTGGTGCGTGATGGGGGAGCCTTCGCACGTGCTGATCAGGCCGTCTGCCGAGCCGTCGCCCTCGGCCATGCTGACGAGGTAGAAGTCGCCGACGCTCTTCACGGCGCGCGCGGCGATCTTGTCAGGGTAGATGTGGCAGTGGCAGTCGATGACGGTCATGGGCGGTGCTCCTCGGGTCGTGCTTTGTAGCTGCGGCTCGCGTGTGGCGGATCCGCAGGTGCGGTGCGCAGCATGGCGGCGGCGTGCGGCAAGTGCGTGCCATGTCGCGGTGTGGTCCACGCATGCCGGTTGCGCGCGGCGGTCGCGCCAGGCGAGCCAGCAAGCATGGTAGCACGGCCGCGCGCGCGTCGCGAGGCGGCACGCGCCTCCGCGCGTGCGAAACGGCGGCGAAACTTCACAAGCGGCTGGATTGGGGCTATCATCGAGGGGACAGCGAGGCGCAGGGCCGCCTTCGCTCAAGGTGACGCGCGCCTTCCGACGCGCGCAGTGAAAGGGGTATGCCATGCTGTACAAGAAGATTCTCGTTCCCTTCGATGGCTCCGAGCCGGCGAAGAACGCGCTGACGGTTGCCAAGAAGATGATCGCCGATGACGCCGAGGCGACGCTGTGCGTGTTGTCGGTGGTGCCCGCGAACGCCATCGCCGCGGAGCTCGAGTCACCCACCAACCCGGTGGCGGGCACGCCGCTGCTGTTCCCCGACGTCGACTCCTACGAGCGCGTGATCGCCAACGCGAAGATGCGCGCCGAGGAGCGCCTGCGCGAAGGCGTCGGCGACGCGCTCGACGGCGCGTGCTTCGACGTGCGGTACTGCGTCACCATCGCAGGCAAGACGGCCGAGGGCATCGTCGACTTCGCGGAGGAACAGCAAGCCGAGATCATCGTGATGGGGCGCCGCGGCCTCGGCGCGCTGCGCGGCATGCTCGGCTCGGTCAGCTACGCCGTGCTCCACGAGGCCGACATCCCCGTGCTCACGGTGAAGTAGCGCGCGCGTGCGTTGAAGTGCAGCGCGTGAGCGCGCGGGCGCGGGCAGCATAGACGCGCAGGCGTTGGCGCATGCGGATGTGCGCGGTGTGGTTGGGCCTGCAGCCTAGCTCAGCGTGGTTTGGCCTAGTGTGTGCTGACATGCGAGCGAGCACGTGTGCTGGTATGTGAGTGCGTGCGTTGGCGCGCAGCGTGTGCGCCGACATGCGAGTGCGAGTGCGGCCTGTCGTGCTTGTGAAGAAACGGTGGAGCGCAAATTTGCCTCTTGCGCAATTCGCCAGAGCGAGTAACATATATCCTTGCCTTTTGAAAGGCACCAGATGATGCGGGGTGGAGCAGTCTGGTAGCTCGCCGGGCTCATAACCCGGAGGTCGTTGGTTCAAATCCAGCCCCCGCGACCAAGAAGACCAGGTCGGACAGTGTTTTTGTCCGACCTGTTTTGCGTTTTGGGGCGAAATTGCCCCAAATAGTTCATTTTGGGGCGAAAATGGGGCGAGATTTATCGTCTGTGCCAAAATGCCCATTTCAGCCATTTATAATATGACCTGTGAAAGTCTGTGTTGTGAAGCCATCGGTTCATAACATTGGAGTATACGAGGTGAACTATGGCAAAAAATCAAGCCCTATCCAATGCGGCAAAAGCAAAAAAAGACGAGTTCTATACTCAACTCGTTGATATAGAAAAGGAGATGAAGTATTACAGGGATTACTTCAAAGGAAAGACAGTCTTTCTTAACTGTGATGACCCCTATGAGAGCAACTTCTTCAAATACTTCGCAATGAACTTCAATCGCCTGGGATTGAAGAAACTTATATCGACTTGCTACGCTGGTTCACCGGTCGCTCAAACGCAATTGTCTTTGTTTGACGACATATCCTCCACGGGGGGGGGCAGTTCCAAGCAACCTTATAAGATAGAGATTACAGAGGTAAGCGACGAGAACAACGACGGCAAGATAGATTTATCCGATGTTGAATACCTCATAAAGAACAAGAAGAATGCCCTCACGGTTTTAGAGGGCGATGGGGATTTCCGTAGCCCTGAATGCGTGGCGCTACTTGACGAAGCAGATGTCGTTATTACCAACCCGCCTTTTTCGTTGTTCAGAAAATATTTGGCTCAACTCGTCGAGCACGAAAAAGACTTCATCATTTTAGGCAATCAAAACGCCATTACTTACAAAGAGGTTTTTCCTCTTATAATGAACAACAAGATTTGGCTGGGAGCAAGTATTCACAGCGGCGATAGGGAGTTTAGAGTTCCCAACGACTACCCTCTCAATGCTGCTGGTTGTCGTGTTGACGAAGACGGGAATAAATACATAAGAGTAAAAGGCATTCGCTGGTTTACCAATGTGGACTACAAGCAACGACACGAACCGCTTATTCTTGTAGAAGAATATACTCCCGAAAAGTACTTTTGCTATGAAAACTACGACGCAATAAATGTAGATAAGACGCTTGATATACCTGTTGACTACGATGGCGTGATGGGCGTTCCAATCACCTTTTTGGATAAATATGACCCTGACCAGTTTGAGATTGTTGGAGCAAGTCTGTTTGACGCAAAGCCAATCAAAGATTGCGTTGATGATAGTGAGAGATTCCAAACAGGCGGGTTGTCGTTTTATACACGGAAACTGACCGATGAAGACAAGAGAAAAGGCTTTACTCTACACAGAGAGTATTTCCGCATTCTTGTTCGCATTCTGTGCCCAGAAAAGTAGGGACGGCAATGAAGATAACTCTACACGAGACGACGGTAGGCGAGGTCTATCAAGGTTATATTAACGACGACGAAGAGGGAGTGTATGCTCTCAACGGCAAACTCTCAATCCGTCCCAAGTATCAGCGTGAGTTCGTCTATGACGACGCAAAGAGGAACGCCGTCATAGACACCATCACAAAGGGCTTTCCCCTCAATGTGATGTATTGGGTGAAGACCGACGGCGGCTATTATGAGGTCCTGGACGGTCAGCAGAGGACCATCAGTTTCTGTGAATACCTCGACGGGAACTTCACCGTTGACTATCGGGGGTTTCACAACCTCACGGCTGACGAGCAGAAGCAGATACTTGACTATCCCCTCACCATCTACATCTGTGAGGGCAAGGACAGCGAGAAGTTGGACTGGTTTCGCACCATCAACATCGCCGGCGAGAAGTTGACCGACCAAGAGTTGAGGAACGCCGTCTATGCGGGGGAGTGGCTTACCGACGCAAAGCGGTATTTCTCCAAGACTAACTGTGTGGCGTATCGCAAGGGCAAGGACTACTTGACGGGCAGCCCCATTCGGCAAGACTACCTACAGACTGTCCTCAAATGGATAAGCAACAACAACATCGAGGAATATATGGCTCGACACCAGCACGATGGCAACGCCGGCGTTGAGTGGGCGTATTACCAAAGGGTCATCGACTGGGTGAGAGCGACATTTCCGAACTACCGCAGGGAAATGAAGGGTCTCGACTGGGGCGGTCTGTATGCCGCCCACAAGGACGAGGTTTTGAACCCAACGGAGTTGGAGCAGCGGATAAAAGACCTGATGATTGACGACGACATTACCAACAAGAAGGGCATATACGCCTATGTCCTCGACGGAGACGAGCGCCATCTCAACATTCGTGCTTTCACTGACAAGATGAAGCGTGAAGCATACGAGAGGCAAGATGGCGTGTGTCCGTCTTGCGGAGGTCATTTCTCCATAGAGCAGATGGAGGGAGACCACATAACTCCGTGGTCGGAGGGCGGCGCAACGACCGCCGACAACTGCCAAATGCTCTGTAGGGACTGTAATCGCAGGAAGGGCGGCAAGTAGTCCTACCGCTCTCTTCTTCCCCAGACAACTTCTTCTGCTTCTCGGAGATAGCCTTTGACGCTGTCCACGCTGTCATACCAAGTGATGTTGAAGCGTGCCTTTTTGATTGCCTCCGTGATAGCGCATACGGGGCAGGGGCTGCTGGATAGTTGCTCGCAGCCGCAGTCCCCTGTTTCCGTTGCGACCGACCATTCTCCCGTTCCGTTGTCCCGCTCGAAAAACACACGACCTGTTGTGTAGGGGAGAAGTTCGGGGACATACATTTCCCAATGCTTGTCGTAGAAAACCGGCTCATCGCTCACTATCGGCATATAGCCAAGAGCGTAGGTGGTCATATCGTGGGGTTGTTCTATGGGCTTCATTCCTCGTATCCTTTCGAATTCTCGCAGAGCGCTTCGCCCTGCCTTGACGGTCTACTTCAAAGCCGTTGATGATGGCTCGGTGAATGTCTACGAGGTCTTCCATTGGACGCTCTGCCTGTATCAAGTCGGCATTGTCGTCTGACCTCAAGACGCTGGGAGGCTTGTCCCTTGCCCTTGCGTCGTGCTTCTTCATCGGAAACACCTACCTTATGGGATTGGGGGCAATGACGCAGCCGCCGTTGCCCCCTATGCTCGTGAAGAGGTATTCGTCGGTTTCTGTGTCGTGCCAGTTAACCCAGTCGGGGCTTCCGAAGCGACGGCGCACCTCGCCCCTCGTCATCTGCCGGAGTCGGCAGTCCCACCCGCAAGAGTTGATGAGGGCGAGAACCGCTTCCGCCAATCCCCGGTCGACCGTTTCGAGGTAGTCAACCTTTCCCGTTTCGGGGTTCGTCCCGAAGACGCACCAACGAAGTTCGTTTTCGTCATACGGCTTGGCATTGAGTGCTCTTTGAACTATGCTCATCGTGCTAATCCTTCCTTGAGTCGGATTGGCGTTTACATTTGGGAGAGCGGCTTTGCTTTGAGCGGCTGCCGCTCTCTTTTCAGAAGACCCCGGCGACATAGCCGCCGCTTTCGGTTTCCAACAGGACGGTTCGGTCTCGGAGTTTTTGAACGAGGTCTTCAAATGCGCCGTCCGGCTCGCCGTATTCCTCTTCGAGTAGATACTCGTAGTTGCTGAACAGTTCGCCATTAGAGCCGTATTCGCGCCACGAACAGGCAAAACCTACGACATCAAACAGGGTGTCAATGTCGTTGTCTTCGTAGAAGCCAACGACTGCCTCTAAACCCGACCTTGAGAACTTGTGCTCGTAGCCGGCTCTGTCTTCAAAGAAGCACTCCATATCCCTTGCGTCCATTCTTTTGTAAATCAACATTCCAATCACCTCCTTACAGTTCGATGTCTCAAAATGACATCTTCATAATACAGGTCGTAAATACAAGTGTCAATACAATATAATATACATAATATATTGAATACAATATATTGTAATGAAAAATGATTTATGCTATATTTACCAGGTGATATATAAAATATTGTAATGTGTGGGATTTGTGAAGGAGTTCGTATATGGGCAAGATTGACGAACTGGACCAGACGGCGCGAGGGACGGCGGCTACGGTTATGGTCAGTATCCGTATGCCTGTGGGCGTGAAGAAAAAGGTAGAAGAGCGGGCAAAGGCTAACGGGGTGAGCCAAACCGACTACATCGTAGAAGCGATAAACGAGGGGGTTAGTCTTCGCCATATGCTTCACGCAGTCGAGGGGACATTGCGCAAAGACCCCCCGCCGTTCTCCGACGAGGATTGGAAGCCGAGCAGGGGCGAGTGTATGACCTTCATACAGAACGCCGTCCAAGAGGCTATAAACGAGAAACTAAAGGCGCTGGAATAGACCAAGAGCCGACGGTTTCTTTCGACGACAATCACGGCAAGGAGGCAGCGGAATGATATACGATGACAGCCGAGAGGGCGTGTGCCCGAAGTGCGGAGGACGGGTAGAGCGGGACTACGAGCCTTGCGATGTCGACGGAGACAGCGTTGTATACCAGGCAGAGTGCTCGGATTGCGGGTGGACCGGGACGGACCAGAGAGCAGCCGTGTTCACCTGCTATTTCGACGACATTGGCGATTGACGGCACGGATTGGGCTGGCGGGAGCGATACCGCCGGTCCTTGGGGTCAGCGTGGTAGCGAAGATGAAACTCACCTTGTACAAAGACGGACATAGCAGAATCCCAAACTCCAACGGCTATGCCATAGGAGAGCAGAGGCGGGAAAGCGCTTGCTCCTATTGCGAGGGCGCTTATGACGAGGGCGAGCGGGAGGGCATATGCGGCAACCGAGAGCCGCTCGTGCCGATATACGACCTCGTTCAGCGCTGGTCGGACGATGACGAGCCTCTTGGAGACCTGACCGTGAGAGCGTTCAGGTTGGAATATGGCGGCAAGACAAAGATGTTCAGCGTCTATCGTCAGTTGAGCAAAGGCGGCGATTACCAGAACTACTCCGATGTGAGGGGTCTTGTCGACTTCATATGCGAAAACGAAGACCGGATAAACAAAGCGGTGGAACGCATAGAGGAGCAGGCGAAGAGGCTGATTGAGGACATCGGGGCTGCTGCCGAGACGGGAAAGCAATCCGCTTTAGACAAGGCGCTGGGGGACGGCTTGTAGCGGCATTCCCAAAACCAGCGACGACTGAACGAAACTCCTATACAGGACACCGACTGTATAGGAGTTTTCTTATGGCGCTACACACCACGATTGACCGCTACGCATTCGAGCGGGGCTTCAAGGATATGGGCAGGGACTACTACTCGACCGCTGGCTACGACTACCTCTACGAGACATTGGACGAGTTGGACGCAGAGTTCGATGTCATAGCCGTCTGTTGCGACTTCACCGAATACGACGACGGGGAAGCGCTGCTATACGACTATGGTTATCTCCTTGACGAGCGGGGCGAGACCTTCGACGACCAGGAGGAGAAGATTGAGGCGCTGGTGGACGAGTTGGAATACAGGACCTCGATTACCCGCTTGGAGAACGGCGGCTATATGCTTCTCGTGTTCTGACTTTGGTGTAGAGCAGGGAAAAAGCAAAAGCACCGACGGTAGGAGCAATACGCCCCGTGCCGGTGCTTTGATGTTGTTATTATAACATCAAATTCACTATGGCATAACCCCTACTTGATGACGATTACCTCACGCTTCTTGTTTACGAAGATGAGCCGCTTCATAGCCTTGAACTGAACAGCCCATTTCTCAAGTTCCCTCTGTATCTGGTTGTCGTTCAGGTTCTTTATCCTCTGGCTGTCGTAGATTACATTCGGGGACTGGTGTATCGCCTGGCGCAGCGTCTTCTGTATCTTCGGCAGCCTGTTGCTTATGGGGGACTTCATCTCCCAGAGAATGCCGTCGATGACCACATCCGGGGTGCGAACATACTCGTCATCGCTCCTTTTGATGAAGAGGACGACGAAGCCGGCGTTAGCCAACGCCTGGGCTGTCCTACGCTCGTGCTCCCAGACATCTATGCCGGATTTGATGATTATTTCGCCTGTCTTATCGCTCATACGCTTATTCTACCCCGCCTCCCCGCATAGGCAAGGGGACTCTCGCCGGCAGAAGGAGGCAATGGGCTTCGGACTGGCGTTCGTGCGATTGGGGAGGACCTGAAAGGAGCGCTTCGCTGTCGTCCTCGCTCAAACCTGAAACCAAAATCCGACCATTCGTGCGAAAGCGCTTTCGGACCATAAACTCAAAAAGCGAGCAGGGAATAAGCCCTGCCACGATTGGAAGGAATACTACGATGAACAGGGTATTCGTTGACCAGAGCGGGTTTGATTATATCCGCTACCTATCCGCAGAGCCACGAGTGAGGTATGTTGACGGCGAAGCGACGAACGAGCAGGACAGGGACGAGAACGGCACGCCGCTCTACGGCGTCGTGTGCCTCGCCAAGCAGAAGGGGGCGACGAAGCCCGAGACCATCACGGTGAAGATTGCCCTTCCCCAAGAGCCGCAGATACCGGAGTTCTCCCCTGTCGGCTTCGTTGGATTGACCGCCCTCGCCTACAACAGCGGCAACCGAGCCCAACTTGCGTTCTCCGCAGAGAAGATGGGCAAGATGAAGGAGTAGGGCTATGGAGTGGGTTGAGGACCACTTGCGCCTCTCCGTCCTCCTGCTCTTCTCTATCGTTGGCGGCGTATCGCTTCTCTTCGGGCTATACGCCGTCGCCATCGCTCCCCTTTGGCTGTCGCTCGGCATTATCTACTACTCGGTCAGACACCCCGAAAGCGAGGTGTCCATACAGCAAGACGAGAGGGACAGGCACAGGAAGCGCCTGAAGGAGCAGTTCTCGGAGTGCTTGCGAGAGGGCGGCATAGAGCCGCAGGACGAGGAGCAGTTCGACTGCCTGAACGACAACCCCATACGCTTCGTCTACCACCCGATGAGGTATGGCTCGACGAAGGAGAGGTTGGAGCGTATCGTCGAGGCGAGCCTGCCCGCATTCAAGGCAGTCAGGGCAGATGTCGAGCGCCTTCCCCCGAACGAAGAGGGCTTCTTCGGCTACGAGGTCGTCTTCTACACCGAGACCGAGATTGCGACGCTTACGGCTATGAGCGTCCTCTTCGACGACTTGAGGGAAGAGCCGACGAGGGAGAGGATACCGATAGGGCTGTATGCCACCGGCGAGACCGCCTATATGACCCTCGACGGCGTTGTGGGCGGAATGATAGCGGGGCAGTCCCGCAGCGGGAAGTCGGCTGCCACCTCGTCTTTCATAGCAATGCTCTCCCGGCTGGAGAACGAGCGCCTGATAGTCTGCTCGAACAAGATAATGGACTTCAGGGCATACGAGGACAGGGCGGAACTACACGACGACCCGGTAGATGTCCTCAATGTCGTAAACTCGCTGAACGATGAAGCGGAGAGGCGCAAAGCCTACTGCCTGGAGCACGGGCTGAAGAAGATTGAGCAGTTCTCCGACGACCTTCCCCACATAACGCTGATTATCGACGAATACGCCATCTTGCGAACCTCGGTAGTGGAAGACCCGGACGGCAAGAAGCCCCGCAAGGTCGGGGACGAGGTCGACAGGGCGGTCTTCAGGGCGGCGAGCAGGAACGCAGCATACGGAATGAGCATATTCCTCATCACCCAGCGTTTTATGTCGGGTCTCGTCGACACCACAACCCGCTCTCTTTTGACCTCGAACCTGCTGGGGTTCAGCAGCGGGGACGCAAGGAGCGACGAAATGCTCTTCGACACGAGGGCGGACGAAGCGCCGAGTTGTGAGATACCCATCTCGTCAAAAGGGGTCGGCTACATCTTTTGCGAGGGGCATATGGAGAAGCCCCGCCTGTTCAAGGCGGCATACATAGACGAGAGGACGGAAAAGAGGATTGCCGAGGAGACAAGGCATTTGAGACCGAAGGACACCGACTATGGAAAAGAAGAGAGACTACCTATACAGACACGAGGTGGATAAGCAGGTAAAGAGGGAGGCGATTGCCAAGGCAATCAACGAAGGAAAGACATACAGGGAGATAGAGCAGGAGTTGAGCACCAGCAGCGCCACCATCTCCGCCGTGAAAAGGCTTATGAAGGGAGCGTAGGACTATGGAATACCTGGCAGGGGCGATAGCCCTGATACTGCTTCTGTGGGCTTGCTCTGGAGGCAAGAGGACACCACCAAAATACAGCATTGTTGAAACCGCAGACGATAGATATTGCGAGGTCGTAGACAACGACACCGGAAGGGTCGAGTTCGTTGGGGCGAAAGAGCAGTGCGAGAACTGGATTGAAAGCCATAGATAGGCTTCTTGGAGCGGTTGCGCAGGGCGGCGAAGCCAAGTCCGAAGCAAGCCGCTCCCTTTACTTGATTACCTACACAGATTGCGCCGTTTCAAATGGAAGACACGCTATACACCACATTTGAGCGACAGGGGAACATAACGATAATCACCCAAACGACGAAAGCGAACAAAACCTGTAGGGCGAAGAAGATTTCAGCGAACGAGTATGTGAACCTTACGACCGGCGAGATATGCGAATACGGGGAGAGAAGCGTCAACCGTTCCCAATGCCATCGCTCCCTGTTGAGGACCTTCGCCACCATCAGGGGCATAGTCAACGCCAACTCGGCTGACCCTGGGAAGGTGCGGTTCATCACGCTCACCTACGCCGAGCCGCAGGACGACACGGAACGACTCTACAAGGACTTCTCCGCATTTTGGAAGAGGTTCGTCAGGTGGAGTTCAAAGAACGGCTTTGAGAAGCCCGAATACCTCGTCGTGTGCGAGCCGAACGCCCCGAGCGAGACGCCGGACGGGAAGCAGCGCTTCCATTTCCATCTGCTTCTCTTCTACCGGGGCAAAGCCCCGTTCCTTCCCAACGACGACATTGGGCGGATATGGCGGCACGGCTTTACGAAGGTCTCCAAGGTCGACGATGTGGACAACCTTGGGGCATACCTTTCAGCCTATCTGTCCGATGTGCTCGTCGATGACGGTTGCGGGGACGATGTGAAGGAAGTCAACGGGGAGAAGAAAGCGGTCATCAAGGGCGGGAGGCTTCACCTATACCCTGCCGGCTTCAACATCTACCGTTGCTCACGAGGCGTGAAGAGACCCACCAAACGCCAAATGAGCGAGCGGGAGGCGAATGCTTATAGGAAGTCCCATAAGCAGACCTTCTCGTCTTCCAAGACGGTTAGAAACGACAAGGCGGGATTTGAGACCACCGTGTTCAAGGAGTGGTTCAACGAGTCGGGCGACGGGTAGCGAGCGCCTTTCGCATTCTCACTTCTCCCTGCTGTCCATCGCTGTCCTTCCCAGAAATGGTTGTTAGCGAACAGCCATTTTCATATTACAGTCCTTACAGAGCAGTTGGAAGTTTCCGGTTGTCTGAATGCCGTCTTTGGACAAAGAGGTAATAAAGCCCCCGACCATCTCACTCTTTTCAAAACGCTTGCCGCATTCGGCGCATTTGCCGTGCTGGCGCTTGTAAGCCCTTTCCATAGCGCCTATTCTGTCCTCCTTGAACCTTTTCTCGTCTTTTGCCACCTGGTCTTCTTTGCGCTTTGGCTCGCTTCCGCTCTCCCTCATATCATCGAGCAGGTTGGCGGCATTGCGGACATTCTCGTCTATCTCGTGAACATATCCCGCCGTCGTGTTTATGTTGGTGTGCCTCATAATCGTCTGTGCCGTCTTCAGGTCGGCATTGCCCACCAGTTCGGTTGCCATAGTGTGCCGCAACTCGTGTAGGCGATAGCCCTTATAGCCGGTCTTGTGGTATCGCTTGCGTCCCTTGCTGTCCCAACTCACCCTTATCTCGGTGTATTCTCCCAACCCGTGTTCTACGAACCAATCACGCCGCCATTTGTCAAAGTTCGCCGCTTGTAGTTGCTTGCCGTTGTTGTTCCGGCACACGGGGCTTTCCTTCGGCACACGCCCGCCTCTGTAGAACTGCCTCGAGGTCTTTTCCTTCCAACGGCGAAGATAGCGAACGAGACCGTCTCCGATGGGTATGACCCCGCTTCCCCCGAACTTCGGGGGTGCGTATTCGCCCTTCGAGGTCAGTTGGCGTGTGAGGTTTATCGTCTTCTTTTTGAAGTCGATGTCTCCCCATTGAAGTCCCAAGCACTCTCCGCGCCTGAAACCAGTTGAGAACGCTATGCGAACCACGACGGTCTTGCCCGTAATGTCTTCGCTTTCCAATGCCTCTATCAGGCGTTGCTGGTCTTCCCGTGTGAGGGCTTTCCGCTTGTCCTTGATGTCTCTCTTTATGTTCTCGACCGCTCCGCTCGGGTTGTGTTTGATTTCCCTCCGAACTTCGGCGTGCTTCAGCACCTGCTTCACCAGTTTCAGCAGTTTGTCCTGCCTGTCATTTGACCGTCCCAGCCTCTTGTTCTCCTTTTTGAAGTTGTCGAGGTCGTTCTCGTCAATCTCCTTGAGTTCTATCCTTGCGAGGGCTGTTTCGTCTATTTGCCTGATGTAGAGTTCTTCGACTTCCAAAGTTCCGATGGCTCTTTCGCCCATCTCGACCCTGTCTTCGTGCCATCGTTTCAGATAATCCCCGAAGGTGATGTTGGTTATGTTCCTGTAATCGTTTATCTCGTCTTCGAGTTCCCTTCGGTAGTTCTCCGCCTCTTTGCGAGCAGCACCGATACTCCTCACTTGGAGTTTTCGCCTGGGGCTTTTGCTCTCCGGCAGTCCGTGATGTGGGGGAATGCGAAACCTCACGGAATAGCCGCCCCTTTTGAGTTTTCGTATCTCCGGGTCGGTAAGTATCTCTATCCGTCTGCTCATTTTGCCGCTCCGATTTGGTCATATTTATCAACGACCTTATTTTATCAAAAATGGGGCGAACAAAGGAGATATTGGGGCGAAAATGGGGCGAACAATATAACATAGCCTCCCAGGTAGGCGATTTGACAAACCCCAGTTCATACAATATATTTGTACCATTATAATGAAGCCGACGACTACAATAATACGACTTTATTTTATCTCATAACCCGGAGGTCGTAGGTTCAAATCCTGCCCCCGCGACCAAAGACTTCAGGGCTGGGAGCCTTTTTGCTCCCAGCCTTTTTATACAACGAGCTCGTTTTTATGCCTGATTTTCAGGAGGTCTTCATGAAGCTCGCTGAAGCCATCACGATCGAGGAACTTCGCCTAATGGCGCAAAGCATGTACGACGAGCTTGTGAAAGCTGTTGTCGATGTCGAGGAGGGTCTGCTGGTCGTCGATGCGCCTATGCATGTTGACGAGGAGCAGTTCCTGCTTGAGCGGGGGTCCCTTCAGGAGAATCTCTGGGGCATCAATCTCTATCCTGACGATTATGGAACGGACGACTTCGTGGAGTTCGACTCCATGATCAACATACGGCCTGCTCAGAATAACAGGTCGCGCGGCGTTGACGACGAAGCGCTTCAGGTGCGCATTCGCGACATCGTGGATGGCGTCGTCAATGGCTAGCTATCAGGTTGACCGGGGGGCTTGGGGCCGCTATACCATCTTCGAGCAGATGGGCAACATCGGCTCCGAGGTGGGTCGCGCGATCAAGGCGCATAGGTCGGGTAATGATAAGCGGAGGCAAGGCGCGATGGATCGGGCCTTCGACCTCTTTGACGCTACCGTGGAGTGCCTTGCTGATCGACAGTCGCCCCGCCTGCGAGAGGTCTTGCTTGCTCGGGAAGAGTTCGCGCGCTTATTCTCTGACGGGGCCTTTGACGAAGACGCTGACGCTCTTGAGCGCTATTTCGCAAGCTTCGCCATAGCTGCTCGCAAGGGAACGAGCGAAGATCATGATCGGGAGGAGCAGCGTGAGTGAAGAGCCGAAGCGCTGTCTCTTTGAGTTACCCATTCGGCAGTCAAAGAAGATTAGACAGTCTGCTTGGGAGTTCTTCGGAACCTCTTCGGAGCCCTTCGGGGCTTCGTTGGCGTCAATCGGCGTGCTGCCAGCCGCAGTGCCCTCCGAGCGATGAAGGAGGCGCGAACGCCGCGCCTGGACTGGGTGACCGAGAATGGCGCCTTCGTCTTGTCGCAGGTCGCTTCGACGTGTTTCAGGCGTTTCGCGTTCCGCTTCAGCTGCTCGGCGATTTGTGCGGGCTCGGTCTTGCATGCTTCGACTTCAACAACACCGGGCACGTCAAGACGGCTACGAAGGTGCCGAGCGACAACTCCGCACTGATGCGAAGCGTCAGGAGGCACGAGAATGCACCGGAAGTAGCCCCTCTGCTGGCTGACCATCATCTATCCGGTATCTAGATCGAAGCCCTTGACGTATGTCAGGCGCAACGGCGCACGAGCTCTCTGGGGACGGCCTGTGGGTCGTCCCCTTCTGTCTGGCCCTGGGATCCGTCACGGCCGTCTCGCTTTTGAGGACCGTCGAGAGCATCGCCACGCCCTGCTCGCTATATGCGTAAGGCGGCGTTCGCCTGCTACCGCGTCTCCCCGGTTTTGCTCTTCTAATTTGGAAGAGCAAAGAAGTCCATATTGAAGCAGTCCTGCACTTTGGCAACCGCGGCCTTCTTGGTGTCGGGGCCGATGTCTGAGTAGATGCTAGGTCATCGGCTTGTTACATGGCTTCTTTTTCCTTGGGACAGCTTCTTGGGGACTTGGGGTAATTTGGGGGCAGAGTAAACTTCAAGGGTTCGGCACCAGCAACCAACTAAACAGCGAAAACTGTCAAGGTGTGGACGAACGGGCCGAGGAAGAGCGCTAACGAGCAGCTGGCCGCTTATGGAGATGAGGATGACAATACTTCAGCAAGGGTTCTAAAGTGCGATTCTGCGTGGTAGAATCCTGCTACAGTGAAGCCGACTTGGGTGGAATAAAGCTGGGTTCCCGAATGGGGGTAGGCATCTTCGGATCGCTTAGAATTCCCTTGCTCCTGGGGTCGGCTTTCCTGCTGCTTAGCGGCTCTTCTTCTCCCTTGACTTACGCTTGGATAGCTCGACGCGCATGCTGTCAATGACATACTCGGGGTCTCGTCTAATCTCTTGGAGCATTAGATCGATGGCCTGCTGCGAGTACCCCCAGCTGGGCTGCTCGTCGCTGAGGGACAGGTTGTATGAATATGCGTCGTTGCCCTTCATGTTATAGAAGTCGACGAACACGCCAAAATGGAACGTGTTGAACTCCTTCGGCTTCCCCTTAACTAGAAGAGTGATGCCTTCCTTGCCGAGTTTGCGTCTGATGAAGCCCGCGCCCCTCTTCGTACGGTATGTGTACTTGTTGATGGGGTCCGTGAGCGAGTGAAGGATGGACACCGCCGCGTCTGCGTCATTCGCGAGGCGAACAGGGATGCCCTCGCCCTTCTTCTTGGTGAGACGTAGCTCTGTGGCGTAGCCGATGCCCGCACCACTTGGACGACTCGCGACGATCGAGGAGCCGAGCTCAAGCATCTTCTCCACCACTTCGCGCGGGTAGCGTGCCTTGATGACGTCGTAGTCCACGTCACCCCGGCGCACCGACAGCGCCAGGTAGTTCTCGGGGATGCGGTCGCTGATCTCGATGCCGTGGAGCTCGCGCAGCTTCTTCTCGTAGAACTTCACGCACTCCTGCAATATGGGGCCGTAGAACAGCTCGTACTCGTCGGTGACGAAGTGGGTGCTGGTGTTGCGAAACTCGCCCACGACCTCCATGTTGAGGCGCAGCGGGTCGTTCTCGTTGGTAAATACCTTCTTCAGGCAGTCCGAGAGCGAGAGCGTGCGGTCGCTGCCTGGGTAGTATGCGGCCTCGTAGCCCATCGTGCGGATGATGTACGCCTTCAGCATGAGCTCCCACGCGTTGCACAGGAAGAAGCAGCACCCCTCTGCGTGGTAGCGGATCGTGGGGCGGTTGTAGAGCTCTACGGCGAGCAGGAATGCCTCCTGGGACTTGTCGAGCAGGCGCTCGCAGGTCGTGGTCTCGACTTCGTTCATGGTGCCCTTTCTGTGGCCGGGCTAACATTATCTCACTGCCGGTGCTGCCTCGCTATAGGTAGGCGCAAATCGCGTTGTGCGGGACCAGGCGGTCCGAGTGGGTCCTAGTAGGTTTAAGTAGCAAAGGGACCCGCCAAGGGTTTCTGCAGGTACGGGTGAGCGCTAAGCTCGCACCTTGCACTGGGCTGCGTATTGGCAAAGCCGCAGCTGGCCTTTCGCGACGATTGGCAGCTATAGACTGATGATCTCATAGGTGCATGAGTTGTCCCAAAGGGGATACCCTTGGTTCAACGCGATTTGATAAAGCGGAACAATCGCTTTTCGCAAAGACCTCCCAAAGGACTTTTTGCTGCGATCCGATAGATCATAGTTCGTCATTTCGTCATCGATTGCGAGGTACGATTCTAAGATCTTGTCATGCTTTCCCTCGTTGCGCGTGAAAACGTATGCTTCCAGCTGCTGCTCGCAAAAAGGAACAAAGAACTTGCTCAGATCGGGGAGACGCGCCCCTTTGCTGCTGTTCGCATTCCTGAACATGGGCACGAGATTCCACGGCTCATCGTGCATTACGAAACTCCAGGGAATGAAGTGGTCGATGCTCAGCTGGCCCCAACGATCAAAGGAGGCGGAAGCGAGCGGAGCGCCAGAGTAGACCTCCTTCAGCCGACAGCCTGATATTGCGTCTTCCCAGTATCTTCGCGCTGAAGACAAATCGCGCTTGATAGGCATGTGGAGCTTCATCGGGATCGCAGGAACGCTAGGGTTTTTCTTTTGGATGAAGGAGATGAGCTTCGAATCAAGCCAGCCGTATATAAGGGACGCATTATCCCGAATAAAGGAAGCCCAGTCGTCATCGACAACGGCGTTATCGCCGATCAGCCGGTAAAACGCTGGCAATCTGCCGTCGGCCATATAGCTCATTATCAGCCCATTGATCTCCTGATCGGGAATGGCTTTTCCTCGCCTCCCTCGCTCTTCTTGAAGGCGCTTTTCGTACACCGGACGCACGAGGCGGAAAGGAACATACTTCAACAAGGAGCGAACCTTCTTCGCGAGCCTGTCCTCCCTGTCCAAGCTCTCTATTGCCTCTACGATCTCCTTTTCGGTTGCGTTATCTGAAAGCCCAAAGCGCTCCTTGACGGATATCACGACATCGAAGAGGGAGTCGCTTTTGCCAAACGAAAGGCGAAAGAACACCACGGGATACCATGCGCCTGCGACCATCTTTGCTGATAGTCGTTGAAGCGGTATGCAGTTTGCGCCGGAAGCGATCTCGGCAACAAGGGCATTTAAGAAATACAGCTTGTAGCTTGCCGTGTTGTTGGAGGCCATCTGTTCGAGCAATCCAGCATATGCTGCGTTTTCTGTTCGGGAAAGCAAGGTCATCTCAATAACGCCAATCGGTAACTCAAATTAGAAATGCAATAACAGAATTAGACGTCCATAGATTACCCCATAGGCAGCTTAACAGGGGAGATAAAGCTAAGTCTCGAGCGGTAAGGCCTTTTTCTTGTCAACTCTCTTGCGCGACTCGTGGAAGCTGCTTCGGCGAAGAGGGGCGAAGACCGGGTGGCTTGCCGCTGCTTCAAGGGCTCGTCGATCAAGAAGGCGTTCGAGAATCGCCGTCCGGAAGAATCATGCAGCGACTCCGCGCAATTGCCAGCAGGCCCTAACAACTATCGAGATCGCCGAACACCAACCATGGGCGCACTATCAAAGGGCTGAGCTGTTTTATCGGCTACGACTGGAAGGTGGCAGGCGTGACGGGTGACGAGTGGCATCGAGGAGGCGAAGAGCGCTCAAGCCCTGGAAGATGGAGCCGTTGTCGTGTGTCATGCGCCGGCCTTGAAGCTGGTGGAATATAATCGGGTTATGAACAACGAAGCTGGTCATACGAAGCATCCTGGGTTTACAAGGTGGCTCGCGGCGCTGCTGGTCGCGCTGTGCCTTGCGTTCGGCGGGTGCGTATTTAACGCGGTATCGGACGGCGGCGCCTCCGACGCGTCTTCGTCGAGCCGAGCTGCCTCAGCTGAGGGCAGCGGCACTGCGGGTGGCTCCGGCTCGCAAGCCGGCGGCACTTCGGGCAGCGCCGATCTGCAGGGTGGCGACATTGCGAACGTCTCCGGCCCGCAAGACGGCTCGGGTGGTTCCGGCCCGCAAGCAACCGCGCCCGCCGAACCGCAGATCAGCGCGGACGGCACCTACTACGCCTACGACGAACTCCCTGACTTCTCCGCCATCGAAGGCGAGGCGTTCGGGTACGAGAGCTACAGCGAGCTGGACGCGCTCGGGCGGTGCGGCACCGCCGAGGCCATCCTCGGCGAGGAGACCGCCCCGGCTGCGGGCGAGGAGCGCGGGAGCATATCCTCGATACGCCCGAGCGGATGGAAGCAGGCTTACTACCCTGAGCTGATAGCTGCCAGCAACGGGGCCCTCTTCAACCGCAGTCATCTGATAGCCTGGAGCCTCGGCGCCGAGAACGCGAACGAGCGAAACCTGATCGCAGGAACGCGCCAGCTCAACGAGACGATGACCCGCTTCGAGAAGCAGGTTGCCAGGCATATGGACGCCACGGGCGGCCACGTCTGCTACCGCGTGACCCCTGACTTCCGAGGCGGCGAGCTGGTCGCGCGCGGGGTGCTCATGGAGGCGCTCTCCGTCGAGGACGGCGGCAAGGGCGTCTGCTTCAAGGTCTACATCCCGAACGTGCAGGCCGGCGTCGAGATCGACTACAGGACTGGGGACAGCAGGCTCGCGTAAGGCACGGGCGGCGGGTGAGGTGGGCTTCGCCGGCTGGCCTCGCCGGCAGATCCCGCCGGCCCCGCTAGCAGGCCCTGATGCCCCGCCGATCCGCCAGTTTCGCTACCTGCGCTTACGCTTGGGCGCAGAAGGGGAGGATCTGCCGGTAGGCTTCGATGAGCTGGTCGAGGGAGGTCGCGGCGTTCGCGGGGCTCGTGGAGGGAAGCCGCGTGCAGGGCATGCGCGTGGAGGGCTCGCAGTACTTCCCGTAGAGCTCAGCGGCCTTCGCACCGGTGCAGAACACCGCTTCGACGGGCGCCTGCCCGAGCAGCCACGCGATGTCGTTCGGCACGCACTCGGCGATGGTGCCGTCGCTGGCTCCCTTGATGGTGCACTCGGCCAGCACGTCCCACAGCGCGATGCCGTGCGCGAGCACGAGCGCCTTCTTCTCCTGGTTGGCGGCGGGGATCGGCTCGTCGAAGAGGGCAGCCATCACCTTCCAGAAGCGGTTCTGCGGATGGTTGTAGTAGAAGCCGGTCTCGCGCGACTTCGGCGAGGGCATCGTGCCCAAGATGAGTACGCGGGAGCGCTCGTCGAACACGGGCGCCAGGGGGTGGACCACGTGCTGCTGCGCCGACCCGGGCACGGCAGCCGGCTTGGGCGCGGCAGCCGGCTTGGGCGCCCAAGCTCGCTCAGACGTGGGGGAGGCTGCCGCTTCGCTTGCCGCCTCCTGCGCCTCGTGAGTCGCCGTCTGCTTCGCAACCTCCTGGTCGAGCTTCGCCAGCTCCTCGTCGAGCGCCGAGGGGATGCCGAACAGCGTCCGGCGCGAGGAGAACAGCCGCGGGCTCTTGCCGCTGGACTCCGCGGCGATGTGCGCGCCGATCAGCTCCCAGCTCGCATCTTCGTTCGTTCGCAACGCTAGCGCTCCTCTCGGTCGGGGAGCATCCGCTTCAGATACGCCCCCGTCTTGCTGGCCTCGCAGGCGCAGAGCCCTTCCGGCGTGTCGGCCGCGACGATCTCGCCGCCGTGGACGCCGCCGCCCGGCCCCATGTCGATGACGTAGTCCGCGTTCCTGATGACGTCCAGGTCATGCTCGATGACGATGACGGTCGCCCCGCGCTCGATCAGCCGTTCGAACACGTGGAGCAGCGTCTCGACGTCGAGCGGGTGCAGGCCGATGGTGGGCTCGTCGAACACGAACACCGTGTCGGACTGGCCCTTCCCCATCTCGCTGGCGAGCTTCAGGCGCTGCGCCTCGCCGCCTGAGAGGCTCGGCGTCTCCTCTCCCAGGGTCAGATATCCCAGACCCAGCTCCTTGAGCACGCCGAGCCTTCGTGCGACAAGCGGGAGGTCGGCGCAGGCGTCGAGCGCCTCGTCCACGCTCATGTCCATGAGCTCGGGAAGCGAATGCGCGCGTCCTTGGTCCTTCGGCACGCGTCGGATGAGGCTCGCGTCCTTTCCGTAGCGCGAGCCGTCGCAGTCCGGGCAGGGGATCTCGACGTCCGGCAGGAACTGGACGTCGAGGTTGATGGAGCCTGTCCCATCGCACGTGGGGCAGCGCAGCTTCCCCGTGTTGTAGGAGAAGTCGCCCGCCTTGCAGCCCCGCGCCTTCGCGTCCGGCGTCCTGGCGTAGGCCTTGCGCAGCTCGTCGTGCACGTTGGCGTAGGTGGCGACGGTGGAGCGCACGTTGATCCCGATGGGCGTGGCGTCGATCAGCTTGACGTGGGCGATGCCGTCGGCGGAGAGGGCCCTCACGTGCGCGGGGAGCTGGGCGCCCCGAACGGACGCCTCCAGCGCCGGGACCAGGCTCTCCAGGATCAGCGTCGTCTTCCCCGATCCGGACACGCCGGTCACCGCGATGAGCCGCCCCTTGGGGAAGTCCACCTCCAGGGGCTTCACCGTGTGGATGGCGGACGTGGACAGGCGGATGGTCCCGAGGGCGAACATCTCGTCCGCCGCGACGCGCTCCCTCACGTTGACGGCCGTCTCGCCCGTGAGGAAGCCGCCGATCCGCGAGCGGGGGTCATGCGCCACGTCCCCCAAGGGCCCCTGCGCGATGATGGTGCCGCCGCTTGCGCCGGCCTCGGGTCCGAGCTCGATGAGCCAGTCGGCCTCGGAGAGCACGTTGACGTCGTGGTCCACCAGCACGACGGTGTTGCCGTCTGCGATCAGGTCCCGCATGACCCCGGTCAGCCCCTCCAGGTTGGAGGGGTGCAGGCCGATGGACGGCTCGTCGAGGACGTACAGGACGCCGGTCGTGCGGTTGCGCACTGCGCGGGCCAGCTGCATGCGCTGCCGTTCGCCGGTGGAGAGCGTCGAGGCGGCGCGGTCGAGCGTGAGGTATGAAAGTCCCAGGTCAACGAGGCGCTTCGCGGCGGTTTCGAACGACGCGCAGATGCTTTGCGCCATTGGGCGCATCTCCTCGGGCAGCGAGGCCGGGACGCCGTCCACCCATCGCATGAGGTCAGAGAGCGTCATCGCGCAGGCTTGCGCAAGCGAGATGCCGCGAAGCCGGGGGGCGCGCGCCGCGTCGCTGAGGCGCGTGCCTTGGCAGTCGGGGCAGACGCCCTGCTTCAGGAACTTCTCGACGCGCTTCATGCCCTTCTCGTTCTTCACTTTCGACAGGGCGTTCTCCACGGTGTAGGTGGCGTTGAAGTAGGTGAAGTCCATGTCGCCGGCGGCGCCGCTGGTCTTGTTCTGGTAGATGATGTTCTTCTTGACCGCGGGGCCGTGGAAGACGATGTCGCGCTCCTTCGGCGTCAGCTCCCGGAACGGCACGTCGGTGCGGACGCCCATCTCGCGGGCGATGTCCTTCATCAGCGACCACATGAGCGTCTGCCAGGGCGCCACCGCGCCCTCGTCGATGGAGAGGGACTCGTCGGGCACCAGCGTCGACTCGTCAACGGTGCGGACGATGCCCGTCCCGTCGCAGCGCGCGCACGCGCCCTGGCTGTTGAAGGCCAGCTCCTCCGCGCTCGGCGCGAGGAAGCGCTCGCCGCAGACGGGGCAGATGATCGGGAGGTCGGCGGCGACGTTCAGGGAGGGCTCGGCGTAGTGGCCGTTCGGGCAGCGGTGCGAGGCGAGGCGGGAGAACATCAGGCGCAGGCTGTTCAGCAGCTCCGTGCCCGTCCCGAACGTGCTGCGGATGCCGGGCACGCCGGGGCGCTGCCTGAGCGCCAGCGCCGCCGGGACGTGCAGCACCTCGTCCACCTGCGCCTTCTCCGCCTGCGTCATGCGCCTGCGCGTGTAGGTCGACAGGGACTCCAGGTAGCGCCGGGAGCCCTCCGCGTAGAGGATCCCGAGCGCCAAGGAGGACTTGCCCGAGCCGGAGACGCCGGCGATGCCGACGATCTTGTTGAGCGGCACGTCGACGTCGATGTTCTTGAGGTTGTGCACCCGCCCGCCGCGCACCTGTATCCTGGCGGGGGCTCCGCCGTCGGCTGCCTGCGGGTGCGGGTGTGGGTGAGATGGCGGTTGCGATTGCGATGGTGGCTGCAGGTGTGCCTGCGGTTGCGGGTTTGGGTGTGGTTGCGTCTGCGCCTGCACGGGCGCCTGCTCCCGACGTTGCTTCTCTTCCTGCTCTCGCTGCTGCACGTTTCTTCGCCCCTCATCCTGATTCGAGCTCTGTCTTCTCGCCATTATCCGCCTTTTGCCATTCTAACGGAAGTGAAATCAATTTCACTTCCGTTAACGCTATACTGAGGGAAGCGAGCAAGGCGGCGAAGGAGGCTTTCATGTGGCCGCGCGTCGAATATGAGACATACAGGTGGAACCGCGACGAGGAAGATCTCCTGCTCATTCCCAAAAGCAGGAGGCGCAAGATCACGTCCTCCTACGAGGCGGCGGTTCCCGCTCCCATCTCCTCGTTGCCTGTGGAGGTTCCGGCTGAGCTTGCGCGGCGCGCTGCGGAGGCTTGTGCGGTTGCGATCAGGTTTGACCAGGCGCAAGTCGGCAGGGGCTATGACCTTCCCGCGCTCATGCTGAGGAGCGAGTCGTCGTCGAGCTCCCAGATAGAGCGGCTCACCTCCAGCGTGCGGAACGTCGCCTTGGCCGAGCTGTCCGACAAGGCTCCTGAGAACGCCAAGCTCATCGCGGGCAACGTTGCCGCCATGCGCGAGGTCCTGGAGCAGGGCGGCCCCGTTGACGTTGTCTCCCTGTGTCAAGTCCACGACGTGCTCATGGCCGGCACGGGGGAAGCCAAGGGGCTGCGCGAGGAGCAGATGTGGATCGGCGGCACTCCCTACAGCCCGCACGGAGCGTCCTTCGTCCCGCCGCACGTGTCACGGCTGACGGCATGCCTGGGGGACCTCGTTTCGTTCGGAGGGCGCGAGGACCTCTCTCCCGTGGTCAAAGCGGCCGTGTTCCACGCCCAGTTCGAGACGATCCATCCCTTCACGGACGGCAACGGCCGCACGGGACGCGCGCTGCTGCACCGCATGCTGGCGCGTGACGAGGTGCTGCCCCACGCGACCCTCCCCCTGTCGGCGGGATTGCTGCACGACGTGGACTCCTACATGGAGGCGCTCGCCGTCTACCATGACGGCCAGGTGGAGCCCATCATCGAGCGCGTGGTGAGCGCTCTTGAGCTGTCCGTGGTTGTGGGGGCGCGCATTGCGTCGGACGTGGACGTCGTGCTTGCGAGGTGGCGCGAGGCCACGAAAGAGAGGAAGGGATCTGCGGCTCATCGCCTGCCGGCGCTTCTGGTGGAGCAGCCCGTGGTGAGCGTCGCCTACGTCGCCGAGAAGCTCGAGATCTCGGAGAGGGCCGCGCGCAGCCTCGTTGAGGTCGCATGCGAGCGGGGCATCCTGTCGAGGATGGGCAATGCCAGGAGGGGCGCCTTCTACCAGGCGAGCGACCTCATCGAGATACTCGAGGAGGCGTCAAGCACCCAAGGCATCCGCAGGATGGCAGCAAGATAGGGGCGGAGGGTATGAGGGGACAATACTGCGAATATGCGCGAGATTCCCAGCCCTTCGCTGCCCTGTCGAGGATAATTGCCTTCTCCAATGCTGCACCTACCTATGTTGAGGCCATTTGATAATGCCCTGGTGCACCAACGTCGTTGTTGGGCTTCCAGCATCCAGAAACCCGCCGCTTCCAGAAATAATGCGAAGATACCGTCTATGATAAAATTTGCGAAGAGGCTAGAACGAACAATTGTGCAAGAAAGACATTATTCAAGCAGAAAGAAGTCAGGCGAGGGAGATATGCGCTCATCAGCAAGAGGGGAGGGCGACGTGCTCTTCCAAGGCGGGGATTACTGCGGAATTTGTCAGCGGAAAAACAACACTGGCATTTTTTTGGTGATGGCTTTGCTTGCGTCAGACAAGCTTCTTGTCGAAGAAGAGCCACTTGGGGAGCTGGGTGCATAGTGGTTGGGCGAGCGTACAGAGCCATCGATCTTTTTGCTGGTATCGGTGGAATTCGCATGGGATTTGACCAGGCGTTTGGCGGGAGCATGGAGACGGTTTTCGTTAGCGAACTTGATAAGTCCGCATGTCAAACGTACAAAGCGAACTTCGAAGACAGCTTTGAAATCGCAGGCGATATCACAAAAATAGAGGCAGAAGAGATCCCTGATTTCGATATTTGTCTCGCGGGTTTTCCCTGCCAGGCATTTAGTCTGGCAGGGAGACGCAAAGGGTTCGATGATGATTATAGGGGGCGAGCTAGGGGCACATTGTTCTTCGACATGCTTCGCGTGTGCGCTGATCGAGCAAATAAGCCCAAAGTTATTTTTTGCGAAAATGTGAAGGGCCTTCCTATTCACGACAAGGGACGTACGCTCAGGGTGATTCTCGGTGCTTTAGAGGAGGGTGGCTATACGCCCTTCTATAGCGTGCTTAATTCCAGAGACTTTGGCGTTCCGCAGAATCGTGAGCGAATTTATATCGTTGCATTTCGAAACGATATTGCGCCAAAGGCCTTCGAGTTCCCTACGCATGCTGGCAAGAAAAAGGTCATTCGGGACATACTTGAGGACGCACCCATAAGCTCGAAATACTATTTATCCGATGTGTATATGGAGACGTTAAGACGTCATCGAGCGCGACATGAGGCCCTTGGTCATGGTTTTGGCTATGAAATTCGAGAATGGGATTCGATTGCAGATACTATTGTTTGTGGAGGAATGGGGCGCGAGCGCAATCTGATCGTTGACCATCGTGAGCACTCAATGATCCCAGTTACTAACATCAAAGGCGAGATTAACAAGGATGACATTCGCAAAATGACGCCTCGTGAATGGGCGCGCCTTCAGGGATTTCCCGATAGCTATAAGTTGACTTTACCTGATACGCAGCTGTACAAGCAGCTTGGCAATTCGGTCACGGTTCCTGTTATCAAAGCTATTGCTGGAAGGATTAAGGAAGTGCTTGATGATGTGGAATAAGGTGCGTGTGTCGAGTGTTAACAGCTTGGGTTTCACGGACTTTCGAAAGGTGCTAGAGAATTCGAGAGCTTAGGAGCTGGATGTCGGCCTGCGCGCTCTTAAGCTCTCGAATTTATTTCAGAGCTTTACGCTCACGGTAATAAAATAAATATGTCTTAGGGATTGCAATGATAGAACGTGAGGAATGTACCTAGTGGCGGAAAGTGCGGTAATTATTTAAGCTAAGCGGAGCGGTGGTTAGCATGACTCAAGAACACGAAGGCCAAGAGCTGACTTACGATGAGTTTATTAAAAGCAGTCTTAAGGCTTGGACTGTGCCCGACTTCGAGCTGCGATACAAAGAGCTAGGTTCCGTGAAGCCCAGCGCAGTGACAGCTGTTAGCAGAGGTTTTCTGGATAGGGCGATTGAGGCCAAATTGCCGGGCGTTGTGATTGCCGTATGCGACTATACGAGGGAGGCATTATCGTTTGCCGTCAGCAAAGCGATAGAGAACGTCCTTGGCTTGGATCCTGACCTAGATATCGAAAAAGACGAACTGAGTGAAGGAACGCCAATTTGCATCGGTCAGACGGTGGTCGAGTATCTGGGGATTTCGGAGCGCGATCAACTCGGAAAAATGCTGGAATACAGGCAGCCAGATCGTAGGCAAGATCAAAAGTCGCCAGTAAAGAGCTATTACTCGCTAGACCGATTGCCGACGCTCCACAGATGCATTGAAGGGACAGTCCCAACTTTGAGGACACGCGGTTCCTTGAAAGATACAGCCGTGGCTTTTTCTGCTCTTCCTGAGATTGCGCAAATGCTCAGGAATAGGAGCTCCTCCGTTGTCTCTCCTGTGGCGGTCGCGACGTCGGCCTCTCCCTATCTGAACATTCCGCCTACTGTTTTGAAGTCAGCTGAGATATTCTTCGGAAACGAAGGTTTGCCCCTTGCCGAATGCCTGACTACGGGAAGATTTTCTGACGGCGAAATAAAAAGAGGTAACAGTTATCCCGCTGTAGGAGAGCCGTCTATCGTTGTGACGAGCAGAACTGAAGAGGGCATATCCGAGTTGCTTGACCTCTATGAATATCTCGATGAGGGCGGTACGCTTGACTCGATAGTTCTCGAAGCCCCCACTGCTGAGTGCATAGACTCTATGCGTGGACTCTTAGAGGACATAATTAATGAGTTTGGAGTGCCCGTCGCGGTTTTCTGCGAAGAGGGCATTCTAAGACGCACCAATGTGTTTGACGAATTAGGCTTTCCGGTATTCATATGGGGCAAATCGCAGCTCTTAGACGTATCTGGGTATTGTGGCGAGAGTCATCTTTCGTTAACGCGGAGGGAATTATGCGCCGCAAATTCAGTGATAAGATGCCAGCCCGTAGAGGATGACGGCAGGTTCTCGGAAGCCGCGCGAATACTGTACGGCCTCGCCGATCGGCGAAACAAGCTTTCCGAAGGCGAGCAGGTGGCTTTGTTGACGTTGACGCGAGTGCTGGGACAGGCTCTAAGACAAACCGAAATGCTTGACGAGAGCGCGTCGAGCGAATTGCGAAATAGGATCGACGGTGCGAATGCCGTGCTTACTGGCGAGAGCAGCAACTACTCGCTTACGAAGGAAGAGATGCATGAGGTCGAGGAGGCTGCGAAGATACTTCGCAGCCTGTCGCTTCCAGATGTAGCTCTGCCCAAAGAAAATGCTGTGTACGGTGCGATAGTTCGAGCGGTGAAAAACGTTCACCATAAAGTGTGTCTCGTGGTTTCGAACGGGGTCAACGAGAGAACGGCTAGCGAATATTGGAAAGAGGCGCTCGCGTACGATGGGTTGTCGCCAGACGCCATCAGGGTAATTGCTCCGCGCAGGTTCTTGAAACAGGATTCTATTCCCGAGGACGAAGAAGTGTTCATTTCTGGGTGGTTTCGGCGTGAGGAGATGGAGCGACTGCTGGGTTCCGGGCTAGCGGGTACGTGCACCGTGTTCATGTACCGAGGTATAAGTCCCATCGAGCTAGAAACTCAGTGGTATTTGAGTGCCGACGATTACTGGAAGAGGCACCACAAGTCGCAGAAATCGAGGTATCGAAAATCCCTCGAGAGAATCAAGGTGACTATTCCGAAACCAATAGCGGAACCCGAGCAGGATGCAAAACGGGTGCAAGATAAGTCGCTTTCTGGTATTGCGCGGTCAATGGAGCGCGAAAGGAATGAGTGGTGCCGTACAAACCGCAACGGTGAAGAGGCTTATCGGGGCCGTCCGGTATGGTTCACTTCTGGCGTGTGCCGATGGCTTCGTGTTCGCGAAGAGGGTGGAGACTCTCTCATTGTGGTCACTGATGCCCTCGATCCTGAAATAGGCTATTGCAGAAAGACGGTAGCTGGTCTGCAAGAGGGCGATATTGTGCTACGGACGGAATCGGATGATGATGCGCTTGATGAGGCTTGTAATGCTCATGGCTTACGTGAGGTGGCGTCGCGGGCGCGAGCCTGGCGCGAACCAATAGACGAAGCTTTGCGCTTCATGAGTCGCAGAAGTATCAGGGATAGGATTTCCAAGGCGGGCTGCAAAAGAAATCTCGCCACTATTGCGAGGTGGGTTAACGACTCATCGATCATTGCCCCCAGCGAAAAAGAAGACATCGCGATAATAGGTAAAGCTCTCAACAGGGAATTCACTGATTCCGAAATCAATGAAATAATGAAGGCTGCATCAACTATCAGGGGTGATCGGATTACCAGTGGCAGGAAGTTGATCCAGGAGATCGCTGAGGCTTTCGTCAAAGACGCAAGGGCGGCGGGAAGTCTCGAAGAAGCCGCGGATGATTTTTGTCGCAAACACGGGGATATGGGATCGGTGGATCTGCTGTTCGTCGAATATATAGGTGATCTTACGATGGTCCCAGCTGGTCGATTTGGATGGTGCATGGGTTGAGGTGATTGCGATGCGCGACGATGAAATGAGAGACGCTCTATATAGAGCAGTGCATGAAGAGTTCGCTGGTCCAATGGATCCGCTGTCAGAGGAAACCCTCGAATGGGTTCGACCCAAAAATGCGTATTCGGTAGGCGTTCTGTATCCGGTCGGGAGCGAATTCAGTGAGATTCCTGATGAGGATGAGAGCGTTTCGGGTGGCGAAGTTGCAACTGGGGATAAAGCTCAGGGTGTCGCGATGGGCTCCAAGATGGAGTCCCTTTCGGACGAAGAGGAACCCATTGCGTTATCGAACGCAGATTACCAATCGGCAATCAGTCTCACAATTAGGGTAAACAACAAAGACTTGCTGAATATAGAAGTGTCTGCAGGAAGATACGGCAAGGAACTCGTTGGCGAGAAGCTGGTTTTCAAGAGAGAGCCCATCATGTGGTCCGTTTCGGGTTTTGAGTTGCCTTCTGAGCGCAAGAAAGTTACTAGCATCGATATCCCCAAAACCATGCTTGTCGTAATGATGGTCTATCGCTACGCCATAAACGAGAACTCATCTGTCATAACGGTAGCGTTGCGGAATTCGAAGAAGTCGACAAATCCGAAGTCGTGTGATACCAAAGACTGTTACTTTCAATGCGGGTTTTCATTAAAATCGAACTTAGGATTCGAGCCCTTACCTTCTGATGATGGTGCCGAGGCTCTTACCGAAGAGGAGCTATCAAGCAAACTCATATACTCAGGCATTGCGAATTACGCGATCGGTCACGGATGTGCGGCTGATTGGAGCGATGAGGAACCGCGGCCAATCACGATAAGGACCGAGATGATACCTCAGTCGGAAGTCCGGCCCACAATGTCAAGTGTTTCTGAGCTAGACCCGAAGGCTTTTGACATGAACATGCTGGCAAACCCTGGCCGATGGGACGAGGCGGAACGATCGATCAGCTCTCTTATTAATGCATATCGGAAGTGGATCGAGGGTCTCGAAGAAAAAGCACTAGAATTTGATGACTGGAGGAAGGTAGCGGCAGAGCGCAATGTCAGTAACTGCCAACAGTGCCTTAACCGGATCGATGTTGGATTCGATACGCTGAAAATCAACCGAAAAGCGCGGATGGCTTTTCATCTGGCAAACGAAGCGATGTTGAATCAGTATTTACATTATCGAGTTGTGGCAAATGAGGCAGACGAGATCGACAAGCCAGCAGATGGACAGAGGTTTTGGAGACCATTCCAGATCGCTTTCCTGCTCATGAACGTGAATTCTATGGTCGATTCCGATTCAGAAGACAGAGGGCTTCTCGATCTAATCTGGTTCCCCACAGGTGGCGGCAAGACGGAAGCTTATCTCGGTCTGTCGGCATTCACGCTCATCCTTGAGCGCCTCAACGGTGAGGTCTGTGAAGGTGCGACGATTCTGATGCGTTACACGTTGAGGTTGCTCTCATCGCAGCAGTTCTCCAGGGCGGCTTCTCTCATTTGTGCGCTGGAAGTCATGCGCAGGGATAACCCTGATTTGCTCGGCGCCAAGCGTTTCTCCATTGGATTCTGGGTTGGGGCCGCTGCTTCACCGAACTCTTGGAGCGAAGCGCTCAAGATCTACAAGGATTTGCGGAGCGGAAAGCAGATGGAGAAGAGTATCCCTGTAGTTCAGTGTCCATGGTGCGGGCGCCGAATGGGCGAACGCGGAGAAGGTTATCAGATCACTCGCAACAGAGATAAGAGCCGCGATGGAGATAAGTACCTGAAATTCGTATGCATGAATTCGAATTGCGATTTCAGCTCAAAAGACTTTGACTTGCCTCTGAAAGTTGTAGATGACGAAATCTACCACGAGCCGCCATCCTTGCTTCTGGGAACTGTTGACAAGTTTGCTATTATTCCCTATCGGCCGAAGTCGTATCGGATATTCGGCATAAGCGAAGATGGAGAAAGAAAACATGCTCCAAAACTCATCATTCAAGATGAACTTCATCTCATATCGGGACCCTTGGGGTCAATGGTCGCAAGCTACGAAACACTGATAAGCGAGCTCTGCACTATTCGCGACTATGGAGGCAAGGAGAGAAAACCCAAGATCGTCGCTTCTACGGCTACCGTAAGCCGAGCCAAAGAGCAATGTCACGAGCTTTTCGCGTGCGGCAAGGAGAACGTGAAACAGTTCCCGCCATCTGGCATTAGCCATGACGACTCGTTTTTCGCTAGGCTTGATGCGGTTGGGCGCGGAAGACGTTACATTGGCCTTTACGCACCGAATATCTCTTTTGCAACGGCGAGCATCAAGCTTTACACCCAGCTTCTTTGGGAGTCGAATTCGTGGGAGCTTGAGGACAGCGAGCAGAGAGATCCTTATTGGACAATTATCGGGTACTATGGCACAACGAGAGAGCTGGGTCAGGCTCTTACGTGGACGACAAGCGATATCCCTGAGCGACTCTATGAGAAGCGGCGTACGTATCCAGACGGTAGGAAAAGATATCTCGATAGGGTGGTTGAGCTGACGGGGAGAAAGGACGCACCTGAAGTCAGACGGGATCTTAGCTCTTTGACGATAAAATTCACAGAGCAAAACAACAGGAGCATCGATCTGTGCCTGGCGACAAATATGATTTCAGTCGGTTTGGATGTTCCCAGACTCGGCGTGATGGTCGTTGCCGGCCAGCCAAAAGAAACTGCCGAGTATATACAGGCGACGAGTCGCGTTGGACGCGGCGATGCCAAAGGCGTTGTGCTCACCCTTTATGGTACGACCAGGCCTCGTGATAGATCTCACTATGAGAATTTTAGGAACTATCATGAGAGCTTCTATCAGCACGTTGAGCCGTCCAGCGCAACGGCGTTCTGCGAACAGGTACGCGAGAGGGCTCTTCCAGGGGTGCTTTTCGGCATGTATCGAGCTGAAAGACCTGATGCGAAAAACCCCAACAATCCCGATCCTGCGATTTTGGATGACATTTGCAAAAGGATAGAGTGCAGAGTTGGCAGGGTGGACGTCGCCGAGAAGGAGAAAGCAGCATCTCAACTCGCAGGTATCATTGAAGAGTGGAAGTCCCAGGATTACAGCGCCTGGGAAAGCCTAAAAGAGTTTCCTGATGCACCTTTACCACTCATGCATCCGCTCGGTGGCAAGGAGCACGAAGAATGGCTCGGTCGAAGTTTCGAAGTGCCCACATCGATGCGCAGTGTCGATGAGGAGTGCAAGGTGTCGATCATTGGGTGGTATCCCTCGGGTGTCGACGAGGAGGATTAGCGATGACTAAGAAGGAAAGCCAGCCCAAGGGCAAACGATATGGCATACGGCAAGGTCAGCTTTTCGGTCCGTGGGGAGTTGGCGCGATACTGCCTTGTCCAGATGGGTCATCCGTCATGATAGCTGGTCTTGATGCGTTTCCGTACAACGGGGATCGCATGCGAAGCGTCTATGATAAGCGGCTTACGCGCTACATTGGTGCGAAAAGGCTGTTGGCACCGCCTATAGGAGCAGAAACCGTCCCCGCAGTGCGTTTCCCCCATTGGCTGTACTGCCCTTCGTGTAAAAGGGTTTACTATTGCAAAAACAATCAACAGGCCAACCTTTATTGCACGAACGAGTCATGCGATTCCAAAAGGCGCCTGCTCGTGCCCGAGCGTTTTGTGGTC
Organism: Adlercreutzia sp. ZJ176; assembly: GCF_011038975.1. GTDB lineage: Bacteria > Actinomycetota > Coriobacteriia > Coriobacteriales > Eggerthellaceae > CAAEEV01. The sequence goes on along the minus strand of NZ_JAAKEC010000005.1, from coordinate 73,543 downwards.
GTGTGCCCTGAAGGGCATATCGACGATCTTCCTATACTCGAATGGGTGCATGGCGGTCGGGTTTCCAATCCCGAGGGTCATGTGATGCAGAGGACTACGAAGGGCGGCAGTGCGTCGCTGGGTGACATCGAGTACAAGTGTATTACTTGCGGCAAGTCTCGCAGCCTTAAAGGCATAACCAGGCCTTCGGCATTGCATGAATGTGGATATACATGCAAGGGCGGTATGCCATGGCTGGACCAATGGAACTCTACGTGCACTGCGGATCCCGAATCGCTCGCCGTTGTACAGAGAGGGGGAACCAACGTCTGGTATTCGGACGTTGTGAGCTCAATCTACATCCCTGAAACTGTTGACGCAGAGCTCGGGGCGTTTGTGCAAAAGAATCATGACAAGCTCAAAAAATATGCTGGAAGGGGCGAGGAGCAGCTCGATGAGTTCATTGAAGATTCACTTGTTGAGAAATGCAAGTATACCGCGAGTGAGATAAAAGCTGTCTTCTTTGATCTGGAGAGCGAGGAGTCTGCGAGTGATCAGACCGAAAGTGACTATCGAGAAGCAGAATATAGAACCCTTAAGCAGGCGAGTGAGTCTAACCGACAAAAGGGAACATTCGAAGGCAAGAGAATTGATGTCCGAGAATACGAATCCAGCCTCATCAGGTCGATGATCGAGAGTGTTACGCTGGTTACCACCCTGAAGGAAACGAGGGCTCTCGTTGGTTTTACCCGATTGTATCCAGACGGCAATGAAGAGAAAAAGTTTAGGGATCGCAGAAAAATGCTCTCAGTCGAGCCGCTCGACTGGACGCTCGGTATGCAAGCGACAGGAGAGGGGATCTTCCTTGCCTTTAAAAGGGACGTTCTGAATCAGTGGCGTCAGAGCCGTTCAGCACGTCGACGTTTTGAAAAGATGAAGCGCAACTTTAACAGGTCAAACAAAGAGCGCGACCGTGATCCTAGAGAGTTAAACCCAGAATATGCGCTCATACACACCCTCTCCCATGTGCTCATGCTCGGGCTTACGAAGGAGTGCGGCTACAGCACGGCTTCGGTGAAAGAGCGCATCTACTGCGACAAGTTTCTCGCTGAGGATGATCGCCACGAAGACATGCTCGGTTTGCTTGTCTACACCGCATCGGATGACAGCGAGGGCTCTCTTGGTGGTCTTGTGCGGGCTGGTAGACCAGGGCGCTTCGAGCGGATATTCGACAACGCCCTCCGAAGTGCCTGCTGGTGCTCGTCTGATCCAGTATGCATCGAGTCTCCTGGGCAGGGTCCTGGCTCTTGTAACCTGGCAGCGTGCTACAGTTGTGCACTCGTTCCAGAAACCTCATGTGAGACGGGTAACAGGTTTATCGATCGGGCATTGCTTGTTGGAACGCTCTCTAATCCTGAGACGGGTTTGCTTGGCAAGGCTTTGAGAGGAGAAGGGATGCCCATCCCGATGACAGCCCAAAAAGCCTCTGAGCCTCAAAAAGATGACTACGAAGTTGTATTCGAGGATTATGACTTAAGTGACGAGGACTTCGGGGGTGTCTGCGAATTCGCCCTCTACGATGCCGACGAAGAAGAAGGGGTGTTCATTGACCAACTAGTAAAGCGCGGAATCGAGTTGAGTCTGCAAAAACCTGCGGTCGACGCGAGCTTCGCTAAGGGCGGCGCCGAGGCGGTAGCATCGCTCGTTTGGGCTGATAGCAGAGTCGTCTTTCTGCTGCGAAGGGCTGCGGACGAATTCAGGCAATCATTCGGCGACGAATACTCTAGCTCCAGCTCATGGAAATTTGTCACGATAGATGATCTTGGCACGCCCGATAAGCTTGTCGAGCTTCTGGGGGCGCTTGACTGATGGCTCGAATGATTCCGATTAGTGGTCCCAGAGAATATAACCCGAGCAGCAAAGAGGGTGAGATTTATACTGCGTTGAATCACTTGCCCGATGAGTTCATAGTGGTTCATTCTCTAAGATTGGTGGCCCTGTCGAACGGGGCGCTCAAAGACAACGAGGCTGACTTCGTAATCTTCAATAAGAATCTTGGGTTATTGTGTATTGAGGCAAAAGCTGGACGAGTGTCGTATAGCGGGGGTGACTGGTATTACGGCAATGGAGCGCCGATGCCTCATGGAGGACCTTTCAACCAGGCGGCAAATGCAAAATACAGGATTAGAGATGCATTTTGCGCAAAAGGTCTCGACGGTTTGCTTCAGAGATGCAGGATGCACCATGCAGTGTGGTTTCCGTCGATAAGCAAAGCTCAGATGAAGGGCATATCGCTGGCTCCAGAGGCGGAGAAGGGGTTGCTTCTCCTCGCGGAAGACCTAATTGAGCCAGAGCTCAGAATTCGTGAAATTATGAGTATCGAGATTGGTGGCGTAGACACGAGCTTAACAGAGAAAGAGGCTGATGCGCTGGTCGAGCGCATTTTGTGTCCAGCGTTCGATCTTGTCCCGAGCAGGCGTTTGAAATACGATTTGGCCGACCTGGCATTCCTTCGTTTGCTTGAATCGCAGAAGCGGATACTGGACTTCCTTGAGGATCAGCGAACTGCCGTTATCAACGGTGTTGCGGGATCTGGAAAGACGCTCATCGCCGTAGAACGAGCTCGCAGGTTGTCTGAACATGGTGATAAAGTGCTTCTCCTCTGTTATAACGCCATGCTTCGAGACGATTTGCGACAAAGGTGTGGTGATTATTCCAATGTCGATGTCTATACAATTGCTGGATATGCATGCAAGACGTGCAATTCAAAGTTGGTCGATTATGAGCAGATGGCCCTTAAGCTCGTGGAATATTATGATGCGGGTGCATTTCCGTACAAGCATGTCATAGTGGACGAGGGGCAAGACTTTGGAGTTGAGGCGGTCGAGCAAGCAGATATTCTCACAGCGTTGAGCGAATTGGCTGAAATGAACGAGGGGACATTTTATCTATTCTATGACAAAAACCAGCTCATTCAGGGATCAGGGCTTCCTCGACTCATTGACGATGCCGACTGCAAGCTAACCTTGTACGTCAACTGTAGGAACACGAAGAACATAGCCATGAGCTCGATTAATTCTTTGGGAGGCGAAAGACGGTGTATCACCAAAGAGGCTGCCACGTCAGGCTCTGTTCCCAAGCTGTTCGTATCGACCGATGCAAGTGACCAGGCTGATTTTATCAACAGAGAGATAGCTTCATTACGAGCGGATGGGGTTGACGATATAGTAGTTCTGACCTGCTCCACGGAGTCGAAATCCGCATTGAGTGGCCATGTGGCAAACGGGTTCTGGGAAAAGACGAAAGTTCCGTTCTATACGTGTCGCAAGTTCAAAGGGCTTGAAGCCGACGCGGTGATCCTTGTGGATGTCGATGTTGACACGTGGGCATCTGATGCAAGCAGTGCGCCTTATGCTGCACCTGGCGGGCTTCTGTTCTACACAGGCGCTTCTCGTGCGAGACATGAGCTGAGAATAGTTTGCAGCTTGACTGAGGTGGAGTGCGTTGATGTTTTGGAGTCCCTGGGCTCAAAAGCGAAGAGAAAACCGTTTCAGGCCCTTGCCAAAACATTGAATGCTAAGCTGGTGCGCTAGGCAAGACTATTACGCGAGTGCATTTGGCAACAACTGCAACCCAGCATGACAAGGGAGGGTTTTGAGCTGGGTTAATGATGAAACGAGCTTCTATATGTCTTTTGCGGGAATCGGTGGTGTTCAGATTGGGGTAAATTGGAGATAAAGGGAGTTTCGGCATGGTGATACCTTGGGATGACGCGGCGGAGCTGCCGGTTCTTGATGTTGGCCAAGTGGTGGCGCTTGAGCAGCGCATCGCCGCCGAGGGGACGTCACTTTACGAGCTCATGAAGCGCGCGGGCGCAGCGGTTGTCGAGGTCGTATGCGCTGAAACGGATGCCGTTGAGGCCGCTTCGGAACCTTCGTCGGTTGTGGTGTTGGCAGGCAGCGGCAATAACGGCGGGGACGGCTGGGTGGCCGCTTCGCTTCTGGCGAACCGCGGCGTGAATGTCACGCTGGTGACGAAGACGCCTGCTGACCAGGTACGGGCCGAGCCGGCGGGCACGGCTGCGCATGACGCATGCGCCGACGCCGATGCCGACGTGCCGGGATTCGCGATTATCGTCAACCCTGACACCGCGCAGCTCGATGCGCTTCTTTCCCGGGCAGACATCGCCGTCGACGCCATCCTCGGCACGGGATTCGCCCATCGCGCGGTGCGTGAACCCTATGCAACCTGGATCAACACTGCCAACCGCGCCCGCCGCGACACGGGCATGCGGATGGTCGCGGTCGATGTGCCCAGCGGGTTGGATGCGCAGACAGGGGAGCAGGCGGACAGTTGCGTACAGGCCGATGTCACGGTGACCATGCTCGCTGCAAAGCCAGGCTTGCTCATGGCAAACGGGAAGGCCCAGACAGGCAGGCTCTTCTTGGCCCCGCTCGGATGCGACGTATGAGATCCCCATCCTTCGCCGCCCATCACTCAAAGTTGAGTGATCAAGTTGAGTGAAAAACCACGAGACTATCACTCAATTTACAAGGATAAATTGAGTGATAACGGGTATCATTGAGTGAGACTTTGCGGACCTTCGCCGTTACCGCTGCCGCCGATGTTGAAGCGAGGTGCTTGATGCAGGAACAGGATCTGAATCCCATAGTCGAGAGGCTCCGTGCCCAGCACTCTGATGATGAGTTCATCGAGGTGAAGGCGAGCGCTCAGCAACTCTCCCGGGATATATGGGAGTCCGTGAGCGCTTTCGCAAACACCGCTGGGGGCCTCATCCTCCTCGGTCTCGACGAGAGCAGCGGTTTCGGGCCTGCAAAGGGCTTTGCCATAGACAAGGTTCTCGACCAGTTCGTTACTGGCATGGGCGATGGCGATCCAGATGGCGCTCGCGTGGCTCAGCCTCCTGCCTACCACCTCCATAGATTTGCGTTCGAGGGATCTCCTGTGCTTGCGGTTGAGATCGAGGAGCTTGAAGCGGACAAGAAGCCCTGCTATATAGTCGGAAGAGGCCTCGTGGGCGGAAGCTACAAGCGCGTGGATGACAAGGACATCAGGCTTTCGCCGACGGAGATCTACTCCCTCGCGAACTTCCTCAAGCCCTCGCGTGCTGACAGGCAGCCAGTTGAGGCGGCAACCGAAGGTGATTTGTCGTCAAAGCTCGTCAACAGCCTGCTCGACCACGAAAAGGACTCGCGGGCGCTGCGCGGTGCGAAGACGAGAGATGCCAAGATGACGCGCCTTGGCATCACCAATGAAAAAGGCGATGTGTGCCTCGCCGGCCTTCTCGCGTGCGGGAGCTATCCCCAGCAGTTCTTCCCAAAGCTCGTTGTGGACGTTGCTGCCCATCCGGGGGCGCAGAAGTCTGATCCGGCTGCACCGGCGCGCTTCCTTGACCGCGTGATATGCGAAGGTCCTGTTGGGGAGGCGATAGAAGATGCCTTTAGGGCCATCGCGAAGAACCTCAGGACGCACTCGGTCGTGCGGGGCGTGGGGCGCGTTGACGAGCTCGAGATACCCGAGGAGGTGCTGCGAGAGGCGCTTGTGAACGCAGTTGTTCACCGCGAGTACGGGGAGTACTTCATAGGGCAGGCGGTTTCGGTTGACATTTACCCCGACAGGGTTGAGATAACCAACCCGGGTGGCCTTTGGGGCGGAAAGACCCTGGAGAACATCAGTGACGGCATTTCCGCCTGCCGCAACGCTGCTCTCATGAAGCTCATGTCGTTGATGCCCCTCCCGGGTGGCAGCGGCGTGTCTGCCGAGGGGAACGGGAGCGGCGTTCCCCTCATGAAGAGCGCCATGGCGTCTCGCGCACTTGCGGAGCCCCAGTTCATTGCAGGTTTCGACAGCTTCAAAGTCATCCTTGCAAGGGGCGGTGTTGGAGTTGCCGAAGGCGAGTGGCGGTCTAGCGAAGTTGCCTATTACGTTGTCTCGCACGAGCAGGCCCGGCAGCCCCGATGGTCTCGCGAGGAGTGGCGTCAGCGCATCCTTGCCGTTCTCGATCCAGACAAGCCCCAAGGAATTCGCGAGATCGCCGAAGCACTTGGCAGACAGCCCGAAAACACGAGGAGCTACGTCAAGGTGCTTGTTGAGGAGGGCGCGGTGTTAGCCACTGCTTCCCCGACGAGCAAGAACAGGAAGTACCTCTTGGCTTCCCAGCCTTTCGCCACCGGTCACTCAAAGTTAAGTGATCAAGTTGAGTGAAAAAGGAAAGTTGATTGAGTGATGGCGCATCGAGTGAGCGATGCCGTCTTGCGTGCGTGGAGCGTGGGCCTTGCGCCGACGCAGGGCTTGCGCCCGCGTGTTGACGAGCGCAAGCTCAAGCCCCACGTCAGCTCCAAGTTCCTTACGGCTTCATCAGCACCTTCGCAGCGGGGGCGTGGGACGTGATCTCCTGCTTGATGCGGTCGAAGCACTCGAGGATGCTGATGCCCTGGGGGCAGGCTTCCTCGCAGGCGCCGCAGCGGAGACACTCGCTGGGCAGCTTCTTGCCGCCGTTGAACCGCACGACGAAGCCGAGCTGGTAGTGCGCCTCGGCGGGGTCGCCGTAGTTGATGAAGTGGTTGAGCACCGTGAGCGAGCCGGAGATGCCGATGCCCGCGGGGCACACCTTCGCGCAGTAGTCGCAGCCGGTGCAGGGCACGATGCTGCTCGAGTGCATCGCCTCCTGCGCGCGTTTGATGGTCGCGTGCTCGGCCGCGGTCAGCGGCTGGAAGCTCTCGAACGCGTGGCAGTTGTCCTCCACCTGCTCGAGCGTGCTCATGCCCGAGAGCGCGCAGAACACCCCTTCGGCGCTGGCGGCGAAGCGCAGCGCGGCGGTGGCGTAGGAGTCGTTCGGCATCTCGGCGTCGAGGATCTCGCGCACCGCGCGCGGCGGGTTCGCCAGAAGGCCGCCCTTGACCGGCTCCATGGCCACGACGGGCTTGCCGTGTCGGCGTGCCACCTCCACGCATTCGCGCTCGCGGAACGACGGGCTGTCCCAGTCGTTGTAGTTCACCTGCAGCTGGACCATCTCGGCTTCGGGATAGTCGGCGATGAGCTGCTCGAGCTCCTCGGGCGTGCAGTGCGCCGAGAAGCCGATGTGGCGCGCAAGCCCGCGCTCCTTCGCGCGCTTCACGAACTCCCATGCGTTGAACTGCTCGAACGTCGCGGTGCGCTTGCCGCCGAGGTTGTGCATGAGGTACATGTCGAGGTACTCCACGCCCAAGTTCTCAAGTGTCTCCTGGAGCTGGCGCTCGAGGTCCTCCTCGCAGGTGCAGTGGGTCCACGTGACGCACTTCGACGTGAGGAAGAACGAGTCGCGCGGATGCCGCTTCACGAGCGCCTCGCGCAGCGTGACCTCGCTGTTGGGATAGGCCCAGGCGGTGTCGAAGTAGTTGCCGCCTGCCTCCAGGTAGCGGTCGATCATCTTCGCGGTGTAGTCGATGTCGACGGTGTTCGTCTCGCGCCCCTCAAAGCGCATGCACCCGAACCCCAGCGGGCTTATCTTGCTCACGTCGAACGTCATGCCTTGCATCCTTTCCTCCTGGTCCAGCTTTTGGCGTATGCGTTTTCCGGCGCATGTGCCGATGTTGAAAGTTTAGCGTATGGCGGGTAGTTCCTGCGCGGAGAGGCGAATCGGGCCGCAACGATGCTATAGTACGGGGAACGCGTTCGCAGGCTGCGCTTCGCTGAGAGAAGGGAGCCCTCATGGCTTCGATGCTCGATCTTCGTGGCGCCATGTCGCGCCGGGTGTTTCTCGTCTTGTGCGGCTCCGCTTCGGCCGCGCTGCTCGCAGGCTGCTCGAAGGAGGAGAAGCCCTCCTCGCACGAAGACGGCCTGCCCGACCCCTCGGATGTTCCCGAAAGCCCTGGGTCTGGCTCCGATCCTGGCCCGTCCGCACTGTCGGTGGATGCGCGGTTGGCGAGCATGACGCTCGAGGAGAAGGTCGCGCAGCTGTTCGTCGTTCGGCCCGAGTCGCTCACGGGCGTGGAAGTTGTCACGCAGGCGGGGGAGGCCACGAGGTCTGCCCTGATGAGAAGGCCGGTGGGCGGCCTCGTCTACTTCGCGCAGAACCTGCTGGACACCGCCCAGACCACCGAGATGCTCTCGAGCACGTTCGCCTACGCGGTGGAGGCCGGCGGCATCCCGCCGTTTCTGGGTGTCGACGAGGAGGGCGGGACGGTCAGCCGCATCGGCGGAAACGCGGGGTTCGGCATCGCCAACGTCGGCGACATGTGCGCGGTGGGCGCGACGGGCGACGCGAACCAGGCGTATGCGGTCGCGCAGGAGATCGCGCGCTATCTGACGCCGCTGGGATTCAACGTGGACTTCGCACCCGTGTGCGACATCGCCAACAACCCCGCAAGCGACACCATGGCGCTCCGCTCGTTCGGCAGCACGCCCGAGCTGGTCGCGAGCATGGCGTCTGCCCAGGTGGAGGGCTTCTCGGACGGCGGCATCATGTGCTGCGCCAAGCACTTCCCCGGCATCGGGGCGGCGGTGGGCGACAGCCACGACCAGAGCATCTACTCGTACAAGACGCGCGCGGAGATCGAGGACGTGGAGCTCGTCCCCTTCAGGGCGGCCATGGAGGCGGGCGTGCCGCTTGTCATGGTGGGGCATCTGTCGATGCCGAGCATCACGGGGGACGACACGCCGGCGTCCATCTCGCGCGACATCGTGCAGGGCATCTTGCGCGACGAGCTGGGGTACGACGGCGTCGTGACCACTGACTCGCTGGCCATGAGCGCCGCCGCAGATCTGTACGACTCGGCGGAATGCGCGGTGCGCGCGCTCGAGGCGGGGTGCGACATCCCCTTGATGCCGGCTGACTTCGAGGGCGCCTACCAGGGCGTTCTGGCCGCCGTGGCGAGCGGGCGGCTGACCGAGCAGCGCATCGACCAGTCGGTTCGCCGCATCCTGAAGGCGAAGGCCGCCGCGATGCCAGAGTATTTCGCCGGTTAGGCGCGGTGGCGGAGGGCACGCGCCCGGCTCGTCCCGAAAGCGATATTTATTATCCTGCTGTCTTTACATGTGCGAAGAGTCTTGCGCTTGCCCTGTGCTTGGTTTGCATTGGGGTCGCGTTGGGTTTAGTCTGGACTTACTTGAAAACGATGTCTCATCTGCTAAAGGGCAATACTGCACTTCGACCTGATAGGTGTCATTAATAATATCAGATATGATATTATTAAGAAGGACTTGGAGACGAAGATGTCTAGTGTCGAGGAGCTTCTTGAGTCGTTTCGCGCCAATCCAAAGGCGGCTCGCTTTCTTGATGTCAAGAGAGTTTGCGAGCATTACTTCGGAAAGCCGAGAGTCCACGGGTCCCACTACGTGTTTCGGACTCCGTGGAGAGGCGATCCTCGTGTGAACATTCAGAACAAAAGCGGCTATGTGGCTCCTTATCAGGTGAAACAAGTTCTTTCTGCAATAGAGAGAATGGAGGCGCAACGTGATTAGAGCGCAAGATTACACTTATCGCGTTTTTTGGTCAGAGGAAGATGGGACTTACGTCGCAACGGTCGCCGAATTCCCCAGCCTGTCGAATGTCGAGGGCTCGCAGGAGGCGGCTTTCTTCGGCATGGTTGATCTCGTGTGTGCCGTTTTAGCCGACATGCAGGAAAGCGGGGAAGATCCGCCTCTTCCGCTTGGCTCAAGGAAATACTCAGGGAAATACGCGCTGCGCATGTCCCCCGAGCAACACAGGCGCGTAGCCATCGAAGCTGCTGAGCAGCATGTCTCCATCAACCAACTGCTTGTCTCGCGTATCTGAGGGTCGCTTGCTTTTCGCATTGGGTCGGGGCTTTTGCTTTGCGAAACGTCTAACGACACTTTTCGGCTCTAAAATGTCGTTAGAGCTGATGCTGGTGCTCTAATGACGGGAAAGTGGCGTTAGTTTGGCGTGAGGTTGCCCGCGGCGCGTCTAGGGCTCTTTCAGAGGGATAAGCGCTATAATATGCAATTGAGAATAATGTGAGCGAAGCTGGTGGCGGAGCTGGGCGCCCCCCCGTTGCTTGTCTGCAGAGAGAGAGGTGTCGGGTCCATGCTGTTCCTTCTGACTGCGCCGCGCCAAGCGGGGAAGACCCGATGGCTCGAGAGGCTGCTGGGCGACCTTGGTGCGGCGGGCGTCACGTGCTGGGGCGTGGTGGCGCCGGGCGTGTGGGAGGAGAGGCCGGACGGGTCGCTTGAGAAGCGGGGCATCGACAACCTGCTCCTTCCCAGTGGAAGGCGCCTTTCCTTCGCGCTGAGGAGGGACTTGGCGCAGGCTGCGGGGGCGTTCTGCCCGTCGAGCGAGAGCGCTGCGGCGAACCTCGGCTGGGAGATCTCCGACGACGCCCTGCGGCAGGTGAACGCGTGCTTCGCGAATCTGAGGGGCGCGGGCGCAGGCGCTGACGTGCGGCGCGGTCGGGGAGGGCTTCTGGTGGTGGACGAGCTCGGTCCGCTCGAGCTCCTGCGCGGCGGCGGCTTGGCCGAGGCGGTGGCTGCCGTGGCAGACGGGCCGCTTTCGGGCGGCGAGCATGCGCTGGTGGTGGTGAGGCCCGAGCTCGTTGACCTCGCGGAGGAGCGCTTCGCCCGAGCCTGGGACGGGGTGGCGCGCATCGCGCCTGATGACGAGGGGCGGCTCGCCGTGATGCGCGCCTTGGGCGCCGCGAGCCGCTAAGCCTTCGGCAAGCTGGCGGCGTGCGAGGAGGCGGGGGCAGCGGCGCGGCTCCTCGCTCCGTCACCCGACAAGCTGGCGGGGCGGCTTGTCGCTCCGCCTTCGCCTCTTACTCCTTGCCGTTCCAGCAGTAGGTGCAGATCTTCTCCGGGGGGATGCCGATGGCCTCGATCATGCCCTCGAGCGACTGGTAGCCCAGAGAGTCGAAGCCCATCTGCTCGCAGATGCTCTTGAGCAGGCACTTCCCGCGCTCGGTGGAGCTGTCGGCGTACTCGTCGAGGTGCTTCTGCCCCTCGTCGCCCTCGAGCTCCTGCACCACGCGGCGCGCGATGAGGTCCATGTCGGACTTGCCGCGCGAGAAGCTCAGGTACTTGCAGCTGAACATGATGGGCGGGCAGGCGCTGCGCATGTGCACCTCGGCGGCGCCGGCGCTGTACAGGAAGTCCACTGTCTCGCGCAGCTGCGTGCCGCGCACGATGGAGTCGTCCACGAACAGAAGCTTCTTGCCGTCGATGAGCTCGGGCACGGGCACCTGCTTCATGTGCGCGATGCGGTCGCGGATGCGCTGGTCAGACGGCATGAACGAGCGCGACCACGTCGGCGTGTACTTGATGAACGGGCGCGCGAAGGTCTTCTTGCTCGCGGTGGAGTAGCCGATGGCGTGCGGCAGGCCCGAGTCGGGCACGCCGGCCACGTAGTCCACGTCGGGCAGGGTGCCGGCCGTGGCCTCGTTGCGCGCCATGATCTCGCCGTTGTGATAGCGCATGACTTCCACGTTGCGCCCCTCGTAGTTCGAGTTCGGGTACCCGTAGTACACCCACAGAAACGCGCAGATCTTCATGTCCTCGCCCGCGGGCGCGATGGTCTCGTACTCGTCGGCGTTGACGCGCACGATCTCGCCCGGCCCCAGCTCGTACTCGTCGGCATAGCCGAGCTTCTGGTAGGTGAACGACTCGAACGAGATGCAGTGGCCGTCGTCGTTCTTGCCGATGAGCACGGGGAGGCGGCCCATGCGGTCGCGCGCGGCGATGATCTCGCCGTCCTCGGTCATGATGAGCAGCGTGAGCGACCCGTCCACCGCCTCCATGGCGTAGCGGATGCCCTCGACGAAGCTGTCCTTCTGGTTGATGAGCGCGCCGATGAGCTCGGTGTCGTTCACTTTGCCGGAGCTCATGGCCATGAACTGGTTGCTCCCGCTGTCAAAGCAGGCGTCGATCAGCTCGTTGAAGTTGTTGATGGCGCTCACGGTGGTCAGCGCGAACGTCCCGAGGTGCGAGCGGATGAGCAGCGGCTGCGGGTCGGTGTCGGAGATGCAGCCGATGGCGCTGTTGCCGTGGAAGCTGGAGAGCTCCTTCTCGAACTTCGTGCGGAAGGGGGTGTTCTCGATCGAGTGGATCTCGCGCTGGAACCCGCCCTCCTCTTTGCGAACCACCATGCCCGCCCGCTTCGTTCCCAGGTGGGAGTGGTAATCCACGCCGAAGAACACATCCAACACTACGTCGCGGTGAGAAACCGCACCGAAAAAGCCGCCCACTTTAGTCCCCTTCGTGTGCATCGCAGCCAGTGGGCCTTGAGGCTCGGTGGCCCGACGGGCGCGCGTCAACGAGCCCGGCGTGCTGGCCGCTGCTTGCATTACTCGAAGAGTATACGTTTTCGCTGGTCGCATCCATGCGGCAAAGTTGCCTTTTTTGCCGTTTGTCCACATGGTCGGCGAAGGGGCTTCCTTATAATGGAGGGCAGTCTATTCCCGGCGGCCCGCGGCCGCCCCCTCAACCTAGGAGGTCCCATGTTCGGAGACAACCTCGACCGCATCGTCAAGGGCATCGAGAAGAACTATGAAGCCGACGAGATCTTCTTCACCAAGCCTGGCCGGCGCTTCCCCAACCGGAACGCCATCAAGGGCGTGCTGAAGGACATCCGCCGCGTGATGTTCCCCGGCTACTTCGGCGCGGAGATGCTCTCGCCCTCCACGAGCCCCGAGTACTTCATCGGCGAGACGCTCATCCAGATCGAGCGCGTGCTGCGCGAGCAGATCATCCTGGCGCTCACCTACACCTCCGACGAGCGCGACGACAGCGCGGGCACGAGCAACTACCTGTGCGGCGGCTGCACGCCCGAGAGCATCTGCGAGCGCACGTCCGAGATCTGCACGGTGTTCTTCGACGAGCTGCCGAACATCCAGCGCGTGCTCCTGACCGACGTTCAGGCGCTCTACGACGGCGACCCGGCGGCGGGCTCGAAGGAGGAGGTCATCTTCTCGTACCCGGGCCTCTACGCCATCTTCGTGTACCGCGTGGCGCACGTGCTCTATGAGCAGAACGTGCCCATCATCCCGCGCATCATGACCGAGCTCGCGCATTCCGGCACGGGCATCGACATCGGCGCCGGCGCGAAGATCGGCGAGTACTTCTTCATCGACCACGGCACGGGCGTGGTGATCGGCGAGACCACCGAGATCGGCGACCACGTGAAGATCTACCAGGGCGTGACCCTCGGCGCGCTCTCGACGCGCGGCGGGCAGCGCCTCGCCGGCGTGAAGCGCCACCCCACCATCGAGGACAACGTGACCATCTACTCGAACGCCTCGGTGCTCGGCGGCGAGACGGTCGTCGGCGAGGGGTCGGTGATCGCGGGCTCGACGTTCGTGACGTCGTCGGTACCGCCGCACTCGCGCGTGAGCGTGAAGGCGCAGGAGATCACCGTGCGCCAGCCGGGCGAGAAGGACTAGGCGCGACGCGGGGGTGCGGTGCGGGTCGCGGTGCGGGGGCGCGCGGTCGAGCCGCGGGGGCGCAGGCTGCGATGCAGCGCGGCGCGGGTCGATCCCGGGCGCGGGTGCAGCGCGGCGCGGGCCGCGGCTGGGCTGCGGCGAGCCCCCCGTGCAGAATTATCGCGAGAAAATGGCAGAAATCTTCAGTTCTTTGTCAGGCTCTCGGGCTTCTTCTGGGCGAAGACGGCGCGCTGATTATCCTGAGCTGGGGTTTTGCTGGAGCGTGTCGTGTTTTTAGGCGCGGCGGGCTCCTGAAAGCGCGCTTGGGGGCATGGGATTGACAAAGAACTGAAGATTTCTGCCAAAAAGGCTGAGATTTTTTGCAAGGGCATAAGGAGAGCGGGATGTTTCCTGATGAGCTGCGCGCCATCGTGGGCGCAGAGGGCGTGCGGGTAGCGGAGCCATTGCGCGCGCATACGACGTTTGCGATCGGCGGGCCGGCCGAGTGGCTCGTGCTGCCTGGGACTGAGGAGCAGGTGCGCGACGTGGTGGCGCTCTGCCGCGCGCGCCAGGTGCCATGGCGCGTGCTGGGGCTGGGCTCGAACGTGCTCGCGGCCGATGCGGGCGTGCGCGGCGTGGTGCTGAAGCTGGCGGCGAACTTCGCGCGCATCGAGGTGCGCGACGGCGGGCGGGTGATCGCGCAGGCGGGCGCGTCGAATGCCGACGTGGCCGAGGCGGCGTGCGCGGCGGGCCTGGCGGGCTACGAGTTCGCCAGCGGGATCCCCGGCACCGTGGGAGGCGCGGCCGTCATGAACGCGGGCGCCTACGACGGCGAGTTCAGGAACGTGGCCGTGCACGTGCGCTGCCTGACGCCTGAGGGGGACGTGGTGGACGTGCCTGCTGATGAGGCCGCGTGGTCGTATCGCCACTCCATGATGATGGACGCGGGCTATGTGGTGCTCGGTGCTGAGCTGCAGCTGGTCGCAGATGACCCGGCGGCTATCCGCGCGCGCATGGACGACCTGGCGCAGCGCCGCGCCGAGAAGCAGCCGCTCGAGATGCCGAGCGCGGGCTCCACGTTCAAGCGGCCGGAGGGCCACTTCGCGGGCAAGCTCATCCAGGACGCGGGGCTGCGCGGCTACCGGGTCGGAGGGGCGCAGGTGTCGACGAAGCACACGGGATTCGTGGTGAACGCCGGCGGCGCCACGGCGGCTGACGTCCTGCAGCTCATCGCCGACGTGCAGCAGCGCGTCTACGAGAGCGAGGGCGTGCGCCTCGAGCCCGAAGTGCGCCTCTGGAGGTAGCGCCGTGCCTGCGGATGACGGAGCGCGCGAAGCCGAGCGCACCTACGTCTGCATCGACCTCAAGTCGTTCTATGCGAGCGTGGAGTGCGTGGCGCGCGGGCTGGACCCCATGACCACGCGCCTCGTGGTGGCTGATCCCGAGCGCAGTCAGACCACCATCTGCCTGGCCATCACGCCCGCCATGAAGGCACTTGGCATCCGCAACCGCTGCCGCCTGTTCGAAATTCCCGAGGGCGTGCAGTTCGAGGTCGCGAAGCCGCACATGCGGCGCTACATGGAGGTGTCGGCCGAGATCTACCGGGTGTACCTGCGCTACGTGAGCCCGCAGGACATCCACGCCTACTCCATTGACGAGTGCTTCATCGACGCCACGGCGTACCTGAGCCTGTACGGCGTGGACGCGCGCGGGTTTGCCAACCTGCTCATGGGCGCCGCGATGGCCGAGACGGGCATCCCCGCCACGGCGGGGGTGGGCCCCAACCTGTTCCTGGCGAAGCTCGCGCTCGACATCACGGCCAAGCACGCGCCTGACCGCATCGGCTTTCTGGATGAGGCGAGCTTCCGCGAGGCCATCTGGCGTCACCGGCCCATCACCGACATTTGGAACATCGGCCCCGGCATCGCGCGGCGGCTGGCGAAGTACCGCGTGTTCGACCTGTTCGGCGTCACGCGGATGGACGTCGACGTGCTGTACCAGGAGTTCGGCGCGAACGCGGAGTACCTCATCGACCACGCGTGGGGCGTGGAGCCGTGCACCATCGCCGAGATCAAAGCCTACGAGCCGGAGTCGACCTCGCTCGGCAACGGCCAGGTGCTGCCGTGCGACTACACGTTCGAGGAGGGTCGCATGGTGCTGCACGAGATGGTGGACGCCACGGTGCTCGAGCTGGTGGAGAAGGGCGTGGTGACTAACCACGTCTCGCTGGCGGTGGGATATGCGAAGGGAAGCGGCGGGCATGCGAACGCGAGCCGCAAGCTGCCCGAGCGCACGAACTCGCAGGTGAAGCTCATGGCGTACCTTGACGCGCTGTATGACGAGATCGTCGACCCCGCCAAGATGGTCAAGCGCGTGAACCTGGCGTTCGGAGGGCTCGTTCCCGAGGAGCTTGCCACCTACAACCTGTTCTCCGACGTGGAGGCGGAGGCCGAGGAGCGTCGCCGGCAGGAGGCGATTCTGGCCGTGAAGCGGAAGTTCGGCAAGAACGCCCTGTTCAAGGGCGTGAGCTTGCGTGAGAAGGCCACGGGGCGCGAGCGCAACGAGATGGTGGGAGGCCATCATGGCTGATCGTCGCGAAGGGGCTGCTGCCGGCTACGAAGGGGCTGCTGCCAGCTGCGAAGCGGACGAGCCCGCCAGCTGTGGAGCGCGCGTGCCTGCCGGCCGCGGAGCGCGCACGTCTGCCGGCCGTGGGAGCGCCGCCCGCGAAGCGGACATGCGGCCGGTGCTGGCAGAGGACGTGGCGTGGGCGAGCTTGGACGAGCGGGCGGCGCGGCGCGTCATCGGCAAGCCGCATCCCGACCGTGCGCGCCAGTTCAAGCCGTTCGCCGCGCTCAAGGGCTACTACGACTTGCTGGCTGCGTGCGAGCGCGTCCCCGAGCCGCGCCGCGAGCTCACGGAGGAGGAGCAGCGCGAGCTCGGCGAACAGCTGTCCCGCCTCGTACGCGGCCAGGTGGTCACCGTAACCTACTACGAAGGCGACGCCTCCGTAACGCTCACCGGCGCCGTCGCCCAGGTGGACACCATCCTGCGAACCCTCCAGATCATCCAGATGCGCATCCCCTTCGACGCCATAGCCCGTATCGCGGAGGAGCCCCTTGAGAGCCCGGCGCAGGGGAACTCGCCCTATTGAGTGATTTTGCTCAGTGTATTGAGCAAAATCACTCAATAGAACTCTGTACGAGATTTCGTATAGAAGGGCACGCGGACATATTGCAAGAGCTTGCGAAGCTTCGCAAGGACAGCTGCGTCGCCTTCTCGGCGTGGGCGGTTCGAGGTGGTCATCTCAGGGTCATCGGCGCTCGACGAGACGGGGCTTGCCGAGGGCGAGGCGGTCGTGTTCGATGCGACCAAGTGCATTGCCCCTGGTGATGACACGTCAAGGCGACCTCCAGCCACGCCCGTATCTTCTAGATCTTAGTCACATATCTGTCGTCGTAAGCAAAATTCTCATAGTAGCGATTATCGATAGGAAGCTGGTCGAAGAGCTGCTTCCCATCGGCGATGAGCTCCTCGATCACATCATCGTGCATGCCGAGCTGGCGCATGAAGAAGCGGATCCCGAAGCGAGCGGCTTCTTCATAGGTATACTCGAATCTTGCCCCATCGATAGCATGAAGGATCCCGTCGCTCATGCCGACTTGAGCACCTACGATCAGCGCAAGCTCCTTGTCGCTGATGTCGGTGATGTTGCGGTCCTTCATGACGCAGCGGTAGAAGTACGTGATCGTTTCAAAGGTCGAGATGTCGGGCACGTGCTCGGATGAGAGGTCGATCAGGAAGCGACGTATCTCGGTCACCTCGAAGATGCGCTTCCACATATGGAAGTTCTCAATCACCATCATCTGCGTGAGATTGTAGCGATCACCGCACATCTTCTCGATGTACGTCTTGTTCTCGCGCTCGTATTCAGCGTCGATCACCGTCGCAATGTCGCGCTTGCCACCGAAGTGATAGGTGATGGTTCCCGGCGGGATGTCTGCCTTCTCGCAGATGTCCTCGTAGGTGGTGTTTGCGTAGCCCTTCTGGTAGAAGAGCACCTTGCAGGTATCGATGATGAGCTTCTTCTTCTTCTCGCCAGCGCTGAGTTTGACCATAAGGTGATGCCCCTCTCGTGTCTTATCGTAGTCTAGCAGCATTTGCTCGGGGGAGGGGGAGGTCGGACGGTAAATCTACTCGCTCTACGCGCCCGATGCCCAGTCGGCCACGCTCATCCTGTCGGCGTCGTTTCAAATTTGAGTATACTCAAGTTTTAGTAATATCATCAATTCATATTGACAGCAGGGAGAAGAGTGAATATTATGTGTAATATAGAAATTGAGTATACTCAATTTCTGATAGATTTGGGGAATTAATACAAGGAGGGGTCGACCATGGCTATTCTCGCAAGCGTTGCTATGGACCTCGTTCGCGACAAGGAAGCGAACAAGGCCAAGATGACCAAGTTCATTGAGGAGGCGGCGGCTCAAAACGCCGACTTCATTCTGTTCCCGGAGCTGTGCCTGGGCGGCTTGCCGGAGAACCCCATGTTCATTTTCAAACCAGAGGACGCGTTCTATCAGCATGAGGTTGCCGAGCTGGTGCCCGAGGGCGATAGCACGCAGTACTTCATCGAGCTGGCCAAGAAGCATGATATGTACATTGCATGGGGCATGACTGAGCAAAGCGAAGAGGGCTGGGACATGCTTTACAACGCGCTTGTGCTGGTTGGCCCCGAGGGCTTTGTGGGCAAGTACCGCAAGGTGCACTTGCCGCTCACCGAGCGCATCATGATGTACCCGGGTGACGGTGACTACCCGGTGTTCGAGACGCGCTTCGGCAAGGTCGGCCTCATGATCTGCTTCGACAAGGCGTATCCCGAGGTAGCGCGCGCGTTGGCCCTCAAAGGCGCCGACATCTTGCTGTGTCCCACCGCCTGGCCTTCCATCGAGCCGAATGAGGACGACAACGACTTCAAGGCAGGCAACGTGTTCAGCTTCGCTCGTGCGCTCGAGAACATGTGTTTCTTCATCGACTCCTGCGTGAGCGGCCCCTTCGAGATGGGTCATAGCCGCATTATCGGCCCGAATCCCATGCAAGTGTGCGCTACCACGGGATTTGAGGAGGGCATGGCCATCGCCGACGTTGACGTCAAGGGCGAGATCATGAAGGCGCGCCTGGCCGCCATGGCCGGCTCTGACCTGCTGAAGGACCGCAAGCCCGCCACCTATGGCGAGTTAGTCAAGCGCAATCGCCGTAATCCCATCTCCGGCGACATGGGCCAGAGCGAAGAGTAAGGAGCGACCATGAATCCTTTCAAGGGCCCCGGCGGCTTCGGCCGTATCGTCAACGGCGTCATGAACATCATCATGTGCGCCATCTTGAGCCTGTACGTCCTGTGGACGGTGCAGAACATTCCCGGCAACGAGGCAATTCCCATCCTCACGCCGCTCGGATTCTTCGTCTCATTCGTCACCAGCTTCTGCGTAGGAGAGTTTGTGGGCGACCACGTGCCCGCGCTGGCCTGGGGCCAGAAGCTTGCTGCGGCGCTTGGCGTGAAGAACAAGATCGGCGCGCACCTCATCAGCGTGTTCATCCTCGCCTTCGTGATGATCACCTCTATCAGCTACATCTGCACGTGGATCAACAACGTGCAGCAGGTGGGCTGGGATGGAACCTTTGCCGCCTGGATCATGGTTTACCCGTTCCTGCTGATTAGCGGATACGTAGTCGAGCTCATCACGTTGCCCCCGGTCATGAAGCTGGCGGCTGCTGTGAGCGGGTTTGACCCCGCGGCTGCTCCGGCGCCGAAGGCTTAGAGGCCGTAACTGGCAACCCCTTGTGCGTGGCGCCCGCTTCACCTTGAGGCGGGCGCCTTTTCGTGAAGGCCGCGCAATGTCGATCAAGCAGGCTCGAATGAGCTTGGCCTGGCTGAGAGAGCCTATGCATGGCCGTCGAGCTCGAGTGAATGAGTGTGAAATGGATAGAGAACGAGTGCGTCCCGATTACATAGCGCTGAGCGTCATCTTGCTGCTGGTGGGCACGAGCATTACCATCGTGCAGTACAAGATTCCGAGCATTCTCGAGAACGTCATGGCCATGTACGACATGACGTCGGCGACAGGCTCATGGCTCATGTCCGTGTTCACGGCGGTGGGCATCTTCCTGTCGCTGCCCACCGGCTCGCTCACGAAGAAGCTGGGCCCGAAGCGCGTGCTGCTTTTAGGCTGCGGCGTCATCGTGGCGGGCAGCGTCATCGGTGCGTTCGCCACCTCGGCGTGGTTGATGATCTTCTCGCGCGCAGTCGAGGGCGTGGCATTCGTGTTCATCACGGTAGCTGGCCCGTTGGCGGTCGAGAAGTACGTGGCTCCTGAGCATCAGGGCACGGCGAACGGCATCTGGTCGCTGTGGATCTGCTTCGGCTCGGTCATCGGCTCGACGATCACGCCCATGATGTTTGAGATACTGGGCCTCACGGGTACGTGGCTGGCCTATGCGATCATCGTGGCGGTGATGGCGCTTGTGCTGATGGTAGCGGTGCGCGTGCCTGCCAGCGTTGATGCTCTGCGTGTTGAGACGCCTGAGGAGAAGGTGTCGCTTGCCGACTACCTTGCGCTGGCGAAGCCAAACGCGTTGCTGTACTTCTTCGCATACCTGGTGTTCAACATCGAGATCTTGGCGGTGCTGAGCTATACGCCTACTTTCTTGCAGAGCCAAGGCATGAATGCGTCGCTGTCGGGTTTTGCGAGCTCGCTGCCAGGGCTTTTGGCGGTTGTGTCAGCACTGGTGTTTGGCAAGCTGATCGACCGCTCGGGGCGCACGAAGGTGTTCTACGTGGTGGCGCTTATCGCAGCAGCGCCGGCGACGTTCCTC
This sequence comes from Adlercreutzia sp. ZJ176, assembly GCF_011038975.1. Taxonomy (GTDB): domain Bacteria; phylum Actinomycetota; class Coriobacteriia; order Coriobacteriales; family Eggerthellaceae; genus CAAEEV01. The sequence goes on along the minus strand of NZ_JAAKEC010000005.1, from coordinate 53,327 downwards.
ATGCTCACGCAGGCGGGGCCGCTTCTGTGGGCAGGTGCGTTCTTGATGGGGCTCATCGGCTACGGCATTCCCGTGGCGTGCCTGACGAGTCTCCCGCAGATCGCGGGGCGAAAGGAGCTCATGCCTGCGGCTATGGGTGTGCTCATGCTGGTGCAGTGCCTCGGAGAATTCTTGGGGTCGCTCGTAACGCCGATGTTGCTGGGTCCTGATCTGTCGAACTGGATGTTCTGCGGCATGTGCATGGGCGTGCTCGGCATAGCCGCCGTGGTGGCTATCGCGCTGTGCCGGTTCAAATAGAAGCACAGGTTAAGCAGGAATCGGGGTGCTCGCTGCCTGTGGGCTGGGCCCTGCGCAGCGCCTGCTGCCTGCGATGCGCAGATGCGCGCTGCAGAGAGGCATTCTTTAGGTCATGAGCGGAAGGCAGCGAAGCATTTCTCTCGGCGCCAATGAGCATGCCCCTTCGTCGGCGCCGAAACCTCATTGATAGAAAATGATAGAGATTGATAGAACTTGATAAAAAATGATAGAGAATGATAGAAGATAATAGAAGTTGATAGAAGCATCGAGCTGACAGACTTCGAAGGGGATGAGCGGCATGGCCTCAGATACCGTTTTCCAGCCCTCCTTTGGGAACAAGCCTGACAAGATCGTCGGTCGGGAAGCGGTGATCGAAGGCATTCTCTCCGGCCTCGGCATGCGTTCCGGCCATCGCGACAGGGCCACGCTTGTCATCGGGCAGCGCGGCATGGGAAAGACCGCTCTTCTTCTCGAGATAGCCGATCGAGCACTTGGTGAGGGCTTCATTGCCGCGCGCGTTGCAGCGAGCGCGAACATGCTTGACGAGATCGTTGAAACCGTGCAGATCAAGGGATCGCCGTTCGTCAATGAGCGAAAGTCGAAGGTCAAGGGCTTCAACGCGGGCGCGCTCGGCTTCTCCTTCGGCTTGACGTTCAGCGACGAGGTGTCAAGCAACTATGGTTTCCGCACCAAGCTGTCGCTGCTGTGCGACAAGCTCGCTGAGAACGACAAGGGAGTCCTCCTTTTGATTGACGAGGTGCAGGCGAACACCGATGACATGCGCACCTTGGCGACGACCTATCAGCATCTCGTGGGAGAGGGGAAGAACATCGCCATCGTCATGGCAGGGCTTCCCACGGCGGTGTCGAGCGTGCTCAACGACAATATTCTCACGTTTCTCAACCGTGCGCACAAGGTGCGCCTCGAGCCCCTCTCGCTTGAGTCCATCCGCGTGTACTACAGGCTCACCTTCAAGGCATTGGGGAAGGAGTTTCCTTCGGAGCTTCTCGACAAAGCCGTAGATGCGACGAGGGGTTTCCCTTATTTGTTGCAGCTCGTCGGGTACTATCTCGAGGAATACTCCGCAGGGTCAACGTCTATCAGCGACGGCATGGTGTCCGACGCTGTTGCAAGCGCGAAGCGAGATCTAGAGGCGGATATATTCGCTACGACGCTCAAGCCGCTCTCCGACACAGATGTGAAGTTCCTCGAAGCCATGGCCATTGACGAGGGTCCCAGCAAAGTATCTGACATACAAGCGCGTCTCGGCGTCTCGGCGGGATACGTCCAGTCATATCGCGCGCGCCTGATCGAGGCGGGGGTCATCGCGAGCGAGCGAAGGGGAGAACTCGAGCTCACCGTTCCCTATCTGGGCGAATACCTGAGAAGCCGCGAATAGATCGCGCGCGGAAGTGCTCGCGCTCAGGCTTAAAGGAACCTTTTGAGCTGTTGTGGTGAGATGCTTTTGGGCATCGTTTCGCGCATTCCCCGCCTCTTTGTGCGGAAAAGACCGTATCATGGGGTATAGGTAAAACGCTTGCGCGCGCCTGCTCTTTGCGCGCGGGTTCTGGATGCCTTGCCGCAGCCGTCCCCGCGCGATTCTGCGCGCAACGCCACGCCGAGCTGACAGCCGGTGCCGGGAAGCAGACGACCGAGGTGGTTCTTGTGGAAGAGTGGGGATTCGAGCGCAGCCGGGGATTCGAGTGCAAGCAGGAGTCTGAGCGCAGCCGGGGACTCGAGCGCAAACAGGGGCTTGAGCAGGGGTTTGAGCGCGAGCTTGAAGGGCTGGGGATTGCGCCCGCGTGCGCGGTCTACCGCAACCTGTGCCCGTCAGCCCTGGTGGAGCACGCGCTGCGCAAGCGCGAGGGGCGCCTCAGCCGGACGGGCGCCTTCGTGGTCGAGACGGGCGCGCGCACGGGGCGTTCTGCGAAGGACAAGTTCATCGTCGACTCGCCCGAGGTGCACGACGAGATCGCCTGGGGCGCGGTGAACCGCCCCGTGTCGCCCGAGGTGTTCGACGCGCTGTACGCGCGCGTGGCGGCCTACCTCGCGCAGCGCGAGCTGTTCGTGTTCGACGGCTTCGCGGGCGCCGAGCGCGCCTTCGCCAAGCGCTTCCGCATCGTGAACGAGCTGGCCTCGCAGAACCTGTTCATCCGCCAGCTGCTCCTGCGCCCCTCTGACGAGGAGCTCGAGCAGTTCGCGCCCGACTACGTCATCTTGGCGGCGCCGGGCTTTATCTGCGTGCCCGAGCGCGACGGCACGCGCAGCGACGCGGCCGTCATGATCGACTACGCGCGCCGTCGCGTGCTCATCGCGGGCACGCGCTACGCAGGCGAGATCAAGAAGGCGGTGTTCTCCGTCATGAACTACGTCCTGCCGCGCGAGGGCGTGCTGCCCATGCACTGCTCGGCGAACGTGGGCGCCGACGGCACCTCGGCGGTGTTCTTCGGCCTGTCGGGGACGGGCAAGACCACGCTGTCGGCCGACCCGGCGCGTCGGCTCGTGGGCGACGACGAGCACGGCTGGTCCGATGACGCGGTGTTCAACTTCGAGGGCGGGTGCTACGCCAAGTGCATCAACCTGAGCGCCGAGCACGAGCCTGACATCTTCAACGCCATCCGCTTCGGCGCGCTGGCCGAGAACGTGGTGATGGACCCCGACACGCGCGAGCTCGACTTCGACGACGACGCGCTTGCGGTCAACACGCGCGCGGGCTACCCCGTGGGGCACATCGCGAACAGCGAGCCTCGGGGCATGGCGCCGGCGCCCCGCACGGTGATATTCTTGACGGCCGACGCCTTCGGCGTGCTGCCGCCCATCGCGAAGCTCACGCTTGACCAGGCCATGTACTACTTCCTGAGCGGGTTCACCTCGAAGCTCGCCGGAACCGAGGTGGGCGTGTCGGAACCGGTGCCCACGTTCTCCACCTGCTTCGGCGAGCCGTTTCTGCCGCTCGACCCCTTGCGCTACGCGCTCATGCTGAAGGAGCGGGTGCAGAAGGCGGGCGCCCGCGTGTACCTCATCAACACCGGGTGGAACGGCACGGGCGAGCGCATGCCGCTCAAGTACACGCGCGCCATGGTGTCGGCGGCGCTCGACGGCCTGCTCGAGGACGGCGCGTTCGCGCCCGACCCGCATTTCGGCGTGCTCGTGCCCACGGCGTGCCCGGGTGTGCCCGACGAGCTGCTCACGCCTGCGAACACGTGGGCTGACCAGGAGGCGTACGAGGCCTCTGCCGCAAAGCTCGCGCGCATGTTCGAGGAGAACTTCCGGCAGAAGTACGCCCACGCCCCCGAGGAGATCCGCGCCGCCGGCCCGCGCGGGTAGGGGGCGGCGCGGGTGCGGTGCGCGGCTGCGGTGCGCGGGCGGCATACGCCTGCGGGGTCGTGCGGCGCCGGGCGTCTGGGCGCCTGGGTTCGCGCTTAGGCGCGTGCGGGCACCCGCGGGGTTGCGTGCGGGTGCCCGCTTCGGGCCTTTCGGCAGCTATCTCAGCTCGCACCAGATGATGCTGCCGGGCTCGGGCGGAGCCTCGCCGGGGCCGGCGGGCAGCATGCAGTAGGCGTTGGCGTGCTGCGTCTCGGGGCTGCCGGGATGGCCGTGCACGGGCGTGGCGGCCAGCGTGCCGTCGGGCTGCGCCTCGAGCGCGAGGAAGCGGACGGAGAAGAACGAGCTGCCGGGCTCGGTGGCCTCGGGCGGCCGCGCTTCGCCGGGGAGCTGTCTCGGCTGCGGCTTGCCGAACTTGTTGGGGGCGAAGGGCGCGATCAGGCGCGCGGGGATGCGCTCGGGCGCGGGGTCGAGGTCCAGGAACGCGCGCATCACGGGGCGCAGGTAGAAGTTCAGCGTGAACGACGCGCCGCCCGAGGGGCCCGAGATGCCCACCACGGGCGTGCCGCCCACCAGGGCATACGAGCTGTGGTGGCCGGGGCCGTGGTTGGTCTGGTGGCAGACGACCTCGCCCATCTCCTCAAGCACCTCGACCGACCAGTCGTCGGAGCCCTTCGACGACCCGGCGTTCAGCACGATGATGTCGGCCACGCGGGCGGCCTGCGCGACGGCTTCCTTGATGGCGGCGTACTCGTCGGGCACGATATCGAAGGGGACCAGCTCGCCGCCCCACTGCTCCACCTTGCCGCGCACGACCAGGCTGTTCGACTCGAAGGTGTGGCCGTACCCCGCGTACTTGTCGGGCGCGGAGGGCGCGAAGGGGAGGTTCGCGGGCACGAGCTCGTTGCCAGTGGGGATGAACGCCACGCGCGGGCGCGCGAGGACGGCGACGGCGCTGTGGCCTGCGCCTGCGATGCGCGCTGCGACGTCGGGCGTGATGAGGGCGCCGGCGGGGACGACGGTCTGACCGCGCTTCATCTGGCTGCCCGCGGCGCGCGTGCCCGCGAACTGGCGCGAGGGCGCGGCGTCGATGGTCACGTGCTGCTCGTCAGCGGAGACGGTCACGTGCTCGACCACGATGGCGGTGTCGAACCCGGCGGGCATGGCGACGCCGGTGTTGGCGAACTCCCAGTCGACGCCGCGCACCCAGGCGGCGGTGTCGGGCAGGGCGCCTTCGGGCAGGTTCTCGAAGGCGGCCCAGCGCACGGCGATGGAGTCCATGCAGCAGGCCAGCGCGTTGGGGATGTCCGTGGCGGCGCGCACGTCCTGCGCGAGCACGCGGCCGAACGCCCGGTCAAGGGCGACTTGCTCGATGCGCGCCGCGCCGCCCTCCTGCGTGCCCGAGGCGCTGAAGCCGACGGCGCGGCAGCGCTCGAGCATCCGGGAAACCGCTTCCTCGCGGGAAAGCTCGATGTGATGGGAATGATCTCGCATGGGGACGTCACCCTTTCTCCTCGGGCGGCACGGCGCCCGGTCTCAGGAATCGACGATGTGCGTGCAGTCGGTCTTCGCCGATGATACCTTATTTAAGAATAATTTCAATTTATCCTTGATTGAGAATCATAAATGTCATAAGGTGTGTCCTGCTAGAGATAGACGTTCCCTTCATCTCTTTCCGCTGAAGCGGCCGCATTTCCCTGTTGGCGGCCGCTTTCCTTTTCGTGGTCGCGCTTCGTGTTGCGCCTCGTTGCCTTCCGGGGTGTCATTCGTAATTTTGAGGTTGTGTTTTGGGAAACACGCTCGCTCGGTTATTGAGGTGCGTTTTAGGGGTTGCGCCTTGCGCGTCCTATCCTTGTGCGTCCTGCGCTTTGCTGGCTCACGTTTTGCAAACAAATGTTTCACGTGAAACATTCCGTATTGTGCCAGGTAGTTACGGTAGCTGCCGTAGGGGGGCGCTCCCGTTCTCGGCCTCATCTCAACGGGGTGTGCGCTTGCGCAGTTGTGGGGAATCTGCGGAGCGCGTTTCGCAAAACGCAGTTCTCGGCGCGGATGGCCTTGGTTATATGTTATAAATTTAGTAGCAATTAAAAGGCAACCGAGAAGTATCAACCGAGAAGTAACTTTATCAACCAACGCTGTGAGCACTGGCGTGGGACGGCTAAGCCATCTCACTCGCACCAACCCGGGTCGGCCAAGCCGTCCCAAGCCAACCAAGAACGATCAGTACGACCCGCATGACTCGCAGCAACTTAGATTGCTCGCACCAGCTAAAACAATCCGAATATCATTTGCACTACCGGCACTACCCAGCACCAATCAGCATAACCGCACTGTCAGCGTTGCTGGCGCAAACCGGCGCAAACCGGCACCAACCAGCACCAACCAGCACCAACCCGTACGACCCGCACTACCGGCATCACCCGACGCCAACCCGCACAACCTGCACAACCAACAACCATTCACCTTACCGGAATCAACCAAGACCAACCAAGACCAACCAGAAGAGGAAAGGAACGCCCATGTCCCTCATCAACAAGGAGATCGCTGAGTTTTCCACCCAGGCCTACGTCGACGGCGACTTCAAGACTATCACCAAGGACACGCTGCTCGGAAAGTGGAACGTGCTGTTCTTCTATCCGGCCGACTTCACGTTCATCTGCCCCACTGAGCTCGAGGACCTGCAGAACAACTACGCGAAGTTCCAAGAGATCGGCTGCGAGATCTACTCGGTGTCCACCGACACGCATTTCACCCACAAGGCGTGGCATGACTCCTCCGAGCGCATCTCGAAGATCACCTACCCCATGCTCGCCGACCCCACGCACGCCATCTCGCGTGACCTCGAGGTGCTCATCGAGGCTGACGGCCTGGCTGAGCGCGGCACCTTCGTGCTGAACCCCGAGGGCAAGGTCGTGCTCTACGAGGTGAACGCCGGCAACATCGGCCGCAACGCCGACGAGCTGCTGCGCAAGGTGCAGGCGGCGCAGTTCGTGGCCGAGCACGGCGACGAGGTGTGCCCCGCGAAGTGGCAGCCCGGCGCCGAGACGCTGAAGCCGAGCCTCGACCTGGTGGGCGCGCTGTAAGCTGCGCGACCGGTTGAGCTGACGAATCAGAGGACTTGCGAGAAGCCGCTCCGCTTGCGTGGGCGGCTTCTTCTCGTGAAGGGGAGAGACATGGATGCGAAGAGCATGTACGACGTGGTGGTCATCGGCGGCGGGTCGGCGGGCCTGACGGCGGCGCTGTATCTGGCGCGCGCCCGCTACCGCGTGGTGGTCGTTGAGAAGGAGAAGTTCGGCGGGCAGATCACCATCACCGAGGAGGTGGTGAACTACCCCGGTGTGGCGAAGACGAGCGGCCGCGCGCTCGCTGAGACGATGCGCGTCCAGGCGGAGTCGTTCGGCGCGGAGTTTTTGCTGGCCGAGGTCACGAAACTCGACATGGCGGGCGACGTGAAGACAGTGCGCACGTCGCGCGGCGATCTGCGCGCGTTCGGCGTGCTTTTGGCCACCGGCGCCCATCCGCGTCGGGTGGGGTTCCCGGGCGAGGAGAAGTTCCAGGGGCGCGGTGTGGCGTACTGCGCCACGTGCGACGGCGAGTTCTTCACGGGCAAGGACGTGTTCGTGGTGGGCGGCGGCTTCGCGGCGGCCGAGGAGAGCGTGTTTCTGACGAAGTACGCGCGCCGCGTGACCATCCTCATGCGCGGTGATGACTTCACCTGCGCCTTCGCGGCGGCGGAGCCGGCACGCGCCCATCCGAAGATCACGATCCTGCGCAACACCGAGGTCGTGGAGGTGGGCGGCGAGTCGGCGCTTTCGTATCTGCGCTACCGCAACAACAAGACCGGCGAGGTGGGCGAGCACCGCGCGAGCGCGGGCGACACGTTCGGCGTGTTTGTGCTCGCGGGGTACGAGCCGGCGACTGCGCTGCTCGAGGGCGTGGCCGAGGTCGATCGCGCGGGCTACGCCGTGGTTGACGCACACCAGCAGACGACGGCCGCAGGGCTGTACGCGGCGGGCGACGTGTGCGCGAAGAGCCTGCGCCAGGTGGTGACGGCCACGGGCGAGGGCGCGCTCGCGGCGACCGAGCTCGAGCGCTACGTGGCGGCCCTGCAGGGGAAGACGGGCATCGTGCCCGAGCGCCCGGCGGGCGTCGTTGGCGCGGGTGCGGCGACGGGTGCGGTAGCGGCGAGTGCGGTAGCGGCCGGCGGGTCGAGCGCGAACGCAGGTGCGGGGACGGATGCGCCGGCTGGCGCGGGCCCGGAGGCTGGCGCTGGCGGGTCGGGCTCCGCAGGCGTGGCAGGCGCAAGCGGCCCTGCGGCGGCCGGTCCTGCGGCTTTCCGCTACCTCGACCCGGCCATGAGGCCCCAGCTTGACACCGTGTTCGGTCGCATGGCCTCCTCCCTCGCGTTGGAGCTTCACCTCGACGATCGGCCGATCTCGGCTGAGCTGCGCGGCTGGATGGAGGAGCTCGCGACCTGCACCGACAAGCTCTCCGTGACAGTGGCATCGCAGGAGGCGCCCTCCGGCGCGCCCGCGGCTGATCTCGCGGCGCCGTGCGTGCGCGTGCTGCGCGCCGACGGATCGGACACGGGCCTCGCCTTCCACGGCGTGCCGGGCGGCCACGAGTTCACGAGCTTCATCCTGGGGCTGTACAACGCGGCGGGCCCCGGCCAGCCTCTCGACGACGAGACGCGCGAGCGCATCGCGGCGGTTGCGCCGGCGCACCTGGACGTGCTGGTGTCGCTGTCGTGCACGAACTGCCCCGACGTGGTGGTGGCCGCGCAGCGCATCGCCGCCGACAACCCGGGCGTGTCAACGCACGTTTACGACATCGCGCACTTCCCGCAGTTCAAGGACCGCTACCAGGTGATGAGCGTCCCGTGCCTCGTGGTGAACGAAGGCGAGAAGATCGCTTTCGGCAAGAAGGGCCTGCCCCAGGTCCTCGATCTCCTTCTGGGGTAAAGAGAAGGGCGCCCGCCGCGCGCGAGCAAGCGGCGGGCGCCCCTTCGCAGGCGGAATGTTTCACGTGAAACATCTGTTTGCGGTGCGATGCGTTGGCAGCTTTTGCCGCAGCTTCCGGCCCCTATCGGAATCCAATGCGGCTTCTAGCCTCTATCGGATCTCAATGGGGCTTCTAGTGCGATCTCAGCAAGTTCCTACCGAATCCCTCCCGAGCCCCTACCGAGCCCCTACCGAGCCCCTATCGAACCCCTACCGTGCCCCTAGCGATCCCTGCCGCGCGGCCTCGAGCGCCTGATCGAGGTCGGCGATGAGGTCGTCGACGTGCTCGCAGCCGATGGACAGGCGGATGGTGTTCGGGCATATGCCCTGGTCGACAAGCTTTTCGGGCGTGAGCTGGGAGTGCGTGGTGGTCGCCGGGTGGATGACGAGGCTCTTCACGTCAGCCACGTTCGCCAGCAGCGAGAAGATCTCCAGCGCGTCGATGAACCGCCAGGCCTCGTCCTGGCCTCCCTTGATGTTGAACGTGAAGATGGATGCGCCGCCACGGGGGAAGTAGCGCCGGTAGAGCTCGTGCTCGGGGTGGTCGGGCAGGCTCGGGTGGTTCACGCGCTCCACCTGCGGGTGGCGCGCGAGGTGCTCGACGACGCGGCGGGCGTTCTCGGCGTGGCGCTCGAGGCGCAGCGAGAGCGTCTCGACGCCCTGGATCAGGAGAAACGCGTTGAACGGGGAGATGCAGGCGCCTTGGTCGCGCAGGAGGATCGCGCGGACGTAGGTGGCGAAGGGGGCGTTCGGCGCGGCTTCCGCGAACGCGATGCCGTGGTAGCTCGGGTTGGGCGCGGTGATGTTGGGGTAGGCGCCCGACGCGGCCCAGTCGAACGTTCCGCCGTCGACGATGAGGCCGCCGAGCGTGGTGCCGTGGCCGCCGATAAACTTGGTGGCCGAGTGCACCACGATGTCGGCGCCGTGCTCGATCGGGCGGATGAAGTACGGCGTGCCGAAGGTGTTGTCGACGGCGACGGGGATGCCGCGGACGTGCGCGAGGCGGGCGACGGCGTCGATGTCGGGGATGTCGGAGTTGGGGTTGCCGAGCGTCTCGAGCCAGATGACCTTGGTGTTCGGCCTGATAGCAGCCTCGATTTCGCCAAGGTCGTGGACGTTGACGAAGGTGGTCTCGACGCCGAAGGCGGCAAGCGTGTGCGCGAGCAGGTTGTAGGTTCCCCCGTAGATGGTCTTCTGCGCGACCACGTGGTCGCCGGCTTGCGCGAGCGCCTGGATGGCGTAGGTGATGGCCGCCGCGCCCGACGCGACGGCGAGCGCCGCCGTGCCGCCTTCCAGCGCCGCGATGCGCTTCTCGAGCACATCCTGCGTGGAGTTGGTCAGACGCCCGTAGATGTTGCCGGCATCGGCCAGCCCGAAGCGGGCGGCCGCATGCTCCGAGTTGTGGAACACGTACGAGGTGGTCTGGTAGATGGGCACGGCGCGCGCGTCGGTCGCGGGGTCGGCCTCCTCCTGGCCGACGTGGAGCTGGAGCGTCTCGAAGCGATAGCGCTGGTTCGTGTACGTTGCCATGGGGGAGGTCTCTTTCCTGTGGAGTGGTCTCGTCGTTTCGTAGTGGGTGTAAGATAGCGTGTGAAAACCGAGTAAGTCAATAGGATTACTAGGAAAAAGAGCGCACCAGGTCATACGAAATGACGATAACGGGTTCACGGCCCGGGGGCGGGCTTTTGCCTTGCGCGTTGCCTTGCACGTTGCCGTACGCGCCGCCGGGCATGTTGCCTGGCGCGTTACCTGGCGCGCCGTCAGGTACGTTACCTGGTACGTTACCTGGTGTGCTGTCTCGCACGTTGCCTTACGCGTTGCCTGGCGCGGCAGATTCGGTATCATGGGGGTGGCGCCGTGGGCGCCGAAGCGGATCACGAAAGCGGATCACGGAAGCGAAGGAGCTTGGCTTGACGAGCGAGTTTACCATCGGGTGTCACCTCTCGAGCGCCAAGGGGTATGCGCGCATGGCGCAGGACGCGGCCTCCATCGGGGCGAACACGTTCCAGTTCTTCACGCGCAACCCGCGCGGCGGGCGCGCGAAGGCCATCGACCCAGCTGACGTGGCGGCCTTCCACGCGTTTGCGGCCGAGCACGGCATCACGCGCTTCCTCGCGCACGCGCCCTACACCATGAACCCCGCGGCGGCCAAGCCCGAGACGCGCGCGTTCGCGCTCGAGACGCTCGCGGACGACCTGGCGCGCATGGAGCACACGCCGCACCAGATGTACAACATGCACCCCGGCTGCCACGTGGGCCAGGGCGCGCAGGCGGGCGTCGAGCTCATCGCCGACGCGCTGAACGCCGTGCTCGCCCCCGAGCAGACCACCACGCTGCTGCTCGAGACCATGGCGGGGAAGGGAACGGAAGTGGGGCGGACGTTCGAGGAGCTGGCGGCCATCATCGAGCGCGTCGAGCTGGCCGACCACGTGGGCGTGTGCCTGGACACGTGCCACGTGTGGGACGGCGGCTACGACGTGGCGGGCGACCTCGACGGCGTGCTCGAGGAGTTCGACCGCGTGGTGGGGCTCGGTCGCCTGCGGGCCATCCACCTGAACGACTCGAAGAATCCGCTCGGCGCGCACAAGGACCGCCACGCGGTGATCGGCGGCGGCTTCATCGGCGCGGAGGCGCTCGGGCGCATCGTCAACCATCCCGCACTGCGTGACCTGCCGTTCTTCTTGGAGACGCCGCATGATGCGCTGAGCGGGTGGGGCGAGGAGATCACCGCTTTGAAGGGGATGCGCCGCGTGTAGGGCGCGCGCTTCTGGTATAGTGCGCGCCATGGGCAACGTTTCCGACAACCACGACACGCCTGCGGTGGCAAGGCGGCGCGAGCGCGAGATGCGCACCATCTCGCAGATGATCGCGCTGTACTGCGCGAGCAACCACGCAGCTGCCGAGCGCACCGAGACGGCCCACTGCGGCGAGGCGGTGTGCCCCGCGTGCGCCGCGCTCGACGCGTACGCCGTGGCGCGCACGCGCGGCTGCCGGAAGATGGACGTGAAGACCTCCTGTGACGAGTGCGAGAACCGCTGCTACCGCGCGGCCGAGCGCGAGCAGATCTGCGCCGTGATGCGCTTCGCGGGCCCGCGCATGATCACCAAGCATCCCATCGCCGCCGTTCGCCACCTGCTGGGGAAGTAGCGCGCGGCGGGCGCCGGTCCGCGCTGCTCACGCGCGTCGCGCCGGACATGCCAGCCCGCGTCGTTCACGCGCGCTTGCGCATGCCGGCTTGCCCGCCACCTGCCCGCGCCGCTCCCGGGCTGTCCTCGCGCGTCAAAAGCGGTATCATAGGCGGGTCATCATCGCATAGGTCAACGGCTGTCTGCCGTAGGAGGAAGGTCACCGTGAACCCGCTGTCCTGGAACGAGTACTTCATGGGAATCGCCAAGCTGTCGTCCCTGCGCAGCAAGGACCCCCACACGCAGGTGGGCGCGTGTATCGTCAACGACAAGCGCATCATCCTGGGGATCGGCTACAACGGCATGCCTATCGGCTGCGACGACCGCGAGTTCCCCTGGACGTCGAAGGGCGAGTACTTCGACCAGAAGTACGCCTACGTGGTCCACGCCGAGCTGAACGCCATCCTGAACTCGTCGGCGCCGCTCGACGGCTGCACGGTGTACACCACGCTGTTCCCGTGCAACGAGTGCGCGAAGGCCATCATCCAGTCGCGCATCGCGCGCGTGGTGTACCTCGAGGACAAGTACGCCGACACCGACGGCACGCGCGCCTCGAAGCGCATGTTCGACGCCGCCGGCGTGGAGTACGTTCCCTACACCGAGCGCGCCATCGACATCAGCGCGCGCTAGCGGTTGCGGCCCGCGCGCCGGCTGCGCGCCGTCGGCCGCGCTGAGCCCCGGCGGCTCCAGCCAGCACTGGCAGCTGCGCCCTTGGCTGGCGCCTGCGCGCCGTCGACCGCGCTGCGGCCCTCGGCCAACGCGCGCTTCCCAAGCTAGATCGCGCCCTTCCCTTCCTCGTCCTCCTTGTTCGCCACGAGCATCTGCTCGAACATGGAGGCGGTCTGCGAGAAGTCGCTCGGCAGCACCACGGTGGACATCCGGCCGCTGCGCGCGAACTCGGTCATCATGTCGGTCCACTGTGTGAAGATGAACAGCTGGTTGGCCTCCGTGGCCGACACGCCGGAGTCGCGGATCACCGACAGCGACTCGGAGATGCCGTCGGCGATGGCCTTGCGCTGCGCGGCGATGCCGATGCCGGCCTGCTCCATGGCCTCGGCGCGGGCGCGCGCCTCGGTGACCACCTTGATGCGCTCGGCCTCGGCGAGCGACTGGGCGGCTTCCTTCTCGCGCTGCGCGGAGTTGATGCGGTTCATGGACTGCTCCACGTCAGGGGGCAGGTCGATGGACGTGATCAGCGTGGACACCACGTCGAAGCCGTACGCCACCATGAGGCCCGACACCGTGACGTTCACGTCGGAGGCGATGGCGTCCTTCTTGTCGAACACCTCGTCGAGGGTGTACTGCGGCACGCTCGAGCGCAGCGCGTCGATGAGGTAGGAGCGCATCTGCGCCACGGGGTTCGCCAGCATGTAGTAGCTGCGCCACACGCCCGACTGCTCGGGGCTCACCCCCGGCGTGACGGACACGCGGTACTGAGCGGCGATGGACATGGTGACGGTCACGTTGTCCTTGGTCTTCGCGTCGATGGCGAACTCCTCTTGGCGCGTGCGCAGGTCGACGCGCGCGGCGATGCGCTCGATGATGGGGATGCGGAAGTGCAGGCCCGCGGGCGCGGTGCGGTTGAACTTGCCGAGGCGCTCGATGATGGCGACTTTCTGCTGCGGCACGATGTAGATGGACTGCAGCGCCAGCACCACGAGGATGACCAGCAGGATCAAGGGCACGATCAACGCTGATAGGACGGCTGCGACGGTCGGCATGAGGACTCCTCTCCAGTGGGTGAAGCTTTTCCCCATGATACACGAAAGCGCAATTGCCCGCTGCAGGCGTTGCGGCGCGGTAATGCGGCGGCGTAGAACAGCGGAGAGGCCCCTGCTGCCAGGGGCCTCTCCGTCAAGGCTTCGCTATCGAGGCCCCTCCGCCTGCGGGCGTCCTGCCGGCTTGCATCCTACCAGCTCAGCAGCTCGTAGCCGTCCTCGGTGATGACGATCTGCACCTCCCACTGGGCGGTGGGCGCGCCGTCGGCGGTGCGCACGGTCCAGCCGTTGGGATCGTCCATGTCGATCTCCTGGGCGCCCATGTTGATCATGGGCTCGATGGTGAACATGAGGCCCGGTGCCAGGACGGGGCCGGTCCCCGGCTCGGTGACGAAGCTCACGAACGGGTCCTCGTGGAACTCCAGGCCGATGCCGTGGCCGCCGAACTCGCGTACCACCGTGTAGCCGTGCGCCTTCGCGTAGTCGTTCACCGCCGCGCCGATGTCGCCGAGGTGCCCCCACGGCTTCACGGCTTTGAGGCCCTCCTCGACGGCCTCCTTGCACACGCGCACGAGGTCGGCTTTCTCGGGCGTGGTCTCGCCGATGACGAACATGCGCGAGGAGTCCGAGAAGTAGCCGTCCTTGATGGTGGAGCAGTCAACGTTGATTATGTCGCCTTCCTTCAGCACCTCGTCGGGGGAGGGGATGCCGTGGCACACCACTTCGTTGGCGGAGGTGCACACGCTGTTGGGGAAGCCCTCGTAGTCGAGCGGCGCGGGGACGGCGCCGTGCTCGACGGTGTAGTCGTGCACCCACTGGTCGATGTCGGCGGTGGTCACGCCGGGGCCGATGCGCTCGGCCACGTAGTCGAGCGCCCCGACGTTCACCTCGGCGCTGCGCCTCACGCCCGCGATGTCCTCGGGCGTCTTCAGCAGGCTGCGGTAGGGCACCTCCTCGCCCGCGTCCCATAGCGCCTGCAGGCGCTCGTCGACGTCGAGGTGGCACTTCTTGTACTTCTTGCCGCTGCCGCACCAGCAGGCGTCGTTGCGTCCGAGCTGGGGCTGTCCGTCGTACATATTCACGATGATCATCCGTTTCTCATGTTCGCGCACGCTGCGCGAGCGGGACTCGCCCTGGCTGGCAGGCCGTCGCGCGCGTGCGATTTCGGGTTGGTTTGCGTCAGCCGTTATACTACTCCAACTTTTGCCGAAGCGCGCGGTTCGAAGCGTGCGGGCGTCTGCACGCGCGCGGCGGGTGAAAAATGGGGGATCGCGGGGCGTGAGTCTGCGGTGTTTCCGCTTTGTTGGAAGGCGTGCAGATTTCCCGGGGCGTTTTGGCAGAAATCTTCAGATATTTGTACTTTCAGGGAGGCTTTTGCTGTGCCGACGGGGCCCATCAGCTCTCGTTGCTTTTTGCAAAATGCTGTGACCTGCGAATTTGCTGACAGGTGTTTTGGAGGTGCAAGGCGAATTTGCCTTTGACGGCTGAGGTGAAGACCAAGATCTGAAGATTTCTGCCAAAACGACGGCGAAAAACTGCACGGGGGGTGAAGAATCGGCTCTCCTCACGCTTTCAAAGGTTCTTCTTGTGTCATTGTGTTCTATTTGTTATAGTATAGATATAACAAAAATGATGTGACAGTGAGGCGAGACGGAGGAGGGGGCTATGGACGTCACATTGAGGCGGATTCTGATATTCTTGGGCGTTACCTTTGCCTTGACGTGGGCCTACGAGTTCATGGTGGTGTGGCCAGCGGCTGCGGGCGGGTTGGGCGACGTGCCTGCGGCGGCCGTCCAGCTGATCGTGGCCGCGGTCATGTTCTTCCCGGCGATCGGCGTGGTCGTCACGCGGCTCGTTACGCGCGAGGGGTTCTACGGCTCGTCGCTGCTCGCGCCCGTTGACTTCCGCCGCACGTGGAAGTACTGGCTGCTCGGGTGGTTCGGCCCCTCGGCGCTCGTCCTCGCCGGCGCGGCGCTGTACTTCGCGTTGAACCCCGCCGACTTCGACCCCTCGATGTCGCACCTGGCCGCGCTGCTCGAGGCGCAGGCGGCTCAGACGGGCGCGGCGTTCGCGTCCGACCAGGTGGTCATGGTGGGAATCGCCCAGCTTGCGACGGGGATCTTCCTCGCCCCCGTCCTCAACGTCGCGACGACGTTCGGCGAGGAGTGGGGCTGGCGCGGCTATCTGCTGCCGAAGCTGCTCGAGCGTCGGGGCATCCTGCCGACGCTTCTGCTGTCAGGCGTGATCTGGGGCTTGTGGCACGCGCCGCTCACGATGATCGGGCACAACTACGGCGTGGGCTATGCGGGCTTCCCCTTCGCCGGAATTATCGCCATGTGCGTGTTCTGCCTGGCGACGGGCGCCTTCATGAGCTATGTGACGCTGCGCTCGGGAAGCTGCCTTCCGGCGGTGTTCGCGCACGGCGCCCTGAACGGCATGGTGAACGCGGGACTCATGTTCTCGGTCTCCGGCGGCGATCCCTTCGTGGGGCCGGCGCCGACGGGCATCCTCGGAGGCGCGGCGCTCATCGCGTGCGGCGTGGTGGTGGCGGTGCTGCTGCGCCGCCAGGAGAAGCGCGGCGAGGATTTGCTGCTGCGCCGGCGCCCGGCGGGCGGCGAAGGGGCGCTTGCGCAAGCTGGCGATAGCGCGCCTGCGCGCGACGGCGGGCTTCCGCTTGGGCCCGCCGAGGGCGGCGATGGGGGAGCCTTCGTCGAGAACGGGAAGGAGCGCGTATGATCCTGCGCATCGACCAAACCTCGAACGATCCTCTCTACCTGCAGATTCGCAACCAGGTTGTGGCGGCCATCGCGCGCGGCGAGCTGCTGACGGGCGACGGCCTGCCGAGCGTGCGCCGCTTGGCGAGCGATCTGGGCATCAACCTGCACACGGTCAACAAGGCCTACGCCGTGCTGCGCGACGAGGGCTACCTCGTGATGCGCGGGCGCAGCGGCGCGTACGTGGCCGACGCGGCGCTGACGGCGTCGGCTGAGCGGCGCGGGCGCGCCGAGGCGGCGCTGGTCGAGACGCTGCAGTCGCTCGCGCTCGAGTACAAGGCGCGCGGCGGCTCGGCGCAGGGGTTTGCCGCGCTCGCGGCGCATGCGGCGGCTGAGGCGTTCGCCGACCCCGGCATCGCGGGCGCGCGGCGCGACGTGGGCGTGCTCGGGGTGGACGCGGAAGGCAACCGCCTGCGCGCCTCGGGCGCGGGCGCAGGCGCAGGCATCGCGGGCGCAAGCGCAGGCGGCCGCGGCCCCGCGGGTGAGCCCGCTGCGTCTTCTGCCCCCGCCGTTCCCACCGCCTGACGAAGGAGCCTTCCATGGAGATCCTCTTCCCCCTCGCCCTGCTCGTCCTCACCGTGCCGCTCACGGGCGGCCTCATGGCGGCGACTCCCTACCTCATGCCCAAGCGCGAGTGCTTCGCGGTGACCGTCCCCGAAAGCGCGCACGCCGACCCTCAGATCAAGGCGCTGAAGAGCCGCTATGCGCGCACCGTGGCCGTCATGACGGCTGCCTTCACGCTGCTCGCCGCCCTCGCGACGGTGCCGCTTGCCCGGGCGAGCTACTCGGAGGCTGCCGCCAACGCGCTCATCGGCGCGATCGCGCTTCTGGCCCTCATCCCTGTAGCGGTGTCGTTCGCCCTCATGCTGCGCAATCGCCGCCGGGTGATGGCGATCAAGCGCGAGCGCGGCTGGCATGCGCCGCGCCAGCAGGCGGCGGCCCTCGTGGCGGAGGGCGACGTCCCCGGCCCCGTGTCGCTGGCGTGGAACCTGCTCTACCTGCCCGTCGTGCTCTTCGTGGCCGCGCTCGGCGCGATGTGGTACCCCCTCATGCCCGACATGATCCCCATGCACGTCGACTTCGCGGGAAACGTGAACGACTACAGCCCGAAAAGCCTTTGGTCGGTTTCGTTTCCCCTGGTGGTGATCGCGTTTGTCGGCGCGACGTTCGCGCTGTGCCACTGGTCGATGACGCGCTCGAAGCGTCCGACCAACCCCGGCGCGCCGATGACCTCGGCCTTGGCGTACGGCTTGTTCGCCCGCGCGCAGAGCGTCCTTCTGCTGGCATGCGGCCTGCTCCTCTCGCTGACGCTCGGCGTTGCGTTCATGGCGTCGTCGGCGGGCTTCATCACGCTCAACGAGGCGGCGGCCGTCATCTGCCTGGCGTGCGTTCCCGCGGTGGCGGGCTCCCTCATATTGGCCGTGGTCTACGGGCAGAACGGGTCGCGCCTGTTCAAACGCATGGAGGCTGCGGGCGCTGCCGGCGCGGGCGCGGCAGCGGCGGGCGCGGCGTCTGGGGGCGCGGCAGCGGTGGGCGCCTCGGGAGGCGCGGCGGGCGCGGGCGCCTCGGAAGACGCGGCAGACGCGAGCGCCTCAGGGGATGCGGCTCCTGCGGCGGACGCCCCTGCGGCTGTAAGCGCAGGTTCGGGCTCCTCGGCTGCCGACGCGACCCTCATGCCCTTCGACGACGACGCGCACTGGAAGCTCGGCATCTTCTACTTCAACCCCGACGATGCGAGCCTGTGGCTGCCCGAGCGCTTCGGCATCGGCTGGACCATGAACTTCGCGCGTCCCGCCGCCTGGGCCTTCGTCGGCGGGTTCACGCTGCTGACCATCGTGTTCGTGGCGCTGTGCTTCGCCATCACGTGACGCGCCGCACGTGCGGGCACGCGATGTGGTAGGCTTGCAGCGAACGCCGCGCACACCCCAAGGAGCCAGCATGTCCGCATCCACGCCGAAGCCCGCCTCGACCGCCCCAGCCTCCGCATCCGCCCCTGTCCTCGCATCCACGTCGATCGCCCCGACCTCCGCCCCCACGCGCGCGCCGAAGCCCGCTCCCATAGACCCGCGCGACCTTGCGGTTGTGCGCGCCACGCTCGCCGACGTCCCCCAGGTTATGGGCTTCTACGACGACGTGATCGCCGCGGTGTCGGGAACCGACAACGATCCTCTGTGGGAGCGCGGCATCCACCCCTCCGAGGACGAGCTCGCCCGCGCCGTCCGCGAGGGCGGCCTGCTCACGGGCTGGCTCAGCCTTCCCGAGGGCGGCCGCGTGCTCGCCTCGGCGATCATCGTGAACGAGGAGGTGGCGGAAGGCTACGACAAGGTGCCCTGGCGCGTTGCGGCGCAGCCGCACGAGGTGGCCGTGGTGCACCTGTTCGCCGTCCACCCGAGCCTGCAGGGGCGCCGCATCGCGCACACCATGATCGACCGCGTGCGCGAGATCGCACGCGAGCAGGGAAAGCGCGTCATCCGCCTCGACACGCTCGGCACCAACGAGGGCGCGCAGCGCCTCTACGAGGGCTACGGGTTCGACAACCGCGGCCATGCGCGCCTGGCCTACACCGACCCGCGCGTCACCGACTTCGTGCTCTACGAGCTCGAGCTGTAGGGGATCTCCATGTCGACGGTGAACCCGGGCGTCTACAAGGCCATACTGCGCGTGCGCGCGGCGTACCCGTTCGACGCGGGCGCGTTTCTCATGCGCTTCTACGTGTACATGATGAACATCGGCACCGTCACCATGCTCACGCTGGCGGGCTACTCGTTCTTCACGGCGGGGCTCGCGTCGTCGGCCATCGCGCTGGCCACGTTCTTCATCTCGCCCCGCGTGTCGAAGCTGGTTGACGAACATGGGCAGTCGCGCGTGGTGCCCTTCGCCGCGGCCGTCACCATGGTGGGGCTTGCGATCATGCTGGTGGACGTGAGCCTGCGCGGGCCGGAGTGGGTGCTGTTCGCCGCGGCCGTCCTCATGGGGTTCGTGCCGAGCCCCCAGGCGCTGCCGCGCGCTCGCTGGACGTACCTCATCCGCACGGGGCGCCTCGGCGACGCCGCGCCCGACCTGCGCACCATGTTCTCCTACGAGGGCGTGCTCGACGACATCGGCTTCATGTTCAGCCCGTCGATCTCCATCGCGCTGGCCACGGCCATCGCGCCGGTAGCGGGCCTGCTCGCAGGCGGCATCGCCTTCGTGGCGGGCGCCGCGGTGCTCACGCTGTCGAAGTCGACCGAGCCCGAGCCCGGCTGGACGGCGAAGGGTTCGGAAGGGAAGGATGCGGCGGCTTCGTCTGACGGGACGGCTGCGGAGGGCGGCGAAGGGAAGGCGGCCGGAACGTCTGCGGCACGCGCGTCCGACGCGCGCCGCGGAAGCGTGATCCGCACGTCGCCGGTGGTGCGCGTGCTGTTCGTGCTCATGATGTTCGTGGGCGCGTTCTACGGCGTGTTCGACACCGCCACCGTGTCGCTCGCGGAGGATTTGGGCAACCCCAACATCGCGAGCGTGATCCTCATCGTCGCGTCGTGCGTGTCCATGGCCATGGGGTTCGTGTTCGGCATGGTGAACCTGCGCGTGCCGCAGCATCTGCAGCTCGTGGGGTGCGCGGTGCTCATCGGGTGCGCGTACGGCACGATGTGCCTCATCGACTCGGCTGAGACGCTCTTCGTGGTGTCGACGCTCGCCGCGCTGTTCTACGCGCCCTTCCTCATCGTGGCGAACGCCACGTGCGAGCGCGCGGTGCCGGGCGACCGCCTCACCGAGGCCATCACCTGGATGAGCGCTGGCAGCACGTGCGGCATGGCGTTCGGGCCCTCCATCGGCGGCATGATCATCGACCGGTTCGGCACCATCGCGAGCTTCGACTTCGGTGCCTTGCTCGCCATCGCGATTCCCGTGACGGCCCTCTGCTGCTTCCGCCTGATCAAGCGCAACGTGCGCCCGGGCGCCTACGTCGAGGTGGCCCGCAAGCCCGCGAAGTAGCGCGCCGCTGCGTTCAGGCTGGTGCGCCGTGCTTGCGGCCAGATCCTTCGACTCCGCGCCCTGCGGGCGCTCCGCTCAGGATGACATGAGGGGAGGGGGCGTTCGCTCGGGACATGAGGGGGGTGCGTCGTCTAGGATGACAGGGGAGGAGGCGTTCGCTACTTGATGTCGGTCACGGCTATCGTCACGGGGGCGGAGGCGATCGAGCCGCCGGCGGAGATGGTGCCCTGCAGGGTCACGCGCGCGCCGATGGCCACCTCACGGTCGTTGGAGGCCGAGGTGAGGCAGAAGCGGTTCGTGGTCACGCCCTTGCCGTCGATGCTCACGTAGATGGTCTCGTCGGTGCGCAGCACGATGACGCCGTCGATCGACTCGATGGTCCCCGTGAGCTCAACCAGCTCTCCCGACGTGCACTCCAGCGCCATGGTGGCGGTGCCGGGCTCAGTGCTCCCGCTCGCCTCGCTCGTCGTGATCTTGCCGGCCGACGTGACGGCCAGCTGCCAGCCCGTCGAGGCCGACCAGGTGGCGCTCAGGTTGACGTCGCAGGTGACGAGCTTGTTCTTCTCGGTCTTGCTCAGCGTTGCCGTGGCGGTGCCGCCCGTCTCGTCCATGTTCGAGCTCACGTAGACGCTGCATCCGTCAAACCGGTCGGCCAGCGAGGCGTCGTACGCGCGCAGAAGCTCGGGGAGCGCGGCTTCGATGGCGGCGGTGCTCGGCGCGCGCAGAGGCGACACGACGGGCTGTCCGAGCGTGACCTCCCCGGCGACCCAGGTGCTCTCGTCGCTGTCGTAGGCGTAGGGCTGCGTGACGGGAACCACCACCTCGATGCTGTTGTTGCGGTAGCTTGCCGACGCGGACACGGTGCGGGTGGCCTCTTCGTCAGCTCCGGGCTTGCCCTCCACGATCTCGCCCACGACGATGTTCTCGATGCGCGGCCCGATCAGGTTCGTTGTGTCGACGTAGGCGAAGCCGGTCAGGTCGGGCGCAGTGGTGAGCGAGGCCGAGAGGTTGGTGAGGGCCGTGCGCTCGGACAGCGAGGTGACCTGCTTCTTCTGCAGCGACGCGTCGACGGCCTTGAAGGCCACGTTGACGGCCACCCAGGCCAGAGCGGCCATGCACGCGACGACGAGCACCGCGATGGCTATGCGCTTGGCGATGCGCACGCCCTTCGAGGGCTGCTGGGGCTTGCCGGTGCTGGGAACGAATCCGCTCATGCTGGGTCCTTTCGGGTCCGCGGGGCGCGCAGGCCCTGCCGCGGATCAGGAGGGCGCTTTGTACTCACTGAGAATACTAGCCTCAACGAGGCTTCGTTGCAAAGCCTTTTCGCGCGGTGGTTTTGTGGGCCGTCTGTGTTGACGGCAGCGGCGGACGTGCGGGCAACTATACTCTCAACTGAAACACGCATCCCCTTCGAGGAGGACCAAACCCCGCCGCATGTCGCCGCAAAAGCCGCATATATTGGAGAAGCTGTCGAAGGTGGGGCAGGGTGAGGGGTCGCCGCGCCGCCAGAATCCCATCGCGCGCGTGACGAACCGCTGGTTCGACCGCGTCATGGGCGCGGTGAAGGAAGGCGGCCTCTCGGGCCAGGACGAGGAGTACGCGGCCCACCGCACCACGCGCGACTTCGTGTGGAACACCGTGGGCGCGACCGCGTGGGGCGTGGTGTTCCCGGCGGTCACCATGATCGCCACCCAGCTGGTGGGCGCTGAGCAGGCCGGCATGGTGTCCATGGCGTTCGCCGTGGGCCTGCTGCTCATGTTCCTGGCGAACTTCGGCGTGCGGACCTACCAGATCTCCGACATCGACGAGGCGCACTCGTTCAACGACTACCAGATCAACCGCTGGATCACCTGCGCGATCATGGTGGCGGTGGGCATCGCGTACTGCAACCTCCGCGGCTACGGCGTCGAGATGTTCAACATCTGCATGGGCATCTTCACCTACAAGATGATCGACGGCCTCGCCGACGTATACGAAGGGCGCCTCCAGCAGGTTGACAAGCTCTACCTGGCGGGCATCTCGCAGGCGCTCCGCTCGATCCTGGCGCTGCTCGTGTTCGCCGTCGCGCTTCTGGTCACGCGCGACGCGGCGGTGGCCAGCATCGCCATGGCCGTCGCAGCCGCGGTGTCGTTCGTCATCGTCACCTACCCGCTCACGCTGCTCGAGACGCCGCGGTCGCGCCGCGCGAGCGCGTCGAGCATATTCGTGCTGTTCAAGAACACGGCGCCCCTGTTCGTCGGCCTGTTTCTGTTCAACCTCATCGACTCCATGCCGAAGTTCGTCATGGAGGGCGCGCTCTCCTACGACAACCAGCTGTTCTACAACGCGCTGTACTTCCCCGCGCAGAGCATCCTCATCACGGCGCAGCTCGTGTACAAGCCGCTGCTCGTGCGCATGGCGGGCGTGTGGCAGGACAACTCGAAGCACCGCCAGTTCGACATGATCTCGATCGGCATCCTGCTGTTCGTCGTGGCGCTGACGACGGGGTTCCTCGTCATCATGGCATGGGTGGGCGTGCCGCTGCTGGGCTTTCTGTACGGCATCGACTTCGAGCCGATGCGCAACCTGCTCTACGTGATGATCGTGGCGGGCGGCGTGACGGCGGCCATCGACTTTCTGTACCAGGTCATCACGGTCATGCGCCGCCAACGCGACGTCACCACGCTCTACGTGGTGACGTTCGGCTTCTCGCTGCTCATTCCTCTGCTGCTCGTGTCGTTCACGGGATTGCCGGGCGCTGTTCTGAGCTACCTGATCGTGATGTCCATCCTGCTCGTGCTTTTGGTGTGGGAGTACTTCCGCATCCGGCGCGACCTCGCGCAGGGCCGTCGCGTGGTGAACGAGCCGGCCGGCCCGCTGCATCCGGCTGCGGGCAAGGGCGCGGGCGTAGGCGCGGGTGCGGGGCGCACGCGTGCGGGCAGGGGCGTGGGCGCGGGTACGGGGCGCACGCGCGCGGGCAGGGGCGCAGAAGGGGCTGCGGACGCGGGCGCAGAGGGGGCTGCGTCGGGTGCTGACGCGGGCTCGGGGCGCACGCGCGGGTCGCGGCGGCCGAGCGAGGTGCGGGCGGAGCGCCTGCGCCGCGAGGAAATCATGAATCGCCGCGTGACGAATAGGCGCTCGCGCTAGCTGCTTAGGCATGCGGGCGTGTAGAATAGAGGAAATGTCTGACTTGACGCCTTCGGGCAGAAGGAGTGGTCTCATGAAATGCACAGCTTGTGGTGGGGAAGTCCCCGAGAACGCGGCGTTCTGCCCGCTTTGCGGACAGTCGCTGTCGGGCGCAGGCAGCCCGCATGATCCGGTGGTGGTGACGGTGGGGAACGTCCCGCCGGAGGACGTGCCGAGCGCGGACGCCCAGCCTGCTGCGGGCGCCGAGGCGCCGGGAGCGCAGGCGGACGCTCAGCCTGTCGCGGGCGCAGGGCAAGCGCAGCCCCAGCCTTCCGAAGCGGATGCTCAGCCTGTCGCCGGCCCCTCTGGCGCTCCCCAGGCCCAGCAGCCTTACGGCGCTGCTCCGGGCGCCCAGCCCTACGCCGCTCCCGTCCAGCCCTACGCCGCCCCCGCGCCCCAGCCTCAGCCCCAACCCCAATCTCAGCCTCAGCCTCAGCCGGTGTACGCCGAGGGCTGCGTGTCGGCGGCGATGGCTGACATCCGCGCAACGGACGGCTGGTTCAAGCGCATGATGTTTCTGGGTCTCGTGGGCTGCGTGCCCATCCTCAACTTCACGGTGCAGGGCTATGCGCTCAACTGGTCGCGCGAGGTGCCCTTCGGCGGCAGGACCGTCATGCCGAAGAGCGTGGTGAACGGCAAGAACTTCGAGATCGGCTTCTACAATTTCGTCATCATCCTGGTGTTCAACCTGGTGAGCAGCTTCGTCGCGGGCATCGTGGCCATCGTGCCGCTGCTCGGGTGGCTGGCCGCCATCGCGATAGCGCTCGTCGCGTCGGTGTTCACCAGCCTGTGCGCCGTGCGCATGGCCATGATGCAGCAGCTCGGCGAGGGCTTCAGGATCGGCGAGGCGTGGAAGGCGTTCAAGCGCAACTGGACGGGCCTTGCGATCGCGGTCATCGGGCCCGGGTTGGTGGCTGCTGTCGTCGTCGCGGCGCTGGTCTCCATCGGCTCGGTGTTCCTGGCGCTCGGCATTGCCCTGCCCGCCTCCCTCGCAACGTCGGCGGGCGTGACGAGCGGCGTTCTGGCGCTGTTCGGCGCGCTCGGCATCGTGGGCGTGCTCGTGTTCGTGGCGCTGGTCCTCGTGAGCATGGGCATCAGCATGATCGCCCATGTGGTGGTGTCCCGCGCCGTGGCCCACTGGATCGGCCGCTACGCGCATGAGTGGACGGCCGAGGCAGGCCGCCTGGTCTACTGATCCCCTTCGCGCATCACCGCGCGCGTTGCTGAGTGCGTCCGAAAGCCGCCCGCCGAAACGGTGGGCGGCTTTCTTGCCTTTGAGCAGGTATAATGAGGTCAAGCCCCGCTTTCGCTCCATGCGTGCGGGTTTTTGTGGATCTCATCTGAGGGGGCTTGTATGTTCGCTGTTGGCGATACCGTCGTCTACCGACACCATGTCTGCATCATCGCGTGCGTGCGCGAGGCGTACTTCGAAGGGCGCGATTACTTCGAGCTGCACACGCTGTTCGAGAAGTCGCTCAAGCTGTACGTGGCGATCGACGACGCGGTGCCGCCGGTCATGCGCGCGCCGATGGAGGAGGATGAGGCCTACGAGCTCATCGACTCCATCCTCGACGCGGACACCATCGACGAGTCCATCCTGCACGCGCACGGCACCACGCTCTCCTTGGTCGAGCGCCAGGTGAAGGAGGAGTACGAGCGCCGCTTGAAGTCGAACGACGCGCGCGACCTCATCCCCGTCATCAAGTCGGCCTACGAGCGCACGCGCGAGCGCGAGGACGCCGGCAAGCGCACCACCGCGGTCGACAAGAAGTTCCACGACCTCGCCGAGAGCCTGCTCTACGACGAGCTGGCTGTGGCACTCAAGATGGACCGCGAGGAGGTGGACGCCTTCGTGAAGAAGCGCCTCGCCGCTCTCGAGAAGAAGCGCGTCTAAGCGCGCCCCCAGCTCAGAAGCTGACTTCCTCCCAGGCTTCTATCTGCAGGCCTTCTACGCGCATGAACTCCCGACAGTTGTTCGTCACCAGGACGGCGTCATGGGCGAGCGCCGTCGCGGCGATGACGAGGTCATTCGGGCCGATGATCTGTCCTTTCTTCTCGAGGTCGGCGCGGATGCGGGCATAGGCGCCTGCGCAGAGCGAGCAGAACGAAACGACGTCGAACGCTGAGAGAAACTGCTCGACGGCCCGCCGATTCTTCGCGGGATTTGCGCTCTTGTACGCTCCGAGACGCAGCTCTGCCTCCACCATCGAGGGAATCTTGAACAGCTGCGGGTCGCTTTCGCGAAGCATCTTCAGGGCGTAGGGGAGTCGGCCTCTCAGAAAGTCGACGCAGATGTTGGTGTCAAGCATGTACATGGCAAGCCCTCCTGCCGTCAGAGCTGCGCACGTGGTGCGTCGAGCCCCCAGGAGAGCTCTTCCGGCTCACAGAACATCTCATCGTCGACGGCGCCGTACAGGTCCCAGAATCCCGCCGGCCACTGATGCGGCGCATAGGATCGGATCGACTTCTGGGCCATCTTCGACAAGGAGAGCTTCTCCCTGCTTGCGTTTGTCTTGAGTACGGACAGGGTCGGCTCGTCAAGGTAGAGCGACAGCTGCGCCATGGCGCGTCCTTTCCCCGAAGCAAGTATAAAAGCAAGTATACGCCGTAGATGCAAAGGAAGCAAGGCACACCCAGCGCCCTGTGCCCTTGCCTGCTTTCGCGTCTGCTAGTTTGCGCGGGTGGAGTCGCTCGGGTCGATGGACATGCTCTGGAAGCGCTCGGCCATCCAGTCGTTGTCGAAGTGCTCGGCGCAGAACTCCATGAGCGCGTTGTCGTTCGGCAGGCCGGCCAGGCGGCTGTACCAGCAGTCGAGCGAGATGAGCGTCATGGCGCCGTTGAAGATCATGAGCGCGGCGCACACGGCGGTCAGCGAGTAGCGCCACTGCCAGGGGATGAGGTTCACGACGCGCAGCATGACGGGCAGAAGCAGCTTGATCCACATCACGCCGAGCACGCCCCACATGCACATGAACATGAAGTTGGTGCGCCCGCCGATGCTGAGGAACGTGCCAGTGTAGTCCCACGCGGTGACGCCGAAGGCGAACTGCAGAAACCAGCTGACGGCGTACTCGAACGCGCCGCCGATCACGGCGCTGACCAGGAAGACCACCAGGATGTTCGCCTTGTGGAAGCGGTTGAGCGCGATCGTCATGAGCACGGCGCCGAAGCCGTAGATGGGTGAGAACGGCCCCCACAGCATGCCGGCGCGCACCTGGTAGTGGCCGGGGTCCACGATGACGACGTGGTAGACGGTCTCGATGAGGTCGCCCAGCACGCAGGCGATCACGAAGATCCAGAACAGGTTGAAGAAGTCGAGCGCGATGAACCCGCGGCCCGTCTCGTCGAGGCCGAGGGTGCCCTCTTCGGCTTCCTCGCGCGTCTCCATGTCGCGCAGCTTGCGCTGCAGCTCGCGCTCCTCGGAGAGCGCGGGGTCGATGTAGGTGAGCATGGCGACGAGCACCACGCCCGCCACCACGAACGCCAGCAGGTCGACGCTGATCCCGAACAGCATGAGGTTGCACAGAAAGTCGGTGATCAGCAGCACGATGATGAACTCGGCGGTCTGCCGCGCGCCGCGGCGCTTGTTGCGCACCAGGCGGAGGCCTAGGATCACGAACGCGACCACGGTGACGGCCACGCAGATCACCATCACCACGTAGAGCACCTGCGTGATCATGGAGTCCTCGTCGAAGCCGCCCTCGAGGAACACGCTGCCCACCGCGAGCAGCATGAGCACGATCTCGGGGATGAGGAGCAGGCCGCCGACGATGTTGAGCACGCCGAAGATCTTCAGGCCGAGCGGCGTCTTCTCGGAAGGGGCCTTGGGCGCACGACCGCCTGGCACCGGTGTGGGCGCAGGTGCGGGCTCATCGAGGTCGAGGAGGTTGATCTGTTTCTCATCAGGGGCGATGGCGGTCTTGCGATCGTCAGGCTGGGGCATGGCTCTCTCCAAGGCAAGGGTTTTGGATTCAGGGGTAAAACAAATCTACACTACCACACATCGCCGCGCCCGTCAGCGACGAAGGACATCCTATTTCGTCAACTTTGCGTTAACCGGGGGAGGGGGCGAGACGAGTTGGGCGGGTAAGCAAGACCGGCGAGCCCGCTGGAGCGGGAAGAGCTGCGGGCGGGCCAGCGCGGGCTGCAGGGCGCGGGCTGCCAGCGGGCCAGCGCGGACCGCTGGCGGGCCGGCGCGGGGTCAGTCGATGACGGGCGGGTTCGCGTCGAGGTACGCCTTGTGCTTCATGTCGAAGACGGCCTTGAAGCATCTGATGAAGTCGTCGTGATCAGAGGGCTCCTCCCTGTCCCGGGCGAGGACGAACCCCACGTAGAACAGGGGCGTGGGATCGATGCGAAGCGAGACGACCCCGTCTTTCTGCTTGAGCACCGATGCGCTGAAGGTGTCGCCGAACGTCACGGCGCGTCCCTCCTCCACCAAGGCGATGATGTGCCGTGCGTTCGAGCTGTGGAGGCGAGGGCCGTAGGACTTCTCGCCGATCGACTCGGCGAGCATGTTCGCGATGCGGTTGAGCATCGGCTCGTTGTAGTGGGCGAGGGGAAGGCGCAGGATGTCCTTCGCGGAAATGGTCTTCTGCGGAAGGCAGACCCTGCTCAGCAGCGCCGAGGAGGCCAGCATGGTGACCTCCGTGGAGTAGAGGGGCACGAACTGGTGGCCGCTGGGCTTTACTCGGCTCTCGTAGTCTTCCTTGAGGATGTTGACGAGGGCGAAGTCGAGCTCGCCGCGCTCCATGTGGTCCATGATCTCGGGAAAGCTCTGCTCGATGAGGGTGAAGTCCCCCAGTTCGTATTCCACGAGGTCCTCGTTGATGATGTCGAAGGTCCTGGTGCAGACGAAGGGCATGGCGGTGATGCAGATGCCGTCGAACGACCCCGACTGGCTGCGCTGCCGATGGAGGATCGTCTCCTTGAGGTCGGCGTACTGCGAGGAGACGCTTCGCGCGAAGTCCAGCACGAGCCTCCCGTCTTCGGTCAGCTCGGCGCTCCTCCCCTGACGGCTGAACAGGGAGGTTCCCAGCTCCTTCTCGACGCCGTCGACCATCTTGCTCAGCCCCTGCTGGCTGATGTAGAGCTTGCTCGCAGCTTGGGAGAAGGATCCGCTTCGGGCGATCTCCTCTAGGTAGTGAAGCGTTTCGATACGCATGAGTCCACCCCCCGGCCTGAGCATGCTTCGGGGATGCCCGTGGCACAAGCGAAGAAGGCATCCTCCGCGGTTGTCACATCGTCGGGAAATACCTGAGAGCTCCGCAGGGCAGGCGTTCTTCTGCGCGGAGCTTGACGTTGGCGAATGCGCAATAGCGTGACCTGATGATCATATCACAATCCCCTATGGTCGATCTGGGGTCAGGGCAGCGTTTCCCACGTGCGAAGGCGACCAATAAGTTGTGGGAATGATAAGAAAACGCTGTTGGCGCTTCCGGCGCGCCCTCCGTATGCTCTGTTGTGGGGGAAAGGGGCTCGAAGCGGGCCAAAGCAGGCCAAAAGCGCCTGCGGCAGCCGTCTTGCGGCGCTCTCCGGGGCCTTGCCTCGAGAGGGCGGCCCGTGCCGCAGCCCGGATCCCCCCCCAAAGCTTGCTCGCGGGGCCTTCCCCGGTCGGCTCGGCGGTTCGCTTGGAGACAGAGAAGTTTCGAGGAAAAGGCAGAAGGAGGAAGAGCATGACCTTGAAGGCAACAAAGACCATGTGCACGACCTGCCACTCACGTTGCGGCGTCATCGTCTATTCTGACGAGGACAACCAGATCGTGAAGATTACCGGCAACCCCGATAATCCGAAGTCCCGCGGCACGATCTGCGGGGCGGGCATGTCCCAGCGCGAGGTGCACAACAACCTCGACAATCGCATCCTGTATCCCATGAAGCGCGTCGACTGGGATCCCAAGGGCGAGCGCAATCCCCAGAACCGCGGCAAGAGCGAGTTCGAGCGCATCAGCTGGGACGAGGCTCTCGACATCCTGGCGTCGGAGTGCCACCGCATCATCGGGGAGTACGGCCCCGAGGCCATCATCACCGGGCAGGGCACCGGCCGCACGACCAACCACTGGCATTGCCGCCTGAACTCGTCGCTGGGCCTCGAGGGCTGGAGCCTCACGCCCACCCACGTGTGCCTGATGCCCCACATCCTGCCCAACGCCTTCACGCTGGGCATCTACAGCGGCGCTTCCGGGGACATCAAGAACGCGCAGACCGTCGTCCTCTGGGGGCAGAACCCCGCCATGGAGCGCGCGTGGGCCGGCCTGCTCTACGCGAACCAGGCTGCGGGGATGAAGCTCATCGTCATCGACTCGCGTTTCCAGGACATGTCCAAGCACGCCGACGTGGCGCTCCAGCCCTTCCCCGGCACGGATGCCGCCCTGGCTTTGGCCATCATGCACGAAGTCATCGAGAACGGCTGGTACGACCAGGAGTTCATCGACAGCTGGACCTACGGCTTCGAGGCGCTGGCCGAGCGCGTCGCGGAGTGGACGCCCGAGCGCGCTGCCGAGATCTGCCGCATTGACGCCGACGACATTCGCCTGGCGGCGAAGTACATGGGCACCAACGGCCCGGTCGGCATGATGGTCGGCCTCGGCCCCGGCTGCATGCACACCAACGCCATCCAGAACGGCCGCGCCATCGCCTGCCTGCAGGGCCTGCTCGGCTGGCTCGACAAGAAGGGCGGCATCACCGTGCCCGTCGCCTTCGACGTCATGCTCGACGATCGCATCACGCTGTGGGATCCCGCGAAGTCGCCGGGCCGCCCCGACCTGTTCACCTTCGGCGGCGAGGAGCATCCCCTCTACAAGGTCTTCGGCCGCTCCAACGACCCGGACTCGGTCTTCCGCGCCATCATCACCGGCGAGCCCCGCCCGGTCAAGGCGTACATCGCCATCGCCAACGACCCGATCATGTGCTACGAGAACGCCAACCAGACCTACGAGGCCATGACGTCGCCCAACCTCGAGTTCATCTGCTCGAAGGACTTCTACTTCTCGTCATCGGCGCTTCTCGCCGACCTCCTGCTCCCCTCGGCTGACTGGTCCGAGCGCTGCACCTATGACGAGGAGCTCGACGGCGCCCTGCTCCATACCTTCGACCAGGCGGTCGAGGCGCCGGGCGAGTGCAAGGACGACTGGTGGTTCTTCCTCGAGTGGGGCCGGCGCATGAACCCGGAGCACTGGCCGTGGGCCGACGAGAAGGAAATGGTCCTGTGGCGCCTCAAGGAGTTCTACGGCTACGACATGACCTGGGAGGAGTTCCAGTCCAAGCCGTGGCGGTTCATGGTTGAGACCTCGGGCGACGGCGAGATCCTGTACGAGAAGTACAAGCTCGGCAAGATCCGCCCCGACGGCCAGCTCGGCGTGAACACCCCCTCTGGCAGGATCGAGTTCTACTCCGAGTCCCTCCAGATGTTCGGCTACGACCCGCTGCCCGACTTCACGTGGCCCTACGAGTCTCCCCAGAACCTGCCCGAGCTCGCCGAGGAGTACCCGCTCACCGTTGTGACGGGCATCCGCGTCTACTCGTTCTTCCACTCGGCGTGGACCAACATCCCCTCTCAGCGCAAGCTGTACCCTGACCCGTTCGTCCTGATCCATCCCGAGGACGCCAAGAAGTACGGTGTCACCGACGGCGAGTGGATAACGATCACGTCGCCTCGCGGCAAGATCATCTCGAAGGCGATGGTCACGTACGAGTGCAAGGAAGGCTGCGTCTTCGTTCCCCGTCCCGGCTGGCGCGACGAGTGCAAGGAGCTCGGCCTGCCCGGATACGGGTGGAACAAGGCGAACGGCAACATTCTCGTTCCGTCGAACCCGGCGGAGCCTGGCTATGGCGCGACCGCTATGCGCTCGTCGCTCTGCAAGATCGAGCCTGGAAGGGGTGACCTGTAATGAAGGGTGGAAAGCGTGTGAACAGCGAGGGCATCGCCATGCTCCTCGACCTCGACGACTGCCTGGGATGCTTCGGCTGCGAGGCGGCTTGCCGCGAGACGCATCGCTACGGCTATGAGGAAGACTGGATGCGCGCCATCCGTCGCAACCCCTACTACGTCGACGGGAGGCTTCGCCAGCATCACCTGGTGTTCCCCGTCCTCGACAAGTGCGCTGCCTGCTACGCCGAGGACCAGAACCCGCTGTGCGTGTCGGGCTGCACGACGAAGGCCCTCAAGATCGGTCCGTTCCAGGAAATAGCGAAAGAGGCTGAGGGCCGCCACTGCGCGATCTACGTAGCCTAGCTTCTCTTCGGTCCCCGGCTCTCGAGCTCTTCGGCTGGCCGCGCTCTTCGGTCGGCTGGGTTGCCGGGGACCTTTTTTCGCGGTCAGCGCGCGCCGGGCAGATGATCCGCCGCGCGCCGGGGGGCCCGCGCGTCGGGCAACCCGCCGCGCGTCGGGTGATTTGCCGCGCGCCGCTGCCGCTCCCACTTACCTGCTCCTGAAAGGGGTGATCAAGCGATGGAATACAGCATGGGAAGAAAGACTTCCGTGGCGATTGGAGTAACGATCATTCTCGCTTCTGCATCAGGGGGAACCGCGGTCATGAACGCCATCGTTCCCTTCCTGCTTGCCGGCATGAAAGTCGATCTTGCCACGTTCATGATCGGCCCGATGATCGCCACGATCCTGTCGTTCGTGATGAGCGTCGTCGGCATCAAGGTCATTGACATAATCGGCGCGAAATGGTGCATGCTCATCGGATCGTGCTGCAGCGGCGTGACCATGTACATGGTGGGAACGGCGACCTCGTTCCCGCTGTGGATCGTCGCGAACATCCTCAACGGCATCGTGCTTGCCGTGGCCACGTACGCCTCGGCGGGCGGCGTCCTCGCTCCGTTCTGGGGCAAGGACACGCAGAAGGCGTTCGGCGTGGTCGGCGGCGTCACGGCGCTCTTGGGCGCAACGTGGATCGCCGTCACGGGAATCCTCCTCACCACCATGCCCTACCAGACGCTCTTCACCGTCTATGCGGTGGGCATCGTCGTGATCGGCTTATTCTGCAACTTCGTCCTCATCGGGAAGGTCCCGCGCAAGGCGGTTGCCTCCGGTGTCGAGAAGTCTGCTGGAACGGTCTCCGACGTCCCCGGGTTCACGTTTGCGGAGACGCTGAAGAAGGGCGCCTCCATCTACTGCTTCCTGATCGCGATGTTCTTCGTCGCGTGGTGCGCCTCGGGCATCACCTCGTACGCCAGCGTGTACTACACGTCCTTCGGGATGGCCGCGACGACGGCTGCTCTGCTCATGAGCGTGTACTCGTACGCCGCAGCCATCCTCAAGCTCGCCTCGGGCTTCCTCGTCAAGAAGCTTGGCGCGAAGGTCATGAGCATCTGCATCTACCTGGGGTTTGCGCTCGGTATGATCTGCCTGCTCCTGTGGAGCCAGACGGGGCTGCTTCCGCTTGCGTTCATCGGCATGGTGCTGTGCGCGTTCATCTCCTACTCGACCATGATCCCCGGCCTCTTCGTCCCTGACCTGTATGGGATGAAGGACTACACCGGCATCAACTCCGGCGGCATAGCCGGCTACTATCTCGGAGCGGTGTTCGTCTTGGGCGGCCTCTCCTTCGTCATCGGGGCTTTGGGCTACTTCAACTCGTTCCTCCTTCTGGCTGTTGCGTCGCTCGTCGCGATGGCGTTCATGCTGACCGCCGTGGCGACTGCCCCCATGAAGAAGCTGGAGCAAGAGGAGGGTGGTGCGTAGCGTCGCGCCTTATCCGCAATACGTAGAGCCAGGCTGTCGCCCGGCCCGCCTCGGGGGTATAGGCGGGCCGGGCAAGGCCGCTCGTTTAACATGAAGGGGTGTTCTCATGACTGAGAAGCAAAGCTTTTCCGGACCAAGGATGCTCGTTTCGTCGGGCCTCATATACGCTTTCGTGGGGGCTTTGGGCCTCACGGTCGCCCAGCTGACCAACTCGTACATGGCGCTCGACCCTGAGGTCACCATGAACCGGACGTACCTGGGCCTCGGCTTCAGCGCGTTCATCTTGGTCCAGGGCATATCCGCTCCGCTGATCGGCTTGACCATCGCCAAGTTCGGAGCGAGGTTCTCGTACATCCTCGGCGCTGTCATCGTCGCGGTGCTCGCCTGCCTCAACGCGCTGTTCCTCGGTGACAACGTCGCCTTCTACGTGGTCGGCTTCGGCGTCATCATGAGCTACGGCTGCATGTGCGCGGGCGCCATTCCCACGATGACGACGCTCAACCACTGGTACATCAAGGATCGCGGGCGCGCCATCTCCATCTCGCTCATCATGGGAGCCGGCATCGCCGTCCTCTACCCGATCATCACCAACGCCCTCTGCCTTCAGTTCGGATGGCGCGCCGGATGGTGGTTCGTCGCCGTATGCGCCCTGATAGGGCTTGTCCTCGCCGCCGTATTCGTGCGCAACACGCCCGCCGACATGGGCCAGCTTCCTGATGGCGGCAAGGTCGAGGTGTCCGCCGAGTCCAAGACGTACGTCTCGAAGGTCTACAAGACCATGGAGGACAAGACCGCCCTCGAGGCGATGAAGACCCCGGCGTTCTGGTTCATCGCGATCATGGCGTTCTGCTGCTTTGCCGGGCTCAACCTGAACGTCTCGCAGGCCGGCCTGTACTTCGTGTCCGTCGGCCTGACCCTCGAGGACGTCTCCTGGGCCCTCTCGATCAAGGCGCTCGGCGGCATAGCGGCCCTCGTCGCCGGCATCATGATCCTCGACCGCCTCGAGCCGGTGCGGTGGCATGGGCTGGGCGCTCTCGCCATGGGCATCGGCGCTCTGCTCGCCGCCTTCTTCGGCAGCAACGTCTTCGTCATGGTCTTCTACTACGTCGCCATCGGCCTTGGGTTCGCGATGCACAACTCCGCCCTGCCCGCGGAGCTCGCGAACATCTTCGGCAACAAGCACTACTCCAAGATCCACGGGGCGATCCTTCCCGTCGTCGCCGTGCTGGCGTCCTTCGTCCCGACCATAGCCGGCGCCATTTACGACACGACGGGGACGTACGTTCCCGCGTTCATCGGGCTTGCCGTCATAGGGTTCGTCGGCTTCGGCGTCTCCCTGATGATTCGCCTCCCCAAGCCAAGCGCCGAGGCCGAGGAGTAGGCGCTGATATTGGGTAGGCGGCGGGTGCGGCGGAGCTGGCAGTAGGCTTGGCGTTGGCAGCGGCGCTGAGCTTAGCGTTGGCAGCGGGTGCGGCGTTGGGCTTGCCGCTGGCGCCAGACGCGACGACGCCGTGCTGGCCGCTGGCGGCGGGTGTGACGGTGTCGTGCTAGCCGCCGACAGCAGGTGCGCTGGCGTTGAACTTGCCGCTCGGCGCCAGACGCGGCGGTGCTTGGTTTGTTGTTGGCAGCAGGTGCGGCGGTGTCGGGCTTGCCACCGACAGCAGGCGCGCAGGAGCTGAGTTTGCCGCTCGGCGCCAGACATGACGACGCCGTGCTTGCCGTTGGCTTCGATTGCTGGGGGGCTGCAGCAGAAGTTGCAGCCCCCTCTCGTTTAGCCCAAAGCGGACGGGGGGATGAGAGGACGTCTCTTCCGTTCCGGAACCCGAAGCACCGACAACGCCCTCTTTGCATCCACGGCTTGGAAAAGCTGGCTGGAAAATGCCCGTTGTCGGTGCTCCGGGCTCCGAAAACCACCGACAACGCGCATTCTCCATCCACTTTTCCCGAGAAATCGCCGATAACGACCTTATTTCATCCAGAATCACCTGAGGGGTGGCTGGAAAAGCGCCGTTGTCGGTAACGCCGTCGGCGACGCTGCCGGCGACCGGCAGGCGAAGAGGTGGCGGGTGAGCCGGCGAGGGCCGGCGAGGGCCGGCAAGCAGGGATCGACCTGCTTATCCGCATTGCCAGCACGTAGCCGCGCAAGAGAGGGGAAGCTCCGTCCTCGTCTTGCCTGCAAGCCGAAAGGGCTGCAGCAGAAGTCCAGAACAGCCAGCTCGAGCTATCTTATATCGCGGCATCAGGAGAAGAGTCCACTATATATTGTGATGGACTCTCTGTCTGCTAGATCTTTTGTTGCAGCTTCAGTCTTTGCAGGAGAGGGGAAGCGGAGAATGGGCAGGCAGGAGGAGCTGCGGGTGAGCAGGCCGGTAAGTTCGCTGAGTCGGGTTGGGCGCAGGAGGGGTGGGCGGGATTACGGGTGCGCGAGCTTCGCGAGCTCGGCGAAGTGGGAGCTCACGAGGGCGTTGCCGTTGGAGCCCTCGTGGGGGAGCGAGCAGCCGGAGCAGTCCTTCACGTCGTCGCCGACGTAGGCGAAGCGCCCGCCGCATGACGGGCCGAGCGCGTAAAGCGGACAGAAGCAGAACAGGCAGTTGAAATCGCGAGGGTCGACGCCCTCATGGCAGGGGAAGTACGGGCAGTCGCGGTTGGTGAAGAAGGGGAGCGCAGGATCGCGGAGAGGCTCGGGCGTGGGGAGCGCGGGGTCGGCGAGCGCGGGGTCGCGAAGGGGCTCGGGCGTGGGGAGCGTGGGATCGCGAGGGGGCTCGGAGTCGGCGAGCGCGGCGTCGCAAAGAGGTTCGGACGCGGCGTCGCCGGCGTTGGGAGCAGTTGTCGCATTGTGCTGATCCAGGCTGGGCTCGGAGTCGGGTTGCACGGGCACTCCTCAGGTCGATTGGCTGACGTCGCATTTGACGCTGGGCTCAATCTATCACACGCGAAGAGGCAATGGGACGGCGGGTGGGGTGACGGGGCGTGGCCTGCGGCCGTCGTGCGCCACTCCGTGCCAAGTACCCTCAATCTATCTATACGCGAGAGCCAGCGGGTGCGGCTTGCGGCCTTTAACTTTCAGCGCGGAAGGGGTTTTGCAGGTGATTCTCTGCCTGTCTTGGACGGTGGTCGCATCCCCGGTTGCGTTTTCAGGCTACGTTCCCCTGTTCGCTTCCGTTGTCCCGCGCTTGGCGGCCAGAGGGTGCTACAATGGCCTGCGTATTGGCACTGATGGTTGCGCCGGCGGGGCGCGAGCTTGCTTGAAATCGGGCGAGCTTGGGGGAATGAGGGTGTGAATCCCTCGCTATACCAGTAACCGTAAACGCCGATGGGCAGAAGGCTCGCGAGAACGTTGTCGCGTGCGGCGCGTCGCCCCTGGTCGCAGGGGTGCGCAGGCGCGAGGGCGGCGGCTCGACGCGAGATCGCAGGCATGTGGATCTGCCCAGGTGAGGCGAAGTCGGAATGCCCATCCATCGAATCGAGCCCTGGAAGGAGATTCCGACACATGGTTGGAACGAAACTCGCGCCCCCCGCGGGGTCTGGCGCAAAACTCACGACACGATTGCTGGCAGCGCTCATGGCGCTCATGCTGTGCGCGGGCCTCATGCCCGCCGTCCCGGCTTGGGCGACGGAAGCGCCCGAAGGCGCCTTGCTGGAATCAACAGGCAGCGTCACGCTTGTTATTGCGTATGATGTCGATGGGGATAGAAGTTCTGAGCTCATGCTCAATAAGAGCTATTCTTTTTACAGCGGCAAAGCAACCTTGGGCGACCTGCTCGCAGCTGCGAAGTCCGCGGGGGACCTCCTCGGCTACGAGTTCTCCGGAGGCTACCTCAGCTCGGTGACTTTTGCCGACGGCACCACGGTCAGAAATGCGGGCGACTTCTCCAAGTATTGGGCGTCTTACGTGAACGGAGGGTATGCGTCTGGTGACGAGGCATCCGAGGGCGGCGTCCTGAAAAGCGGCACGAGCTACCAGTTCGAGTGGACGGGCTATCCTTCCCCTATCGCGGCTCCCGTTGATTGGAAGGCGACCCCCGAGCCAGAGCTTAGCTCAACGATATGCGGGTTGGTTCCAGGCGCTCGACTTGCGATTGCCTACGATTCTGACGGTGACGGAAAATCAGAGATAGTTGTCAATAAAGTCTATGGTTTTCGCACAGGGGCAACCTTGGGCGACCTGCTCGCAGCTGCGAAGTCCGCGGGGGACCTCCTCGGCTACGAGCTCTCCGGTGGCTACCTCTGCTCGGTGACTTTTGCCGACGGCACCACGGTCAGAAATGCGGGCGACTTCTCCAAGTATTGGGCGTCTTACGTGAACGGAGGGTATGCGTCTGGTGACGAGGCATCCGAGGGCGGCGTCCTGAAAAGCGGCACGAGCTACCAGTTCGAGTGGACGGGCTATCCTTCCCCTATCGCAGCTCCCGTTGACTGGAAAAATGCTCCCAACCCGTCGATCGGAACTGCGATATGCGGCGATGCTTCGTCCGGATCTGGCAGTGAGCCTGGCCAGCCTCAGGATGGGCCCGTAGCTGCTGTTAACAAATATGACGCCGCCAAAGCTTCTACTTTGATGCAGAATTTGGCAGCGCGCTTTTCTAAAGGCGGTTCTGACGCTGTGATCTACCCCATTGCGGTGCATGCTGCCATTGCCCTCAACTCTTTGGGGCTTGGAAAGAACATTGACTCCAAAGCCATATTCGAGGGTTTTGCTTCTTACGAAGAGAAGTACGGCTGTGCTCCTGGCGCGGGGCAGTATGGAAAGTACATCATTAGCCTCAATGCGGCTGGAGTAGATTGCACTGCTGTTGCCGATGGCGACAAGGTGCGCAATCTCGTGCAGGAAATGGAAGAGCTCACGGGGAAGTCCGAGCCGAATATTTACGAAGCGGTGTTCATCCTTCCCGTTTACGGTAATGCTGGATATGCGCAAACGAAGGGACTGGGCGAGGAGGCCCTGGTTTCTCTCATATTGGCGAGTCAGGACGAGGGCGGTTTGTTCGGATCGGGTCAGTATTACGATTCCCAAACCACCGCACAGGCAATACTCGCGTTGCTGCCCTATCAAGATGACCCAGCTGTTGCCTCTGCGATAGAGAAGGCGGAGAAGGCGCTTCTCTCTATGCAGAACGCCGATGGCGGTTTTAGCTTAGATAAGTCCCCGAGTAATTCCAGTAATTTCGATGCCACGGCGAACGTCATCGCTGCCTTGGTGGCTTTGGGGCATGACCCTGCGGAGAGCGGATCGCTTATCACGGACAATGGATCATCGCCCATGGGATTCCTCTTGTCTCTTGCAAATGACAATCTGTCTGGATTTGGTGGTCCAACAATTTACGACGAGGTCGCTTCTTCTGCTGTTGCGCTTCTTGCCTTGGCAGCTAACGATGGTTACCAGAAAGCCGATGGAGCATTTGACGTATACCAAGTGAAGGCGGTGTCGCAGGAGCCTGCCGCCGATCCCGCTGCTGGTCAGACGACTCAGGGCTCCCAGACTCCTTCGGGAAGCGCTTTGGCTCCGACGGGAGATGACGCGGGGGCTTCGGCTGGCGTGGCCGCAGCCGCCCTGCTCGGCGCGCTCGCCTGCGCGGTGGCTGCTCGCCGCAAGGCGTCGCGCGCGGCGCGAGACGTCGTGGTCCGCTAGGCGAAGAGCATGGCTGACCTCGATCAAGAGAAAGAGAGCGGCGCCCTCGAAAGCGAGTCGGGGGCGCCTCGCGCCGATGGTGACGCTGCGCCGGGCGCTGGAGATGCTGGCGCCCGCGCGTGCGAGGACGAGGTGGCTGCAGCTAATGACGCTGCGCCGGCGGCTGATGCGCGGGTGATTCCTGCGCGCGCTGCGGGGGCAAAATCCAATGAGCCCGAGAATGGCGCCGCACCTGCTTCCCCGCGAAGCAGGCGGCCTGTTGCCATCGGGGTTCTTTGCGCGGCGTTGGTGCTGGTCATCGCAGCGTGTGTGTTCGCGTTCGGCTCTCCGAGCTCGGTGGTCGAAAACGAGCCAGCAGTGCAGGGGTCATCCCAGAGCCAGCAGGTCGATCCAGCTGAGGGCGTCGGCGAAGGCGGCGAAGGCGGCGCGGCGGAGTCGGGCGATTCCGAGGCCGCGGCTGGCGGCGCGTCCTCCGCTGGCGCTTCCGCCGAGGGTCCTGCCGACGGTGATGCCGGCTCGGCTGGTGCTGCCCCTGGCGGCGACGCTGCCGCTGGCGGCGCCGCGGCGGGCGCGTCGGGCAGCTCCGGCGAACCCGGTGGCTCGGGCAACTCCGGCGGCGCGGGGCCTTCCACCCCTTCCGCCCCCGCTGCGCCTTCCGCGCCGACTCCCGCGCCAGCTCCTGCCCCTGCCACCATCACGGTGTCGGTCTACGTCGACAGCTCCAAGGCCGCGAGCGCGGGCTATCCCAGCTGCATGGCCTCCACGTCGGTGAGCCTGCGCGAGGGCGCGACGGCGTACGACGCCCTGTGCGCGTCGGGCGTGTCCGTGAGCGGCTCGAGCTCCTACGTGACGGCCATCAACGGGCTCGCCGAGAAGCAGGTCAGCGCCGGAAGCGGCTGGATGTACTCAGTCAACGGCTCCACGCCGATGGTCCCCGCGGGCAGCTACGTGCTCTCATCAGGCGATTCTGTTCGCTGGTACTACGTCGTCTAGCCGCGATGGCCCACGGCGAAACCCATAGCCGCGCAGGCGCCGGCGATCCCGGCGGCGCCCGAGATGCGCAGGGCGCCTGCCGCGAAGGGCAGAAGGGCCTTCCCGGCGAAGGTCCCCGCTCCTTTGCCGCAGGCGCCTTCGACGCGCTGCACCCCGCGGTGGCGGTGGCCTACGCCGCCATCGCGCTCGTGCTCACCATGGCCGCCTTCCAGCCGGTGCTCGTGGCGCTCGCGCTCGCGGCGGCGATCTGCCTGGGCGTGTGCCTGCGCGGCGGCCGCCAGGTGGCGTGCGCCGCGCTGTGGCAGGTCCCGATGCTGGTGCTCGTCGCGCTCGCCAATCCGCTCTTCGCCCCGATGGGCTCGACGGAGCTCTTCCGCATCGGCGTGCGCGCCGTGTACCTCGAGAGCTTCGCGTACGGCCTCTGCATGGGCGCGCTGCTCGTGGCCGTCATGGTCGAGTTCGCCAACGCGGCGTGCGTGCTCACGTCCGACAAGGTGACGGGCGTGCTGGGCAACCGCCTGCCCACGGTGGCGCTCATGACGTCGATGTGCATGCGCCTCATCCCGCGCTTCGTGCGGCAGGGCCGCGAGATAAGCGCCGTCCAGAAGGCATGCACGGCGGCGCGTCGGAACGTCGCGCGGACGAGCGCGAACGGGCTTGCGCATGCGGAAGCGAGCGAAAGCGCAGCCGCCTGCGCGTCCCAACGCGCAAGCGAAGCCGCCGGCGCACGCGCCCTCCGCGCCTCCCGCCCGCCCATCGCGCCCAGCGGCGCCGGGCGGCTGCGCGAAGGCGTGCGCGTCGCTTCCGCCCTCGTGGGGTGGGGGATGGAGGACTCCCTCGAGACGGCCGACGCCATGCGCAGCCGCGGGTGGGCGAGCGGGCGTGCCCGCACCACCTACCGTCGGCAGCGCTTCTCCCGCGCCGACGCCCTCGCGCTCGCCGTGGTCCTCGGCCTCGGCGCGGTGTGCGCCGCCTGCGCGTGGACGGCCGCGTCGCAGTACCGCTTCTACCCCTCCCTGAGCACGCTCACGCTGTGGTGGGGCTACGTGCCCTACGCGCTGTACTTCTTCCTGCCGTGCCTCGTCATCCTAGGAGACCGCCTGCGATGGATGCGCTGACTTACACACGCTTCGGCTTCACGTACGCGGGCGCTGATGCCCCTGCGCTCGAGGACGCGGACTGGGCGGTGCCCCAGGGCGCGTTCGCCCTGCTCGTGGGCAACACGGGGTCGGGCAAGACCACGTTTCTGCGCTGCGCGAAGCCCGAGATAGCGCCGGCGGGCGCACGCGCGGGCGCGGTGCGCGCGTTCGGCGAGGAGGTGGCCGCGGGGGGACGGGCGCCGCACGTGGGGTACGTGTTCCAGAGCCCCGACAACCAGATCGTGTGCGACACGGTGTGGCACGAGCTGGCGTTCGGGCTGGAGAACGAAGGGCTCGACCAGGACACGATGCGCCGCCGCGTGGCCGAGGTGGCGCACTTCTTCGGCATGGAGCCGTGGTTTCGGCGGGAGGTGTCCACGCTGTCAGGCGGGCAGAAA
Organism: Adlercreutzia sp. ZJ176; assembly: GCF_011038975.1. GTDB lineage: Bacteria > Actinomycetota > Coriobacteriia > Coriobacteriales > Eggerthellaceae > CAAEEV01. Next base: position 12,039 of record NZ_JAAKEC010000005.1, on the reverse strand, counting down.
CAGCTGCTGAACCTGGCGGCGGTGCTCGCGCTGCGCCCGCGCCTGCTGCTGCTCGACGAGCCCACCGCGCAGCTCGACCCCGTGGCTCAGCGCAGCTTCCTGCACGCGCTCTTCCGCGTGAACCGCGAACTGGGCATCACGGTGGTGGTGGCTACGCACAGCCCCGAGGCGATGGCCGACTACGCCACGTGCGCCGCGCGCGTGGAGGGCGGGCGCGTGCTGCCCTGCGCCCTCGATGACCTGCGGATTCGGGAAGGCGAGGCGCATGCTTGGGGTGCGGAAGGGGAGGGGGCGGAAGCGCTTGCGCTGGAGCAAGGCCCCGCCGGTCCGCGCGCCACTCGCTCCGCCTTCGTGGACTCGTTCCGCCGCGCACCCCGCTCCTTCCCCGAGCCCGCCCCCGCGACCCCGCTCGCGCTCGAGGGCGCGTTCTTCCGCTACGCGCGTAACGCCGCGTGGGTCCTGCGCAACATGGACCTCGACCTCTCGCGCCCGGGCGTCCACGCCATCGTGGGCGGCAACGGCTGCGGGAAGTCCACGGTGCTGCGCGTGCTCGCGGGCGTGCTCGCGCCTGAGCGCGGGCGCGTGCGCAACGCCCTGCGCCGCGAGCAGGCGCTGCTCCCGCAAGACCCCCAGGCGCTGCTGGTGTGCGATACGGTGCGCGATGAGCTGGGCGAATGGGCGCACGGCGCAGGCTACGGCAGCGCGGAGATCGACGCGGCCATGGCGCGCATGGGGATCGGGGAGCTTGCGGACCGGCATCCCTTCGACGTGAGCGGCGGGCAGCAGCAGAAGGTCGCGCTGGCGAAGCTCATGCTCACGCGCCCGCGCCTGCTGCTGCTCGACGAGCCCGTCAAGGGCCTCGACGCGCCCTCGAAGTGCGAGGTGGCGCGCGCGCTGCTCGAGCTGCGCGCCGAGGGGTGCCAGGTGGTGCTGGTGACGCACGACCTGGCGTTCGCCTCGCGCGTGGCCGATGACATGACGATGCTCTTCGACGGCGAGGTGGCGTGCAGCCAGCCCGCGCGCGCGTTCTGCCGCGAGAACCTCTTCTACCGCCCGCAGCCTGACCAGTTCACACAGCTCTGGGATGAGGAAGAGGCGAACCGGGCGGGCCAGGCGGGAGCCGCCGCGCCATACATCGCGCAGCCCGGCTCCGCGCCCGATCCCGCCGCGAAAGGCCCCCGCGCATGAGGGCGCGCGTGCTCGCCGCGCTCGAGCCGGTCGTGCTCGCCTGCGTCCCCGTGGCGCTGGCGCTCGCCGCCTTCTTCCAGTTCGACCAGACGGCGCTGCTCACCTTCGCGGTGGCGGTGGGCGCGCTGGCCGTGTTCTTCGCGGGCTGGGAGGCGTCAAGCCCCGCGTTGCGCCAGGTCATGCCCGCGGCGGTGCTCGGCGCGCTGGCGGCGGCGGGGCGCATCCTGTTCGCGCCCGTCCCCGACGTGAAGCCCGTGAGCGCCATCTGCATCCTGGCGGGCGCGGTGTTCGGGCGGAGGGTCGGCTTCATGACGGGCGCGCTCGCGGCGCTCACCTCCAACTTCTTCTTCGGGCAGGGCGCGTGGACGCCCTGGCAGATGTACGCGTGGGGGCTCGTGGGGTACCTCGCGGGCGTCCTGTCCGAGCGCGGGGCGTTCGAGACGCGCGAGGACGCGCCGCGCCGCGCCGTCGTCTGCGCGTACGGCTTTCTCTCGGCGCTTCTGTACGGCGCGCTGCTGAACACGTGGACGCTCGTGGGGTTCGTGCATCCCCTCACGTGGGAGGCGGCGCTGCTCACCTACGGCGCCGGGCTGCCGTTCGACCTGGTGCATGCGGTGTCCACGGTGGCGTTTTTGCTGGTGATCTACGTGCCTTGGAAGAAGAAGCTCGATCGCGTGAGGACGAAGTACGCCCTGAGGTAGGTCAGGGGCCCGCACCTGCCTGCTTTTGCGGCCGCTTTCGCCCTCTGCCTGCGGCACTTCGTCACGCCCTCTGCCTGCGTCGCACCACGCCTCGCCTCGCATCACCTCGCCCCGTCCCACCATGCCTCGCCTACGTTTCGTCTTTGTGTGAACTTTTGCAATCTCGCATCGAACGATTTGATTTATGGCACCCCCCCTGTAATAATCTGCTCCATGGGCGAAATCACCCGTGTACGCGCATGTTTTGTGTTTGTAATGCTCATGTAAGGCTGATCAATTGAGTCCCCCTTGACATGAGCGCAGGCGCGCAATGGAGGCCGCACGAGGCGCGGTCACAACCCGCGTGACAGGCGGCAAGTCGCGGAAATGGGATTGGGTGGTCGAGATGCTTGAGAGATTCACGGATGTAAAGGGGACCCTCGAAGGCGAAGCTCTCTTGGTGCTCCTGTCAGGTGTGCTCGTCCTGGGCACGACGAGCAGCCCTGCGTTCGCCGCTCCTGGGGAAGACGGCGGCGAGGCTTCGTCGGCTTCCGAATCGGCGATCGTCGTTTCCATCGAGGGCCCCGACCAGATCTACGTCGGATCCGGCAATGGAGCCAGCCTGAGCCTCTTGGCAGAGCGGGATGGCAGCCCTGTTGCGCTGCCCTTTGGCACCGAGGTGGAATGGGCCTCGAGCGTGACAAGCGTCGCCTCTGTTGCTGATGACGGAACGATAACCGGTCTGACTGGCGGCGAGGTCACGGTCATAGCCAGAGTTGCGCTGGACGGCGTCTTCTATACGGCCGCAAGGGAAATGACCGTCGTGGAAGACCCTCAAAGGGCGAACCTGTTCTTCACCACCTTCGCCGTCAGTGACGGCCAGGGCCAAAGCTCCTCCAACGTGCAGGTCTTCTACAGCATCAACGGCAGCGAGCTGGCTGAGATGGGGATAGGCGAGTCGTTTGCGGTCGAGAAGAGCACCAGGTCTGAGTTCTATGTGAAGACGAAGGAAGGATACGGCGTCGGAACGACGTTCAGGCATTCCTCAACTGCGAGCAGTGACGGTGCGGGGAGATGGATGAACGGGACGTATTCCGACATCGACAACATTCGCCATAAAGGCACGCTGAGCCCCTTCGAGGATTTCCTGAACGCAGTCGACTCGGCCAAAGCGCGTGGTTGCACGAAAGAGTTTCACTATGGCAAGAACGACAAGGAATCGTATAGATATCGCCAGTTCGTGATCGCGGCTACCCCTATTCCCGTCAAGGTGAAATACGATCTGGACGGCGGCCAGCTCGCCGGCGAGTCCAGCTATGTCGACAGCAAGAGCTATTTCCACGGCAACGTTACGGAGCATCCGAACAGCAACGTCATCACGCTTCCTCAGGAAGAGCCTGCTAAAGGAGGGGCGCAATTCCATGGTTGGCAGCTGGGCATTAACGGGCGGACTTATAGCGCAGGCGAAAGCGTGGACGTCAATGCGCTCTGGCCGTACCTAGGCGACGTGAGAGATCCTGCTAGCGGAGCTGAGCTCACCTTCAAGGCTCTGTGGAGCAATGAGGTTTCGCTCAGCTATGATCCCAATGGCGCGGTGGCAGGTGCGCCTGTGGTCGACAGCGGAGCGTACCGCCCGGGAGACGAGGCTACCGTCAAAGAATGTACGTGGACGATGCTCAACCATGAGTTCGACGGCTGGGATACCGAGGCTCAGGGCACGGGCGTGCGATACGAAGCCGGAGATCAGATACAGCTCAATGAGAGCACCGTTCTCTATGCGCAGTGGAGGCCGAACGGCAGGATAAACTACGTTGCCAAAACGCTCGGCGGAGAAGCTGCAACGTCGGGCGGAGACGTGAGCCCCTCAGAGGAATGGGTCACCCCGAGGAACGCAAGCGCTGTCGCCAAGGGCTCCACGGCAACGCCCGGGCCGGGCTATGCGTTTGACGGCTGGTATGGCGACGAGGGCTTGAGCTCAAAGGTCAGCCCCGCTGCGTTTTTCGTCCCCCGCACTCCCGAGGGTGGCTGGGAAGGCACGACGACGTTCTACGCCAAGTTCGTGCCAAGCTGCACGCCGACGCCTGCGCCGGGACCCGATACGCCGGAACCTGCGCCGGGACCCGATACGCCGACTCCGGGGCCCGGCACGCCCACGCCTGCGCCCACGCCAGGGCCTGACACGCCCACGCCTGCGCCCACGCCGCCTCCAGCTCCTATACCAGCGCCTGACACCCCGATTCCGACGCCTGCGCCACCTGCGCCGGGACCTGACACGCCCACGCCAGGGCCCGACACGCCCGCGCCGGTCCCTGACGCGCCTGGCGATGTTCCGGACGCTCCTGGTGGCACCATCCCTGGCGGGGTGACTCCAGGTGGTGCTACGCCTGCCGATGTGACGCCGGGGCCGGCCGCTTCTGGCGTTGCGCCTGCTGTTTCGGTTCCTGTGACGCCGGAGCAGGTTCCCGGCGCGGCGCCCGATGGGATAGCTGCCCCTGCGGTCACGCCTCCTGCGAAGGCGCTTGAGGACGGGGCCGAGGACGGCGTCGGCGGCGGTCGCCCGTCGCTCGCTGATGTCGATGCCGAGGCTACCTCGCCGGCTGAGCGCCCTGCGGGCTGCTGGGTGCACCTCTGCATCATCCTCGGCATCGTGTTAACGCTGGTTTACGCCGCGTCCGTTGCCACCCGCCGCGCGCTGTTCTCGCGCCGCCTCAAGGAGCACGAGGACGACCTCGCCGACGCGACGGCTCCTGCCATGAGCGGCTTGGGCAAGTAGGAAAGGACGAGGGACATGAAGAAGGGCAACGCCACCTGTCTCGCTGCCATCCCCCAGGTGGCCCAGGGGCACTTTCGTCGTGTCATCCTGAGCGGAGCGCCCGCAGGGCGCGGAGTCGAAGGATCTGGTCGCAGGCGAGTGGCGCATGCGGGCGTACTGCGCTCGGGGGCAGATCCTTCGACTCGCTTCGCTCGCTCAGGATGACATAAGGGGAGGCTGCTCGATCGGGATGGCAGGAGGCCTGTTCTCCTCATGCTCTCCCGGCTTGGGCGCTCATCACGAGCATCTGGAGGCGGTTCTCCACGTTCGCGAAGCTCACGTCAGGGTCGTAGTCCAGAGGCAGGATCTGCGCGTCAGGGTAGCGGCGCTTGAGCGCCTTCGCGATGCCGCGCCCCACCACGTGGTTCGGCAGGCAGCCGAACGGCTGCAGGATCACGAACGTGCGGCAGCCGCGCGCGGCGTGGTGCAGGATCTCGCCGGGGATGAGCACGCCCTCGCCCGCGTCGAACGTGTGGTGCACGATGTCGTCAGACGCCTGCACCAGCTCGGGCAGGCGCGCGGGGCGCTCGTAGAGCGGGTGCGCCCGCGCGATGCGGTCGCAGTTGTCGTGCGCCAGCTCGAAGAACTCGTCGGAGACGGCGTTGGTGAGCTTGAAGCCGAGCGGCTTGTCCACACGGTACTCCTTCACCTGCGCATGCTTGTAGAAGTACGTCTTGCGGATGACGTCGGTCATGCGCGCCTCGATGATCTCGAAGCCGTTGCGCTCGAGGTAGCGCTCGACGTCGCGGTTGGCGCCGGGGTGGAAGTTCAACAGGTACTCGCCCACGATGAGCACGCGCGGCCGCGGCTGCGAGCGGTCGTAGCGCACGCGCGCCATGATCTCGATGCCGCGGCGGAAGCCCCGGTTCATGCCGCGGATTCCGCCGCCGATGCCCTCGATGAGCGCGTCGAGGGCCTCCTCGAACGCCGCATCGGCGCTGCCCGGCTCAAGCTCGTAGGGGCGCATCTTGCGCAGCAGCTCCTCGAGCACGTCGATGCACGGCAGCGCGAACGCGATGCGCATGGCCGACGGCAGGCTCAGCCGGAACCCGGGGTGCAGGTCGTGGGCGTCTTCGTCGTCGTTCGTGAGGATGGGCACGTGCGCGTATCCCGCGTCGTCGAGCGCCTTGCGCAGCAGCGCGCTGTAGTGCGTGAGGCGGCAGTCGCCCACGTACTTCGCCATCCCGATGCACACGTGGTCCGTGTCGTACCTTCCGCTCTCGAGCGCGGCGAGCGCCTCGCCGATCACGATCTGCGCGGGGAAGCAGATGTCGTTGTGCACGTGCTTCTTCCCCAGGCGGATGGCCTCTTCGCGCCCCAGGTCAATGGGCACGGCGTTCACGCCCTGCTTGGCGAACACGGCGGCCATCATGCGGGAGAACGCGTGCGAGGTGTTCGGCACGAGCACCGTCATCTGCGCCGCGCGGTCGGCGCGCGTGTACTTCACGGGGTAGGGGTCGGCCAGCGCGCGCGGCGCCAGCTTGCGCCCCAGGCGGCGGCGCAGCGTGAGCGTCTCCACGAACGAGCGCACGCGGATGCGCAGCGGCCCCTCGATGGGCGTCTCGTCCACCTTGAGGACGAGCGGCGCCTTGCCCGACGTCTCGTGCATGAGGTGGATGATCTCGTCGGACAGATAGGCGTCGTGCCCGCAGCCGAACGACACCACCTGCGCGTACTCGAGGTTCTCACTGCGCGCCGCCACGAGCGCGCTCGCGAGCATGCGCGCATGGAAGTTGTTCGCGATGTCGAGGCGGCTCTTCGAGAGGTCCACCTCGTTGACGCCGGGCACCGCGTCGGCGGTGAGCACGGGGATGCCCTGCTCGGCGAACATGCGCGGGAGGTCGTGGTTCACGAGCGGGTCGTTCTGGTAGGGGCGCGAGGCGAGCACCACGGCGAAGGTGCCGGCGTCCTCGGCGTGCTTGAGCGCCGCCTCGCCTGCGTTGCGCATGGTGGCGCGGAAGGCGCGCAGCGCGGCGTCGGCCTGCTCGATGGCAGCGCGCGCGAGCTCGGGCGCCACGTCGAACGTGCGCGCGAGGTAGGCGGTGAGCTGGCGGTCGCGGTCGGCGCGCCGGTACCAGTGGAACAGCGGCGTGTCGAAGGGGATGCCGAAGCGCTCCTCGGGGTTGTCGGAGGCGCGCATCACCATGGGGTAGCCCTTCACCACGGCGCACATGCTCTCGGCTGTGTCGGCCGTGCCCTCGGGCTCGACGGCGGTGATGATGGGCATGAAGATGCGGTCGACCTTCTGCCGCGCCAGGTCACGCACGTGCCCGTGCACGAGCTTGGCGGGGAAGCAGATGGTGTCCGACGTGACGGCGGCCAGGCCGCCCTCGTACATGCGCCGCGTGCTGGGGCGCGAGAACACGGGCACAAAGCCGAGCGACGCGAAGAGCACGCGCCAGAACGGGGCGGTGTCCCACAGGGCCAGCACGCGCGGCAGCCCGATGCGCAGGTTGCGCGCGGGCGCCACCTCGCGGTAGAACCAGTCGTCGAACAGGAGCTCCTCGCGCAGGGCGAACAAGTTGGGCACCTGCTCGAGCACGGCGGCGCGGGCGCGCACCTGCTCGCGCACGCCCTCGTCGCCCGCGTCGCCGATGACCTCGCCCTTGGGGCAGCGGTTGCCGGTCACCCACGAGGTGCCGTCGGCGAAGGCCACGCGCGTGCGGCTGCAGTGGTTGGCGCAGAACGGGCAGATGAGGTTGGTCTGCTGCTCATAGGAGAAATCGTCGAGCGCGTCGAGGCCGATGAAGGTGGAAGCGGGGCTTTGTTGGTGCGGGTCGTCCGCTCCGAAGGAGGCGAGGGGTGCCTCGTGCTCGGGCAAGGCTTCGCTTGGTGAAACAGCCCACTGGGCTGTTTCAGTCGCTGCAGAATCTGCGCGCGAGGCACCCCCCGCCCCCTTCGGAGCTGCGTTTTCGCTGGCTGCGTTCGCCAGGTGCTCCTTCGTCAGCAGGGCTACGCCGATGGCTCCCATCAGGCCGGGGTAGGGGGCGCGCGTGACTTCGCGGCCCACGTAGCGCTCGAAGGCGGCGAGCACGGCGTCGTTGGCGAACGTGCCGCCCTGCACCATGATGGCGTCCCCCAGCGCGTCGAGGTTCGACACGCGGATGACCTTGGTGAACACGTTCTCGACGATGGAGGCGCACAGCCCGGCCATGATGTCGGCGGGGGTCTTGCCGTTGCGCTGCTCGGTGACCACCGACGAGTTCATGAACACGGTGCAGCGGCTCCCCAGCGCGGCGGGCGACTCCGACGAGAACGCCATCTCGGCGATGCCCTCCACGGGAATGCCGAGCGTGGTGGCGAAGTTCTCCAAGAACGACCCGCAGCCGCTCGAGCACGCCTCGTTCATGAGGATGTCGGTGATGACGCCGTGGTCCATCCAGATGGCCTTCATGTCCTGCCCGCCGATGTCGAGCACGAAGCTCACGTCCGGCAGGTAGGCCTGCGCGGCGCGCGCATGCGCCACCGTCTCCACCGCGTGGTAGTCGAAGTGGAACGCCTGCGCGAACATGAGCTCGCCGTAGCCGGTCGACCCGGCGCCGAGTATCTCCAGCTCAACGCCGCGTTCGCGGTACTTGTCGCGCAGGTTGGCGAGCGCGGCGCGCGCCACGTCGAGCGGCTCGCCCTCGTTGGAGGCGTAGAAGGAGTCGAACGGCTCGCCGTCCTCGCCCAAGAGCACGAGCTTGGTGGTGGTCGAGCCCGAGTCCACGCCGAGGTAGGCGCGCAGCACGTCGCCGCGCGCCGCGGCGGGCGGGCTCATGGGCGGGGCGGCGTGGCGCGCCTCGAAGGCGGCGAGCTCCTCGTCGGTGGCGAACAAAGGCGGCGTGCGCGGCGCGTCGGCGTCGGCGGCGGGGTTGTAGGAGGCAAGCGTCGCGGCGGCCTCCCTCAGCGAGAGCGCGCGGTTCTGGCTCGTGGGGAAGTCGCGTGCCGCGATGGCTGCGCCGAGCGCCACCATGATCTCGGGGTGCTCGGGGATGATGACGTCTGCGGGCGCGAGGCTCAGCCGCTCGGCGAACACGCGCACGAGCGTGGGGTTGAACGTGAGCGGCCCGCCCTCGAAGATCACGGGCGGCTCGATGTCGATGCCCTGGGCCAGACCGCCGATGGTCTGCTTGGCGATGGCGTGCATGCTCGAGAGCGCGACGTCCTCCTTGGGAACGCCCTGGTTGAGCAGCGGCTGGATGTCCGTCTTGGCGTACACGCCGCAGCGGCCCGAGATGCTGTGCAGCGCCGTGCCGCGCGCGGCGAGCGCGTCGAGCTTTTCGACGGGCACGTTGAGCACGGTGGCGATCTCGTCGACGAAGGCGCCGGTGCCGCCCGCGCAGCTTCCGTTCATGCGCATGTCGGCCACGCCGAGCTTGCCGGTCTCGGCGTCGACGGCGAAGAAGATCATCTTGGCGTCTTGGCCGCCGAGCTCGATGGCGCAGCGCGCCTGCGGGTAGCGCGCGCCGATGGCGAGCGCGTTGGCGACCACTTCCTGCACGTAGGGCACGTCGAGCAGGCGTGCTACCGTGGTGCCGCCCGAGCCCGTCACGGCGGCCTCGACGCGCGCGCGGGGGAAGGCTGCGCGCAGCTCGGCGAGCAGGGCGCTCGCGCAGGCGGCCTGCTGCGCGTGGTGGCGGCGGTAGCGTGAGAACACGAGGGCGCGCGTGTCCGCGTCGAGCGCGGCCACCTTCGCGGTGGTCGACCCGACGTCAATGCCGACGAGCAGATGCGACGACGCGCCCGTCATGCAGGCCTCCTGCTGCGCGCGTTGCTCCCCTGACAAACGTGCGTGGGTATAAAGATTCCTAATAGTGCCATAGCCCAATTATAGGAGCACTTCAGCGCAACATAAACCGACAAAAGTCATGAGAATGCCCGCCTGAGGGGGCGCTGACACGCGCGTGTAGTTTCCCACGATATTATGGCGTGCGGGCCGTCTAGCCTGGCGCGCCAGACGCCCGCCCAGGGCCACGCGCTCGCAGGCAGACCGCCCGCCCAGGGCCACGCGCTCGCAGGCAGACCGCCCGCCCGCGGGCAAGTCGCCCGCAGGCGCCGCCCCTACCGCTCGTCCTCCTCGGACACCATCGCGAGCAGCTCCTGCTGCGTGTGGATGTCGAGCTTCTGGTAGATGTGGTAGATGTGCGTCTTGGCGGTGGACTGCGTGATGCAGAGCTTCTTCTGGATGTAGGCGGCGTTGTACCCCTTCGCCAGCAGGAAGAGCACCTCGGTCTCGCGGCGGGACAGCAGGTAGCGGTTTGCGATCGTCTCGCACTGCGTGCGGAACCGTCCGCTGCGCTTCTTCGACGGCGTCTCCACGACGGGGGTGCGGTCCTTCTCGCCGTTGACGCGCGCGGCGTCGATGGCGGCCAGCGTGCCCTCGTCCATGAGGTCGTCGGTGCTGATCATGCGCGCGTTCAGCTCGGCGGCTGCCTCGTCGTGCGATATGGTCAGCCGCCCGCTGTCGGCGATCGTCTCAAGGGGCGAGGAGCCCTGCGGGCTGAGCGGGTCGTTCTCCGCGCGCGGCTGGTCGCGCACCACCGCGTCGAGCTCGGCTGCCTCGTCGTTGATGTCGTCGAGCGGGGTGTGGCGATGCTCGAAGTCGGGGTCGATCATCCGCTTGATGTCGCGCACGCGCGGCAGGAACATGTAGGCCAGCACGAGCGCGGCGATGTAGAACAGGATGCCGCCGTAGGAGCCGAACGGCGTGAGCGCGTCGAGCATGGCGGGGTTCGTGAGCGTCATGGTGCCCACGAGCGAGCCGAGGGCCAGGACGCCGCGCCCCACGCCGAACACGAACACGGCCGAGAGGCGGAACGTCTGGCACAGCTGCCCGAAGAAGATCCACATGAGCGCCTCGAGGCACAGGTAGCCCGTCACGAGGATGATGGACGCGGCGATGGAGTTGTCGGTGATCGAGAGGGGCAGAAAGCACAGCGTGAGCATCACCACGGGCAGCATCACGCGGAACAGCGAGTCCCAGTAGCGGTGCATGCCCGCGAACAGCGTGAGCATGAGGATCACCACCACCACGATGGCCGCGGCCACCATCACGAGCGCGTTCACCGACAGGTCGGGCGAGGGGAGGATGATCTGCGTGGAGATGGAGCGCAGCGACCCGAGCGCGAAGCCCGCGAGCAGGACCGGCACGCCGAAGCGCGCCGTGAAGCGTCCCTTGCGAACGGGCAGCGGCTCGAAGAGGGGCACCTCGTGGCGCAGGATGTAGCTCTCGGGCGTCTTCTTCCACAGGATGGGGAGCTCGGCGAGGGGCAGAAGCGCCGCGATGATGCCCGAAAGCGGCGCGGGCACCAGGTAGAGCAGCACGGCGTACACGACCATGGCGAACACCATCGCGATCATGGTGTTCATCACGATGCTCGAGGAGCTGCAGCGCGCGAACGCCGTTCCCCAGAACAGCAGCAGCAGAGCCGAGCCCGCGCCCGACACCATGCCCGCCGCCACGGAGAGCGCGGTCATCGCGCCGCCGGTGGCGGGAATGAACAGCGCGAAGGTCGCCGCGCACATGAGCACCGCCGACGCCCGCATGGCGCGCTTGGAGGTGTAGAAGCGCAGGAAGCGCTGGTCGGTCACGCCCATGACGAGCAGCGACACGATGAACGTGACGATGGCGGCTATGAAGAACTCCGTGATGGAGGCGAACGAGAACGAGCGCGCTCCGAGCGGGGTCAGCTGCGGCACGCCGAAGAGGGCGGAGGTGCCGAAGAGGGTCGCGTAGATCCACGCCTGGTGCAGGCCGAAGCCGATGGAGAGCGCGGAAAGCTCGCCTTGGGAGTCGAAGCCTCGGGCGTCGCTGATGACGACGTTCACGCGCGGGAGGTGCAATGCCATGGTGCCTACCTTCAAGGGAATCGCTCTGGTTGCGGGTACGGTCTGCATTCTAGCAATCGCATCGTGAAAAACGAGCGTGCGCGCTGAAATTTCCCCTGAGGTGAACCGCACGCTCAATCAGACTCAAACAGCACTATTCACGTGGGAAAACGCGAAAAAGCGGAGTATGAGGGTTCGAGGAAAATCAAACCGAAAATCGACCGCTCAGCCCTGAAAGTGAGCACCGAAAGTCTGACCACACGCAAGGCGCCTTCTCGTAATCTATCGCCGGAAAGTTTTCGCGAACGTAGCGAAAACAAGAAAGGAGATCAACATGTGTTTTAGACCGGCAGATGCCTCTGCGGGCGCGGGCCCGAACAAGTGCCCCGAGTGCGGCAAGCCCATCCAGTCCATGGGCGGCCTCGTCCTGAAGTCCTGCCCCTTCTGCAAGTGCGACTTCACCCCCTACCTCAACGGCGAGAAGGCCGTGCCCGGCGCCCCCGCGGCCCCCGGCGCGCCCGCGGCGCCCGGCGCCCCGGCGGCCCCCGG
>NZ_JAAKEC010000004.1 GCF_011038975.1 Adlercreutzia sp. ZJ176 | reverse complement strand
GCGGGATGCCGCGGTGCGCCGGGCGCGCGGAGCGCGCGGCGGTGGCAGGCGCGGCCGCAGGCGTGGCAGCTGAGGGCGCAGGCGCGGGGGCCGCCGAGCGCGCCGGAAGCCGCGTGAGGGCGCACGCATCCTGCGCGCGCGCGGCGCGCGGGATGCGTGCGTTCTGTTGGCGGGAGGCTGACATCAGCTCGTTTTCCTGCTTCACCTGCGTTTCCTGTTGATCCCCCTGTATGCTCTGGGGGTATGTTACCAGAGGATGGGCGCTTGTAAACGCCGACGTTGCTCGGTGCCAGACAAACCGCAGATTATCTAAGGGGGGAGGGGTGACAGAGCGGGGAAGAAGGCGGGTCTGAATCGCCCTCGGGCTCCTCCCGGCTGTCTCCCTGACCGCTTCGCGCCTGCGGTCCCTTGCGCGCCAGGTGACGCCTTGACGGGTCGCGAAGCTCGATTGAACAGATGACGAGGTTATACTGATATTGCTTACTTATATATGGCATAATAAAGAAAGTTATGCTTTGAGTAAGGTTAAGGTGGCGCCTTGACGGCTTTCGCCTTGACGTGCGGGATTGCGCGCATGCCTTATGCGCATGAATTTGGGAGAGGGGCACACGTGCTCGAGGCGCTGCAGGACAACGCGCTTTTCGTATGCGGCATCGCGGCTCTTGCGGTGGCGGCCATCCTCTTCTGCGCCACGCTCTCGATCATTCGCCGTGCCGGTGGCTTTCCGGGCAGCTCGGGGAGGAGCTGTTCGGGCGGCGCCGCGCGCTCCGCGGGCGCGGGCCATGCGCATGCCGGCTCGTTCCTCAGGTCCGTTGACCAGGCCGGTGACGAGGCGCTCATCCTCTACGACAAGTCTGCCCATCGCGTGGCCTGCTCCTCGGCCGTCGAGCGCGTCTTGGGAATCGACTCCCGTGCGCTGGAGACTGACGTCGAGGCGTTTGCCCGCGCCGTTGCCCACGACTCGCTGCTCGATCTGCGCGAGGCCCTCGAGGGTTGGAACGGGGCAAGCCCCTTCGAGGCCGAGTTCTCCTTCAGCGACGAGGCGGTGGCGCGCATCACGCCCGAGACCCCTGACGTGCCGCGCTGGGGCGTGCTGCGCGTGGTGCCGTGCGGCGAGGGCAAGGTGCTCGTCTCCGTGCGCGACATCACGTCGTCCCACAACATGCGCTGCGAGCTCGTCGAGCAGCGCGAGCGCGCCGAGTCGGGCGAGCGCGCCAAGCTCATGTTCCTGTCGAACATGAGCCACGAGATCCGCACGCCCATGAACGGCATCATGGGCACGCTGTCGCTCGCGAAGCTGCACCTCAACGACGCCAGCCTCATGGAGGGCTACCTCACGCAGGCCGACGACCTGCTGAAGTACCTGCTCTCGGTCATCAACGACGTGCTCGACATCTCCAAGATTGACAACGACAAACTCGAGATCGAGCGGCGCTGCTTCGACCTGACCAACGTCATCCGCTCCGAGCAGAGCATCTTCGGCGAGATGATCGCCGCGAAGGGCATCAGCTTCGAGGTGAGCGTCGACCCGCTGCCGACCCCCTACGTCCTCGGCGACGAGCTGCGTCTGACCCAGGTCATCACGAACCTGCTCTCGAACTCGCAGAAGTTCACCAACCCGGGCGGCACCATCACGCTGTCGCTGCGGTGCATGCAGGTCTCCGACGGCGTTCTGCACGTGGCGTTCGTGGAGTCCGACACGGGCAAGGGCATGTCGCCGGAGTTCCTCGTGGACTTGTTCAACCCCTTCTCGCAGGAGGATCGCTCGATCTCGCGGCGCTTCGGCGGCACAGGTTTGGGCATGGCCATCACCGACCAGCTCACGCGCCTCATGGGAGGCCAGATCTCGGTTGAGTCCGAGGTGGGCGTGGGCACCACCTTCGAGATCCACCTGGGGCTTCCCATCGCCTCCGAGGAGGAGGTGGCGGCCTACCTGGCGTCGGGCGAGGTGTCCGTGAGCGAGCTCACCCCGGACAACGGCGGCTTCAAGCTGGCAGGCAGCACCATCCTGCTCGCCGAGGACAACGTGCTCAACGCGAGCATCGCGATCGACATGCTCGAGGAGCTCGGCGCTCAGGTGGAACATGCTGCCGACGGCGTGGCGGCATGCGAGATCTTCGAGCGCAGCGAGCCCGATCACTTCGACGTCGTCCTCATGGACGTGCAGATGCCCAACCGCAACGGCTGGGAGGCCGCGCAGTACATCCGCGCGCTCTCGCGTCCCGACGCGCAGACCACGCCGATCTTCGCGCTGTCGGCCGACGCCTACATGGAGGACAAGCGCCACTCGCGCGAGGTGGGCATGAACGGGCACATCTCGAAGCCTGTTGAGTTCGAGCAGCTCGAGCATCTGATCAACGCAGAGCTTGCCATGAGCATGCAGAGGGGTGTCATGCATGTTTAAATCGATCGCAGGTTATCTTTCGGGCCACGCGACGCAGGTCGCGGGGACTGCTGCGGGCTTCATGCTTGCGGGCATGGTGGGCTATGTGGCGTTCTCCGGCTCGTTCGGCGCCGACTTCTTCGACGAGATGGCCTGGCAGCAGAGCATCTACGAGAACAGCCAGGCGTTCGGCGCCGTGTCGTACCAGGTGGGCGAGGTTGACGGGTCGGACAACCGCATCCACGAGGACGAAGGCGAAGACGAGGGCTTGAGCAACGAGCCCATCTCGCCTGAGGCCGATGCGCATCCCTCGGAGCAGATGGCCACCGTCATCAGCGATACCGTCGCAACAGACGCCGGCACGCTGGTGGGCGACGACACCGTCGTCGTGGATGATCCGAGCAATCCCGATGCTCCGGTCGTTCCCGGCGGCTCGGGCGAAGGCGGAGGGCCTGGCGGCAACGCTCCTGGTTCCGGCGGCGAGGGCGGCAACACGCCCCCGCCCCTGAGCGAGGAGCAGCAGGGGCAGCTCCCTGCGCACGAGGACTATGTGGACGAGGTCGGCAACGTCTTGCTGCGCATTGAAGCCGAGGTGCCGCCGAATTGGTCGTTCGCCATAGGCGAGACGTACGATCCCGAAGGCGTCACGGTCACCGCCGTCTACCTGCAGCCCGACGGGACGGAGCTGAGGCGGGAGCTTTCCTACGGCGGGGAGGACGGCTACGAGGCGTTCTTATCCCCTACGTGGAAGAACGGCCAGCACGACGCGACGTTTGCCTACAAGGACAAAAGAGACTACAAGCCCTTCACGGTCATGGGAAAGCGATTCACCGTGGCGTATGGCGTAGAGGCCCTGGACGGGAGCGGTCAGCTCAGGGAGTTCTCAGCCGAGCTCCCGGGTCCTTTGGACGAGCCGCTTGCCTCCGTCGCCGAGAGCATCCAGGCTGAGGCCGTTCCGCATGACGTCGTAGGAGGTTTTTTCACCGACCTCTCCGACGCGCAGCGGTTCATGGTCACGGTCTTGGGCCAGTCGGACGCAGAGGCCGCGTTCTCGAAGGGGGATGTGAACCAACAGTCGGTGGTGTTCCTCGAGCCGCTTGACGCGGGGCCGAACGTGGACCTGAAAAAAATGGTGACCGGCTTTCGGTTGACGAACTCCGGGGAGGATCCGCTTATCTACTTGGCGAGCGTAGAGGACGGGCAGTCGTCGACGCGGAGCGTCGTCTCGGTCGTCGAAGACGTCCCCGAAGGGTTCGGCGTCCGCCGCGTGGAAGGAACTGAAAAAGGGCGCTTCCTGGGAGACCAGGTGCTCGTGGCTTACCGGGGCACCGACGAGCAGATCGAGATCCCCATGGGCGTTACCAAGGTGGCGCTCGAGGAGGAGAACGCGAGCGTGCGCGAGCTCGTCGTCCCTGAGAGCGTGATCGACGTGGACTTTGGGAGCATCACCCGATGCTTCCCCAACTTGGAGCGCATCAGCGTCTCGGGCAACACCCAGACGTACGGGTCGCTGTTCGGCGTGCTGTACAGCGCGGACGGCACGCGCATGCTCTACGTGCCGCCCAGGCACAAGGACATGGTCAGTGACGGCAGATCGTGGTACGTGGGCGTGACGAACATTGCGCAGGGCGCCTTCTCGGGATGCAGCATAGCCAACGTTTCCGTTCCCGCCTCGGTCACCCTGCTCGAGGAAGGCTGCTTCAAGGACGCCGCCATCGCCTCGCTGAGCTTCGAGGGGCAGGCGCCTGTCGAAGGCATGGCGTCTTCGGGCTATCGGGGCGACTTCTTCGTTCCCGCCTCGCCTTATGACGCGCTGTGCAAGCAGTGGGTGGCGTCGCTCGGTGCGGCGGCGTCCCTTGACGCGGAAGACGCCCTGCGCGTCGGGGTGCGTGGCGAGCCCTCGCAGGATGGCGGTTCGGGCGCGGGCGCCGTTGATCCCGGAGCGTATGTCTATGACGCGGACCGCGGCGTCGTCGTCCCGAAGTCAGATCCAGACGTGCTTGCGGGCATCCCGCTTGCGGCGCCGAAGACCTATGTCATGCCCGAGGGCATGACCGCTGTTGGAGCGGGCGCTTTCGCCACGGCTCCTCACGTGCGCGAGGTTGTGGTCGCGCAGAGCGTGCAGGAGCTTCGCCAGGACAGCCTCGCCGGCATGGGCGAGGTGGAGCGCATCACGCTTCCTGGCGACGATGTGGTCTCCATCGACAAGGACGCGTTCGGCTCAGAAGGCGTCCCCGACATAGAGGTTTTCGTCCCCGCAGCCCTCTTTGGCCCGTATCTGGAAGCATGGGGAAGCGTGCTGGGGCGCGATGTCGCAGAGGAGCTGCTCGTGCCTACGGAAGGCATGTTCCTCCGCACGGGGGGCGCGCTGTACCAGGTGCTCGACGAGGATGCCCCCGAAACCTCCGCGCTGCGGCTCGTCGAGGTGCAGCGCGAGGGGCGGACGTTCTTCGAGCCTGACGGACGTACGGTCGAGATCGCCGACGGAGCCTTCGCGGGATGCGAGTCGCTCGAGATCGTCCATCTGCCTGCATCGGTGCGTAACGTCGGCGCGAACGTCTTCGACGGCTGCGGGAAGCTCGAGTCGGTTCTGGCGAGCGGCGCGCTCGAGGCGTTTGACGTGGGTGGCGCCACCCTGTACCAGCCCGGGGCGGGCATATCGTACGACTACGATGCCCAGACGGGGGTGCTCTACGCGAAAGGCCCTGGCAGCGAGCTCACCTTGGTCAACGTCCCCACTGACGCCTCGAGCTTGACGGTGCGCGCGGGCACGGCCCGCTTGGGCGACTACGCGCTGAGGGGATGCTCCGCCCTCGGCTCCTCGCTGGCGTTCGCGTCGCCCGAGACGCTCATCTCGATCGGCGCGCACTGCTTCGAGGGCTGCTCATCCCTCGAGTCAGCCGACTTCACCGCGTTCACCTCGCTCGAGACGGTGGGCGAGGCGGCGTTCGCGAGCTGCACGGCGTTGCAGGGCGCATGGCTGCCCGACTCCGTCACCGAGGTGGGGAAGGCCGCGTTCTCCGAATGCTCGTCGCTGCTCCAGTTCAAGGCCCGCGGCTTGTCTGAGCTGAGAGACCAGACGTTCGCGCGGTGCACCGCGCTTCTGCTCATCGACGCCCCTCAGGTGACGGCGGTGGGGGATGAGTGCTTCTACCGTTGCGAGGAGCTCGAGCTCATTGAGGGTTCGGTGAAGAAGGATCCTCAGACGAAGGCTGGCGAGGAGCCGGGGTCTGGCCAGGAGGCCGACCAAGGAGCCGAAGCGGGGTCTGCCCAGGGAACCGAGGCGGAGGACGCCTACGGGGACTCCCTTGACCTCGATGCACTCACGTGGGTGGGAGATCGCGCGTTCGCCTACTGCCTGTCGTTCGGCCAGAGCCAGACCAGGACGCTTGACCTGGGCGCGGTTGAGCACATAGGCGCCCAGGCGTTCATGGGGTGTCCGGCGCTGAGGACCGTGGTGCTGCCCGAGTCGCTCACCGAGCTGGGCGAGGAGGCGTTCCGCGACTGCCTGGCGATCACCACGGTGAAAGCGCAGAGCTCGCTTGCCACCATCGGACGCTACTGCTTCTACGGGTGCGTGAACCTGTCCGGCGTCGAGCTGGGCGAGAAGCAGATGCAAGCGCTTGAGGTGGTGGGCGCATGCGCGTTCGCGAATTGCGACATGCTCGAGCGCCTTGACCTCTCGGGCTGCCCGAACCTCGCCTACTTGGGTGATCGAGCGTTCGAGGGCTGCGACGGCCTTCTGCGCATAACGCTTCCCGCGGCCTTGACGAAGGTGTCCGACGGCTGCTTCTCCAACTGCCCGAACCTGTCCATCGTCGAGCTCGCCTCAAGCACCCCCACGTCGCTCGGCGCCAAGGTGTTCGGCGACACGCCGCCTCAGTACCTGCTCATCTGGGTTCCCGACCAGCAGGCGTATGAGCGCTACCTCGGCGCATACGAGCAAGCGCTCGACCCTGACTACGGCGCGGGGTACGCGCTTGAGGTTCTGGCGGTGCGCAGCGAGACGTCTGAGACGTTGCGCGGCATCACCTACGAGTCGACCGACGAGGGATGGGTCATCACCGATGCGATGGAGAACCTGTCGGGCCATGTGATGATCGCGAGCAGCGTGACGGCGATCGCGCCCGAGGCGTTTGCGGGCTGCGATGAGCTCGAGGGCATCCAATACGAGTTCGGGGCGACCATCTCCTTGGGCGACCGCGCGTTCGAGGGGTGTGAGGGCCTCACGACGGTCCAGCTCAACGGCTCTATTCCCAACTGGGGCGACAGCGTGTTCGCCAACTGCACGAGCCTTGCCGACGTCCGCATCGGCGGAACGACGGGCGACTACATCGACCATGTGGGGCCGCGCGCGTTCGCGAACTGCACGGCGCTGGGGAGGGCGGCCTTCTACTCGTCAGTCGGGTCGATCGACGAGGAGGCGTTCGTCAACTGTACGGGCCTTGCGGGCATAGCGTCGGCCGCAGGCTTCAGGGAGAACCTGAAGGCTGTGGGTGATCGCGCCTTCATGGGCTCGGGGCTCACGGTGTGCCCCGTCAGCTCGAGGTTCCCGGGGCTTGAGACCATCGGCGCGCAGGCGTTCTATGACTGCGACTCGCTCAAGAGCGGAACTGTCCCGGCGAACGTGACGTCGGTTGGCGAGGCGTGCTTCGCGGAATGCGACAAGCTGAGCGCGGTGAGCTTCTACGCTGCGCTGGAGGAGTACCCGAAGGACTGCTTCAAGAACTGCGTGAGCCTCACGCGCACGGGCGGCACGGCGGCGGCTCTCGGCGCGCTCAAGCGCATCGGCGAGGGCGCGTACGCGGGATGCACGTCGCTGACGGCGAATGACAAATGGACGCCGGGGAAGTACACGGCGCTGGAGAGCATCGGCGACAGGGCCTTCGCAGGCGCGTTCAAGCACGCGGACGCCCCCTATTCGTTCGCGTTGGCGAGCTCGCTCGCGTCCGTCGGCGCGAACGCGTTCGACGGGTGCGTGGGGCTGGCCTCCATCGAGCTGAAGTCGGCGCCGGCGCTCGGTGCGAACGCGTTTGCGAACATGGCGAAAGACTTCAAGCTGAAGGTGCCCGACGGGACGTATGACGCCTACCTGCCGGTGCTCTCCGCCTCGGTCGGCGAGGAAGCCGCACGTGGCATGCTGTTCGACGAGGCTGCGGCTGCCGCAGCTGCAGCCGCGGCGAAAGAGGCGGAAGAAGCCGCAGCCGCTGCGGCGAGCGAGCCTGCTGAGGACGCGGCAGCTGCGGCGAGCGAGGCTGCTGAGGACGCGGCAGCCGCCGAGGGCACTGCAGCCTCAAGCGCAGCCGACGAGGCGAGCGCGGCGGCCGAGAGCGCGGCGGCTGCGAACGCGGAGGGGGCTGCGGGCGGTAGCGCTGACGCACCTGATGCGGGCGAACCTGCCGCGGCGAGCGCCGGCGAGCCGAACGGCGCTGCGGCAGCTGATGGCGCTGCCTCAACGGGCGGCGCCGACTCATCGCATGCCGTTGCTGCGCCTGACGGGGCTTCGGCAGCCGCCGAAGCCGACCGCGCGTCCGAAGGAGCTGGGGCCTCGCCTTCCGCCACCCGTTCCGCTGAGCCTACTGAGGGGGAGACCGCATGATAATCAAGAAGAACGAGCAGATCATCCGCGAGGTGGGCAAGGCCATCGTGGGCAAGGACGACGTGATCCGCAAGGTGCTCATGGCCATCTACGCGGGCGGGCACATCCTGCTCGAGGACACGCCGGGCGTGGGCAAGACCACGCTGGCGCTCGCGTTCTCGCGCGCGCTCGGCCTCGACTTCCGCCGCGTGCAGTTCACGCCCGACACCATGCCCTCCGACATCACGGGCTTCAGCATGTACAACAAGCAGACCGACTCCTTCGAGTTCAAGATGGGCGCGGTCGGCTGCAACCTGCTCCTCGGCGACGAGATCAACCGCACCTCGGCCAAGACGCAGGCGGCGCTGCTCGAGGTGATGGAGGAGCAGTGTGTCACCGTTGACGGCGTGACGCATCACATCCCCAAGCCGTTCATCGTCATTGCCACGCAGAACCCCATGGGCTCGGCGGGAACGCAGCCGCTTCCCGACTCGCAGCTTGACCGCTTCATGGTGCAGCTGTCCATCGGGTACCCCAGCCACGACATGCAGATCCGCATGATCGAGGAGCAGCTGGCCTCGACGCCGCTCGATGACGTGCGCGAGGTGGCCACGCGCGATGATCTGTTCATGATCCAGCACTACCTGACCACCATCCGCGTGTCGCACGAGATCATGGACTACGCCGTGCGCCTGTGCGAGGCCACGCGCACCATGCCGCTCGTGCAGCTCGGCGTGAGCCCGCGCGGCGTGCTGACGCTCGTGCGCATGGCACGCGCGTCGGCGGTGCTCTCCGACCGCGACTACGTGACGCCCGACGACGTGCTCTACGTGCTCAAGGACGTGTGCGCGCACCGCATGACCATGCGCCCGCAGGCGCGCATCGACGGCGTGACGGCGGCTGACGTGCTCGACGAGGTCATCGAGATGGTGCCTGCTCCTACGTTGGGCTCCCCGATGCTGCGCTAGGGGCGCGCGAGTCTCCCATGTTGAAGAACCGCGTCGCATCTGTGCTCGTCATCGTGCTGGCCGCGATGATCCACTTCTGGGCGGACAGCTCCCTGTCGCTGGCGTTTCTGCTGGCGTCGGTTGCCGTGCCCGTCGTCTTGCTTGCGCAGCTGCGCCTCGCGGCGTCGTTTACGCACGTGGCGGTTGACGTGGAGCCCTCCTACCAGATCGGCGAGGAGCGCGCCGTCAGCCTGCGCCTCGAGCGGGGGCTCCCGCTGTGTTTGGCCGTGGTCTCGCTGCGCGTGCGCGTTGCGAACTGCGTGTTCGACACGGAAGAGGAGCATGAGGTGGAGGCGGCGGTCAGCACGCGGCACTCCACGTGCAGCCTGTCCGTGCTGCCCGATCGCTACGGTCGTATGCTCGTGGAGGCGCGTGACGCGCGCCTGACCGACCCGCTGGGGCTGTTCGTCGCGCATCTGCCGCTCGACCTGAGCTGCGAGAGCGTGATGCGCCCGATGCGCGTGCGCACGGAGGTGCTGCTCTCGCAGACGCCGCAGGCGCACGTGTTCGGCGACTCGTTCGACAACACGAAGAGCGGCCATGACGTGGGCGAGGTGTTCGACGTGCGCGAGTACGTCCCCGGCGACTCTCTGGCGAGCATCCACTGGAAGCTCTCGACGAAGTTCGACGCGCTGATCGCGCGGCAGTTCTCGCGTCCGGCTGACTACGACGTGGCGCTCGTAGCCTGCGGTTGCAGGGAGGCGTCCGACGAGACGTGCAACGGCGTGGCTTCCGTGGCGCTCTCGCTCTCTGAGGCGCTGCTGCGCGCGGGCGTGTTCCACGATGCGGGCTTTCTGCATGAGCAGCAGGTGAGCTGCCATCTGGTCGATGACGTCGCGACGCACGCGGCGTTCTCGGACGGTTTGCTCTCGACGCCGCTCTCGCCTTCGGCACGCGAGGTGTCGCAGGTCCTGGCAGGGGAGACGCTTTCCGAGCGCTTCACGAAGGTCATCCTGGTGACGTGCTTCTACGACGAGGCCACCTGGGCCGACCTCGCGCAGACGGTTGACTTGACGGTGGTCGTGGTGACGGACGACGAGCTTGCGGGCTCCGCGAGCTCGGTCAGCGAGCGCTACGGGCTCTTCACGCTGCGGGCGAAGGGGGTGGCCGACCATGAGCATCGCATCACGCTCTGACGCCGCGCGCGAACGCGCGGGCGCGGTTGGCGGGCGCGCGGGCGGCGTGACCGCTGGCCTTGCTGGCGGGCATGCGGGCGCGTACGCGTCACGCGTGCTTGAGATGCTGGCAGCCGCCCTGCTGGCCGCAGGCATGGTGCTTGCCGTGCTGGTGGCTCCGTGGCCTGTGCATGTCGTGGCCGCGGGCGTGTTCTCCGCCGTGCTCGTGACGGTGCTGCTGGCCTCGGCGCGGCCTTTGCGCGTGGCATACGGTGTGATCGCGGTGCTTGCGGTGCTCGCGCTGGTGATGCTCCTCGTCATGGGAGGCTCTTTGCTGCGCGTGGCGGGCGCAGGCTTGGCGAACGTGTTCATCGACGCGTGGAACGCCCAGGTGGACGGCTATGTGCTGCACTTTGCGGTGACGGGCGTCCCTGAGGCGGCGGCTTTGGCGTTCGCCGTGTTCGCGGGCTTGGCCGCAGGCCTGCTGGCGCATGTGATATGCGCGTGCCGTCTCGCGCTTGCGGCAGGCGCCGTTTCGGCGCTGCTCGTCGTGGCGGGGCTGTTCCTGCAGACGCTTGGCGCCCCCGCCTTCGGCTGCCTGACCCTCGGGGGCCTGGTGCTGGTGAGCTGCTGCTCCCGCCGCGCCGACATGCCGCCGCGCGCCACGCTTTCCTTCGCCATTACGACAACCGTCGTTACGGGCATGGTGCTGTTCGTGTGCGCGGGCTATCGGGGAAGCGCGGGGCTGCATGCGGCGAAGGAAGACGCCGTGGCCGCTGTTGACGAGCTGCGCTTCGGGTCAGACACGCTGCCCCAAGGCGATCTCGCTGCCGCGCATGCGATGAACGTGGCGCCGGGTGAGCAGCCGGCCGAGCGCCTCGAGGTGAGCTTCGCCGATGCTGACGCCGTGCGCAGGTCCGAGCCGCTCTACCTGCGCGGGTTCGCGGGTGCGACGTACACGGGGACGGCGTTCGAGCGCCTGCGGCCTGCGGACTACGAAGGCGACTGGACGGGGCTGTTCAATTGGCTTGACGCGCGCGGCTTCGACGCGCTGTCCCAGTACGCGGCCTACCGTGCGCTCGATGACGCGGAGGAGGGCGGCGTTGCCGGCACCTCTGACGTGACGGTGCGCGCGCTCGGTGCGTACCAGCGGTACGCGTATGCGCCGACGTCTGCCACGGCGAGCGGCCCGGGTGCGCTGCTCGACCTGTACCGCACGACGGACCGGCTCGGCGGCAACGAGAGCTCGACGTTCGAGGTGGTGACCGACGCGCAGATGGCTGAGGTGACGGCGCCGGGCGGCTGGGTGTACGAGGAGGCGGCTGCGCTTGATGCGGACGTGGATGCCGCCGCACCTGCGGAGGATGACCTCGCCGCCCGCGAGCAGGACTTCCTGCGCAGCGAGGTGGCGTACCGGTCCTTCGTTCGCGATCGCTACCTCGAGGTCCCCGATGCGGTGGCGCCCGCCGTCGAGCAGTTCTTTTTCGCCGACGACACGTGGGACGCCGAGGACGGCACGCTGTACGCGGCGTCCACGCGCATTCGCACGATGCTCGACGTGAGCTGCGACTACAACGGGCAGGGCGTGCAGTTCGCGCCTGCGGGCGCGCAGCCGGCCGACTACGTGACGTGGTTTCTGGAGGACGCCCGCGAGGGTAACGCGGCGGCGTTTGCGAGCGCCGCGGTGCTCGCCTTCCGCCAAGTGGGCATTCCCGCGCGCTACGTGGAGGGCTACCTGCTCGACGAGGACGCGCTCGGGCGCATGGGGGCGGCGAGCGAGACTTCGTGCACGCTTGACGAGGGCGACGCGCACGCGTGGGCTGAGGTGTACGTCGACGGCGCGGGGTGGATGCCCGTCGAGGTGACGCCGGGGTTCTACGACCGCGTCTACGGGTCGGGCGAGACGGTCGAGATCGCGCGCGAGGTGGCGGGCGGCGGCGACGATGACGCGAACACGGGCTCGACGGGCGAGGGAGCGCCGGACTGGACCGAGCTTCTGCCCGAGGAGCTGCGCCCCTTCGCCTGGATCGGCCTGGTGCTTCTGTGCATGATCGAGCTTCTGTGCGTGATGGGCGTGCTCGAGCTGCAGCGCCTGGCGCGCCTGCGCCTGCGCAGCGCGCGCCTGCGCCGTGCGTGCGAGCACGGCGCGGCGTCGGCGCTTTTGTTCGAGCGCTTGGAGCGGCTTGCGGCTGACGCGGGCGTGGACCTTGGCGGCCTGAAGCCGCGCGAGCGCACGGGCGCGCTCGCGCAGGCGCGCCCCGAGGTGCATCCGTCCGAGTGCCTGCGCGCGATCGCCCTCATGGAGCGCGAGCGCTACGGGCAGGTGCCGCTTCGGGACTTCGAGGTGCGCATCGTCGAGTCCCTGCTCGAGAAGCTCGAGGCCGGCAACTGGCAGCGCGCGAGCCTGCCGCGGCGCCTCGTCTACCGGTATGCCGCCCTCTACCTCATCCCGCTCGCCCGCTTCCGCGCGCCCCGCGCGTAGCGCGAGGGGAGGCGGGGGCGCTGCGGGCCGCGTGCGCCTTGGGCTGCGTGCGCGCCGTCGCTCCCGCGCGCCCTCCCGCGAGTGACCAACGGCGCGGATGTTCTCGCCGCGGCTTATTCTTTCAGCGGTATAATGAGCTTCGATGCACGGAGGCGCGCGCGGGTTTTCGCGCGCCTGTTTCGAAAGGGGAGTTATGCCTGAGATGATTTCGCTCGAGGAGGCGGTCGAGCTCGTCCTGTCGCACGTGGAGCCGCTACCCGTCGAGCGCGTTTCCATCCTGGACGCCATCGGCCGCGTGGCTGCCGAGGACCTGCGCAGCGACATCGACGTGGCGCCGTTCGCCCACGCGGCCATGGACGGCTTCGCGCTGCACGCGTCCGACATCGCGGCGGCGAGCGAGGAGGCGCCCGTCAACCTGGCGGTCATCGCCGAGATCGGCGCGGGGAGCGTGTACGAGGGCGCCATCGAGCCGGGCGAGTGCGTGCGCATCATGACGGGCGCGCCGCTGCCGGCCGACGCTGACGCCGTGGTGAAGTACGAGATCGTCGGCGTGGTCGAGGGTGACGGCAAGCCGGGCTCGGTCGTGTCGTTCGCTTCTCCGACCAAGGTGGGATCCAACATCCGCCCCGCGGGCGAGGAGGCGCGCGCCGGCGAGGTCATCGTGGGCGCCGGCGAGGTCATCAGCAGCGCGGGCGTGGGCTTCCTCGCCGGCTGCGGCGTGCTCGAGCTCGCTACGTACCGCCGTCCGAAGGTGGCCGTCATCGCCACGGGCAGCGAGCTCGTCGACCCGAGCGAGGTTCCCGCGGCGGGCAAGATCCGCAACTCCAACAGCTACGCCATGGCGGCCTGCGCCAAGCAGGCGGGCGCTGTGCCCACCATCCTCCCCATCGTGGAGGACACCTACGAGGCGCTCGAGGCGGCGGTCCTCGCCGCTGCCGACGCGTTCGACTTCGTGGTGACCACGGGCGGCGCCGCCAACGGCGACTTCGACTTCATCAAGCCCGTGGTGGAGGGCACCGGCGAGCTCTACATGACCACGGTGAACATGCGCCCGGGCAAGGCGCAGACGTTCGGTCTGGTGAAGGGCACGCCGGTGTTCGGCCTGCCGGGCAACCCGGCCGCGGCCTACTGCGGCTTCGAGATGATCATCCGCCCGGCGCTGCGCAAGATGCAGGGGTACAGCTGCCTTGCGCACCCGCACGTGATGGCCGCGCTGTCGAAGGACGTGCGGAAGAAGGACCCGCGCCGCATCCTCATGCGCTCCACGCTCACGAAGGACGAGGCGGGCGCCTACGTGGTCACGCCTGCGAAGAACCAGAGCTCGGGGCTGTTCGGCGTCATCCAGAAGAGCAACTGCATGGCCGTGATGCCCGAGGGCATGGAGTCGAAGGCGGCGGGCGATTTGGTGGAATGCTTCCTGCTCGACGTACCCGAGGAAGTGGCGATCTAGGGGCATTTCGCTTGCCTTTGCGGAACGATATCCAACTTTGAACGATAGGAGACAGCATGTCTGAGGAAATCAAGCCCATCACGTTCGGCATCGTCACGTGCTCCGACACGCGCGACCTGACCCAGGACTTCGCGGGCGACGCGCTCGAGAAGCTCATCGCCGAGCAGGGGTGGGTGTGCCGCACCCACACGCTCGTGCGCGACGAGCGCCCGCACATCGCGCAGGCCATCAAGCACTGTGCCGACGACCTGAAGGTGGACGTGGTGCTCACCTGCGGCGGCAGCGGGCTCTCGCTGCGCGACGTGACGCCCGAGGCCACCATGGACGTGTGCGACCGCAACGTGCCCGGCATCGCCGAGGCCATGCGCGCCCACAGCCTGAAGATCACGCCGAACGCCATGCTCTCGCGCGCGGTGTGCATGCAGCGCGGGAGCACGCTCGTGGTCAACCTGCCCGGCTCCACGAAGGCGGCCACCGAGAACTGGGAGGGCATCGTGGGCGTGCTGCCCCATGCCGTGAAGATGACCGCCGGCGGCGGTCACTAGGAGTCCCTGCTGCCTTCCAGATGAGCAGACCCAAATGTGCTGATTGCCGGTACCAAAACGGGTTACTAGCCATGTGGATCATGTTGGCTACCTCTTGTTGCGTGAGGCTAAAACATGCATGACTCACGGGAAGGTCCTGGATGATCTGTCCCTGAGATTAGAGGGTTGTCGTAGCGTAAGAAAAGCCCGACGCATCGGGCTTTCCCAGGTGTCGGCCGAAACCTTCCACCGCTATTAACTGCATTCTACCACGCAAGTCAAGCCCATAGATTCTGATTAGCCATTGCTCACAAACTGTCGGAGAGCGGTTAGCTTGCCTCTCGTACTCGTCTTGATGAGCTTCGAGAATATGTTGATGGGCAGCTCGTTGCGGTACCTTTCGAGGATCATCTCGTACCCCGCTATGAGCTGCTTGCACTCCGTTTTCGTGAACTCCATCCTGCGCATGAGATAGACGAGCAGGATGACGTAATCGGTGATGTCCGTGAAGTCGATCTTGCCGATACCAGTTTCCTGCTTGAGGAGCTGGGCGACACCCGTGTTGATGGAGCCAGATTGGAATCGTACGTCGAGCACAATGCCGTTGTGGGCTATGGCATTGCGGAAATCCTTGAGTGCGAACACGATCTCCTTGAGGCGGAGCTCGGAATCCAGATTGGTGGGCATGCCGAGGTCGCGCACGATGACCGTCTTGACGCGCCTATCGAGACAATCGTAGAACGAGCCGAAGTTTCCAAGCGTCATAACTTCGAAGATAGCCCAGATGGGAATGTCCTTGTCGGCATCGCGGAAGTGGCCGATGACGTCGCGCCCCCTATGACCGTAGATGATGCCGTCGATCTCGCTGCGCAGACGTTGGCGCGTCTCCCACGCCTTGCGGTACGTCCTGCCGGTGTAGCTGCGGTAGTCGGTGAGGCTTCTGCGCCAAATATCCTCGAAGGTCGCCGAACTGGCGTCCCTCAGCACGGCTTCTAGTGTGTAGTTCTTCAACGCGGTCTCGATAGACATGATGCGGGGATAGAACAGCGCTTTGAGCTGCGTGTCAAAGTCGTAGAGATCTGCAACCTGCGAGAAGTTAGTGAGGGGAAGCCTGTTCGAGGCGTTTCCGGCGAAGCGATAGCCTTTGTATCCGTGGTAGTAGCCGATGTTTTTCAGCCGGCGTTTTTGCGTCGAGCCGCCGATGGCGATGCCGCCGTCGCGGAGGTGCTTCATGAGGGAGTTCAGCGTCTTGGGCAATTCGTACTCCTGACGGTTCGTCGTTCATCCGCCTCATTTTACCGCAGGATATTCGAAGTGATGACGCACCGAGCTCTTTTGCTGTGAGCACGAACTGGGAGATGGCAGGAGTTCTCTTGCACGACTTGTGGAAGCTGTCTCGGCGAAGTGGGACGAAAGCTGGGTGGCTCGCCGCCGCTTCAAGGACTCGTCGATCAAGAAGGCGTTCGAAAATCGCTGTCCAGAAGAATCCTGCAGCGACTCCGACGCAATTGCCGTCACCATGGACGTGTGCGACCGCAACGTGCCCGGCATCGCCGAGGCCATGCGCGCTCACAGCCTGAAGATCACGCCGAACGCCATGCTCTCGCGCGCGGTGTGCATGCAGCGCGGAAGCACGCTCGTGATCAACCTGCCCGGCTCCACGAAGGCGGCCACCGAGAACTGGGAGGGCATCGTGGGCGTGCTGCCCCACGCCGTGAAGATGACCGCCGGCGGCGGCCACTAGGGTTCTCCCGCCTCCCGGGCGAGCAGGCCTGCCGGCTCCCAGGCGAGCAGGCCTGCTCGCCCCTACTTCTCGAGGCGCGCGAGGATGGCGCGCACGGACTCCTCGTCCTCGATGCGCGCGACGGCGAAGCTCTTCTTCCCGGCGTCTTTGAGGGAGGCTCCGATGAGATAGCCTTGCGCGCCGTCAAGGACGAGGAAGCGGTCGTGGAAGGCGGTTGTGTGCTCGACTGTGAGCTGCGGGTACTGGGCGTTGAAGGTCTCGACGTCGCGCTGAGTGAGGCGCGTGCCCGGACGGGTCCACACGGTCACGCTCACGCCGTCTTGCTTCTTGGCCAGGACGTTGAGGGTGCCTGCGTCCACGTAGCCGTCGACGAGCACGATGCTGCGCTCGGCGCGCCGCACGAGCGACACCAAAAGCTCGAAGGCGTCCCAGACCTGGCCGTCGAAGAACACCTTCTGCCGCGGCGCCTCGTGGGTGCCCATGTAGTCGAACACCCGCTCGAAGCGCTCGTCGGTTGTCTTTTGGTACTCGAGCAGCTTCAGCTCCACGCCCCGCACCTGCTCGAACATGGCGGCGTTGCCGGCGATGAAGTGGCGCATCTCGACGAAGGCTCGCATTATCTGGACGCTTGCTTGAATGGCGACGTCGCTGCGCAAGACTCCTGACAGCATAGCCACGCCCTGCTCGGTGTAAACGAAGGGCATATATGTTCTGCCGATCTTCGTTTCATGAGATTGACCAGCTAAGATGCCAATTTGGCATCTTAAGTCAGCGAGTTCTTCGCGGGTAAGCTGAAATCGAAAATCTTCGGGAAAGCGGTCTTCGTTGCGCTTGGCAGCACGGTTGAGCGCCCCTGTTTCAACTTGGTACAGCCTCGCCAGGTCGCTGTCCAGCATGACCTGAGTACCGCGTATCGTATATATGAGGTCGCGTATGGCCGACCCGCTCACGGGGACGATTGCGGCCGACGTGCCTTCTTCCGCCTCCATGGGCTCGGCGGACGAGTCCTTCTCTTCGCGTGCCATAGCTTCCGCCCTTTCGCTCCTGGTCTGGTGAGGCGGATTATACCAAGTGGAGGATGCTTGCGACAGGAGCGTTTTCTTCGCTTGGCATCCACTCAGTCGCAGCCACTCAGCGAGTTTTGGTCATCATTTCTGCACCAAGCTGGTGCAGTTGCCTCTCGTCTCTGCGTTGTCAACCTGCTCGACAACCCCAGACCCCCCAGCGCTCCTCCGCCCTTCGCGCGACGAGATCCCGTCCCAGCTCCCAGTTGAACAGGAGTTGTTCGGAGCTGACTTTAACTGCCGCCTTTACCTGCGTGCTACGATAGCGGAGCTTGATCTCGCGAATCCAGTCCGCGTATTCGGCGTCCAGCGACACGTCATGCGACTTGACCATGCGAGGAATTCTTGTGTCGCTCTCAGATGCAGCATCATCAGCCATGGTGCAGCTTCTTTGTCTCGTTCGCGATGCCGTCGCGTACGCGCTCTGCCCTCCTCGGCTCCATGCGCAAACGCAACAACCCGGCAGAGGTGACCTCTTTGCCACGATACTGCGAACGAAGCCATCAATGCAACATTTGCAGCTCGTGGTCAGCCTTCCCGGCCCTGCGAAGGCTGCCACCGAGAACTGGGGGCATCGTGGGCGTGCTGCCCCACGCCGTGAAGATGACCGCCGCCGGCGGCCACTGGGAGTCCTGCCGCCTCCCGGGCGAGCAGGCCTGCCAGCCCCTACCTCTCGAGGCGTGCGAGGATGGCGCGCACGGACTCCTCGTCCTCGATGCGCGCGACGGCGAAGCTCTTCTTCCCCGCGTCCTTGAGGGAGGCGCCGATGAGATAGCACTTGATGCCGTCGATGATGAGGAAGCGGTCGTGGAAGGCAGTTGTGTGCTTGACTGTGAGCTGCGGGTACTGGGCGTTGAATGTCGCGACATCGCGCTGGGTGAGGCTTGCGTGTGGGCGGGTCCATACGGTGACGTTTACGCCGTCGGCCTTCTTTGCCAAGATGTTGAGGGTGCCTGCGTCCACGTAGCCGTCGACCAGCACGATGCTGCGCTCGGCGCGCCGCACGAGCGACACCAGGAGCTCGAAGGCGTCCCAGACCTGGCCGTCGAAGAACACCTTCTGCCGCGGCGCCTCGTGCGTGTTCATGTAGTCGAACACCCGCTCGAAGCGCTCGTCGGTTGTCTTTTGGTACTCGAGCAGCTTCAGCTCCACGCCCCGCACCTGCTCGAACATGGCGGCGTTGCCGGCGATGAAGTGGCGCATCTCGACGAAGGCGTCCATGATGCGCACGCTCACGTCCACGGCGGTGTCGCTGCGAAGCACGGCGGAGAGCATCGAGACGCCCTGTTCGGTGAACACTCGGGGCATGTACCGCCACCAGGAGGTCTGTTTTCCCAGCTCAGGGCGTAAGGTCACAATTTGTGACCTTAGGTCTTCGGCCTCGTCCCGCATGAGCCTAAAGCAGAAGCGCTCGGGGAAGCGCCTGGGGTTCCTCGTGACGGCCTGGTTGAGCGCCTTAGTCTCGACCTGGTACAGCTTCGCCAGATCGCTGTCGAGCATGACCTGGATGCCGCGCACCGTGTATATGAGGTCGCGTATGGCCGGCTCGTTCGCGGAAACGATTGCGACTGACGTGTTTTCTTCCGCCTCCACGGACTCGACGGACAGGCCCTTCTCTTCGTTTGCCATAGCTTCCACCCCTTTCGCTCTCAGTCTGGTGAGGCGGATTATATCAAGCGGGCAAGGCGCTTGTGACCTGTTCGGGGCATAACGCAGGCGGTCTTTCCGATGGACTCGCAGTAGGCGATTGTCTCAGCGTGGTGACGCCACGGCATAAAGCCAAATGTCGCTGGAAAAGCCGTTTCTCCGCCAATCCAGTGGAGATTCCACGTTGCCAACCTGTTCGAGCCGCACAGGGGCCACGCCACCCATTTCCCCAACGAGCTGTTGGAGGAATGGGCTCTCTGTTTCGTTGGCATAGAACTGATACCACTTCTTCATGTACCACAGGTTTGTGGTGTCGAATCCCTTGGCGTCCGGGAACTCGCTTTGCAGGTCGAGGTTCACTTGTTTGACGATGCCGTCGCGTATGCACCCCGACTTCCTTAGCTCCATGCACAAATACAACAGCTCGGCAAAGGTAGCCTTCTTGTCGGGATATTGCGCGTGTAGCTCCTTAGCTGATTGGCTAGAAGCATTCTGTAAGTTTATTTCTTCCTTTGCGTTGCTGCGTATCAAGGTTGCGAGAAGGAGGCACCGACTTCGCCCTTCGTGAGTGCGTGCTCATCAAATTCAAGGGTAGGTAATCATCGGTGAAGACGCACGCTAGAGACCCCACGGATCTAAACGATGAGGCGCGGGAAAGAAGTAGCTGCAGGGGGTGCTGTTCTCCGATATCGCCTGTTTTCTTCCTCGCGCTCGTTTCGGTTTAGCTCTGCATCGGGCTTCACCATTCATCTTACATGGCCTTTCATCGTCAGTCAGGTATAGACGAGCAATGCCTGCACCCAAACTGGCGAAGGCGTAGTTGAGTGATGTCGCAAGCTGGTCAATTAGCAGCAATGCTGAGCTGTCGGCTAATTCGAAACGCAGTATTTCGCGTTAAAATGACTAAAGATTTGCAGGTGCAAGCCGTAAAGGACCGTTCATATGTCGAAACTCAACATCGACCAAAAGACCATCAAAGATCTTCTCACAGCCAAGAAAGCCGATTTCCTCATTCCTGACTACCAGCGTCCCTATGCATGGACCGAAGATGAGTGCGGGACTCTTTGGGATGATCTTTTCGCTTTTGCACTTCCAGGTGAGGGAGAAGAGGAATTTGACGAGAACGAAGAATACTTCCTCGGTCCTATCGTGACATTCCGCAATGCAGATGACAAGTTGGAGATCATCGACGGCCAGCAGCGCCTTACTACCATCATGCTGCTTCTTCGCGCCTTCTGCTCGAAGTTCGAGTTCATGAAGGACGGCGACTCGAAGACCATGCATGCTGATCTTGAGACCTGCATCTGGAAAACAGGCGCCCTCAACAAGGTCGACAAGACAAAGCTCAAGATCGATTCCGAAGTCGCCTCAGACAAGGACAAGGAGGAGTTTCTTTCCATCCTCAGCACCGGAGAAGTCAAGGTTGGCCAGAAGAGTAAGTATGCCAAGACGTTTGTCTTCTACCAGGACAAGATCTCTGAACTCGTGAGCAAGTATCCGACATACGTGGCCATCTTTGTCTGGCGTATCCTCAATAACGTGATCCTTCTGCCCATTGAGGCCGAATCCCAAGGAACGGCTCTCCGCATCTTCTCGACGCTCAATGACCGCGGTTTGCCACTGTCTGACGCGGACATTTTCAAGTCGCAGTTCTACAAGTTCTTCTCCGATCGCAACGAGAAGGACCGATTTATAGAGCGCTGGAAGGCGCTAGAGGACATTACCGACAAGATTTTCAAGCCGTCACGTGGAACGCCTATGGACGAGCTCTTCACACGCTATATGTATTACGAGCGCGCCAAGCAGGGCAACCGCAACACCACGACCGAGGCCCTGCGCGACTTCTACGAACGCGACTCGTACAAATTGCTCAAGTCCGAGGAGACGCTTGAAAACCTTGAAGCTCTCGCGGCGTTCTGGATGGCCGTATCCGAGCAGGACGACCAGCTGTTCTCCAAGCGGGTGCTTCGCCGGCTTTTCGTTCTCAGCTATGCACCGAACGGCATGTGGGCCTATATCGTTTCTGTTTGGTTCATGACCCACAAGGATAAGGAAGACAAGCTCGACGAGGTCGAATTCTACGAATTCCTGCACAAGATAACAGCCTTCATCTGGGCCTATGCGATTGAGCGTCCGGGTGTCAACTCGCTTCGCACGCCTGTATACCCCGAGCTCATCCGTATCGTCAAAGGCGAGGAGGTTGAATTTGCCGAGCATCGCTTCGACCACGAGGCGCTGCGCGGTCGCTTCATGGCCTACGCCTTTAATAATGGCCGCCCCATTACGCGCTCCATGCTTGCATGGTGGGCTTTCGAAGATGAGGGTCAGCCGCTTCTCGAACTGAACACGGTTTTTGAGATCGAGCACATCTATGCAAAAAAGCGCGCGGAGGTCGAGAACGGTGACAAATCGAAGCTCGAAGCCCTAGGCAACAAGGCGCTGCTCGAGAAGCGCATCAACATCCGCGCATCAGACTACCGCTTCGAGGACAAGAAGAAATACTACCGAGGCTTCGAGAGCGCGCGCGGGTATCGCGAGGGCACGGGCAACCGCGAACTCTTGTTGATGGCCGACGGCCAAGTCGACTTCACGATGCAGGAAATCGACGATCGCACTGAACGGATCATCGATTCCTTCATGGAATACCTTGGTGCAAACAGCTTGCTGCTGGCCTAAAGCTACTCGTCGTCAAATTGTGCCGGGTTGCCTCTGGTGGCCCGGTTTTATTTTCCTATTGGTCGCACTATGAGAAACGGGTAGATGCCAGGGGCGGAGAGAGCGAACCGGTCTGCATAGATGACGAGATACCGTTCGAGATTCCTGAGAGCTGGGAGTGGGTGCGGCTGGAGTCGATTGCCTCTGTTTTGAATGGCGACAGAGGAAAAAACTATCCAGCAAAATCAAAACTGACTACGGAGGGCATTCCGTTTGTCAGCGCAGTGAACATCAACGATAGCATCGTGATCGAAGACCAGATGCTCTATATGACAGACGCGCAATTTGGAGCCTTGCGAGCAGGCATCCTTCAGCGCAATGACATTGTTTTCTGCATTAGGGGATCGCTTGGCAAGTTCGGAATCTTTCCGTTTGAAAACGGCGCTATCGCGTCATCGCTCGTAATAGTCCGACCTTTTATTTCGCTGGATACCCTTCGACGCTTTCTGCTCGCTTTGTTTGATGCTCCGATAACAGCTGCGAGCATCCGCAGTTATGACAACGGGACTGCACAGCCCAATCTCGCCGCAAAGAGCTTTGAGCAGTTCTTGTATCCAATGCCGCCGGCCGAAGAACAAGCGCGCATTCTGCAGCGGATTGCTGAGCTGGCCCTGCTCGTAGACGACTACGGCGCCCTCGAAGACTCCCGCGAACGTCTCGACGCGGAGCTTCCCGACAAGCTCCGCAAGTCGATCCTGCAACTTGCCGTGCAAGGCAAGCTCGTCGAGCAGGATCCCTCTGACGAGCCCGCATCAGCCCTTCTCAATCGCATCTGGGCCGAGCGCGCGCAGCTTATCAAGGAGAAGAAGCTCAAGGCCCCCAAGGGAGGCAAGTCGGTCATCTACCGCGCTTCCGATGGCGGCTACTATGAGAAGCGCATCGACGCCAAAGGCCACGAGTCCGACCCTGTCTGCATAGACGATGAGATCCCATTCGATATCCCCGATAGCTGGGAGTGGGCGCGGCTTGAGAGCGTAACGACCTACATTCAACGTGGTAAGTCGCCAAGGTACTCCCCTGTCAAGAAGTACCCGGTTGTTGCGCAGAAGTGTAACCAATGGTCAGGTTTTTCGCTTGAGCTCGCAAAGTTCATTGACCCGAGTACGGTCGATTCATATGCAGCAGAGCGCATTCTTCAAGACGGCGACCTTCTCTGGAACTCGACCGGATTGGGGACACTGGGCCGAATGGCGATCTACGATGCGTCTGTGAACGAGTACGGGTGGGCAGTTGCCGATAGTCACGTTACTGTTATTCGAACGCTGCAAGACTGGCTTAATTGCCGCTTTGCTTTCGCATATTTTACAGGACCTTCTGTGCAGTCAGTTATTGAGGATCAAGCGAGTGGTAGTACGAAGCAGAAGGAGCTGTCTCAGGATACCGTGCGAAGCTACCTCATTCCGATTCCGCCTCATAGGGAGCAGTTAAGGATTGTCGCGAAGCTCGAAAAGGTGCTCTCACAACTCACCAATCAATAGCTGCATCAACTGCGGCGCGCTGCTCCGAGGCAGTGCGCCGCAGGTAGATACGCGTCGTCTCAAGGCTTTCGTGTCCCATAAGGTCGGCGAGAAGCGAAATGTCAGGGTTGCGCTCGATGAAGTTCTTGGCAAAGCGATGTCGGAAAGAATGAGGATACACAACATCCTGGTTGATACCATACTTCTCGGCGTAACGTTTGAGTCCCATGGATATGCCCCTCGATGTCATGGGCTTGTCGCCGTTACTAGCAAACAGGTAACCATCGGTACGTTCAGACATATCGAGCCAATCCTCCGCATCGTGCTGTAGCCGCGATGGGATGTAGATACGTCTGAGCTTTTGACCTTTCGAGATGATGTCGAGATGCCCGATGCGCACTGACTCCACTGTGAACATGCGCAGCTCGCTGATGCGGGCGCCTGTGCACGTGAGAAAGCGGACAACGTAATGCCAGAACAGCTCGCCATCTTGGAGAAGCGCATCCCGCATGAGCACGTATTCCTCTTGACTGATGACGTTATCGAGATAGGGTTTTTGCTGGATGCGCAGGCTTTTTAATCGGATGCCTTGAAATTCCGTAAAGTCCAGATATGAGTTTATGGCCGTGATTCTCAGGTTCACCGTCTTGGCGGCGAAGTGTGCGGCCAGCCAGTCTTTGTGAGCGAGCAGCCCTTCATTGGTCAGTTTTGTTCCGAAACGTTCGTTTAGCTGCCGAATCGCAAACAGGTACGATTCGACCGTGTATGCCGAGAATCCCTTCTCGACCAGGTAGGTTCTGTAATCCTCCATGCAAGACTCCTTTCGTCCGACATGGAGGATTGTTTAGCCTAAGGCAGCTAATAGTTCCTTGCTGCGGCTGACTATGCGCCTTTGCTCTTCAGTCGGCGGTATGGCTATAAGGAAATTGCCAATCCTGCCGGCTGAGAGATGAACGATGATGTTGCCGCTTGCGGCAGCCGTCCTTTGCAATCGCATATAAGGAGCGTTCATGCAAAGCATGGCAAAGTTACCATCTACATAGTTACCCTTCAACGCGAGAAGGTCTCCACCGAAGGCGATAGCCTTTCCTGTGTTGTTGACAACCGTCCGCCCGATGTCGATGTCGTTCTCTCCTGTAAGCGTCGCAACTATCTCGCCGTTGAGGAGCTTATGGGCCCTATTGTAGACATCTAAGTTCGTATGCGAAGCCGGCACGGCGATCTCGGTCCTATACGTCGTATAGAGCTCGCCATAACGAACACACGGCTCACCTGTTTCGGTTATCTCGGTTCTCTTGATTCCTGAGCCACGTACGAGATTGAACACTGAGGAGATCCGAGCCCACTCCCAGCTATCGGGGATATCGAATGGGATCTCATCGTCTATGCAGACAGGGTCGGACTCGTGGCCTTTGGCGTCGATGCGCTTCTCATAGTAGCCGCCATCGGAAGCGCGCCAGATAACCGACTCGCCACCCTTGGACGCTTTGGCCTTCTTCCCCTTGACGAGCCGGGCGCGTTCGCTGCGGATTCGCTCTAGCAGTACGGACGCGGGCTCGTCGTCCGGGTCCTGCTCGACGAGCCCGCCCTGCACGGCGAGCTGCAATATTGACTTGCGCAGGCGATCGGGTAGCTCGGCGTCAAGTGTCTCGCGCGTTTCCTCGAGAGTACCGTATTCGGTAATCAAGGGCATCAGGTCAGCAGCGCGCTCGGAGATCCTTTTCTGTTCTTTTATCGGAGGTATCGGCACAAGAATTGCGTTTAAGGCAGTTTGGTTTGTCTTTGGCATCTTTACACGCGTATCACCTTTAAGCGTCTCGTGCGTAAAGTAATCACCGAGCAGGAAAGCCATAGCGTAATGAACGTTAAGGCACGTGCTCAGCGGGTACACATCTGCGCTACAGAGGCCATCACATGGCGCAATAACGACCTTCCTTAATCCCGGGCGAATCTTTGAATAGAGTAGCTGTCCCTTGTGGAAGAGATGGTTGCTGCTTTTAACCTCGTCCTCAGCAACTGTACGAAATGGGAGCAGTTTACCCGATTCTTTCTCGATGCTATCCGGAGCGATATGTGGCATAGCCCCATAGGCGTTTGGCTGAACGAGATTTGATGTGATCGTGATTACTGTTTCAAATCTTGCCCACGTCCAGCTCTCGGGGATCTCGAACGGGATCTCATCCTCGATACAGACTGACTCGCCCTTGCCGCGCTTCTCATAGTGCGACCCATCGGAACCACGATAGATGATCGATTCGCCATTTTTTGGAGCCTTGATCTTTTTCTCCTTGATGAGCTTCGCTCGTTCGGCGCGGATGCGCTCAAGAAGCACGGAGGCGGGCTCGTCGTTAGGGTTCTGCGGTACCAGCTTGCCTTGCACGGCTAGCTGCAAAATCGAATTGCGGAGGTCTTTGGCCTTCATCTAAGCCTCGATTCCAAGGATCTCGCAGATTTGGGCGAGCTTCGCATCTATCTCGGCATCAAGTTTGGTTCGCTCGGCACGGTAGTTGCGGATGAGCTCGTCAGGTGGCAGGATCTCTTCTTCCTCATGCGGATAACCGCATAAGTCGAAGTTGTAGCCGCCAGCCGCCAGCTCGTCCACCGCGTATCGCTTGGCTTTCGGTCCGTCTGGCAGCTCGATCTCCTTGCGCTTGGCCCACCATTCGCGTACGTGGCTGAAATGCTCGTCCCGAATCGGCTTGGTCTTCGAAAAATGCTTGTACCCCTCTGGCATGTCCATGCGGTAGAACCACACGCCGTCACTCTTGTCCGTGTTGTCGAAGAACAGGATGTTGGTCGTGATGGACGTGTAAGGCGCGAACACGCTCTGCGGCATGCGCACCACGGTGTGCAGGTTGAACTCCTCCACGAGGCGGCGCTTGATTTCCAGTTTGGCTGAATCCTGTCCGAACAGGAATCCGTCGGGGATGATGACCGCCGCGCGACCGTTTCTCTTGAGCCGGTAGAGAATGAGCGCTAGGAAGAGGTCAGCTGTCTCGGAGCTGCGTAGTGCTGTGGGGAAGTTGCCCTGGATGGACGCCTTCTCCGACCCGCCGTAAGGCGGGTTCATCAGCACTATGTCGAACTGGCCACCCTTCTGGTGCTTGTAGTCGCGAATGTCATGGTCGAGCGAGTTACCGTGAAAGACGTGCGGCGAGTCAATATCGTGCAGGAGCATGTTCGTCACACATAGCAGATAGGGCAGCTGCTTCTTTTCCATACCGTAGATGCTGTTTGAGTACGCTATCTGGTCCGCAGGCGTCTTTATCTGAGGTGTCAGCAGCTTGAGCGCGCTCGTAAGGAAGCCGCCTGTGCCACATGCGAAGTCCGCCACGCTTTCGCCCAGCTTGGGGTCGAGCATTTCGGCCATGAAGTCAGTGACAGCGCGGGGAGTATAGAATTCACCTGCGTTGCCGGCGGATTGCAGATCTTTCAATATCGTCTCGTAGATCTCACCGAAAGCGTGACGCTCTTTGTACTCGGTGAAATCGACGGCGTTGTCAATCTCGTTGACCACCTGGCGCAGCAGGATGCCGTCCTTCATATAGTTGTTGGCATCGGTGAAGGCTGCCTTCACGACGACCTGCCGAAGTGGCGCACTAGGTCCCAGCTCCAGGCCGCTCAAGGTTGGGAACAGCTCGTTGTTCACGAATCGCAGCAACTCGTCGCCGGTAAGGGCTTTGCCGTCCAGGTGATCGACGGCCCAGCTATGCCAACGAAGCCCCTCGGGGATGACGGACTCGTAATCGTTGTCGTAAAGCTCCCATTCCTCCTCTTTTGCGTCGTAGATCTTGAGGAAGAAGAGCCAGGTCATCTGCTCGATGCGCTGGGCATCACCGTTCACGCCAGCATCGTTGCGCATGATGTTCTGCAGGGTCTTAACCAAAGAGCCGAGTGCCATATAGTTCCCTTCTTGCTATGCAGAGTAGAGTGCGTTTTCGAGACCTTGCGCGGCCTCCACGAACTTGTCTTTTCCGCCGAACACCTTGACTATTGTCACAGGGCTGCCGAACTGGCGAAACTCCTCAAGGCTGAGAATTCGGGCGTCGTCCAGATCGACGAGATTAGAGGTCGCGAACTTGTCGAGCAGTGCTTCCAGCACCTCACGGGCAACGCCCTCGTACTCGTAGAGGTATCCGGCCTTCTTGACGTTGTTCGCCCTTTCGCTGCGTGTGAGCGGCTTTGCGTCGTAGGCGACATGACAGATCAGGTCAAAATCGCCCATTTCGTGCTGACCTGACTCGCGGCGCAGTTCATTCAAGAACACGCCCCGTTCCGTTAGCTCGTCAATGATGGCCTGCTTACGGTCTTCGGCGTTCCACGCGATGAGGAAGTGGTCTAGCGTGTCATACTCGCCGAGGATGTTCTTGCGCGTGTAGTCCCTCAGGCTTTCCGTGACGAGCTCGCCGTTCGTGGAATAGTATTCGACGCGCTCGGATACGATGTGCACGGGGACGCCGGATACGTAGTACTTTGCACGACCGTGGGCCTCGTTGCCGTTGCCGTTGCCGTTGCCCGGCCAGGCTGGCGGGTCCGGAACAGGCGTAATGGCAGGGGGCGAAACTGGCGGGTTGATCGGTTCGTTAGACGCCGGCTCGTATATTTGAACCGGCTCTCCGTCGAACGTTGGGTCGGCGAACAAGCGCGAGGCGTCGCGGAAGTCGAGTATGGTGAAGTACAGCTTCCCGTACGATTCGCAGATACGGGTCCCGCGCCCGACTATTTGCTTGAACTCGGTCATGCCCGCCTCTCCGAAAATGTTGTCGAGCACGATGACCTTGCACGTCTTGCAGTTCACGCCCGTGGTGAGAAGTTTCGATGTAGTCACGATGGTGGGAAACGTCTCGTCAGGGTCAATGAATGTTTCAAGCTGATCTTTGCCCTCTTTTGAGTCTCCCGTTATGCGTATGATGTAGTTCGGATGCTCGGCCACGATATCGCTGTTCTCGTTGACGAGAGCCTGTCGCATGCGCTCGGCGTGATCGATGTCTACGCAGAATACGATGGTTTTGGAATAACGGTCGGTTTCCCTGAGGAACTGCGTCACCTTTTTGGCGACCTCCTCGGTACGCTCTTTAATGACCATGTCTCGGTCAAAGTCGTATTTCTCGTATACGCGGTCCTCGATGATCTGGCCCTTGTCGTCTGCCGTGCCTGCGATGGGCCGGTATCCGTATACATCGACGTTGAGCTTCGGCCGCACGACCTTGTAAGGTGCGAGGAATCCGTCCTCGATGCCCTGCTTGAGCGAGTAGGTATAGGCAGGCTCGCCGAAGTAGTCGATGTTCGATACATCCTCGGTCTCCTTGGGCGTTGCCGTCATGCCGATCTGAATGGCGGGGTTGAAATACTCGAGTATCTTGCGCCAAGCCGAATTTTCCGAGGCGCTGCCACGATGGCACTCGTCCACGATGATGAGGTCGAAGAAGCTCTTGTCGAAGGCTCTGAATATCTCCTCATCGTTCTCGCCGACGAGCTGCTGGTACAACGCGAAGTACACTTCGTAGGCGGGGTCGAGTTTGCGGTGCTCCACCTTCGTGGTCACCTTTTGCAGAGGCTTGAAGTCGCCGTCCTTCGTCTGATCGATCAGAATGTTGCGATCTGCCAGATAAAGCACCTTGCGGGCAGCTCCGATGCTGCGCAGGCGGTGCACAATCTGGAAGGCAGTGTAGGTCTTGCCCGTGCCGGTAGCCATGACTAGCAGTACGCGCTTTCCGCCCTTGGCTATTGTCTCGATGGTGCGATTGACCGCGATGCGCTGATAGTAGCGGGGAACGTTGCCGCCGTGCTCGTAATAGTAAGGGCTGGTGACGGCTTCCTCCATTCTTTTGTCATAGAGCCCCTTTGTGGCGCAGTACCGGTCCCAGAGGTCTTCTGGCGTTGGGAACTCGTTCATCCCGAAGCTGCGCTCTTTGCCGGTAAAGAAGTCATGCTCGATGAAGCCCTTGCCGTTGCTGCTGTAAGCGAAAGGCACGTCGAGGGATTGCGCGTAGCCCATAGCCTGCTGCAAGCCTGCGCCAATGCTGTGCTCGGTGTCCTTCGCCTCAACGATGGCGATGGGAACGTCGGGAGCGTAAAGGAGAAGATAATCCGCCTTCTTGGGCTTCTTGCGTGACGTCATACGGCTGCGAACGACGATCTCGCCATCAGTGAAGTAGTACTCAGTGCGGATTTGGTCGAGCTTCCAGGCCTTCTTGAGCGCCGGGTCTATGAGCTTGAGCCTCGTATCGGATTCGTTCATGCCGTTAGCCTCCCTCACTCAGCTCTTGGATCATGCATGTACGTGCGAAAGCGTTAAGGCTTATGTCGCGAGGCGGAGCGGATTCCTTTGCCGGGTCGTGAAAGTTACTCGGGATCCCAATGGCCATAGGCACGACGCTGTCGTCTGTCAGGAACGCCTGCGCCTTGGGATCTTTCGCCTCGCCCTCGATAAGCCGGGGATACTTCATCGCACGCCCTTCCGCCTCATGCGTAATGCAGTACATCATCAGCAATCATTCTATCAGAGGGTGAGTCACCAAATCTTATATAAGCTAGCCGCTAATACCTAAGGGGACGGTGAAAGCCGAAAGTCGTTCGGATAGGCGTGAAGAAAAGACCGATATTGCCGAGAGTGCCGCGATCGTATCGAGCATCCCTCCCGGTTCTTTTCGAGGTCCATATGATGTTCGCCGGCTTCTGTGAGGCTGCTCGTGAGGCTCAGCATGCGGCTTCGCCATCTGGCTTAGGTGCTACGCGTTCAAGCAGATAACTCGACACCGCGAGCGTTCCGAAGATTCTGTCGCCCCACACCTCGTAGGTTCGTGCCACTCCGCTGCATTGGAGTCGCGGGTGGGGTGCCGATGGCCCTGTTCCGTAAGCAGCAAGCCATGCCCCGTCGTCCTTGCGTCCTGTGAGCCCCGCCCTGCGTTGCGTTCGGGGCGGGGCTTTTGCGCTATACTGCTGGGATGTGATTCGGCGAGCCGCTGCCTTGCGCGCAGCGGCGCAGGTGTAAGGCGAGAGGAACATGAGCGACATTCCCAACGGATTTACCAGCAGGCCCCGCCACGACGCGGGCTTCGTCTCGGCGAGCGACGCCATCAAGAAGGCAGAGGCCGAGGCGGCCGCGAAGGCCGCGAGCGCCTCGCGCGACGCATCGGCTTCCCGCGCGGCGAGCGCCGGCTGGCAGGTGCCCGGCATGCGCGACGGCGAGGGCAAGCCCGAGGGCGTCTGGGGGAAGCCCTCCGCCCCGACGGCGTCTCGGAGCATGGGCCAGTTCCTCACCGCGTCCGAGGACGAAGGCGCCGCCCCCAGCTTCGACCCCGACAAGCTGGCCACCATCCCCGAGGCCGACCGCCGCTGGGCGTGGGTCGAGATCGACCTCTCCGCCATCCGCCACAACGCCATGGCGGTGAAGAGCCGCCTCGCGCGCGGCTGCCGCCTCATGGCCGTGGTGAAGGCCGACGCGTACGGCCACGGCGCGGTG
Source organism: Adlercreutzia sp. ZJ176 (assembly GCF_011038975.1). Lineage (GTDB taxonomy): Bacteria > Actinomycetota > Coriobacteriia > Coriobacteriales > Eggerthellaceae > CAAEEV01. The sequence continues at coordinate 154,755 of NZ_JAAKEC010000004.1, read as the reverse complement.
CGCTGCGCCAAGACGGCGCTCAACTCGGGCGCGGAGTACCTGGGCGTGGCTACCGTCAACGAGGCCGTGCAGCTGCGCGAGGCGCTGGTGAACGCGCCCATCCTCATCCTGGGCGAGCCCCCGATCTCCTCCATCCCGCTGCTCCTGGCGTACAAGATCATGCCGAGCGTCTACACCGCGGAGTTCGCCATCCAGTACGCGGAGGCGGCCGACTCGCTGGGTTTGCGCGCACCGTTCCACCTCAAGGTGAACACGGGCATGAACCGCATCGGCGTGCGCCACGACGAGGTGGTGGCCTTCATGCACCAGGTGGGCTTCCACCGCGCGCTCGACCTGGTGGGCACGTTCACGCACTTCGCCACAGCCGACTGCGCCGAGACGCTCGACTTCCAGATCCAGGCGAAGCGCTTCCTCGAGGCGGTGAACGCCCTGCGCGCCGCCGGCGTCGACCCGGGCATCGTGCACGCGGCCAACTCGGCGGCGGGCATCCGCTACCCCGAGGTCCACTTCGACATGGTGCGCCTGGGCATCTCGCTCTACGGCTTCTACCCGTGCCCCGAGACGTACGGGGAGATCGACCTGCGCCCCGCCATGAGCGTGCACGCGCGCGTCACCGACGCCAAGCTCGTGCCCATGAGCGAGGGCGTGAGCTACGGCATGCGCTACCGCAGCCCCGGCTCGGTGAAGATCTGCACGGTGCCCATCGGGTACGCCGACGGCCTGCGCCGCGGGCTGTCCGGCAACACCGACTTCATCGTAGACGGCAAGGCGTTCCGCCAGGTGGGCAACATCTGCATGGACCAGTGCATGTTCGAGGTCGATCTGCGCACCTACGCCACGCGCCGCCGCGTGGACCCGCAGATCGGCGACGAGGTGCTCATCGTGGGCGAGGCGGGTGATGCCGTGGTGACCATCGACGAGATGGCCGACAAGCTGGGGACCATCCAGCACGAGATCGCCATCGGGTTCGGCTGCTCGCGTCTGCCGCGCATATATCGCTAAAGCGATATATGCGCCCTGCCGCGCGCCGCTGCGGCCTCGCACGGCCTCTCACGGCTTCGATAGCCTTCGCCGTCGCTGCGAGCGACCCGAGAGCGCTCAAAACCTGCAGAGCAAAGGAAGGGAAGGGGCATGGGGATTCCCAAACCGCATATTCCGCTTGAGCAGATCCGCGCGGACGTGGAGGCGTGCCGCCGCTGCCCTCTGGCTGACGGGCGCACGCAGGCGGTGTTCGGCGTGGGCAACCCGAACGCGCGCGTGCTCATCGTGGGCGAGGCGCCGGGCAAGAACGAGGACCTGCAGGGCGAGCCGTTCGTGGGCGCTGCGGGCAAGTACCTCAACGAGCTTCTGGGCATCGCGGGCCTCACGCGCGACGACGTGTTCATCGCGAACGTGCTGAAGTGCCGCCCGCCGGGAAACCGCGACCCGCGTCCCGAGGAGATCGAGCTGTGCACGCCGTTTCTGCGCGAGCAGACGCGCACCATCGACCCGGAGTTCATCGTGACGCTGGGCAACTTCTCGACGAAGTTCATCCTCAAGACCGAGGTGGGCATCACGCGCCTGCACGGCACGCTGCAGCGCGCCGGCCGCTTCAAGGTGTTCCCGATCTTCCACCCGGCCGCCGCCCTCTACGACGGCAGCAAGCGCCTCGCGCTGGAGAACGACTTCGCCACCCTGGGCGAGCTTCTGGGAACCCGCCCGCCGCGCGCGGCGGAAGGCGCCCCGGAGCAGTAGGCGCGTTGGGCGACCCGCAAGCCGCGGGTGGCGTTTGGCGGGTCGCGTAAGCCGCAGGCTGCGAGCCGGCGTCTGGCGCCCGCGCAATGACGGGCCGGCGTCTGGTGCCCGCGCAACGGCGGGCCGGCGCGTGCGCGCCTCGGGCGCCGCAGGCGCCCGTCCGCAAGCTGTCATCCGCAGCTGAAATGCTGCCATAAAATAAACCGTTGGTGAACAAAATCGGCACGTTCGCCGATTGAGGCTTTGCTATACTGTAGGCTTCCGAAACGCGGGACCGCGAGCGCAAGGGGAGCCACGTCGCAGCGCGCGCACGCGTTTTCTGCATGCGAAGAAGAAGGGCATCATATGTACCTTATCAAGAGCGTGGAGGCACTCAACGCGGAAGTGACTCGCATGGTCATCTCCGCTCCCGAGATCGCCAAGAAGATCAAGCCGGGGCAGTTCATCATGTTGCGCATCGACGAGGAGGGCGAGCGCATCCCTTTGACCATGAACGCGGCCGACCCGATCTCGGGCACGGTGACCATCGTGTTCCAGGCGGTGGGCGCGACCACCATGCGCCTGGCCACCCTGCAGGCGGGCGACACCCTGCTCGACTTCGTGGGCCCGCTCGGCAACCCCACCGAGCTCGAGGGCGCGCGCCGCGCGTGCGTCATCGGCGGCGGCCTGGGCACGGCCATCGCGTACCCGCAGGCCAAGTGGCTGCACGACCACGGCTGCGAGGTCGACGTGATCACGGGCTTTCGCACGAAGGACCTCGTCATCCTCGAGGACGAGGTCAAGGCGTGCTCGAGCTGCTCGATCATCATGACCGACGACGGCTCGAACGGCAACAAGGGCGTGGTCACCGAGCCTTTGCGCCGCTGGATCGAGGAGGGCGCCGACTACGACCTGGTGCTGGCCGTGGGGCCGGTCGTCATGATGAAGTTCGTGGCGCTCACCACGAAGGAGTTCGGCATCCGCACGCTCGTGTCGATGAATCCGATCATGATCGACGGCACGGGCATGTGCGGCGGCTGCCGCGTGAAGGTGGGCGACGAGTACCTGCACGCCTGCGTGGACGGGCCCGACTTCGACGGGCACCTGGTGGACTACGACGACGCCATGCGCCGCAGCGTGATGTACCGCGCCTACGAGGGGTCGGCGCACAAGAGGATGTCGAAGCGGCTGGCCAGCGAGGCGCGCGACTGCGATGCGATGGCGGCGCGGCGGGCTGCGGAGCGCGCGGCGGGAGAGGCCGCAGGCGGGCCGCGGAGGGCGGCGCGCATCACGCTCGATCCCGCGATGGAGGCCAAGCTGGCCGTGATGGACCCCCCGAAGGCCGCCAAGGTGCGCGCGGCTTTGGAGGCGAAGGCGGCGCGCGAGGAGGCGGCGCGCGCGGCGAGCCACGCCGAGGCCACGGGCGCGGGCCAAGCGGTGTACGGAGAGGGGGAGTAGGCCATGGCGAAGGTGCTCAACTACAACCGCCAGGGGTACAAGACCCCCATGCCGGTGCTCGACCCGCTCGAGCGTGCGCACACGTTCTCCGAGGTGACGCTGGGCTACAACGCCGAGCGCGCGGTGAGCGAGGCGCGCCGCTGCATCCAGTGCAGCTCGAGGCCCTGCGTGGCGGGCTGCCCGGTGGGCGTGCCCATCCGCGAGTTCGTGGCGCTCATCGCCCAGCGCGACTTCCCGGGCGCGTACGCGGCGGTGAAGGACGCCAACGCGCTGCCCGCCATCTGCGGGCGCGTGTGCCCGCAGGAGTCGCAGTGCGAGGGCGTGTGCATGCGCGGCCGGAAGGGCGGCGAGCCGGTGGGCATCGGCCGTTTGGAGCGCTTCATCGCCGACTGGGCCGACGACCACGCGCAGGAGGCGGCGCTCGCGCTGGCCGCGCGGCGCGCGGCACACACGGGCGAGCTCAGCGAGACCACGCCGCTCGGCGGCAAGGCGGTGCCGGTGATCGCGCCGGGAACCGACCTGTCCGGCAAGCGCGTGGCCGTGGTGGGCTCGGGCCCCGCGTCGCTCACGTGCGCGGGCGAGCTGGCCAAGCACCACGCCGCCGTCACGGTGTTCGAGGCCCTGCACGAGGTGGGCGGCGTGCTCACCTACGGCATCCCCGAGTTCCGCCTGCCGAAGAGCCTGGTGGCGCGCGAGGTGGCGGCCATCGAGGCGCTCGGCGTGAAGTTCGAGGTCAACACCGTGGTGGGTAAGCTCTTCGACGTGCGCGAGCTTCTGGACGAGCGCGGCTTCGACGCCGTGTTCGTGGCCACGGGCGCGGGCCTTCCCAGCTACATGGGCATCGAGGGCGAGGGCCTCAACGGCGTGTGCGTGGCGAACGAGCTGCTCACGCGCGTGAACCTCATGAGGGCGTACGAGTTCCCCGCCTACGCCACGCCGGTGCACGCGGGGCAGCGGTGCGTGGTGGTCGGCGGCGGCAACGTGGCCATGGACGCCGCGCGCACGGCCAAGCGCCTCGGCGCCGACGTCACGGTGGTGTACCGCCGCGGGCGCTCCGAGATGCCCGCGCGCGCCGAGGAGATCCGCCACGCCGAGGAGGAGGGCATCGAGCTTTGCACGCTCACCAACCCGGTGAAGCTCCACGGCGACGAGCAGGGCTGGCTCACCGGCGTCGAGGTGGTCGACATGGAGCTCGGCGAGCCCGACGAGAGCGGGCGGCGCCGCCCGCGGGCGGTTGAGGGCTCGAACCACGTGATCCCGTGCGACATGTACGTGATCGCCATCGGCAACAAGACCAACCCGCTCATCGCGCAGACCACGCCGGGGCTCGACATCACGAGCCGCAACCTCATCGTGGTCGACGAGGAGACGGGCGCCACGTCGGTGCCGGGCGTGTTCGCGGGCGGCGACGCCGTGAGCGGCGCGGCCACGGTGATCCTGGCCATGGGCGCGGGAAAGCGCGCGGCGGCGGGCATCGCGGCGTACCTCGCGCCCGAGGGGCCGGCTGCCGCAGCGGGCGCTGAGGGCGCGGAACGTGTTGCGAGCGCTGATGAGCTGGCGGGTGCGGAAGGCGCGGCGGGTGCAGGCGAGCTGGCGGGTGCGGAAGCGGCGGGCGCGAAGGACGCGGACGGCTCTGGCGAGCTGGTGGGCGCGGCGGGTTGCACGAAGCGCGCCGAAGGGGCCGCGGGCGCCCCTGCGCCCGAGAGCCCCGAGCACGCCGCGGCGCCCGACGCCGTGAGCGGCGCGGCAGAGGAGGAGGCCGCGCTCATGCGGGCCCTCCTGCAGGTGGGCGTCGAGGCCGACCTGGCTGCGCGCGCCGCGGCGGCCGTCATGCGCGAGCGGCGGGCGATGTAGCGTGCGGGAGGAGGCAGCGAACGTGCCGCAGGAGTTCGATCCGGTAGCCTACATCAACACGCCGCGCTGGCAGGCGTCGCGTCTCGGCCTCGAGCGCATCACCGCGCTGCTCGAGCGCATGGGCCGCCCGCAGGACGATCTGCGGTTCGTGCACGTGGCGGGCACCAACGGCAAGGGCTCGGTGTGCTCTTACGTGGCGTCGGTGCTCACGTGCGCGGGATACCGCGTCGGGCTGTTCACCAGTCCCTACATCGAGGCGTTCGAGGAGCGCATCCGCGTGGACGGCGCGAACATCACGCGCGACGACCTCGCGCGCGCCACGCTCGTCGTGCGCGAGCACGCGAGCGCCCTGGAGGCGGCCACGGGCGAGCATCCCACCGAGTTCGAGCTCATGTGCGCCGTGGCGCTCGAGCACTTCCGCGCGGCGCGCTGCGACGTGGTGGTGCTCGAGGTGGGCCTCGGCGGGCGCCTCGACTCCACGAACGTGATCGACGCGCCCGAGGTGAGCGTGATCTGCCGCGTCGGGCTCGACCACACGGCGCTTCTGGGGGGCACGCTCGCCGAGGTCGCGGGCGAGAAGGCGGGCATCATCAAGCCCGGCGTGCCGGTGGTGAGCTGGCCGCAGGAGCCCGAGGCGGCTGAGGTGGTGGAGCGCGTCGTGCGCGAGCGGGGCTGCGAGCTCTTCACGCCCGACTTCGACCAGCTCGAGGTGCTTCCGCTCGCGTTGCCCGCGAAGGCTGCGGAAGCCGCGGAAGGCGCGCGCGATTCGGAAGCTGCGCGAGGCAGGGAGGTCGCTGGCAACGCGGAAACCCTGGAAGGCGCGCGGGGCGGGGAGGCCGCCGAGAATGCGAAGGACGCGGAGGCCGCCGACAGCGCGAAGGGCGCGGAAGCTGCCTTCGCGAATGTTTCACGTGAAACATTCGTACGTCATTTCCAGTACAAGGGCGTGAGCTATGTGACGCAGCTGCTCGGCAGCTACCAGCCTGCGAACGCGGCGCTCGCCATCGAGGTGGCGGACGTGTTGCGGCGGCGCGGGTGGCACATCACGCCTGCGGCGCTTGCCGAGGGCATCGCGCGCACCACGTGGCCGGGCCGCTTCGAGGTGGTGGCGCGCGATCCGCTCACGATCGTCGACGGCGGGCACAACCCGCAGGGCGCCGAGGCTCTCGCCGCCTCGCTTGCCGACTTGCTCGGCGGCGCCGACGCGGCGCGGGGCCGCGTGACGTTCGCCATGGGCGTGCTCGCCGACAAGGACTACCCGACCATGATCGAGGCCGTGGCGCCCTTCGCCTGCGCGTTCGTCGCCTACGCGCCCGACAACCCCCGCGCGCTTCCAGCCCGCGACCTCGCGGCCGCCATCGAGGCTGCCTGCGCGCCCTGCGAGTGCGAATCGGGTGAGCTCGATGCTCCCTCGCCGAGCGCGACGGGCATGCCCGGCGCCTGCGCACATTGCGAGCGCGAAACGGATGCGCTCTCCGTGCGCCCGCACGTGGAGGCGGCGGAAAGCCCCGCCGCAGCCCTCGCCCGCGCCCGCGCGCTCGCCGGCGCGGACGGCGTCGTCGTGGCCTTCGGCACCCTCTACGCCGTGGGGGCCATCAAAGCCGCGCTGTAACTTCGCCGCACCGCGCCCGCCGCGTCATCGCTGTCCCAAACAAGAAGAGGGCCCCGCGCGGGGCCCTCTTCGGCACGGCTCATGCAGCCTGGTCTACAGGTTGTCGATGTACTCCACCAGGTCGGTCATCGTCTCGAGGCCCTCGGGCTCGCCGAAGTCGATCTCGAGCCTATCCTCCAGCTCGCAGATCAGCTCGACCATGTCGAGCGAGTCGATGCCGAGCGAGTCGAACGTGGACGACTCGGTGACGCTCTCAGGGGCGATGTCGAGGTTCTCCTCAAGGATGGAGCGAATGGTGTCGATGGTAGCCACGAGCTAGTCCTCTTTCTGCTTCAGCAGGCCGTAGCCGCCGTCGTCGCGGCGGTACAGCACGCATACCCGATTGGTGTCACGGTCAGTATAGACGAAGAAGTCGTGTCCGATGAGGTCGATCTCGATGAGGGCCTCCTCCTCGGTCATGGGGGCGAACTCCAGCTCCTTCACGCGCACGACCTCGTCGTCGGTGAGCTCCTCCATCAGGCGGTCGAGGTCAAGCGCGCCCTCGGCGGGGGCGGGGGCGAGGTCGACGGCCTTCTCGGCGGAGCGGACCTTCTTGTCGATCACGCGCGTCTTGTACTTGCGCAGCTGGCGGGACACCTTCGCGGCTGCCACGTCGATGGCCGCGTACATGTCCTCCTCGTTCTCCTCGACGCGCACGATGTGGCCCTTCACGCGCACGGTCACCTCGCAGATGGCGGGCACGGGGTTCGCGGGGTTCTTCTCCTTATACAGCACGACCTCGGTGTTGATGGGGTCGGCCTCGATGACCTTGATGGCAGCGCCGATCTTCTCTTCAGCGTACTGGCGCAGTGCGTCGGTGATGGGCATTTTGCGTCCGGATACGGTAATGCTCATGAAGTATCACCTCTCAACTCGTGGCGAACAAAAAACAGCCAGGCGGGTGAGCTGCTCCTGCGCGTACGCGCGGACCCTGTCTTCTAAAACGCGCATGCACCTGCGCTTATCAGACGGTTTCCTCAACGGCGGCTCCTCGTCTCAAGGCTGCAAGACAAGCATAGCGCAAAACGTTTTGCACACGGCGCACAAATTGAAGTCATATGGTCAACAGGTGGGGCATGGCGTGCGAAATGCGGGCGTTATCTGCGAAAATGCCGCACGTCGAGCGAACGCGCCCGCGATACGCGCGGAAGCGTGGTCTGTTTCGCGGCTTTTTTGCGGGCGTGCGCTGCGGATGAGTGTCCGGCGATGAGTTATCTGGTAATCTGGTAAGGTTCTTGAAAAGAAAAGAAGAAGAGAGCTTTACGTGAGGGCCTCGGCCGGACGGGACATGAGAGGTGCTGCCATGGGCGTGGAGAAGAAGACCCCCCTTGTGAGTGAGGCGGAAAGCGCGCGTGGAAGGGCCTCCGCGGCGCGTGCGGTCGTATCCTCCGCGCCTGCGATGCCCGACGTGCTCGGCATGATACCCGACGCGTCCGACGCAGCGCCTGACGCAGCGCCCGACGCGGTACCCGACGCATCCGAAGGCGCTGCGGCCGTCCCGGCCTCCGATGATTCCGGCGCCCCCGTCTACCCGAGCGCCAGCAACCCCGACCCGCACGGCATCTACATCGACGAGGTGCAGGGCCACCAGCGCCGCTACCGCCGCCTCATCCACTTCACGCACTCCTCGACCAAGGCGGCGGGCGTCATGTTGCTGGCCGCCATCGTGGCGCTCGTGGTGGCGAACACCGGCATGCACGAGTCGTTCCTCGAGTTCTGGCACACGCACGTCATCATCGGCTTCGGTGACTTCGTCGGCGAGATGTCGCTCGCGCACATCATAAACGACGTGCTCATGGCCGTGTTCTTCCTGCTGGTGGGCCTCGAGATCAAATACGAGATGACGGTGGGCGAGCTCACCAACATCCGCCAGGCGGCGCTGCCCATCATCGCGGCGGTCGGCGGCGTGGTCGTGCCCATCGTGGTGTACTCGGCGTTCAACGCGGGCAACCCCGCCACCGCGCAGGGCTGGGGCGTGCCCACGGCGACCGACATCGCGTTCGCGCTGGGCATCATGGCGCTTCTGGGCAATCGCGTGCCGAACGGCCTGCGCGTGTTCCTCTCCACGCTCGCCGTGGCCGACGACATCATCGCCATCCTCGTGATCGCGGTGTTCTACGGGACGACCCCGTCCCTCGCGTGGCTCGGCTGCGCGGCGGCGGTGCTCGTGGTGCTGTTGGTGATGAACCGCGCGCACATCTTCTCGCTGTACCCCTACCTCATCATCGGCGCCGTGCTGTGGTTCTGCGTGTTCATGTCGGGCGTGCACTCCACCATCGCGGGCGTGCTTTTGGCGTTCACCATCCCCTCGGGTTCGCGCGTGAACCTGAACAGCTTTTTGAGCTGGTCGGACGACCGCGTGCGCGAAGCGCGGCAGGTGTATGACGCCGAGGTGCCCGTGATCGCGCAGGGCGAGTACATCGAGACGGTGCAGAACCTCTCGCGCGTGACGCGCCAGGTGGTGCCGCCGGCCACGCGCCTCGAGCACAAGCTGTACTCGTGGGTGTACTTCGGCGTGCTGCCGCTGTTCGCGCTCACGAACGCCGACGTGGCGCTGGCGGGCGCCGACTTCGGCGCGCTGCTCTCGAGCCCGGTGCTCCTCGGCGTGTTCTTCGGCCTGGCGGTGGGCAAGCCCGTGGGCATCATGCTGTTCAGCCTCCTCACGGTGAAGCTGAAGGTGGCGAGCCTTCCCGAGAACGTGAACTGGGTGCACATGCTCGGCGCGGCCGTCCTCGGCGGCGTGGGCTTCACGATGGCGATCTTCGTGGCGAACCTGGCGTACGACGACGAGGCGCTCATCTCCGCGGCGAAGCTGGGCATTCTGGCGGCGTCGCTCGTGGCGGGCGTGGCGGGCTTCATGTTCCTGCTCGTGCAGGCGCGGGCGGACAAGCACCGCGGCGTGGCCTACCTCACCACGAGCAGCGAGGACGTGCATCGTCAGACCGCCGGGGCCGAGGCCGCGCGCGCCTCCGTGCAGCTCATGGCGAGCCTCGATGACGACGAGCTCTACGACAAGGTCGACGCCGCCCGCCGCGCGAAGCCCGGGGTGGCCGAGGTCGTGGTGGAGCGCCGGAAGGGCTAGGGGCACGGCGTCTGCGGGCTTGCACCCTGCTTTCGGGTGCGGCACCTGCTGGCTTGCGCCCTGCTTTCGGACGCGGCGTCTGCCGGTCTGCACCCTGCTTTCGGATGCGGCACCTGCCTGCTTGCAGCGGCTGCCTGCTGCCAGGAACCTTCGTACGCCTGCTTTCGGACTTCTTCGCAGAAATCCCCCTTGCTTATACCCCTCGGGGGTATATAATGCCGTCGAATGACAAGATACCCCCCGAGGGTATGCTGAAAGGAGAACGGCATGTACGAGCAAGAGGACGAGGCGTGCGCGCCGCGCGCTGACGCGGCGGCGCCGGGCGCGCACACGTGCGCCTGCAAGCACAAACACACGCCGCGCAGCGAGGAGCTGCAGCGTGACGTGCAGAAGCGGCTGAACCGCGCGATCGGGCAGCTCGGCGGTGTGAAGGCGATGATCGACGACAACCGCTACTGCGGCGACGTGCTCATGCAGCTCGCGGCGGCGCAGAGCGCGATCCGCCGCGTGTCCGAGATGCTGCTGCGCGAGCACCTGGAGACCTGCGTGGTCGAGGAGGTCCGCGCGGGCAACGATGAGGTAGTCGAAGAGGTCATGGACCTCATTCGGCGCTTCTCCTAAGGAGGCCGGCATGGAAGAAGCCATTGCGCCTGCCGAGGCCACCATCCGCCTCTCCATCGAGGGCATGCACTGCGCGAACTGCGCGCGGTCGGTCGAGAGCCACTACCTCAAGACCCCGGGCGTGATCAGGTGCTCCGTCAACCTGGCGAACAACACCGGGCAGGTCACGTTCGATCCGAGCGCGGCGAGCGTCGACGACATGCTGCGCGTGTTCGACAACCTGTCGTTCACCGCCGAGATCATCCCCGACGACGCTCCGCTCGTCGACGAGAAGCGCCGCGCCAGGGAAGCCGCCCGCGCCAAGCACGACCTGCGCGTGTTCGCGGTAAGCGCCGCTCTCACGGTGCTCGTCGTGTGCGTCGGCATGCTGCCGGGCGCGCACATGGCTGTGGGAGCGGCCCTCGCGGGGCTTTTCACAGGCGGCGCCGAGCCCACGCACGTGCAGTCCATGTTCGCGGCGAACGTCCTGCTCATGCTGCTTACCATCCCCGTGCAGTTCGGCTGCGGCGCGCGCTTCTACCAGGGCGCGTGGGGGTCGCTCAAGGGAGGCAGCGCCAACATGGACGTGCTCGTGGCGCTCGGCACGTCGATCGCGTTCCTCTTCTCGCTGTGGATCACGTTCCTCCCGGTAATCACGGGCCAGTGGACGGGGCATGAGGCCCTCCGCGTCAACGGCGGCATGCCGTACTTCGAGACGTGTGCCATGCTCATCACGTTCGTGCTTCTGGGCAAGATCCTCGAGGCGCGTGCGAAGGGCGCCACGAACCAGGCCATCGAGTCTCTCATGAGCCTCACGCCGCCCGTGGCGCGCGTGGTGCGCGGCGGCGCGGAGGTCGAGGTGCCGCTCGCGCAGGTGATGGCGGGCGACACCGTGCTCGTGCGCCCCGGCGAGAAGGTGCCGGTCGACGGCGTGGTGTGCGACGGCGCGTCCGAGGTCGACGAGTCGATGCTCACCGGCGAGGCGCTGCCGGTCGTCAAGCGTGCGGGCGATGCCGTGACGGGCGGCACGACGAACGCCACGGGCGCGCTCGAGGTGCGCGCGCTGCGCGTGGGCGCCGACTCCACGCTCGCGCGCATCGTGCGCGCGGTGGAGGACGCGCAGGGCTCGAAGGCGCCGGTGCAGCGCATGGCCGACAAGATCGCGTCGGTGTTCGTGCCGGCGATCCTGGTCATCGCGGCGCTCACGTTCGGCGTGTGGTTCTTCCTCGTGCCGCCCGAAAGCCCGGATGCTCTGCTCCAGCAGGCGCTCCTGCCCGCCATCGCCGTCATCTGCGTGGCGTGCCCGTGCGCGCTGGGGCTCGCCACGCCCACGGCGCTCATGGTGGGCATGGGCAAGGGCGCGCAGCTCGGCGTGCTCATCAAGGACGGCGAGGTGCTCGAGCGCATGTGCAAGCTCGACGCGGCGGTGTTCGACAAGACGGGCACCGTCACGCAGGGCGCCCCGCAGGTGGTCGCGTGCGACGTGGCTCCCGAGGCGTTGCGGCTGGCTGCCGCGCTCGAGGCGCGCAGCGAGCACCCGCTGGCGCGCGCGGTGGTCGAGTACGCGCAGGCCAGCGGTGCTGTCGGCGCCGGCGAGGGAGATGGCGCCGGCGCGGAAGGCGGTGTCGGCGGGGCTGGGGAGCCTGGCGGGGCTGGCGAGCCTGGCGGGCTCGCCGGGCTTCCCGCGGTGGAGGCGTTCGAGGCTGTGGTTGGCGAGGGCGTGCGCGGCGTGGTCGAGGGCCACGAGGTGTTCGTGGGCTCGCGCGTCGTGGTGGACGGCGCCGACAGGGGCGGTTTCGAGTTCCGTGACGAGCCCAAGCCCGACGCGGCCGAGGCGCTCGCCGAGCTGCAGGGCACCTACGGCATCGCGGCCTACCTGGTCACGGGCGACGCCCAGGGCCCGGCCGAGGACGTGGCGGCCCAGGTGGGCATTCCCGCTGACCACGTGTTCTTCGGCGTGAAGCCGCTCGGGAAGGCCGAGCGCGTGCAGGCGGTGCGCGCCGGCGCAGGCGCGGGCATGGGCATGGGCTCCGGCGCGGGAGCGGGCGCGGACGCCGGCTCCGGCCCCGGCGGGGACGCAGGCGCGGGTGCGGGCGCCAGCTCCGGCTCCGACGCCAGCGCGGGTCGCGCGGCGGGCGCGCGCGGGCGCGACGCGCAGGGCGCCCCGGCCGTCGTCACCGCGTTCGTGGGCGACGGCATCAACGACGCCCCGGCGCTCGCGGCGGCCGACATCGGCGTGGCCATGGCGAGCGGCACCGACGTGGCGCTCGACGCGGGCCAGGTGGTGCTCATGCGCAACAACCTGGGCGACCTCGTGACGGCGCTGCGCCTCTCGGCGGCCACCATGCGCAAGATCAAGCAGAACCTGTTCTGGGCGCTCGTCTACAACTGCGTCATGATCCCGCTCGCGGCGGTGGGCATCCTGGCCCCAGCGCTCGCCGGCGCTGCCATGGCGTTCTCGAGCGTGTCAGTGGTGTCCAACTCGCTGCTCCTCAAGCGCTTCAAGTAGGGTCCGCCCGCGGGGAGGGGCACGCCGGCGCGCTGCCCGCGCCCCTCCCCGGCAGCATGCGACACACTCTTCTCTCCAAACCGTCGAGAAACACGCGATCTGATACCGGTTTTCGCGCCTGAGGCATGTTGTCGCATAAAACGACAGAACCCCATCAGGGGTTTTGTCCCGTGGCAGCCTAAAGGCCGCGCTCGGGACGCCCTTCGCGGTATCAGATCGCGTGTTTCTCGCATGTTGGTATGCGCTGGCGTGTCCCGCGCGTGTCCCGCGCGCTCCTCCCCGGCTGCCCGCGCGCCCTCTCTCTGGTCGCGCCCACATACCGCATTCCGGCTGCCCGCGCGGGGCGAAACGAGCCAGTGCTATACTTTCGCCACATGGGCGCGTGCCCGCCGGGACCGCGCCGCCGCTTTGATTCGCCGACGAAAGGTCTGACATGAACACCGCCGCTGTTGTGCTCGCCGCTGGCGCGGGCACGCGTATGAAGTCGAAGAAGCCCAAGGTCGCGCATGAGATCCTGGGGAAGCCGCTCGTGCGATGGGTGGTCGACGCCGCGAAGGACGCGGGCGCCGAGCGCATCGTGAGCGTGGTGGGCCACGCGCGTGAGCAGGTGATCCCGCTCGTGGAGGCCGACACCGAGGTGGTGGTGCAGGCCGAGCAGCGCGGCACGGCCGACGCGGTGGCGGCGTGCAAGGACGCGCTTGCGGGCTTCGAGGGCTCGCTCGTGGTGCTCTCGGGCGACTGCCCGCTCATCACGCCCGACACCATCTCCGCGCTCGTGCGCCTGCGCGACGAGAACGACGCGGCCGTGGTGGTGCTCACCATGCAGCTCGACGACCCCTTCGGCTACGGCCGCATCATCCGCGACGAGGCCGGCGAGGTGGCGCGCATCGTGGAGCAGAAGGACGCCACGCCCGAGGAGGCCGCCGTCACCGAGTGCAACTCGGGCTTCTACTGCTTCGACGCCCGCGCGCTCTTCGATGCGCTCACGCAGGTGAGCAGCGACAACGCGCAAGGCGAGTTCTACCTCACTGACGTTTTGGGCATCTGCCGCGCAGAGGGTCGCCGCGTGCTGGCGCTGCCGGCAGCCGACGCCGCCGAGTGCCTGGGCGTGAACTCGCGCATGCAGCTGGCCGAGGCCGCGGGCATCATGCAGCGGCGCGTCAACGCGCGGCACCTGGCGAACGGCGTGACCATGTGGGACCCCGCGCAGGTGTGGATCGGCCCCGACGTGGAGATCGAGCGCGACGTGGAGCTTCTGCCCCAGGTCATCCTCATGGGGAAGACCTCCGTCGGCGAGGACAGCGTGATAGGCCCGAACACGCGCCTGACGGACACGCGCATCGGGCGCGGCTGCGTGGTCGACGAGACGGTGGCCACAGAGGCGCAGGTCGACGACGGCGCCACCTGCGGCCCGCGCGCCTACCTGCGCCCGAAGGCGCATTTGTGCGAGGGCGCGAAGGCCGGCACGCACGTGGAGATCAAGAAGTCCACGGTGGGCAAGGGCTCGAAGGTGCCGCACCTGAGCTACGTGGGCGACGCCACCATCGGCGAGGGCGTGAACCTCGGCGCGGGCACCATCACCTGCAACTACGACGGCGCGAACAAGTGGCCCACGCACATCGGCGACGGCGCGTTCGTGGGGTCCTCCACCATGCTCGTGGCGCCCGTCTCGCTCGGCGCGGGCTGCATCATCGGCGCCGGCTCGGTTATCACGAAGGACGTCCCGGCGGGCGCCCTCGGCCTCGGCCGCGCGCGCCAGACGGAGATCGCCGGCTGGGCTGACGAGAACCGTAAGGTCAAGGAGTAGCAGACGCCATCCGCGGCGGCCGCGTCAGGGCGGCCGCTGCTGCGCCGGCGGGCCCGCTAAGTCGCAGGGCCGCTGCTGCGCCGGCGGGCCCGCCAAGCTGTCGCCAAGTCGCAGGGCCGCCGCGGGGCCCGCTGGCAGGCCGCAGGCTGCGGCTGCAAGTATTCGGCGTTTTCAGGCGCCGAATCGCCGCGTGAGATACTACAATGGTAAGTTGCATGCGCCGGGGCGGCGCGTGCTGTTTAAAGCCCATGCGAACGAAGGAGAGAGCCTCCATGATGGATATGCAAAGGCCCATGGCCGTGTTCACGGGCACGTCAAACCCCGAGCTTGCCGACAGCATCGCGAAGGAGCTCGGCGTGTCGCTGGGCAACGTCAAGCTCGAGAAGTTTGCCAACGGCGAGATCTACGCGCGCTACCAGGAGAGCGTGCGCGGTAAGGAAGTGTTCCTCATCCAGTCGGTGTGCGCCGGCGAGGGCTACGACGTGAACGACGCGCTCATGGAGCTGCTCATCATGGCCGACGCCGCCAAGCGCGCGAGCGCCCACAACGTGTCGGCCGTCATCGCGCACTACGGCTACGCGCGCCAGGACCGCAAGGCCGCCCCGCGCGAGCCCATCACGGCGAAGCTCGTGGCCGACCTGCTTGAGGCCGCCGGCGTTGACAACGTGATCACCATCGACCTGCACCAGGACGCCATTCAGGGCTTCTTCGACATCCCGGTGAACCACATGACGGCCATGACCATCTTCGTGGACTATTACAAGTCCATGGGGCTTGACACCGACAAGCTGTGCGTCGTGTCGCCTGACGTGGGGCGCGCGAAGGCCGCCAAGAAGTTCTCTACCATGCTCGACTGCGACATCGCCATCATGCACAAGGACCGCCCGAAGCACAACCAGGCCGAGATCACGGCGCTGATCGGCGACGTCACGGACAAGATCTGCGTTCTGAACGACGACATGATCGACACGGCGGGCTCGCTCGTGGCCGCGGCGGCCACGCTCAAGGCCAAGGGCGCCGCGAAGGTGTACGCCTGCGCCACGCACGGCCTGTTCAGCGGCCCGGCGTACGAGCGCATCGAGAACTCCTGCATCGAGGAGGTCGTGGTCACCAACGCCGTGCCCGTGCCGCTCGCGCGTCAGACCGGCAAGATCAAGGTGCTCTCGGTAGGCCCGCTGTTCGCCCAGACCATCAGCAACGTCTACGGCAACGGCTCGGTCTCTAGCCTGTTCGAATAGGGCGCGCGCGGGGGAGTCTCGCTGCGCGTCTGGGATGAGCTGCTCGTCATCTTCGGCTTCCGTACGGTTTCTCAGAAACCGGCGGAAGCCGCGCTGCATCAGGGGCCGCGGGGCGCTGACGATCCGGGGGCGCTCGGAGTGTCAGGGGCGCCGACGGCCGCGGGATGCTTGGGGCGTCCGGGGCGCCGACGGCTCCCGGGCGCTCGGAGTATCAGGGCGCTCAGGGGCGCCCGGCCGGTGAGTGCGTCGGGCAGAGGGACGCGCGGGGCGGCGCGAAGCTGAAAGGAATGCAAGTGTATCTTATCGTTGGCCTGGGGAATCCCGGCGAGGAGTACGCGCACACGCGCCACAACGCGGGGTTCGACGCGGTGGACGCCATCGCCGAGGAGATCGGCGTGCGCTACTGGAAGACCGAGTGCGGCTCGCTTTCGGGCAAGGGCGCCTACCGCGATATCGACGTGGTGCTCGCGAAGCCCCAGAGCTTCATGAACACCTCGGGCGGGCCGGTGAGGCAGCTGATGAACGCCTACGGGGTTGACGCCGACCACCTCGTGGTCATCCACGACGAGCTCGACATCGACCCGGGCACCATCCGCGTGAAGTTCGGCGGCGGGCACGCCGGACACAACGGCCTGCGCTCCATCTGCGACAAGACGGGCACGCGCGACTGGTTCCGCGTGCGCGTGGGCATCGGGCGCCCGCTGGGGCGCATGAACGTGGCCGACTACGTGCTCTCGCTTCCGAAGAAGGAGGCAAAGGACGACTTCGAGTACGCCGTGGGCCGCGCCGCCCAGGCCGCGCTCTGCCTGATCCAGAATGGCCTGGAGAATACCCAGCAGGAGTTCAACTAGTTCCGCCCGTTCTGACGGAGCGGGCGGAACTGCTCGATGCTGCGAAGCTTTGAGGCGCCTCGCCTTGCCGCCCCAAGCGCTCGTCGCGTACGAAGTACGCTTCCTCGCGCTTTCACGGCAATTCGAGGCATCTCAAAGCCTCTCGCTGACGCTGCGAGCGGAAAGGGAGGTTTGGTTTGAAGGGAGAGATGGCGTGATCAAGCTCAGCGAGAGGGGCAACACGTACGCGCTGTTCGCCATCGTGGTTTTGGGGTGCGCGCTCGGGTCGCTCACCCAGACGGTCATGAACGCCATGCTCGGCGGAGTGGGCGCCGACTTCGGCGTCGACGCGAGCGTGGGCCAGTGGCTCACCACCGTCTACATGCTGGGAATCGGCATCACCGTCCCCGCCGTCACCTTCCTGGCGCAGAAGATGTGCGCGAAGGACCTGGTGGCGCTTGCGCTCGGGCTGTTCGCGGCGGGCGCGGTGGTCGACTTCGTGGCCGACAGCTTCCTCGTGCTGATCCTCGGGCGCGTGCTGCAGGCGGTGGCCACGGGCATCACGCTGCCGCTCGTGCAGTCCATCGCCATGATGCGCTTCCCGTCGGGGCAGAACGGCACGGCCATGGGCATCGCCGGCATCGCCATGGGGTTCGCGCCGAACATCGGCCCGCTCATCGGCGGCGCGCTCGTGGACTCCTGGGGCTGGCGCAGCTTCTTCGTCATCCTCGCGGCGCTGCTCGTGGTCCTTCTGGCAGCCAACGCGCTTCTCGTCGCGCGCGAGGAGGCTCCCTCGAGCAGGGCCACGCTCGAGGGCGTGTCGCTCTTGCTCTCGACACTCGGCTTCGGCGGCCTTCTGCTGGCGTTCTCGAACGCGGCGAGCATGCCGGTGGCAAGCCCCGCGGTGTGGGCGCCGGCCATCCTCGGCGCGGTGTGCCTCGTGCTGTTCGTGCGGCGCCAGAAGCTCGTGGAGCGCCCGCTCATCAGCATGCGCATCTTCGAGTCGGCGCGCTACCGCGCGAGCTTCGCGGCGCAGTGCTGCCTGTTCGCGTCGTTCATGGGCATCACGCTCATCGTGCCGCTTCTCGTGCAGGGGCCCATGGGCCTCACGGCGCTCGAGGCCGGCATCGTGTTCATCCCCGCCACCATCTTCGCCATCATCGTGAACCCGCTCGCGGGCATCCTGACCGACAAGCTCGGCGCCCGCCCGGTGGTCATCGTGGCGGGGGTCCTGCTGACGGCGGGCGCGGCCTCGATGGCGCTCGTCAACGCCGACACGCCGCTGTGGCTGCTCACGCTCATGCAGACCGTGCGCGGCCTGGGCGTGAGCGCGCTCATCGGGCCTCTGAACTCGTGGGGCATGGCGGGCCTGCCGCGCGAGATCACCATGGACGCGAGCGCGTTCGTGGCCTGCGTGCGCCAGGCGTGCGCGTCTCTGGGCACGGCCGTCATGGTGCTCGTGATCGCCGCCGCATCGTCACTCGCCGCGCCGGGCGCTTTGGGATACCAGCTGGCGTTCGCGCTCTCGGCGGCGCTTTCCGCCTGCGTGCTGGCGTGCGCCGTGTGGAAGGTGCGGTAGCGCATGGCGTTTCTGCTGGGATGTGAGAAGGTCGGCGTCGAGTTCCCGACCAAGACCGTGTTCGAGGGCGTGTCGCTTGGCGTGGAGGCGGGCGACCGCATCGGCATCGTGGGGCGCAACGGCGACGGCAAGTCGACGCTGCTGCGGCTTTTGGCGGGCGAGGTGGAGGTGGACTCAGGGCGCGTGATCCGCACGCGCGGCGTGAGCGTGGGCGTGCTGGGGCAGGCTGACGAGCTCGACGACGCGTCGACGGTGGAGTGCGCGGTCGTGGGCAGCCGCCCTGAGTACGAGTGGGCCGGCGACGTGCGCGTGCGCGACGTCTTGGCCGGGCTGCTCGGCGACCTCGACTGGCACGCGCGCATCGGCGAGCTCTCGGGCGGGCAGCGCCGCCGCGTTGACCTGGCGCGCCTGCTCGTGGGCGAGTGGGACGTGCTCATGCTCGACGAGCCCACGAACCACCTGGACGTGCGCGCCATCACGTGGCTCGCGCGGCACCTGAAGGCGCGCTGGCGGCCCGGCTGCGGCGCGCTTCTGGTGGTCACGCACGACCGCTGGTTCCTCGACGAGGTGTGCCTGCGCATGTGGGAGGTGCACGACCGCGTGATCGAGCCGTTCGAAGGCGGCTTCTCGGCCTACATCATGCAGCGCGTCGAGCGCGACCGCCTGGCCGACCTCGCCGAGCAGAAGCGCCGAAACCAGCTGCGCCGCGAGCTCGCGTGGCTCTCGCGCGGCGCGCGGGCGCGTGCCACCAAGCCGAAGTTCCACGTGGCGGCGGCGCGCGAGCTCATCGCCGACGTGCCCGAGCTGCGCAACCCCCTCGAGCTCAAGCGCATGGCCATGGCGCGCCTCGGCAAGCAGGTGGTCGACCTGGAGCATGTGAGCGTGCAGTTCGGCGACCGCAAGGTGCTCGACGACGTGTCGTGGATCATCGGCCCAGGTGACCGCTTCGGCATCGTGGGCGGCAACGGCATCGGCAAGACCACGCTTCTGCGCGTGATCCAGGGGGCGCTTGCGCCTGAGCGCGGGCGCGTGAAGATCGGCGCCACGGTGCGCTTCGCGGTGCTCTCGCAGCACCTGAGCGAACTTGCGAAGTTCGGAGACGACCGCGTGCGCCAGGTGATCGGCCGCTACACGCGCCGCACCATGCTCGACGGGCGCGAGATGACGCCCGGGCAGCTGCTCGAGCGCCTGGGCTTTTCCGCCGCCGACCAGAACGAGCCGGTGTGCGACCTGTCGGGCGGGCAGAAGCGCCGGCTCGCGCTCATGCTCATCCTGCTCGACGAGCCCAACGTGCTCATCCTCGACGAGCCGGGCAACGACCTCGACACCGACATGCTGGCCGCCGTGGAGGACCTGCTCGACGGCTGGCCGGGCACGCTGCTTCTGGTCACGCACGACCGCTACCTCATGGAGCGCGTGACCGACGACCAGTTCGCCATCTTGGACGGCAAGGTGCGCCATCTGCCTGGCGGCGTGGACGAGTACCTGAGGCTGGTGGGGGAGGAAGACAAGGCGCCGCACGCGGGCGCCGGTGCTGGTGCGGCTGCGGGCGTTGGGGGTCGCGGGTCCTCCGCCTCCGGGCGAGCTCAGTCGCTCGGACAGTCCTGCTCGCACGGAAGCGCCGCCGGCGCTTCCGGCTCGTGCGGAGCTCGCTTGGTGAGCACACCCGGAGGTGGAGAGCCCGCTGCGGGCTCGCCCGAAGGCGACGCGAATGCCCCAGCGAGGCTCTCAGGGGGCGAACAGCGGCGGCTGCGCAAGCTCATGGCCTCCAACGAGAAGAAGGCCGACACGCTGCGCGGCAAGATCGAGGCGAAGCGCATCGAGATGTCGGCGGCCGACCCGTCCGACTACCTGGCGCTCACGGCCATCCAGGAGGAGATCGCCGCCTTCGAGTCCCAGATCGAGGAGCTCGAGTTCGAGTGGCTCGAAACCGCCGAGGCGCTGGGGGAGTGAAGGTTCCGCTTGCCCTGGCGAGACAAGCGGAACGGGCCGACGCTGCAAAGCGCTGATGCACTCACGGCAGGCGCTTTTGCTGGCTTTTTTGACGAGGGGAGGGTTGCTGCATGACCGAGGGAGCGTCGTTTCGCACCGTAGAGGGTCGCGCGACGGCGGAGATCGTGGAGAAGAAGAGCCGCTTCATCGGGCAGATCGCCCACGTGGAGACGGAGGAGGAGGCGCTCGCCTTCCTGGCCGAGATCCGCGCGCAGCACCGCATGGCACGGCACAACGTGTACGCCTACGTGCTGCGCGGGCAGGGCGCGGAAGGGGGCGCGACGGGGCGCGTGCGCTACTCCGACGACGGCGAGCCGGCCAAGACCGCCGGTATGCCCACGCTCGAGGCCGTCCAGCACGCCGGGCTTGCCGATGTGGCCGTGGTGGTCACGCGCTACTTCGGCGGCATCCTTTTGGGCACGGGCGGGCTCGTGCGCGCGTACACGGCCGCCACGCAGGCCGCCATCGAGGCGGCGCGGGTGGTGGTCATCTCGCAGTGCGTCGAGGTGGTGGCCGAGGTGCCCTACGCGCTCTACGAGCAGACGGTGCGCCTCGCCGAGGCGAGCGGCGCGCGCGTGATGGGAGCCGACTTCGGCGCCGAGGTGCTCGTGACCCTGCGTTTGCTCGACGGCACCCAGGACCCCCTGGTGACGGCCCTCACCGAGCTCACCCGCGGCCAAAGCGAGCTTCTGGTAAGCGCCCCCTTCGAAGCCGCCTTCTAGCGCGCGGAATTGTACATAATCTGCGCATTCGCGGCTTCAAGCTCGATCTGCCATCCTTAGGTGCGATCGTCTTCATCGATCGCGAACCTCTCAATTACGGATATCATCTCGTTTTGCGAATGCACTTCCAGCTTCTTGTAGATGTTGTACATATGACTTCGCACGGTATGAGGGGAGATCACGAGACGTTCTTGTATATAAGCTGCGTTTCGACCTTGTGCCAGGAACCTCGTGACCTCTACCTCGCGGCGGGATAGACCATAGGTCGATGCGATTCCTTGTATTTTCAGGTCAAACGATTCTTTTTCATCCAATCCCGAAGTTGAGGAAGCGGTGCTGTCCATGCTGTGATGTTCTTGGTTAGGGAAGAAGAACGCGAAGACTGTGACGAGTAGCACGGCGAAGAACAGCCTTATAGGGATAAACTCGTCAGCTCCTTCCCCGAAAAAGAAGGTAGCTATACAGATGACCAACCAACCTACAGCAAAACCTGCGGCTGGTACCGCCAGCCGTAGCGCAATTTCCTTAAAGCAAGGAGCGTTGTGCATGATGACGCATTTCCTTATGAGGAACGCGTAGTTCAAAGCCGTAAAAATCACCGAGACCGCGACGATCAGGCATGAACATACGAGGCGACCCAAACCCGAACTGTATGGCATGAATACGCAGGAAAAGACGCAAACGCAAAGGCAGACGCGCATCATGACGGTAACGCTGACCTTGATGCGCAGCATGGACAAAAGCGCGATGCACAAAGCTCCTGGGATGATGCAGCAAAGGCCCACGAAGACGGCATCCCTTCCGACAACGAAAAAGTAGGCGAATGTCATCCCGAACGTTATTCCGAACAGGAAAAATGACGACTCGATCTCTTTGCTGAAGTGAAATCCTCGTCGCAGCGAAGAAAGAGGCGGTCTCGTGTCGTTTCCTTCGGCCGCTATCGTGGTGTACCTGATTGCGCCGATGCTCACGAGCGCATAAATGCAAGCGAACCAAGGCGTGGGTACGCTTTCAGCTGACACTGCGATGACGAACGCCACGCAACCCCAAAAGAAGGACATGCCGGTGAATCGACCGTACATTTTCGTGTGCAAGCGGCTGCAGATGTCCAGCCAAGAAAGCGTATAGCAAGCGGCTGAGCAACCTGCAAAGAAGCTTGCTATGTGGAAAAGAAGAGGTGCGATTTCAATCTGGAACGACGCGACGATGCATAATGCGGGTAGGATAACAGCTGTCACAGCCTCGACTACGAGCACTATCGGAAGAAAGGGCGTGAAGGTCGTTCGCTTGCCCAGTATATGAAGGAGCACGAAGCCAGCGGGATAGCCGACAAACAAGGTCAGATGTATCAATGATCGATCAGGGAGAGCGCTCAAGCCGTCCGAAGAGCAGAACAACCAGAAGCCCGTTATGATCATCCATCCTATTGCAAGGCTGAACCCTGCTATTCCTAGCAATTCGACAGGGGAAACAGGCTTTTGGTCGCTCTCTTTCGGATGCTTCGCTTGCATGGCAAAACCTCCCTACGCTAAAGACTCCTGAGGATTAGTTTACTTTAACTTCAGGCTACTCCTATCGCTCGTTTTTCGAATGGCGGGTGCCTCTGCAGGGCATTCCCGGCGTATGCACCCGTTTTCATACAGATTTAATGAGTCTTCTCGGCTCTCATACTCGGGCATGAATTCTCGTTTGAGGTGCTTTTCCGATTGAGGGGCGCCTTTCTTGGCAATAGCTTCGTGCGCAAGGTGTCAACGAGGCACGAGAGAGGAGAAGAGATGGCCGAGCAGGTGGAATACCACTGGAGCGAAACGAATGGGCATAAGTATCGTCGTGGCTCGCGTCTGCAGAAGAGGACTGAGGTCAAGGCGCCGCTGCCATGCGCTGAAGCTCCAGATGTCCCATGGATGTGGGAGGAGGATGGGATGACCGTCATACGCGGCACCGCGCGAAGCGCGCCTGGGTGCCACAACGTGTGCGGCATCCTCAGCTATGTGAAAGACGGCAAGCTGATAAAGGTCGAAGGAGACCCGGAGGATCCCTACAATCAGGGACGCTTGTGCAGCCGGTGTCTTTGCATTCCCGATTACGTATATCACGAAGAGCGTCTGCAATATCCGATGAAACGCTCTCGGGATGATCGCGGCAAGGACAAGTTCAAACGTATCAGCTGGGACGAGGCTTACGATATCATCGTCGAGAACTTCAAGCGCATTGCTGACGAATACGGGTCGGAATACATCATGATGTGCCAGGGCACAGGTCGCGACATCCATCAGATCACGCGCCTGAATGCCTGCATAGGCTCTCCCAACGAAGGTGTTCCGTATTTCTCGGGCAACTCTTGCTACTTGCCACGCATCTCCTCGATGGCTTGCATGCTGGGCGA
Organism: Adlercreutzia sp. ZJ176; assembly: GCF_011038975.1. Taxonomy (GTDB): domain Bacteria; phylum Actinomycetota; class Coriobacteriia; order Coriobacteriales; family Eggerthellaceae; genus CAAEEV01. Next base: position 131,334 of record NZ_JAAKEC010000004.1, on the reverse strand, counting down.
CGCGTGCGTTATGGATTGCTCGCAGTTCCTGCCCAAGCGTTACGATGATCCACGTTATACCGTACCGGAATACTGCATCGTTTGGGGTCATCAACCTTTCTATTCGAACGCCGATGGTTTCTACGGTCATTGGATCACGGATCTGATGAAGCGCGGTATGAAGGTGGCGGTTATCGACCCGAAGCTCACTTGGATTGCTGCGAAGGCCGGCGAGGATTGGCTGCGCGTTCGCCCGGGCGGCGATGGCGCTCTTGCCATGGCCATGCTGAAGGTCATCTGCGATGAAAAGCTCTACGACAAGGACTTCTGCGATAAGTGGGTCTACGGCCTTGAGGCAGTGTGCGAACGTGTGGCCGAGATGGACCTGGATGATCTGTGCGAGAAGTCTTGGGTTTCCAAGGAAGACGTTATCCGCGTTGCACGTCGCTATGCCACCTCCAAGCCCGCGGCCATCCAGTGGGGCGTCGCGCTCGATCAGCAGACCGGTGGCCAGCAGGCAGCCCACGCTGTGACGGCGCTCTGGTGTATAACGGGCAATCTCGATGTTCCGGGCGGCAACGTGATCGGCCGTGCATGCTGGGGCATCGACCAGCCTAACTGGGTAGGCAACTGGGGCTATGATGAGCTGATCTCCCCTGAGGAACACACCAAGCGCATTGGCATCGAACGCTATCCGATGTTCGGAGCCGGTTTCCGCGTCATGAGCTCAAACGCGACCATAGAGGCTTGGCAGACTGGCAAGCCCTATAAGCCGAAAGCTGCTTACTTCGCTACGAACAACTTCTTGGCGACCATGGGAGCGCAGGCCATGACGCAGCTTGAATGGTACAAAGAGAACCTGGAGTTCGTGGTAGTGTCCGATCTGTTCATGACGCCGACCATGATGGCGCTGGCTGACGTCGTGCTTCCTGCTGCTACGTACGAAGAGCGTGACGGATTCGGTGGGCTGAACCCGTATCGCATCAGCTGCATCAACAAGGCAATCGAGCCTGTCGGTGATACGAAGGCTGACAATACGATCTTCCTCGAGCTCGGGAAACGTCTGACCGAAGCCATTCGTCCGCAGAACCAGGACATCGCCTATCCGTGGGACTCTGTCCAGGAAATGTGGGACTACGCTCTCGAGGACGGCGGCTTTACGTGGGAAGAGCTGCGTGAGTCTACATGGAAGTACCCCGAGTTCGAGTACCGCAAGTACGAGACGGGCGGATTGCGCGATGATGGCAGATTGGGCTTCCAGACCGAAACCGGTCGAGCCGAGGTCTACTCCATGGTGTTCCATCATACGTCATGGTCCGGCCTTGATCCGCTGCCGAGCTATGTCGAGCCGGTCGAGAGCCCGTACTCCAATCCAGAAGCGCTGAAAGAGCTGCCCTATGTTGTCACTTCCGGAGCGCGCGTTCCGCACTTCTTCCACTCTGAGCAGCGTCAGGTGAAGAAGCTGCGCAGCCTGCATCCCGATCCGCTCTGCTATATCCATCCGGAAACGGCCGCCAAGCATGGCATTGGGGAAGGCGACTGGATGTGGCTCGAGAACCAGCACGGCAAGTGCAAGTACAAGGCGAAGTTCGACGAGAACTACGATCCGCGCGTCATGCAGTGTGATCACGGCTGGTGGTTTCCCGAGCGCAAGGACCATGCCGAGGAGAACGTCGAGAACGAGATGGACGGCCTGTTCGGCGTCTTCGAAAGCCAGATCAACAACCTCGTGCCCTTCGATGCTGGCGTGTCCGGCTTCGGATCGAACTATAAGTCGATGATGTGCCGTATCTACAAAGATGGCGAGACGCCTGCGCCGTTGACAGTCGGCATTCCCAAGCCCGGCGTCGCTGACGACTCGACCGCTGACGGCGCCACGATCGATACGATGAATCATTCCGGAGTCGATGAGGAGGCGGTGCTATGAGCCAGCTAGGTATAAGGATCGATGTGAACTATTGCACTGGTTGCGAGGCTTGCATACTTGCCTGTCAGCAGGAGCATGGGTATTCCGAAAGGGAATACGGCATCAAGATCACGCAACTCGGACCGATTGCGATCGACAAGGTCAAAAAACACTACGAGTACGACTTCATTCCGCAGTTCACCGAGTGGTGCGACCTTTGCTCAGATCGCACGGCTAAGGGCAAGTCGCCGAGCTGCGTGCAACACTGCCAGGCGCAGTGCTTGGGCTGGGGCTCCGTGGAGGAGCTTGCGGCTAGCATCGATTCTCCGAAGCAGATGGTAGTGGCAATAAAGGAAGCCTGAGCGATGGCCGCTCAGGAAGATGGCAGAGGTTCAAGCCCCTCCGCCATGACATCAGAAAGGATGGGATAATGACAAGCGAAAACAGCAGAAAAGACGTCGGAAGCAAGACTCAGCCGTATGCATGGGTCATTCTCGTCGCGGTGTTCCTGCTCAGCGTCTCTGCGGCTCTGTTCTGGTTCTCTCCGCCGCCGCTGGCGCAGCCGATTATCGGCACGTACATCGTGCAGCTGGGACCCGAGAACATCCAGGCGAATTTCGGGGCGCTCATGAGCAACCTTGCTTGGGCGGCATTGGCGGCGGCATTGGTGGCGATGGTCGTCCAGAACAAGATCGGCATTAAATGGGTCATGGTGCTCGCCGGCGCCTTCTTGCTGGCAGGCAATGTCATCGCCGCGACTTCGGGAAGCGATTATAACCTGCTGGTGGCGAGCCGCTTTGTCGGCGGCATCGGCGTAGGCTTCGCGGGATGCTCCGCAACAACGGCCGTGTCCATCTGGTTTGCCGACGATCGCCGCGCTCTTGCGATGGCCATCTGGGCGACGTGGGTTCCTGTCGCTATGCTGGTCGGATACAACCTGATTGCCCCGTTCGCCATGAACGGCGACGTGCATATGATGTGGATCATCATTGGCGGCATCACGGCAGTAGCGTTCTTGCTGATGCTCTTCGCGTATCGCATGCCGACAGGTGGCCAGATCTCTACCAAGACGACATCACTCAAGTCCGGTTTCAAGTGGCTGGCGCAGCGCCAAGTGATAGCATTGCTGGTGTGCTTCTTCCTCTACACCTACGTTTCGAACGTGTTCGTTACCTATAACGTCACCTTCTTCACTGATACGGAAGTCGGCATGGGCATCGATCCTGCCCTCGCGTCACTCGTCGCGTCCGTTGTGTCTGCGTTCGGCATTACGGCACCACTGTTTGGCGCCATATCCGACCGCATTCAGAAGAATCGCAAGTACTTGATGATCGTTGCCGGTGCTGCATTTTACGTGGGCGCGTGCCTGCTGGCATACAAGGACTGGGGCATGATCGCATTCGCGGCATTCCTTGTCTGCGTTGCGCTTGCTAATGCGCTTCTGGTCGCTACGATTCGACCGATGATGCCGGCCTTGGTCGCACGCGGCGGTGTGACAGCCGTGACGCTCGGCATGTCTGCCATCGTTTTCCTCGGCTTCTTCGGGCAGGTGTTCACGCATCTCTTCGGTGCTGCGATCGATTCCGTTGGCTGGGCTTCGGCTAGCTGGCTCGTCGCGTTGCCGTGCGCAGCCCTCATGCTCGTTTCCGCACTGCTGGTCAAGCCTTCCGGCAAGCAGGGCGAAACTCCTTCTGCGACGCGGTCGGTGCAAGCTGACTAACCTGTTTCTTTCTCCGGCGGAGGATGCCCCTGGAGCACCCTCCGCCTCCCTCAAGCATCCTCGATCCCTCATTTTCCGAAAGAAAGGCAGCAATAAAATGGCAGAGCAATTTAAGGTTATCGATGACAACATGCACTTCTTGCCGACGAATCTCTTCACGAACAAGGAGATCCTGAACGGCTTCCTTTTCTCAGCGCCCATCACGTTGGGTGTAAAGGCCTATCTGGACAAGACTCCTGACGGCAAAAAGGATCAGATCGTGTTGGCCACTGATTCGGGCGAGGAGATTCTGAACTACGTCGAAGGTGATTACACGCTCGAGGCGAAGCTGGCCGCGATGGATGAAGCCGGCGTGGACATCGCAATGCTGCGTATGCCGGTATGGCAAGAGTGGCTGCCGCTCGAGATTTGCAAAGAAGTGAATACGCAAGCAGCTGACATGTGCAAGCGTTCCAACGGCCGTCTGGTGGCCAACGCCGTCGTGCCTCCTTGGGGTCGCTCCGAGGATCTCGATGAGGTCAAGCGCTGCATGGAGGAGCTTGGCTTCGTGGGAGTGCAGTTCGCATGCTGCTATGGCAACAAATTCTTGGATGATGAACTTTTCAGGCCGTACATGAAGTACCTGAACGAGCATAAGATCCCGGCCGTCATCCACCATACTCCTGGCCAGAATGCCTTCGCCAACTTCGAGGAGTACACGGTGCTTCGCCGTGAGCTGGGCCGCGTGAGCGTGCAGGCGGCTGCTGTTGGTCGTGAGATTTACTCTGGCATGTTCGATGAGTTCCCGAATCTGAAGTTCGTGCATACCATGCTCGGCGGTAACTGGTTTGGCTTGCAGAATCTCTGTGCGCCGCATATCTCTACGAAGAAGAAAGAGGCAATGAATCGTCTGGCGACCAATGTCACGCGCGAGGACTACTTCCGCTACCTAAAGGACAACATCTACTTTGATGCTTGCCATGCACTCTCGTGGGGCAAAGAGCAGCTCGAGTGTGCCGTGAAGGTTTGCGGTGCCGATCATATCCTGATGGGCTCTTCCTTCCCGGTGTTCTATGAGTGGCTCGCGCGTTCTGTGGAGTCGATCAACGCGCTCGATATCTCAGAAGAGGATCGCATCCTGATCTTGGGCGGGAATGCTCAGCGCATATTCAACCTCTAGGCAGAATAACGAGGCTTGGTTCTGGCGGCCCTGGTCCAGAGAAGGGTCGGGGCCGTCATCATTCAGATCTTTGTTAAGGGAGACAAGATGTCAGAAAGAACGATCGATAAGAGCACTGCGGATCCTCTGGCTAATACCGAGAAGATCACGCCACGCGCTTGGGCGATGCTCGCTGTCACGTATTTCTGCAGTATCTGTGCTCCGCTATGCCAATTCAAGGTTCCTGCGGCTGCTTCATGGCTTTTCATGGAATTCGGACCAGTCGGACTGGATCCCGTGATCTTCGGTTTGCTGATGAGCGCGCTTTCCGTCATCGGAGTAGTGCTCGCTTTCCCGGCTGCTTGGATCGCGCGGGGCATTGGGCTAAAGAACACCATATTGTTTTCGGTGGGGTGTCTTTGTGTCGGGTGCGTTGTCTTCGGCTTGGCTGACAACATTTTGATGCTCGTAGTCGGCAGATTCCTGGAAGGAGTGGGTCTCGGCTTGATCGGCGTGGCTGCACCTTCGTGCGTCACCGTATGGTTTCCGCGCCATAAGAGAGGCTTGGCATTGGGCATTTGGACTACTTGGGTACCGCTTGGCTCGGTCATCTCCTTCAACATGGTGCCGCCGCTAGCCATGGCGGGTGGTTTGACGCTTCCCATGATGGTGTTCGCGGCGGCATGCGCCATCGCCTTCATCTTGTTCGCCATCGTCTTCCGCATGCCTGAAGGCGCTATGGGAGACATGGGGATAGACGGGACGTTTCTGCAATCCTTCAAGCTGCTGAAGAGCAAGCGCATCTGGGTTCTCGGCGCAATCTTCTTCCTTTTCGCATTTGCCGTCATCGGCATAGAGAATACCTACTACAACACATTCCTTGAGACGGAGCTGGGCTTCGATGCGGCTACAGCTGGCTCGCTGGCGTCGATCACGATGTTCATCTCGCTGATCGTGGCGCCGAGCACGGGTTACATTTCCGATCGTCTGCCGCTTGGGCGCAAATACGTTATCGGCATAATCATGATGGCCCTGCTGCTCGTCACCGGCCTCATCATGTTCCACACCGGCAGCTTTGCTGTTGCGATCATGTGGGCGGTCATCGTGCTTCAAGGCATAGGCGCTGGCATGTGTGGTGGTAGCTTGCGACCCATGGCGCCGATGCTCCTTCGCAATACGGCGATGGGCGCCACCATGTCCATGGCGGTGCTGCAATTCGCTCAAAACCTCGGATCGTCGCTCGGCTCTCCTATCTTCGGCGCAGCTCTTGGTGCTCTAGGTTGGGAAATAGCAGGAATCGTACTGCAGGTTCCGTGCTATTTACTCGCGCTCGTCCTATGCTTTTTCGTGTTGCCACGAGGCAAAGACGTAACATTGCTTGACGATGTTCCTGCTGAAGACGCATGGCCTAAGGGGTTCTGATCAAGAAGGCGGAATGGTTCTCCCCGTTGCTCCAGGCCCCTTGTTGTCAAGAGCTTCCACCTGCGGCCTTGCGAGGCGGTGGCCAGGTCTTTTCTGACGAGGTTGCGCAGGTAGTCAGAGCGGCTCAGGCCGAGGCTTTGCGCGCGGGCGTCCATGGCCGCAACTCCGTCTTCGGTGTCGCGATAGGTTACGGACTTCATGCGGCTTCCGTAAAGCGCGGGCCTGCCCAGAGGGGTTGTCGTGCCGGGCTTCCAGTCGCCTGTCTCGTAAGGCTCGCTCCTGCGCGCGATGGCCTCTTCGCTGATGCCGAACATCGCTTCCAGCTGCCTATCGTCCATGCTTGCCTCCCCGTGATGCGGATTTGCGAAACGCTCGGGAATAGTGAAGTACTTTGCCTTGTGCAGCGATAGCGGGAAGAAGAGCAAGGCTCAGTGCTCAGAACTCTATCTCATCCCAGCATTCGATCGACAGCCTTGGAACGCGCTGGAACTCGCGGACGTTGCCCGTGACGAGCACGGCCTCGTGCGTGATGGCCGTTGCTGCTATGAGCATGTCATTGCCGCCTATCGAGAGCCCCCGACTTTCAAGGTTGGCCCGGATGCGGCCGTAAGCTGCGGCGCAGGTGCTGTCGAAGGGGACGATGGCGTAGGGGGCCAGGAAGCGCTCGAGCAGCAGCCGGTTTTCCCGGGGGTGAGCGCTCTTCTCCGCTCCGACGCGCAGCTCGGCTTCCACGATGGCCGGGATGGCGAAGAGCTTGGGGCTGTTCGCGCGCATGAGGTCATAGGTGTGGGGCAGCTTTCCGCGCATGAGATCGATACAGGTGCATGAGTCGAGAAAGTACATGGCAGCCACCTCAGAACGTGGGGAGGGCGCCGTCAAGCGCAGGGTCGACATCGGGTGGAACCGTAAACGTGTCATCCCTGAGCGCGCCATATACGTCCCAGTAGCCCGCGGGCCACCCGCCGTTCTCGCGGTGGTCGCGTACGAGGTTGGACACGTATTTCGAGAGCGACAGGTCTGCCAGCGCGGAGCTCTCGCGCAGGCTTGCCATGGTGGGCTCGTCAAGGTAAAGGGAAAGCTGCGGCATCGTGTCTCCTATCCGATTTGAACAAAACAAGTATAACATAAAAGTATACTTATAAGGAGTTAAAAAACGAGGGCGCGCATGACGCCCTCGTGGGGGAAGCAGGGTTGTCGGGGCTGTCTGCCTTAGCGCTTGTTGAAGGGCTCGAGGGTGGCGGGGAGGCCGTCCTCGTAGACGAGCTTGGGCTCGCCGGCGACGAGCGGGCGGAAGTAGGCGAGCGCCTCGTCGCTGATGCCCTGGTAGTCGGGCAGGATCCACTCCTGAGGGAAGTGGCGCACGTAGTTGGCGAACTCGCTTGCGGGCGCGGCGAAGAAGCGCGCGTCGTACGCGCCGCTCGCGATCTGCTCGGGCGTGCGCGGCGCCACGCCGACCACCTGGCCGGTGAACGCGGCGTCGGCGGCGCGCATGTGCGCGCTCATGCCCAGCTCGTAGGCTTCGGTGACGTCGACGAGCGACTGCGCGAAGTTCGAGGAGCGCGCGGCGCGCGAGAGGTCCTGCACCACGCCGCGGGGTGCGATGCCCGCATCCACGATCATCTGCTTGATGGTGAGCGCCGCCCCGCCCAAGACCGCGTGCGCGAAGCCGTCATGGGCCGGGTCGCCGGCGGAGACGTACGTGCCGTCGGCGTAGTGCGCGCCCTCGGACACCACGATGTAGCACTCGCCCGTCTCGTCCATCTTCCGCTGCACCTGCGCGAGGAAGGCGTCGCGGTCGAAGTCGACCTCGGGCAGCACGAGCAGATCCACGTCCCCCGTGGCGCAGCAGCTCGCGGCGAGCCAGCCTGCGTCGCGGCCCATGGTCTCGAGCACGAACACCTCGGGGCGCGTGTAGGCGTCGTAGTCGAGGCGCGTGGCGTGCGTCACCTGGCAGGCGAGCTTGGCGGCCGACGGGAAGCCGGGGCAGTGGTCGACGGGAACGAGGTCGTTGTCGACCGTCTTGGGGATGCCGACGAAGCGCTCGGGCCGGCCGTTGGCGGCGGCCCACTCCGACAGCGCGTCGACGGTGTCCATGGAGTCGTTGCCGCCGATGTAGAACATCACGTCGACGTCGTGGGCGCTCATCACCTCCACGAGGCGCTGGTAGTCGGCGTCGTTCCCGCGCTTGAGCTTGTAGCGGCAGGTGCCGAGCGCCGATGACGGCGTCTGCTTCAGGATCTCGATCTCGCGGCCGGAGAGCTCGGTGAGGTCGTACAGCTTGCCCTCGAGCACGCCCTCGATGCCGTGGATGCCGCCGAGCACGCGGTCGAAGACGGGGTTGAGCTGGTTGGCGCGGATGACGCCGGCCAGGCTCGCGTTGATGACGGCGGTGGGGCCGCCCGATTGAGCGACGAGACAGTTGCGCATGGTGGTGCCTCCTCGGGTAGGGTTTCGGTAATGGGTTCATGATACCCGATATGGCGGCGAAGCGACGGCGGGGGAGCGCCAGGCGCCACGCCCGCCGCGCGCTGTGCATCGGCCGCCCGCCGCGAGCGCCGCGCGCTGGCTTCGCGTTGGCCCCGCGTTGGCCCCGTGCTGGCTGTCATATGCCGGCTGCGCGCCGACCGCCTGCCCGTCGCCCACCCGCTGCGTCTCCCTGCGTCACCCCTGCTCGAGGTTCTCGCCGAACAGCGCGCCGATCACGTCCTCGAACATCTGCGCGGGCGTCCAGGGCTCGGCGCTCGCGGGCATGCCGAGTGAGATGTCGTAGGTCGCGGCCTCCGACAGCCGCACGCGCACGAGCTCGCCGGTGAGGCTTGACGTGGCGTCGAGCATGTTGGCCGGGCAGAACACCCCGCCGATCCCCGCCACGCTGAGCGCGAGCAGCGTCATGAGGTTCTCGGACTCCACAAGTCCGCTCGGCTTGATGCCCGCGCTCTGCAGCTCGCTGCGCGCCACGCGCCCCGATATGTCGTCGATGGTCTCGAGGAGGAACGGGCAGCTCGAAAGCCGCGCGAGCCCCTCCGACTCGAGCAGCGGCACGGCCTCGTCGCATGCGAGCCCGGTGTGCCTCTCCAGGAGATGCGGGTGGACGGCGAGCACCACTTCCTCGCGGTACAGCGGGCGCGTGGCCACGCCGGGGTGCGTGCTGTCGAAGTGCGCCACCACCACGTCGGCCTCGTTGCGCTCGGCGAGCCGCACGAGCTCCTCGTTGGTGCCTTCGATCAGCTTCACGCTCACGCCGGGCAGGCTGCGGTGGAACTGATCGATCACGTAGGGCATGAGCACGCGCCCGCGCATGTTCGAGATGCCCACCTTGAGCTTGCCCGCGCCGCCGATGGTGGCCTCGCCCACGTGGCGCAGCATGGCCGAGCGCGCGAGGTCCTGCTCCTGGGCGTAGGCGAGGAAGGTCTCGCCCGCGCGCGTGAGGGCGAGCGGCGTGCTGCGCACCACCAGCTTGCAGCCCAGCTCGCGCTCGAGCGCGGCCACGCGTGAGCTCAGCGTCTGCTGCGAGATCTGCAGCTCGTCGGAAGCGCGCGTGAACGACCCGGCCTCCACCAGCCCGACGAACCAATCCCAAGACTCAAGCACCGCTGACCTCCCCAGCTCATCTCGGCGACCTCTTCGCGTGCGCGCCTGCGCGTCCGGCGCGTGCCCGCACTTCCGCGCTCGCGTGCGCGCCCGCCTGCGTCCGATGCGCCAGCCCACGCCTACGCTCCCGCGCTCCCGCACTCCCGTGCCCGTGCTCCCGCGCCCGCACTCTCGCGCCCGCGCACCTGCAACGCTTACACGGTAAGCCAAAACGCCCCTGGTTTACCGTGAAATCTTGTGATCTCACCGAAATTTTTTGTTAAATGTCGCCGCAGGTGTATATTCGCCGCCTTTTTTCGCATAAAATGCCCACAGACTCTTTACATGAGTTTTCTGTTACCAAACAGGGAAGGGAAGAAGACATGAAGAAGAAGTTTCTCGCGCTCTTCGCCGTCGCGCTCACCGGCGTGATGGCCATGGGCCTCGTCGGCTGCGGCGGTGGCGGCGATGCGGCTAAGTCCGACGGCGGCGCGCCCGCCGAGACGGCCAACCTGCGCTTCGTGACCGGCGGCGAGTCGGGCACCTACTACGCGTACGGCAACGTGCTCGCCCAGTACGCCACCAACGGCGACTACGGCGTGGCCGTGACGGCGCTTGCCGGCAACGGCAGCCAGGCCAACGTGCAGGCGCTCCAGGACGACGACGCCGACATCGCATTCTGCCAGTCCGACGTGCTCGCCTACGCCTACGAGGGCACCAACCTGTTCGAGGGCGCCGGCTACGAGGACTTCTCCATCGTGGCTGACCTCTACCAGGAGCAGGTGCAGATCGTGACCTGCGACCCCAGCATCAAGACCGTGGCCGACCTCAAGGGCAAGACGGTCTCCGTGGGCGCCGCCGGCTCGGGCGTGTACTTCAACGCGCTTGACGTGCTGGCCGCCTACGACCTCACGCTTGACGACATCAGCCCGGTGTACCAGTCCTTCGGCGACTCCGCTGACTCCCTGAAGGACAACAAGATCGACGCCGCCTTCATCGTCGCCGGTGCCCCCACCACGGCCATCACCGACCTGTCCACCACCAAGACCGCCTATCTGGTCTCCATGGATGACGAGCACGTCGCCAAGCTGCTCGAGGCCTCCCCGTACTACGCCAAGGCCGTCATCTCCGCTGACACCTACGGCCTCGAGTCCGACGTGACCACCGTGTCGGTGGGCGCTGTGGTCATCGCCAACAACAGCGTGTCCGAGGACGCCATCTACGGCCTGACGAAGTCCATCTTCGAGGGCGCCGAGAAGAACGCCGACGCGCATGCGAAGTACAAGGAGCTCGCGATCGAGAACGCGGCCTCCATCTCCACCGTGCCGTATCATCCGGGCGCTGCCAAGTACTACGCCGAGCAGAACATCACGACGGGGTCCAAGTAGGGCTCTGACGGCATGATCCGCGCGGCGTGACCGCAAGCGCCGCGATTTGAAGCTGGCCTAAGCGAGCTTCGCCCTTGAAGGGCTGTGGCGGACGAGACGTTCGTCGCAGCCCTTCTCATGGTTTTTCAGAAGGCAAGGAGGGTAGGAGGCATGGCTCTTTTCAAGAGGAAGAAGGACGCCGAGGAGGCCGATGCCATGGTGGCCGCAATCCCCGCCGGCGACATCGACGCCGAGGAGGTCATGCGCAAGTACGACAAGGAGTCGAACACGCGCATCTGGGAGGGCATCCCGAAGATCGTGGTCACGGCCGTCATGGTGCTGTTCTCGGTGTACTGCCTGGCCATGACGCTGCTGTCGACCGAGCAGGCCGAGGCGCGCCTGGCGCGTTTCCTGGCGTTCGTCATCGTGATCGGGTATATGATGTACCCGGCGCGCAAGACCAACCACAAGGTGAACCACATCCCGTGGTACGACATCGTCCTCATGGCGGCGGGCTTCGGCGCGTTCATGTACTACGCCGTCAACTGCACCGAGATCCTGCTCATGGGCGCGCGCATCGAGCCTCTCCACGTGGCGCTCGGCATCGTGGGCATCCTGGTCTTAGTTGAGCTGTGCCGCCGCTGCGTGGGCCTGCCCATCATCATCGTGGTGGGCTGCCTGGTCATCTACGCGTTCTATTGGCAGTTCTCGTCGTCCTCGTCGGCCGACCTGTACGCCTCGGTGCGCAAGATCGTGCAGAAGCTGTTCTACACCACCTCGGGCGTCATCGGCACGCCCATCAACGTGTGCTACACCTACATCGTGCTGTTCGTGATCTTCGGCGCGTTTCTGGAGCGCACGGGCATCTCGAACTTCTTCATCTCGCTGGCCAACCGCATCGCGGGCTGGTCGAGCGGCGGCGCGGCGAAGGTGGCCGTCATCGCGTCGGCCCTGTGCGGCATGGTGTCGGGCTCGTCGGTGGGCAACACCGTGACCACCGGATCGGTGACCATCCCCATGATGAAGAAGGTGGGCTACAAGCCCGAGTTCGCCGGCGCCGTCGAGGCTGCGTCGTCCTCCGGCGGCCAGATCATGCCCCCCATCATGGGCGCGGCGGCCTTCCTCATGGCCGAGTACATGGGCATCCCCTACCTCGAGGTGGCCACGAAGGCCATCATCCCGGCGCTTCTGTACTTCGCCGGCATCTTCATCGCCGTGCACCTCGAGGCGAAGAAGCTTGGCCTCAAGGGCGTGCCGAAGAGCGAGCTTCCCACCTTCGGCTATCTGGCGAAGAACTGCTATCTGGTGCTGCCGCTCGTGCTCCTGGTGTGGCTCGTGGCCTCGGGCACGCGCACCATGGCCGCCTCGGCTGCCATCTCCATCTTGGGCGCCTTCCTCGTGGGCTTCGTGAACTTCCTGCTCACCAACTGGCGTGAGCGCGAAGAGGGCGCCACGTTCGGCGCCGTGCTCGCCGAGACGGTGAAGATCGCGCTGTTCACCTGCGCCGACGCGTTCGCCGCGGGCGCGAAGAACACCATCGCGGTGGCGGTTGCCTGCGCGATGGCCGGCATGATCGCCGGCTGCATCACGGTGACGGGCCTGGCCTCCACCATCATCAACGTGATCGTGCTCATGGCGGGCGACTTCATCATCATCGGCCTCGTGTTCACCATGGTGTGCTGCCTCATCCTGGGCATGGGCGTGCCCACCACGGCCAACTACTGCATCATGGCCTCCACCTGCGCGCCCATCCTCATGCAGCTCGGCATCGACCCGGTGTGCGCCCACTTCTTCGTGTTCTACTTCGGCATCGCGGCCGACATCACGCCGCCGGTGGCCCTCGCCGCCTACGCCGCGAGCGCCATCGCCAAGTCGCGCCCGATGGCCACGGCCGTCAACGCCACCAAGCTCGGCATCGCCAAGTTCGTGGTGCCCTACATCTTCGCGTTCAGCCCCGTGCTTTTGCTCGTGGGTGACAACGTGACCCCGGTCACGGTGGTGCTGAACACCACCACGGCGCTCGTGGGCGTGTTCGGCCTGCAGTGCGCGCTCACCAACACGCTGTTCCACCGCCACCTCAACCCGCTGTTCCGCCTGGTGCTCGCCGTGGGCGGCCTGTGCATGATGATTCCGGGTACGTTCACCGACGTCGTCGGCCTTGCTGTTATCGTGGGCATGTGCCTGGTCCAGTGGATGCTGGCGCGCAGGGACAGGGCGAATGACGTTGAGGTTTCAGCTGATGACGAGCCGACCGAGGCCGCCGCGTAGGGCGCTTCGGGCCAGGCGCCGTCGAGTGAGGAGAATCATGGCAGATAGAAACATCGTGTGGGTAACGGGCTGCAAGGGCTTCGTGGGCGGCGTGATCTCCGAGCGCTTCGAGCGCGCGGGCTACAACGTGGTCGGCACCGACGTGGAGCTGTCGGTGTGCGAGCCCGAGCGCCTCGAGGCATTCGCCGAGGAGATCCAGCCGGGCGTGATCGTCAACTGCGCGGGCATCCGCCGCGACGCGACCACGCTGGGCACGCGCGTGAAGGCCTACGAGGTGAACGCGCTCGGCGCGCGCAACATCGCGCTGGCGGCGAACACCATCGGCGCCACCATCGTGCAGGTGTCGTCTGACGACGTGTACTCCTCCAAGCTCGACGAGCCGGTGAACGAGTTCGACAGCCCGCACCCCAACACGCCCTACGGCAAGTCCAAGCGCGCCGGCGAGATGATGGTGCGCAACACCACCGACGACCACATCATCATCCGCTCGTCGTGGCTCTACCACGCGCAGAGCGGCCGCATGAAGGACATCCTCGACGCGGCGCGCGCGGGCGAGAAGTACGTCGCGCGCATGGACCAGTTCGCGGCGCCGACAAGCGTGTCGACGTACGTGGCGTTCATGCTCAAGGCCATCGAGCGGCATGCGAAGGGGACGTTCCACATCGTGAGTCGCGGCCGCGCGAGCCGCTACGACTTCGCGGCGAAGATCCTGGAGTACGCCGGCTACGAGCCGGGCAAGGTGCTCGTGCCCGAGACCGACCCGAAGACGGCCGAGAACGTGGTGCTCGAGAGCCTGATGCTCGAGATGGTAGGCGCCGACCTGCCCACCTGGGAGGACGACCTGCGCGCCTACATGGCCGAGGAGGGCCTGCTGGCGTAGGGACGTTCGCGCGCACAAGAACGAGGGCCCCGCAGCTCGGGCGAGCGGCGGGGCCCTCTTGCGTCTTGACGGGCGGCGGGGTCATCCCCGCCGCCCGCGTTGTCAGGCTATCGCGTTGTGGCGTGCGCGAGAGCTAGCGTGCCGTGGCGTATTCGACGGCCGCGCGCGTGGCCTCGCCGGCGTCGTCGAGCGCCCACACCTTGGCGCCGCGGCCCTCCACGCGGGCCTTCGCCTGCGCGTAGGCGCTTTCCGCATCCGCATCGTCGCCGAGCGCGAGCGCCTGCGTCGGGCAGTCCATCACGCAGAACGGCAGCTCTCCCGCCGCGACGCGGGGCGCGCAGAACGTGCAGCTCGGCAGGTAGATCGGCTGCCACCACATATGCAGGTCGGGGTAGACGCCGGCCGGCCGGTCGATGCCGATGCCCGAGCCGTGCGTCTTCACCTCCACGCGGTACTCGTCGTCTGCGAGGTGGTTGCCCACCTTGCAGCCCATCGCGCAGGTCCAGCAGCCAATGCAGCGGTCGATGTCGACCAACATCTTGTATGCCATGGTTCTATGCCTCCTTGCCAGCGTACTTGCGGATGTTGCACCAGGAGTCCCAGTAGCAGTCGGTCGAGCCCGTGAGCGAGCTCATCGACTCCACGTAGGGGTTGGGGTGATGCCCGGCGGCCAGCCAGTCGGCGAACCACTTGTCCTCAAGCGGCCCCTGCGAGTCCTGCCCCGCGCACTGGGCCGTGATCTCGGCGTACGTGCCCTCCTCGAACTGACGGCGGCGCCAGCCGAACCACACGTGCACGGTGCCCTCGGGGATGCTCTCGTCCAGGTCGAGGCGCGTCACCACGTGCCCGCGGTCGTTGTACACCTCCACCTTGTCATCCTGCGCCAGGCCCGCCCGCTCGGCGTCGGCCGGGTTCAGGCGCGTGGCCGGCGTCTCGCCCGAGAGCTTCACGGTGATGGGGTCGTCGGTGAAGCTCGACTGCATGAAGAAGCGCTGGCGGCCGGTGAACAGCTGGTACGGGTAGTCCTTCGACTTGCCGATCTTGTTCGGCTCGAGCACGCGCGTCGTTGCCATGCCCAGGTCGGCCAGCTTCTCCGCGTAGATGACCTCCATGCGCCCCGTCTCGTTGTCGAGCACCTCCGCGGGGTTGAGGTACGGCGTGTACTTCGGCTCGGGCGGCGCGGCGGCGCGGATGATCTTCTCCTCCTTGAGGCGCGCGTAGGTGACGGGCGGCTGAATGCCCGCTACCAGCGGGTACTTCGTCTGCAGGCGGATGTCGATGTACTCGGGGATGGACATGGTGAAGTAGTCGCCGAGGTCCACGCGCTTCGCGAGCTCGCTGAACACCCACACGGGCTCGTGGCCGTCGACCTGCGGCTCGATGGCCGGTTCCTGCAGGATGAGGTGGTTGTAGCACGCGCCGGTGATGAGGTCCTCCCGCTCGAACGACATGAGGTCGGGCAGCACGTAGTCGGCGATCTCGCCGGTGTCGGTGAGCCACACGTCATAGTCCACCACCAGCTCCATGTCGCGCACCACGTCGAGCCAGCGCTGGCGGTCGGGCTGCTGGTGCACGGGGTTGCCGCTGCACACGATGAGCGCCTTGTACGGGCTGTCATCAGCCTCGGCGGCGGCGAACCACTGTGCCATGCGCACGGGCACCGACTTCACGTTCGCCGCGCCGTCGGGGCAGCTGATCGGCGCGTCGTTGAACACCAGAGGCCAGCTCTGCAGCTGCAGAGCCTCGAAGACGCCGCTTCTCGGCTTGCCGAGGCGGCCCGTCAGGCACCCGAGCAGCAGGAACTGGCGGTACGTCTCGTTGGAGTTGCGGTAGCGCAGGCCGTAGCCGCTCAGGATGAAGGCGTTCTCGGCCTCCACCCAGTCGCGCGCGAGGCGCTCGGCGTCCGCGGCCGTGATGCCGCACTTCTCGGCGGCCAGCTCGAACGTGTACTCCGCCGACGAGTCCTTCAGCTTCTGCAGCGCCGTGGTGAGGCTGCGCCCGTCAACCTGGTAGGTGCCGAACAGCTGCACGTCGGCGCCCTCGGGGTAGTCTCCGCGCTTGGGCGCGACGGGAGCGGGCGTGCCCGACGCCGCGTCCCATACCAGGAAGTTGCCTTCCGCGTCGCGTGCGAGCTGGCCCGTCTCGTCGTCGACGAGGTAGGCCGCGATGGAGCGCGCCAGCAGGTAGTCGTTCGCCTGCAGGTCGTTCTGCAGGATGTAGTTCACCATGGCCATGGCGAGGTAGCCGTCGCTCGCCGGCTTCATGCCCACGAACTCGTCGGCGAACCCGGCCGTGCCGTCGAAGATGAGGCCCAAATCAACGATGCGCGCCCCTGCTTCGCGCGCACGCACGAGGTTCTGGGCGCAGCGCATCTGGTTCTCGATGGGGTTGCAGCCCCAGACGTAGATGAGGTCGGTGCCCACCATGATGCGCGGGTCGACCACCGTGCGCGGGAACTCGCTGCCCGCGTTGTAGAACTCGGCGTAGAACGGCCCGTTGTCGAGGCCGATGGACCCGAGCGGCACTGTGACGCCGAACGTGTTGGCGAAGCGGAACGGCATGAGGTTCTCGAAGCTGTACTGCGCGGGCACGCCGGCGCCGAGGTTCCACAGCACCACCGAGGAGGCGCCGTAGGTGTCGCGGACGTGGCACAGCTTCTCGCCGATCTCGTCAAGCGCCTGGTCCCAGCTGATCTCCTCCCACTGGCCGCCTCCGCGCTCGCCGACGCGCTTGAGCGGCTTCCGCAGGCGCTTCGGGTCGTACGGCTGGCGCCCGGCAAGGCAGCCCTTCTGGCAGATGTGCCCGTCGGGCTCCTCGGGGGCCGAGTAGACGATGCGCTCCATGCGCTCGATCTTGCCATCCTTCACGATGGTCTTGAGCGCGCAGTAGTCATGGTCTCCCCAGCCAGGACATGCGGTGTATACGAAAGACTCTTCCGCCATTTCAGCTCCTCTCGCTCGCTGACGGGGCGACGGGGCGCAAACCCGCTGCCCACATGCGTTGTCCAGCGCTGCCTCGAGCGCTGCCGGCTCGTTCGCTATCGCGCGGGTGGAGGGATTGCGCTCCCGTCGTCCCGAACGCACGAGCCTATGTCTAGGTTACGCCTGATGCGCGGGGGAGAGAAGGTTGCTCTATTGACAATGTGCGTATTGGATAATATTGTGATTGGAGTAATTACCACGTGAAGCGGACGCAATCTCGGGGAAGGGCTAGCATGGGGGCAGCGGTGCTGGAAGCGGAAGCCAGGCGTGCGGGCGAGGAATCCGTGGGGCTCATGCCGCATGCCGCGCGGCGTGCGAGTTTGGCGAACGCCGCTTCGCCGCAGCACCGCGAGACGGTGGAGGACACCGCTGACTACCTCACGCTCATGCACCTGCTCTCGCGTTCGATCGACCAAGTTCTCGTCGAGAGCTGCGCGCTCACCACGTTGCAGTACCGCATTCTGTTGCGCCTTCTGGGCGCGGGTGAGCGCCGCTTGCGCGTGTCAGATTTGTCAGACAACCTCTCCGTGGGATTGAGCACGGTGTCGGCGGCGGTGGCGAAGCTGGCGGATGAGCGCCTGGTGCGCCGCGTTGAGGCGCCGAGCGACATGCGCGTGTTCGAGCTTGAGCTCACTGCGGGCGGCCTGCATGCCATCGAGCGCGCCGACGCGCGCGTGGGAGAGTTCCTCGAGGCGTACTGGCGCTGCCTGACGCGCGAGCAGCTTGAGGCGGCCATCGTCAGCTCGCTTTCGGCTGTGTGCATCCATGGCGTCCAGCGCATCGAGAACGGGCATCACCGCCTTGACACGGCGTTTTTCGACACCGTGATGATCTCGCGTACGCTCACGGCGCGCAAGCTGGCCACCTGCGGCCTTAGGACCGCGGAGTTCCGCATCTTGGTCGACCTATACCTGGCGGACGCCCCCGCCACGTGCTCGCAGGTGGCGCGCCGCCTCTTCCTGAACTCGAGCGACGTGACGTCCCCGATCAAGCACCTCGAGGCGAGCGGCTTCCTGACCAAGCTTCGCAGCGCCGACAACCGCCGCGCCAAGCACCTCGCGCTCACGCCAGCTGGCCGCCAGAAAGCGACCGATCTGCTCCCTCTCGTGTTCGACGCCCTCCTGGAGACCTGTCACAGCAACGAGGAGGCCGTGGGGGTCCACCTTCGAGCTGCCAGGCAGGTGGTGGAAGCCGAGCGTGCCACCATGTTCGCCTAGGGCGGGCAGGGCGCCGCTCGAGGGCGGGGCGCCCTGGGCGACAAGGACCCCGCAGTTCATCCGAGCTGCGGGGCACTCTTGCGTCCCGGTGTGCGGTGCATGCCTCTTTCACGCTGGGCGCGCGGCGCCCTGGGCGTCGGCCGCCTCCCGGCTCGATCTACCCGATGAGGTCTTGGAGCACGAACTTCCACGCCGGCTTCACCTCTATCGAGACGTCGCCCTCTTCGATGGCGTCCGACTCGCTCTGGGTGACGATGAGGAGCCTTCTCGTGCCTTTGTCGGCCTTCGCGAGCTTGACGAGGTTTCCCACCTCGCGCTTGCGCGCGCTGTCCGACAGTGAGCGGGCGACTTGGACGGCCAGCCCGGCTTCGGGGACGTAGAAGTCGACGTCGATGCCCGTCGTGCGGGACTTCAGGTAGTGAAGGCCGTCGCCGAACGCATCGTGCAGGGCGACGGCGATCTCGTTCTCCAAAAGCGCCGAGTTGTTCTTGTCGAGGAACAGGCTGATCAGGCCGTTGTCGGAGAAGTAGTACTTCGGGCTGCCCTCGCGCTCTACGAACTTGGCCGTTGCGTTGCTGATGCTGAACAAGAGGTAGGCGTCGCCCGCGAGGGTCACGTAGTCGATTACGGTGTCCTTGCTCGCGGAGAAGCCGATGCCTTTGAGCATGCCGTGAAGCGAGCTGAACGATGCCTCCTCGCCCACCGTTTCGGCTATCTTCTTCACCAGCACGCGCAGGAGCTGGGGGTTTCTCACGTTGTTGCGGGCGACGACGTCCCCGAGGAGCACCTTCTGGTAAACGCCCTCAACGTACGCGCGGGGCGCGGCGTAGCGAAGGGACTCGGGGAAGCCCCCGTTGACACAGAAGCGCTCGAAGTGAGCGGCGATGGCGCCGGCGCCGCTTGACGCGTAGAGCGCAGGTGCGTCATGGGGTTGGCCGACGGCGTCGAGGTACTCGTCGAAGCGGTAGGGGCTCACATGCTTCGTCAGGTAGCGCCCGCCGAGCGTCGACGCCATCTGGCTGCCGAGCATCTTCGCGTTGCTTCCCGTGAGGTAGACGCGCTCTCCTGCGTCTGCGAGGCGCCGCGCGAACTTCTCCCAGCTGGGAACATTCTGGATCTCGTCGAAGAAGAAAAACCCCCGCTCTTGGCTGAGCTCCCTTTGGACGAGCACGATGTCGTTGAAGTCATTGACGCCGAACTCCGCGAGGCGCTCGTCCTCGAAGTTCACGTAGATGATGCGCGTCCAGTCCACTCCAGAGGCAACCAGGTCGAGGGCGACTTTGTAGAGAAGGGTCGACTTTCCCGCCCGTCGCAATCCGGTGATGACGTAGCTGGCTTGAGGGTCGAGCGCGTAGCGTCGGGGCACGATGCGCGCAGAGCGGATGACCTCGTGTTGGTCGAAGATCACGCTCTTCAAGACGTCGTGGTTCATACTCATCCCACCCTTGCTCAAACTCGTCCGCTATGCTGGACAAATTCTATCACTTTTCGTCCATCATACTGGACGAAAAGTGCCGAATAGCGTCCGGCATGGAGGACGAAACGAACTGAAGGCGCTGGTTTCGCCATGATCGCACCGCGAGGCAATACCCCCAGGGCGCCGCGATGGGCCTCCGAAGGCGTCACGCCTTTGCTTCGGGTGATGGCTGCCGCTCTCTGCGTGTCGCTCACATCGCCGACGGCGTTACCGACAACGGCGCTTTTCCATCCACCCCTCAGGGGATTCTGGATGAAACGAGGCCGTTATCGGCGATTTCCCGGGAAAAGTGGATGCAAAAGGCGCGTTGTCGGTGCTCCGGGTGTTCCGAGGGCTCCGGGTGCTCCGGGGACTCCGAGGACTTCGAGGGCCCCAGGGCAGACGAGGCGCCTCGGCACCTTGCCATGTCATGGCTTTCGCGGCTCGTTGCCTTCGCTGCGCCTGCCGCCCAGGCGCGCGCGAGCCAGTCGCCTGCCGCCCAGGCGCGCGCGAGCCGGACGCGCGCGAGCCATGACAGGGCGGGAGGTTTGTGCGAAAATAGGCTCCAAGACAAGAAGAGCATGTTGAGCCTGTTAGGTACCCGTTATGTCAGCGCAGTTCAATATACGCATCGCCGACAAGGCGAGGGTCGCGCGCCTCATGCAAGACCTCGGCCTCCCGCGCTTCATCGCGGCAACGCTGGTTGCGCGCGGCGTCGCCACGCCGCATGCGGCGCGGCTGTTCCTGCAGCCCTCGCTTGAGCGCGACTGGCTCAACCCCTACGACATCCCCGGGCTGGCCGAGGTGGCCGACGCGCTCGAGGACGCCATCCGCCGGCGCCTGCACGTGGTGGTGTTCGGCGACTTCGACCTCGACGGCATCTCGGCCACCACGGTGCTCACGCGCGGCCTGCGCGCACTCGGCGGCAAGGCCACGCCCTTCATCCCGCGCCGCTTCGACGAGGGCTACGGCCTCACGCAGGCGGCCTACGAGCGCGTGAAGGCGCTTGACCCCGACTTCATCGTGACGGTCGACTGCGGCATTGCCTGCAGAGACGAGGTGGCCGCCATCGTGGCCGACGGCGTGCCCGTGTGCGTCACCGACCACCACGAGGCGGCCGACCTCGTGCCGCGCGGCGTGCCCGTGGCCGACCCCAAGATGGACCCGGCCTGCGAGAGCTCCATCCTCGCGGGCGTCGGCGTGGCGCTCAAGCTCGTGCAGATGCTCGGCGCGCGCATGGGCTACCCCTACCTGTGGCGCTCCTACACCGACTTCGCCACGCTCGGTACCGTGGCCGACCTCATGCCCATGCGCGGCGAGAACCGCGCGCTCGTGGCCGACGGGCTCGCGCGCATGAACTCAAACCCGCGTCCCTGCGTCGCCGCGCTCGTGGGCACCACGGGCGCGGCGGGCAAGCCGCTCACGGCCACCTCGCTGAGCTTCTCGCTCATCCCGCGCCTCAACGCGGCGGGCCGCATGGGCGACGCACAGCTCGCGCTCGACCTGCTCATGTGCGACAACTTCGGCGAGGCGTGCGCGCTCGCGGAGAGGCTCGAGGGCGTGAACGACCAGCGCCGCGCTATTGAGGCCGAGCTCTCCGAGATCGCCAAGGCGCAGGCCGCCGAGGTCTACCACGGCCAGCGGGCGCTCGTGGTGGCGGGCGCGGGCTGGCACGAGGGCGTGAAGGGCATCGTGGCAAGCCGCCTGGTGAACACCTACGGCGTGCCCGCGCTGCTGTTCACCGTCGACGGCGACGAGGCGCGCGGCAGCGGGCGATCCGTGGGCTCGGTGAACCTGTTCGCGGCGGTGGAGAGCGCCTCTGACCTGGTCACGCGCTTCGGCGGCCACGAGGCGGCCGTGGGCGTGACGCTTCCCGTGGCGAACCTCGAGGCGTTCGCGCAGCGCCTGTGCGCGTACATGGACGCGCTGCCCGAAGACGACTTCCACCCCATGATCGAGATCGACGCGTGCGTCGACCTCGACGAGCTCACGCTCGAGACCGTGGGCATGCTCGATCTGCTCGCGCCGTTCGGGCAGGAGAACCCCCAGCCCACCTTCCTCGCGCGCAACGTGTCGCTCGAGCGCTGCCGGGCGGTGGGCGCCGAGAAGAACCACTTCTCGTGCACGCTCACCAACGGGCGCTGCGCGGTGAACGGCATCATGTTCCACTGCGGCTACATCGACACGCTGCTGTACAACGAGTCGGTGGTCGACGCGGCGTTCTCCGTGCAGATCGACGAGTGGCGTGGCCGCCGCTCGGTGAAGGCCATGCTCGAGACGCTCGCGCCCGCGCGCTCGTGCGGCGCGCTCAAGGCGTGCCTGAACCCCGCGTCGCTCGCGTTCTTCGACGACCTGTTCGGCATGAGCGACGAGGAGCTCTGCGCCGAGGCCGACGCGACGGCCGACGAGGAGCCCGACGCGCTCGTGCAGCGCGCGGCGGCCCGCGCCCGCTGGGAGGCGCTCGCCCGCGAGGACGCCGACGCGCTCGAGGAGGCCATCGTGCGCGCCATCATCGGGACGAGCGCGCTGCACCCCTCGCAGCGCGAGATCCTCGACCGCCTGCGCGCGGGGACCTCCACGCTGGCCGTCATGGCCACGGGGCGCGGCAAGTCGCTCACCTTCCAGGTGCACGCGGCGCTGCGGGCGCTTCTGGCCCGCGAGGCCAGCGTGTTCGTGTACCCGCTGCGCGCGCTCATCGCCGACCAGGCGTTCCACCTCACCACGGCGCTCGAGCGCTTCGGGCTCTCCTGCTGCATCCTCACCGGCGAGTCCACGGCGGAGGAGCGCGAGCGGGTGTGCGCGGGGCTGGCCGCGGGCACGGTGGACATCGTGCTCACCACGCCCGAGTACCTCATCTGCCACGTGGGCGAGATCGGCGCGTGCGGGCGGGTCGGGTTCGTGGTGGTCGACGAGGCGCACCACATCGGCCTGGCGAAGGCGGGCTCGCGCGTGGCCTACACGCAGCTCGGCATGGCCGTCTCGCAGCTCGGCGCGCCCGTGGTGCTCGCCGTCACCGCCACGGCGCCCGACGGCGTGGCCGCCGACATCGACGCCACGCTCCCGCTCCAGGACAGCGTGATCGACGAGACGGCGCGCGAGAACCTCTCCATCGACGACCAGCGCAACATCCGCAACCGCGACGACTACCTGGCCAACCTGGTGGCGGCGGGCGGCAAGACCGTGGTGTACGTGAACTCGCGCGAGCAGTCCATCACGCTGGCGCGCCTGCTGCGCCGCCGCGTGCCGCAGCTCGCGCCGCTCATCGGCTTCTACAACGCGGGCCTCACGCGCCCCGAGCGCAAGCGCATCGAGGATCTGTTCCGCAACGACGAGATCATGGTGCTTGTGGCCACGTCGGCCTTCGGCGAGGGGGTCGACATCCCCAACATCCGCCACGTGGTGCTCTACCACCTGCCGTTCAACGAGGTGGAGTTCAACCAGATGGCGGGCCGGGCGGGCCGCGACGGCAAACCCGCGTGCGTCCACCTGCTCTACGGGCGGCAGGACGTGGCCTTAAACGAGCGCATCCTCGCGAACATGACGCCCGACCACGACGTGATGGCGCAGGTGTACCGTCGCCTGCGCGCACGGCAGCGCCAGACCCCGGGCAGCTACTTCTGCATGGAGAACGGCGATCTGGCCGCGCTCGCGTCCGACGAGCTGCACGTGGTGGCGCCTGAGGCGGCCGCCTGCGGCGTGGCGGTGTTTCGCGAGCTCGGGCTCATCGAGACGCGTGTATCATGCAACGCGGGGCAGACCGAGCGCTGGATCCGCGTGAACGAGGGCGCGTCGAAGGTGGAGCTCACCGACTCGGTGCGCTACCGCGAGGGGCTCGGCGAGCGCGGCGTGTTCGACGCGTTCCGCGACTGGGCCCTGGCCCAGGACTCGCAGGGCCTGATCGTGAGGGTCTCGCACCCGATCGTCCCGCGCGGCTGGCGCGAGGGAAACTAGCGGGAAAACAAAACCTACCGCCACGCGGCGCGCTTGCGCGCCGTGACGGCTGAGCTTGACGTACGGAAGGGGGCGCTTATGGGCGCGCAGGGCAACAACGAGGAGATGCTGGGCAGGGCCCGGAAGGGAGTCGCCGTCAAGCAGACGGTCGACCTCATGCTGGGGCGGCCCTACGTCGCCGAGCGGTCCATGGCCTCGGGCGTCGAGGCCGACCGCCGCACGCGCACGCCCGAGGAGCGCTTCGCCGAGCTGCAGGGGTTCACGCGCCCGTACATGACCGACGACGAGGAGGCCATGCTCGAGCACGCCTTCGCGTTCGCTAATGCCGCGCACAAGGGGCAGTGCCGCAAGTCCGGCGAGCCGTTCATCATCCACCCCATCGAGGTGGGCATCATCCTCGCCGATTTGCGCATGGACGCCGAGACCATCTGCGCGGCGCTCCTGCATGACACCGTGGAGGACACCGAGATCACCGCCTCCGACGTGGAGCGCGAGTTCAACGCGCAGGTGCGCCAGCTCGTCGAGGGCGTCACGAAGATCACGCGCATCGAGGTGGAGAGCCTCTCCGACGAGCAGGCGGCCACCATCCGCAAGATGTTCGTGGCCATGAGCAAGGACATCCGCGTCATCGTGATCAAGCTGGCCGACCGCCTGCACAACATGCGCACGCTCGCCGCGCTCAAGGAGGACCGCCGCATCTTCAAGAGCCGCGAGACGCTCGAGATCTACGCGCCCATCGCGCACCGCCTCGGCATCAACTCCATCAAGTGGGAGCTTGAGGACCTGTCGTTCTTCTACCTCGAGCCCAACAAGTACAAGCAGGTCAGCCGCATGGTCACGGAGAGCCGCTCCGAGCGGGAGGAGTACCTCGCGGGCGTGGTGGGCATCATCCACGAGGAGATGGAGAAGGTGGGCATCCAGGCGCAGATCATGGGGCGCCCCAAGCATCTGTACTCCATCTACCAGAAGATGACGAAGAAGGGCAAGGGCTTCTCGGAGATCTACGACCTCATCGCCGTGCGCGTGATCGTGAAGTCGGTGAAGGACTGCTACTCGGCGCTCGGCGCCGTGCACACGCTGTGGCACCCGATGCCGGGGCGCTTCAAGGACTACATCGCCATGCCGAAGTTCAACATGTACCAGTCGCTGCACACCACGGTGATGGGCCCGGCGGGCCGCCCGCTCGAGGTGCAGATCCGCACCGAGGAGATGCACCGCGCGAGCGAGTACGGCGTGGCGGCGCACTGGCGCTACAAGGAGTCGGGCGGGAAGGTGAGCGCCGACGCGCTCGACCAGCAGCTGGCCTGGCTGCGCGAGATGGTGGACTGGCAGGACGAGACGGAGGACTCGCGCGAGTTCCTCAAGTCGCTCAAGATGGACCTCGACAACTCCGAGGTGTTCGTGTTCACACCGAAGGGCGAGGTCATGAGCTTGCGCGCCGGCGCCACGCCCGTCGACTTCGCCTACGCCATCCACACCGAGGTGGGCAACCACTGCGTGGGCGCGAAGGTGAACGGCTCCATCGTGCCCTTGAGCTACGAGCTGCAGGTGGGCGACCGCGTGGAGATCCTCACGCAGAAGAGCGCCACGCCCTCGCGCGACTGGCTCACCATGGTGAAGACGCCCTCGGCGCGCAGCAAGATCCGCTCGTACTTCTCCAAGGTGTCGCGCTCCGACGACCTGCAGCTCGGCCGCGACAAGCTCACGCGCGAGATGCGCAAGCACGGCCTGGGCATCTCGAGCGCCCAGTCGATGCGCGCGCTGAAGTCGGTGGCCGAGGCCATGGGCTTCAACGACCCCGACGACATGTTCGTGCAGCTCGGCACGGGCAAGGAGAGCGCGCAGCACGTGGCGAACCGCCTGCTGAAGATCCTCGTCGACAAGGGGACCGAGGACGCCGAGAAGCCGGGCTTCGGCATGAGCGCCTCCGCGACGGGCATCATGCCGCCGATGCTCACCAGCGTGAAGCGCGCGAAGAAGCACGAGACGCACTCCTCCAACGGCATCGTGGTGAAGGGCGTCGACGACGTGCTCGTGCGCCTGTCGCGCTGCTGCAACCCGGTTCCGGGCGACGAGATCCTGGGGTTCGTGACCCGCGGGCGCGGCGTGTCGGTGCACCGGGCCGACTGCCCCAACGCCATCGACCTCAAGAAGCAGCCCGAGCGCATCATCGACGTGTCGTGGGAGGGCACGCCCTCGGCGGCCACGTCGTTCCAGGTGGAGATCTACATCGAGGCGCTCGACCGCATGAACCTGCTGCTCGACGTGACGCGCACCCTGTCGGAGGTGGGGGCCAACGTGCTGTCGTGCACCACCACCACGCACCGCGATGGCATGGTGGAGATGCGCTTTCTGTTCCAGGTGTCGGCGCTGTCGGGCATCGAGCTCGCGCTCAAGCGCCTCAGTGAGATAGACGGGGTGTTCGACGCGCGGCGCATGGTGCCGGGGCAGTCGATCGGGAAGAGGAAGTAGGGGGCCATGGCGGGAACCTATGAGGTCCAAGGGCTTTGCGTCGACGTGAAGTACCTGGTGATGGGGCTGATCCAGAACAACGTGTACATCATCTCGGACGGGCGGGGCACGATGGTGGTCGACCCGTCGTGCGATGCCGAGCGCATCGTGCGCGAGCTCGGCGGCGCGCGCCTCGACGCCATCGTCATCACGCACGCGCACTGGGACCACGCCGACGGCGCCGCCGACCTGCGCGCGATCACGGGCGCGCCGGTGATCGCGTCGGCGGTCGACGCGCCGTTCGTGGAGCAGCCGCGCGACGACACCGGCACCTCGCACACGGCGATCCCGTGCCCAGTCGACCGCACCGTGGCCAACGGCGACGTGATCGAGGTGGGCGGCATGAAGTGGAAGGTGATCTCCACGCCAGGGCACACCAAGGGCTCGATCTGCCTGTTCATGGTGCCGCAGTTCGGCAACCACGCCGACGGGCTGCCCGTGCTCGTCTCGGGCGACACGCTGTTCGCCGGCACGGTGGGGCGCACCGACTTCGCGGGCGGGTCTTTGTCCGACATGACGGCGAGCGTGAAGAAGCTCGCGAAGCTCCCTGACGACGTGGCGGTGCTGCCCGGGCACAACGACCTCACCACCATAGGGGCCGAGCGGCGCCGTACCTTCGCGCGCTTCGGCTGGGAGCCTGAGTAGTCAGTTCCGCCTGCTCTGACGTTACGAACGACAAGCGGTGCTTTCTCCCCCACGCGAAGGGGGCTTGGCCGAGCTTTCCGTATTGACAGCTATACACGTATAGTATTTAATACGGCAGCATCGTGAAGTCGACTCGAAAGGCTGGGCATGCCGCGAACCAAAAACCCTGAGCTGAGGAAGCGCTTGGAGGCTGTGATCCGAGAGAGCCTCGTCACCAGGGGCCTTGACGCGACCTCGTATCAGCTCGTGGCCGAGGAGGCCGGCATCTCGAGGGCCCTCGTCCAGCATTACTACCCGCGCAAGATGGACTTCGCCGCCGAATACCTGAACGGGCTTCTGTCGACGATCGCCGACATGCTCGGCATCGTCGGGTACGGGACCCCTTCGCAGTTGAGCTACTTGGACGCGCACCGCATCGGATGCCTCTACTACGGCTACCTGCTCAGCAAGGACGGCGGCCGGCGCCTCCTCTACGACATGCTCAAGGACCGCGAGCTGGCAGACGAGCTGATGCGCGGGCACTACGAATGGGGCCTGGAGAACCTCGACCCCACGCGCCCGGCGTTCGAGTCCCGATCGCAGCGCGTCATCGAAGTATGGGGCGGCTTCTACGAGCTGATGTACTACTCGATCAAGCAGGGCTTCGAGATAGACGCGCCTTCGAAGTCGCTTCAGATACTCGAGGCGTTCCATGACGGCGCAGCCGAGCCGTTCGACCTCGACGGGACGCTCGACGACGGGCGCCCTGACGCCCGCTTGCTCGACGAGCTCAAGGCAAGGCTGTCCGGCGCCGCGGCAGCCAGCCCAAAGCAGAACCCCGCGCCGAGCGCGAAGGCACAGGCAGGCGCATGAGAAGGAGCGGAAACGCCGATGTTGACGATGTTCGATGAAGAGATCCTGGCCGAAGGCCGGCTCTCCGCAGACCGAGAGGTGCTCCTGTACAACATCTCCCTGAGACAGGACAACATGCGCACGCAGTCGACCGACCTGCCCTTGTCGACGCTCGAGGGCAGCGAAGCCTACCAGGAGATGATCGCGCGCGGGCTGATCGCCTACGAGGTCCTCAACCGCGGCAGCTTTCCCGTCGCGAACTTGCGCGCCACTCCCAAGGGGCTGAGGTACTGCGTCCTCCACTCCGAGGAGATAGAGCCGAACCGGCGATTCGACATCGCCGGCAACGTGCGGACAGCCCTCGAGCCGGATGAGCCTGACGCCGAGCCCTACGAGGGGCCCCATGTCGTGGAGGAGGGCGGCAGGAGCAGGCTGGTCTTCCCGTCTATGATCCCGACGGGCTTCTCAGACAGCGGGGCCGCCATAGCGCTGAGCGACACCCAGCTCAAGGAGATCGCGGAGATCGGCGACAAGCGCGCCGGCTTCAGCCGCCGCCAGCGAGGGACCCTGCAGGGAAGCAGGTCAAGCGAGCGCTCGATTCAGACCTCGGACGGCAGCGTCTGGCGCTACGTGGTGATAGGCGGCTCTTGCGCGCAGATCACCGGCGTCAAAGCCGCAACGCCCACGTTGAGCATCCCAGCGGAGGTGGAGGACGTGCCCGTCCTCGCGATAGCGTCGAGCGCCCTTTCCGGCAACGTTGCGGCAGAGGAGATCATCTGCGCGGACGGCATCGAGATGGTAGGCAGCGGGGCCTTTCGGCGCAACGCGAACCTGAGAAGGCTCGTCCTGCCGAAGAGCGTCTCCGACTTCGATGCGAGCTGGATCGACCAATGCCCCAACCTCGAGGAGCTCGTGCTTCCCGGAGGACTCGAGCGGATCAAGAGAGGCGTTCTCAGCAGCGGGAAGCTCAAGAAGCTCGTCATCGGGAAGGCCGTTCGAAGCATCGACGCGGGCGCCCTCCAGGGGTCGGTCCTCGCGGAAGTCATCGTGAGCGAGGAGAACCCGTTCATCGCCACCGACGGCTCCGCGCTATACTCTGCCGACTTCAAGCGGATGATCGCCCTCGCGTGCCCCCGCAAAGAGCTCTCCGTGGCGGAGGGATGCGAGGTCATAGGCGAGAAATGCTGCCACGGGTTCAAGGGCCTCGAGCGCGTCTCGCTGCCGGACTCGGTCGTCAGGATAGGCCCGTTCGCCTTCTCCGACACCGGCATGGAGCGGTTCGTAGCGCCGGCGTCCCTCAAGAGCATCGAGGACAAGGCGTTCTTCTACTGCGCCCGGCTCCATGAGGCCGTCTTGAACGAGTGGCTCGAGTCAATCGGAGACGCGGCGTTTCGAGGGTCGTCGCTGGACAGCCTGACCGTCCCCGCCACGGTCAGGCACATCGGAACGTCCGTGACGAGGGGCACCAACATCGTGCATTCGGGTCCTCGCTGCACGTTCGCCGTCGACGAGCGCTCGAAGGACCAGTTCTACGACGGAGAGGGGGGCCTCTACCGGAGAGAGGCCGACGGAGCCCACCTCGTGCAGCTCGTCGACGCGGAAAAGGAGATCTACAGCGTCTACGACGGCGCCGTCGCGATCGAGCCGATGGCCTTCGCCTTCCACGACCGCATCACGCGCGTGCGCATCCCGGACACGGTTCGCAGCATCGGGGAGTCGGCGTTCCGCGTGTGCAAGAACCTGAGGCACGTGAGCATCCCCGACTCCGTGCAGGCCATCGGAGACGAGGCGTTCTTCGACACGAACCTCGAGGAGGTCCGCATACCCGCGAGCCTGGAGTCGCTCGGAGACAGGGCCTTGGTGACGGAGGGGGCGCATTACGGGAGGGGCGTGCCGTCTCTCGCGCGCATCGACGTGTCCCCCGAAAACGACATCTTCTACCTGGCGTGCGGAATGCTGTGCAGAAGGTCAGAGCGCGGTGACTCCGTCGTCATCTTCGCCGGCTCGGAGCCGGAAGTGGTGTTCCCCGACGAGATCGTGAGGGTCGAGGACTACGCGTTCAACAACGCCCGCGGGATAGAGCTCTTGTCCCTGAACCCCGACCTCAAGGTCATCGGCGCAAGCGGCCTGTCGGTACGATGCTGGATAGAGCGCATCCACGTCGAGCTTGCAACGCCTCTGGAAGGCAGGTGCGCCTTCGACTTCCGCTTCCCCAACACGCAGAGCGGCATCCGCGGGATCTCAGTCGGCCTCGGAGGCGCGAACTGGGTGAACGTGCCCGGCATCATAGAGCAGCTCGACATATGCCTGGCGAACGCGCACAGCTACGTCATCACGCGCGACAAAAAGGACGACATCAGCGCCTATGAGCAGGTGAGGCTGATCCTCGACAGGCTCGAGGACCCGTTCATGCTCACCGCCGCGAACAGGACGTCGCTGGAGCGGATCGTCCGCAACAACATCGTGGACATCAGCGTCGACGTCGCCCTGCACGACGACCGAGCTACCTTCGACGAGCTGGTGGAGAGGGGCTATGTGAACCCCGATAACCTCGACGAGATAATCGAGCGCGTCACCGCCCTGCGGGACGCCGCGACGTCAGCCCATCTCCTGGAGACGAAGCGCCTGATGTGCTCAGAGAGCGTCTTCGATTACGACCTGTAGACAGATTGCCTGGTGATGCCATGACCGCCACATCCAGCAGCCTCCCGCAGAAGCTGCAAGACGAAGAGGACCGCTTCGAGCAGGCCCAGCGCATAGCGCTGGAGATCGTCGACGAAGCCCGCGTCCAGCTCATGATGAAGTTCCGCTTCCTCGACATCGCGCTCTGGAAGATGGAGCCCCGGCTCACGGAGAACATCGGGCGCTACGCGCTGGCCGTTGACGGGACGTACGTCTACTACGACCCCTACACGGTGATAGGGCGCTTCGACGCCGGGTTCGACGAGGTCGTGCGCGACTACCTGCATTCCGTCATGCACTGCCTCTTCCGCCACCCCTACGACACGACCCGCGGGAACGTCGAGGCGTGGTGGCTCGTCTGCGACGTCGTGGCGGAGCATGCCGCCATGGAGCTTTGCGGGAAGCGGTTCGCGAGCCCCCTCGACGGGGAGCGCAGGGCCGCCCTGGAGGAGCTGCGCCGCCTCTGCGGGGGAAAGCTCACGCCCGGCAACCTGTACGGCCTCTTCACGCGTTCGCTCAGGTGGGCCCAGGGCCCCGATGAGCTGAGGGTGAGCGGAGCCAGGCTGAACGAGCTCCACGCGCTGTTCGAGCGCGACTACCACCGCGGATGGCCCTCGTACAAGCCGCAGCTGAAGACGGTGCTCCCCGACGATGACAGCTGCACCGTCGAGAGCTCCGACGACAAGCGCGAATCTGACGGCAGGGACAGCGGCTCGGGCGGAGACTCGTCGTCGCAGGACGAGCAGCGCCAGGACGTGTACGACCTCTCCGAGGGGCAGGACGACAACAGCTCGCCAGACGATGACGCCGACGGCAGGGAGGGCGAAGACGCCCCGAACACCTCGGAGAGCTCCGAGTCCGGAGCGAAGGACGCAGACGGCGAGCGCGGCGACGCCGAGACGAGCGAGGCGGACGAAACAGACGACCCGCGCGACGAGGTCGACGAGTCGACGCGAGACCCCGAGGAGGACGAGGGAGAGCGCAGCTGGGAGGAGCTGGCCAAGCAGGTGGAGACCGACCTGGAGACCTTCTCGGCGTCGTGGGGCTGCGAAGCGGGCGACTTCACGAAGCTTCTGGCCGCAGCCAACAGGAAGAAGGCCGACTACTCCGACTTCCTGCGGCGCTTCGCCTCCCTCTCCGAGGAGATGAAGATCAACGACGACGAGTTCGACTACGTCTTCTACACCTACGGGCTGAGCCTGTACGGCGACATGCCGCTCATCGAGCCCCTCGAGTACAAGGAGACGAACCACATCCGCGACTTCGCCATCTGCATCGACACGTCCGAGTCATGCGAGGGGGAGCTCGTCAAGAAGTTCGTCGAGCACACGTTCAGCATCCTGAAGAAGCAGGAGGACTGCTCGCACGAGGTGAACATCCACGTCATACAGTGCGATGCGAAAGTCCAGTCCGACACGAAGATAAGCGACCTGCGCGACGTCGACCGGCTCATGGAGGGCTTCGTCATACGGGGAATGGGCGGCACCGACTTCCGCCCCGCCTTCAGCTACGTCGACAAGCTGAAGCGGGACGGCGAACTGTCCGACCTGAAGGGCATCATCTACTTCACAGACGGGATCGGCGACTTCCCCGAGAAGGTGCCCGACTACGACACGGCGTTCGTGTTCCTCGACGACGGCGACAACTACATCCCCAAAGTGCCCCCCTGGGCCATGCGCGTCCTGATCGACAAAGAAGGCATCAACCGCTTCGAGAGCAAACTGAGTTAAGGAGCCACCATGGACATCGCCACAGCGAAAAAGCAGATCAAGGAGACCGTGAACGCCTACCTCAGGCAAGATGACGCGGGCATGTACATCATCGAGCCGGAGCGGCAGCGCCCGATGTTCCTCGTCGGCGCCCCCGGCATAGGAAAGACCGCCATCATCGAGCAGATCGCCCAGGAGCTGCAGATCGGCCTCGTCTCATATTCGATGACCCACCACACGCGCCAAAGCGCGCTCGGCCTGCCCCACATAGTCCATCGCGAGTTCAAGGGGCTGGAATACGACGCCTCGGAGTACACGATGAGCGAGATCGTGGGCGCGATATACGACTACATGGAGGCAACCGGCGAAGAGCGCGGCATCCTTTTCTTGGACGAGATCAACTGCGTGTCGGAGACGCTCTACCCCTCCATGTTGCAGTTCCTCCAGTTCAAGACGTTCGGACGCCACAAAGTGCCCGACAACTGGGTGGTGGTGTGCGCCGGCAACCCGCCCGAGTACAACCGGTCGGTCCACGAGTTCGACGTCGTGATCCTGGACCGCCTGCGCGAGTTGGACGTAGAGCCCGACTATGCCGTCTGGGGGCGCTACGCCGCCGAGAAGGGCATCCACCCCGTCGTCACGTCCTTCCTGCAGGCCAAGCCCGACTGCTTCTACAAGGTCGAGTCGAAGCCGGGCGGGGGCAAGAGCTTCGTCACCGCGCGCGGGTGGGAGGACCTGGCAAAGGTCATAGCGCTCTACGAGGAGTCGGGGGTCGCGTGCAACGACGTCCTCTTCTCCCAGTTCCTGCGCGACGAGGACATCGCGGACCGCTTCTCCGTGTACTACACCTTGTTCGAGAAGTACCGCTCGGACTACCAGATCAGCCAGGTGCTCGACGGGGACGCGAGCCTTGACGTGGTCAACCGCGCCAAGGACGCCCCGTTCGACGAGCGCGTCGCCCTCCTCAGCTTGATCCTGGACGCGCTCTCCACGCAGTGCGCAAAGGCGCTCGACCAGCAGAAGCTCGTGCTGGCGATGCGCGACGAGCTGAGGGCCGCGAAGCCGAAGCTGCTGGGAGGCCAGACGGTGGAGGAGGCGGTGCTCACGCCCTTGAGCAAGCGCGAAGCCGAGCTTGAGCGCAAGGTGGCGGCAGGCA
This sequence comes from Adlercreutzia sp. ZJ176, assembly GCF_011038975.1. Taxonomy (GTDB): domain Bacteria; phylum Actinomycetota; class Coriobacteriia; order Coriobacteriales; family Eggerthellaceae; genus CAAEEV01. Next base: position 97,945 of record NZ_JAAKEC010000004.1, on the reverse strand, counting down.
CTGCCGTCAGGGACTTCGTGCGCGGCGAGAAGCTCTTCTTCCGCAAGATCCGCGGCATCGCGGGGGCGTGCTCCGCAGAGGGAGCCGAGTCGGGCAGCGCGGCGTTCGCGGTGGTGAGCCAGACCTACCGCAAGGAGGTCGACGCCATAGGGCCGCTGGTCGAGCAATCCCAGAAGAAGCTCGAGAACGGCATCAAGTTCGTGGAGGAGTGCTTCGGCAACGGCCGCGAGATGATCATGTTCCTCGCCGAGCTGAGCACGAGGAACATCACGACGCAGTTCATCTCGTACTTCGGAAGCGACGCGTATTACGCAAGGAGCGGCGAGCTCAAAGTGGACGAGGCCCGCGAGAACCTGAGGACGCGCGTTCGCGACCTGACTGACATCATGAGCGAGATCAAGGAGGCGCAGCTCCTCGAGACGCAGGCGCTCGACATGGGCAGCGCCGTCGGGATGGGGTTGTCCGACTCGAACGCCTAGCGTCCGCGCGCCTCTCGGCGAGCCTAGGAACGCGGGCGGCGGGAACATCCCCGCCGCCCGCTTGCTTTCGCTTGCAAGCTCCGGCGCCGTACCTTCGCGCGCTTCGGCTGGGAGCCTGAGCAGTTCCGTCCGTCCTGATGGAACGGACGGAACTGCTCGACGCTGCGAACGACAAGCGGCGTTTTGCCCCCGTGCCGCCTGCGCCTTGGCGCCTTCTGACGGTTCTTTACATTTGCTTTACCTAAACTTTACGAAACTGGCTCACCGTCTGCGTAAAACAAAGCGGTTTGTTTCTTTACAATGTTAAGGTACTGTTAAACTTCAGTTGCCTGCACGTGGCGCCGCCGCGTGAAGCCGAACCGTCGGAAGGACGCCTGTGACCATCGAGTGGACCCTTTTCCTTTCTGAACTCATGCAGAACCCGCTTCTTCTGGTGGTCACGCTGCTCAACATAGGCGTCATCGTGGTCAACGGGGCGACCGACGCCCCCAACGCCATCGCGACGGTGGTCTCCACGCGCGCCATGAAGCCCAAGCACGCCATCATCATGGCCGCCATCTGCAACTTCTTCGGGCTGCTCCTCGTCTCGCTCGTGACGTCGGCCGTCGCCCACACCATCTTCTCCATGGTTAACTTCGGCGGCGACGCCCACCAGTCGCTCATCGCGCTCATGGCCGCCATGGTGGCCATCATCGTGTGGGGCACGGTGGCCTGGTACTTCGGCATTCCCACCTCGCAGAGCCATTCGCTCATCGCGGGCCTCACCGGCGCGGCCATCGCGCTGCAGGGCAGCTTCGGCGCCATCAACGGCGCCGAGTGGGTCAAGGTCATCTACGGCATCCTGCTCTCCACGCTCCTCGGCTTCGGCCTGGGGTGGCTGTTCTACCAGATCATCAGCCGCGCCTTCAGCAACGCGAATCGCAAGAGCGCCAACAAGTTCTTCCGCTGGGCGCAGGTCGCGGCGGGCGCGGGCGTGGCGTTCATGCACGGCGCGCAAGACGGCCAGAAGTTCATGTCGATCTTCGTGCTGGCCATCTCGCTGGCGCTCGGCATGGGCACGAGCGCCGAGTCGATGGTGCTGCCGGTGTGGCTCATGGTGTTCTGCGCGTTGAACATGGGCCTCGGCACGGCGGTCGGCGGCGAGCGCATCATCAAGAGCGTCGGCGTCGACATGGTCAAGCTTGAGTCGTTCCAGGGCTTCGCGGCAAGCCTCTCCACGTGCGTGAGCCTCGTGCTCGCCACGTTCGGCGGCCTGCCGGTGTCCACCACGCACACCAACACCACGGCCATCATGGGCGTGGGTGCGGCGAAGAACCCCAAGGGCGTGAAGTGGAGCATCGCCATCGACATGGTGAAGACCTGGGTCCTGACGTTCCCCGGCTGCGGCATCCTGGGATTCGCGTGCGCGAAGATGTTCCTCTTCATTCTGTAGGCGTGTTAAGGCAAGTCGATTCTTCGATAGGAGACGAAGATGGCAAAGAAGCAGAAGTACGACTACTTCAAGGCGTATGAGAAGCTGACGGCGCTCGCCGTGGAGGAGTCCGACCTCCTGATCAATGCGCTCGACGGCTACGAGGGCTCGGAGGACCTGAACGACGTGATCCCCGCGGTCCACGAGCTCGAGCGCAAGGGCGACAGCATCAACCACGACGTGTTCTCGAGCGCTGCGACGGACTTCATGCCGCCGATCGACCGCGAGGACATCGTCGAGCTCGCGCATGCGCTCGACAACGTGCTCGACTACATCGAGGACGTCGTCACGCACATGTACATGTATGACATCCGCACCATGCCCGAGGACGCCCTGCGCTTCGCCGACCTCATCAAGAAGTCGTGCAAGGCGCTCGACCGCGCCATGAGCGAGTTCCACAACTTCAAGAAGTCGAAGAAGTTCAAGCAGCTCATCCTCGACATCAACGACTACGAGGAAGAGGCTGACGGCCTCTACAGCGCCGCCATGCGCCGCCTCCACACCGTGGAGAACGACGACGTCATGCACGTGCTCGTGTGGTCGCGCGTCTACGAGCGCATGGAACGCTGCTGCGACGCCACCGAGCATGCCGCCGACATCGTGAGCACCATCCTGCTCAAGAACATGTAGGCGCGCCGCGGGCTTGTCCCCGAGGCGAGGCCCTCGGGCAGGTTCACATACGCGAAGGGGAGGGGCGGTCCGGCCGGGGCCGCCCCTCTTGCGCCTGCGGCATGGCGAGCGCACGGGGCTGGGGGCTGTCTCGCCCAAAGCCGTTGCTACCGCGCGTCCTCCACGGCTATGATCCGGGCGTTGACGGGCTCGCCGGAGAAGTTGAGGTCGCGGGTGATCGCTCGTGCGCCCTCCAAGGTGAGGGCGGGGGCGTCGAAGGCGACGAGGTCGGCGAGCGCGCGGGCGCGGGCGCCCTCGAACAGCTCGACGAAGCTCGCGTGCGACTTCTCGCCCGTGAAGGGGTTCTCCCAGGTGGCGTGCTCGTGGTTGTCGAAGGCCGACGCGGTGAGCGCGCGGTTGCGGTGGCTCATGGCGCGGTAGAACGAGTGGGGGCGCACGAGCGTCTCCACGCGCCCGATCACGTTGTGCTTGAGCCCGCTCGGCGAGTAGAACAGCGCCTGCACGCTGCGGAACGCCCGCACGCTCGCCTTGAACGTGTCGGCGGGGATCACCAGTCCGTACACGTCGCGCGCCAGGTAGGCGTACATGCTCGAGACCATGTCGAGCACGTGCCGCGACGCCTTCAGCACGTCCTTCGAGGGGTTGAAGGTGGCGATGGTGGCGTCACGTCGCGTGGTGAGCACCAGCTCGTCGAGCTCGCTCTCGATGAGCGCGTGCACGTCGGAGCCGTGCTCGCGGCCAAGCCCCTCGACGCCGGCGTCGCAGAGGGCGTGCTGCCAGAAGAACACGAGGGGGTGCGCTGCGGAGTCGAGCTCGTAGTGGCACAAAAAACCCAGCGCATAGGCGCGGGCGCAGGAGCGGTCGGCCTCCGGCAGCGTGGCGACCGAGCGCTTGAGCGCGCACAGAAGCTCGGCGGGCATCTGGTCGTGCATGATCGAGCCGAGGCGGCGCGCCGGCGCGAGGCGCGGGTTCACCACGGAGTAGAACAGCGGGTCGGGACCCTGGTTCCCCAGAAGGAACGCCTCGGCCTCGTCACGCGTGCCGCCGATGAACTCGAACAGCGTCGAGTAGACCTCGTGTCCGAAGGTGTCGTGCGTGATGATTGCGGGCATGGCGGCTCCCATCTGACCGTAACTTTACCTGCGTGCTGGGTCACATCATATACAATAGTCAGCGCATCAAATCAATTTCGTTCAATTTCCGCAAACGGAAGGACACGGGGTCGCATGGGGCGCATGAAGATGACGAGGCAGGAGCGCAGCTGGGTGCTCTACGACGTGGGAAACTCGGGCTTCGTCATGCTCTCGACGGCGCTCATCCCCATCTACTTCGCCTCCCTCGCCGAGCCCGGCTCGTCGGTCGTGGTGGCCTGGGGCTACGCCGAGACGGTGGCCTCGCTCATCCTGGCCCTGCTCATGCCCGTGCTCGGCAGCTTGGCCGACCTGCGCGGCAACAAGAAGAAGTTCCTCGTGGGGTTCGTCGGCACGGGCGTGGTGGCGTGCGCCGCGCTCGGCGTGCCCACCCATGCGCTGGCGTTTCTCGTGCTCTACGTGATCTCGGCGGTCATGCTCAACGGCTCCATGGTGTTCTACGACGCGTTTTTGGTTGACGCCACCACCGAGGACCGCTTCGACGAGGTGTCGTCGCATGGCTACGCGTGGGGCTACATCGGCTCGTGCATCCCGTTCATCGCGTGTCTGGCGGTGGTGCTCGGCGGGCCGAGCATCGGCATCGACATGATGCTCGGCATGAAGATCGCGTTCTTCATCACGGCGGCGTGGTGGCTGGCGTTCTCGGTGCCGATCATCCGCGACGTGCACCAGACGCACTACAAGGAGCGCGTGCCGCACCTGATGCGCGCGACGTTCTCGGGCCTTCTGGCCACGGTGCGCGACATCGCGCGCGACAAGCGCATCCTTCTGTTCATGCTGGCGTACTTCTTCTACATCGACGGCGTGCACACCATCATCAAGATGTCCACGTCCTACGGCACTGACCTGGGGATCGACTCGACGCAGCTCGTGCTGGCGCTGCTGATGACGCAGTTCGTGGCGTTCCCGTCGGCCATCGCCTACGGGCGCCTCTCGGCGCGCTTCGGCACGCGGCGCATGCTCATGATCGCGGTGTTCGCGTACTTCTGCATCACGCTGTTCGCGGCGTTCTTCCTGCGCAGCGCGGTGGAGTTCTGGATCCTGGCGGTGTGCGTGGGCCTGTTCCAGGGCGGCATCCAGGCGCTCTCGCGCAGCGAGTTCGGCAAGCTCATCCCGAAGGAGCGCGCTAACGAGTACTACGGCTTCTTCGACATCCTCGGCAAGTACGCGGCCGTCATGGGAACCTTTCTCGTGAGCCTGTTCACCCAGCTCACCGGCAACCCCTCCATCGGCGTTTTGTCCGTGGCCGCGCTGTTCGTGGTGGGGCTGGCCCTCATGTGGAAGATGCCCGAGAACGGCGCGCGCTAGCAGGCGCGAGCCTGCGGGCACGGGCGCGGGGCGGTGGGTTCGCAGGCTGACGGCGCGCGCTAGCCCTTCGTGCTCGTGGGCTGGCCGATCGTGCATTTCGCTGGCAGAGGGCCTCGGCGCGCGTTCTTTTTGCTATAGTGGGACGCTGCTGGGTTTATGCGCTTGTGCGCGGGCATGCGCCTTCTCTTCGACGTTTTCGCCTGCTCATTTTCGGCGCGTGCCCGACGAGGACGCACAGGGAAGAAAACTGAGAGATAAACCATGTCTTTGATCGTTGCAAAGTTCGGCGGCACGTCGGTTGCCTCGCCCGAACGCATCAAGAACGTTGCAAAGCGCCTGGTGGGGATGAGGCAGCAGGGGCACAAGGTGGTCGCCGTGGTTTCGGCCATGGGCAAGACCACCGACGAGCTCATGGGGCTCAGCCGCGCCGTCACCTCCAACCCGCCGGCGCGCGAGCTCGACCGCCTGCTCTCCACGGGCGAGCAGGTGTCCATGACGCTTTTGGCCATGGCCATCGGCGAGCTGGGCTACAAGTCCATGAGCTTCACGGGCCGCCAGGCCGGCATCGAGACCGACGGCATCCACAACAAGGCGAAGATCGTTAAGGTGCACAACGAGCGCATTCTGGCGGCGCTCGACGACGGCGCCATCCCCGTGGTGGCGGGCTTCCAGGGCATCGACGCGAACGGCGACATCACCACGCTCGGGCGCGGCGGGTCCGACACCACGGCTGTGGCGGTGGCCTGGGGCATCGGCGCGGACGTGTGCGAGATCTACTCCGACGTGGACGGCGTCTACACCACCGACCCGCGCGTGGCGCCGCGCGCGCGCAAGCTCGATCAGATTTCCTATGACGACATGCTCGAGCTCTCGAGCGCCGGCTCGGGCGTGCTGCAGAGCCGCGCCGTCGAGTTCGCGCGCAAGTGGAACGTCGTCATTCACTCGCGCTCCGCGTTTTCCGATGCGGAGGGCACGTACATCAAGGAGGACCCCGACATGGAGGAAGCCGTCATCACCGGCATCGCGCACGACACGTCCGAGGTGAAGGTGACCATCCGCCGCGTGCCCGACAACACGGGCGTCGCCGCGAAGGTGTTCTCGGCGCTGGCTGCGAACATGGTGAACACCGACATGATCATCCAGAACATCTCGCTGGACGGCTACACCGACATCTCGTTCACCTGCCCCGGCGCCGACCTGAAGCGCGCCGAAGAGACGCTCGACTGCATCATCGGCGAGATCGGCGCCACCGAGTACGTGGTTGACGAGGACATCGCGAAGGTGAGCCTCGTGGGCACGGGCATGAAGTCGTCGCCCGGCGTGGCGGCGCGCGCCTTCACCACCATGGGCGAGAACCAGATCAACATCTTGGCCATCTCCACGTCGCCCATCAGGCTGTCGATGGTGGTCGAGGCGTCGGAGGCCACGCGTGCCGTACAGGTGCTGCACACCGCGTTCGAGCTGGACTCCGACAGCGTGTTCGAGGAGACGCAGCTCTCGGCGGAGGAGATCGCCGCGAAGATGAAGAAGGGGCGCTAAGCGCTCGCGCGTCAGGCGAGCTGCGGGCGCCAGGCGAGCTGCGAAGGGGAGCTCAGTCGCTCAGACAGTCCTGCTCGCGCGAAATGCCCACCGGGCATTTCGGCTCGTGCGGAACTCGCTTGGTGAGCACCCCTCCGCAGCTCGCCTTGCGTGAGGGCCTCTTTGCGTCGAAAGGTTGACTGACCGCTCTTTATGCGGTCTTTTGGCGTGCGGGCGCTTGCTGGGAAGGCAGACGGCTGGGTTTTGCCGCCGATCTGCCGATTTGACGCGTAGTCCGGGTTCGTGGCTGATAAATTCTAGTTATGACGTGCGGTTTGCGAGCCGCTGAACTTGGTTGAAGGAGACGGAAGATGGCTTGGACGAAAGAGATACCGGCTCGGCCGGTGGTGGCGGTCGCGGGCGCGACGGGCGCGGTGGGGCGCGAGTTTCTGAAGGTGCTGCACGACCTGGACTTCCCGGCTTGCGAGGTGCGCGCCTTGGCGAGCGCGCGCAGCGCGGGCAAGAAGCTCGAGTTCGGCGGCTGCGGCGACGTGCCGGCGGGCGAGCTGGTGGTGCAGGAGATGACCCCGGAGTCGTTCGAGGACGTTGACATCGCGCTGTTCTCGGCGGGCTCCGACGTGTCGAAGGCGATGCGCGAGGCCGTGGTGGCCGCGGGCGCCGTGATGATCGACAACTCGAGCGCGTTCCGCATGGACGAGGACGTGCCGCTCGTGGTGCCCGAGGTGAACCCGGGCGACGTCAGCTGGCATTCCGGCGTGATCGCGAACCCCAACTGCTCCACCATCCAGATGGTGGCGGCCCTCAAGCCGCTCTACGACCTGAGCCGCATCACGCGCGTGGTGGTGTCCACCTACCAGGCCGCGTCGGGCGCGGGCGCGCCGGCCATGCGCGAGCTCTACGACCAGACGCGCGAGTTCCTCGACGGCAAGGCCGACGACGAGCTCACGGTGAAGGCGTTCCAGCACCGCATCGCGTTCAACTGCATCCCGCACATCGACAAGTTCCTCGAGGACGACTCCACCAAGGAAGAGTGGAAGATGGTGGCGGAGACGAAGAAGATCATGGGCGACGATAACATCAAGGTGGCTGCCACCTGCGTGCGCGTGCCCGTGTTGCGCTGCCACGGCGAGTCCATCAACGTGGAGTTCGCCGACGAGGTGACGGTGGAGGCCGCGCGCGCCGCGCTCGAGGCGGCTCCCGGCATCACCGTGATGGACGACCCGGCGAGCAACGCCTACCCCATGCCGGGGCTGCTCGCCGGCACCGACGGCGCGTACGTGGGGCGTCTGCGCCGCGATCCCTCGGTAGAGCACGGCCTGGCCTTCTGGAACGTGGCCGACCAGATCCGCAAGGGTGCGGCCCTCAACGCCGTGCAGATCGCCCAGCTGCTGCTGCCCCAGGCGTAAGCGCAAGCCGGCGGGCGCAGGTTGGCGAGCGCAGGCCGCCGTGCGCGGATGTCGAGCCCGGTCGCGCCGTGCGGGCGCAGCCTGCGAGCCTGTAAGCGCCTCTTTCGCGCCCCGCGTGCCAGCTGGCACGCGGGGCGCTTTGGTATCATGGTGCGCATGGATACTTCGAAGCCCCTCTCAAGGAAAAAGCCCGGCAAGGTGCGCGTGGACGAGCTGCTCGTCGAGCGCGGCGTCTTCGCGAGCGCCGACGAGGCGCTGCGCGCGGTGATCGCGCGCGAGGTGCGCGTCGACGACGTGTACGTGACGAGCGCGGCCGTGCGCGTGCGGCCCGACGCCGACGTGCTCGTGCGCGGGCGCAGGCAGTTCGTCTCGCGCGGCGGGCGCAAGCTGCAGGGCGCGCTCGACGCGTTCGGGCAGGACGTGCGCGGGATGCGCTGCGTGGACATCGGCTCGTCGACGGGCGGGTTCACCGACTGCCTGCTGCAGGCGGGCGCGGCGAGCGTGGCGTGCGTGGACGTGAACTACGGGCAGCTCGCGTGGAAGCTGCGGCAGGACGCGCGCGTGAGCGTGTTCGAGCGCACGAACATCCGCGAGGCCGCGCCCGAGGCGCTCGGCGCGCCCTTCGACCTCATCGTGATCGACGTGAGCTTCATCGGGCTCGCCTCGCTGGCAGGCGCGTTCCCGCCGCTGTGCCGCGCGGGCTCGGTGTTCATCGGGCTGGTGAAGCCGCAGTTCGAGTCGCGCCACGAGGAGACCGACCGCGGCATCGTGCGCGACGAGGCGGTGCGCCTGCGCACGGTCGGGGAGGTGCGTGCGGCGCTCGAGGACGTGGGGTTCGACGTGACGGGCGTGGTGGAGTCGCCCATCTGCGGCGCGCAGGGCAACGTGGAGTACCTCGTGCGCGCCGTGTACCGCGGCTAGGGCACGGAGCCGAAGCCGTTTTTGGCGCGGGGGCTGCGAGCCCCGCGCCCTTCTTGGCTCTGCCGCTAGTTTTTCAGCGAGTTGAGGGGCGCGGGCATGCGGCCGCCGCGGTGGGCGAACACGGTGCCGGCATGCTGGTTCACGGGCATGACCGGCGCGTAGCCCAGAAGGCCGCCGAAGTCGAGGCGGTCGCCCACCTGCTTGCCGATGGCGGGGATGATGCGCACGGCGGTGGTCTTGTTGTTGATCATGCCGATGGCGCACTCGTCGGCGATGATGCCAAAGATGGTCTCGATGGGGGTGTCGCCGGGGATGGCGATCATGTCGAGGCCCACCGAGCACACGCACGTCATGGCCTCGAGCTTCTCCAAGCTGAGCGCGCCCGCCTCGGCGGCGCGGATCATGCCGGCGTCCTCGGACACGGGGATGAACGCGCCTGACAGGCCGCCGACGCTCGAGGACGCCATGACGCCGCCCTTCTTCACCGCGTCGTTGAGCATGGCGAGCGCCGCCGTGGTGCCCGGGCCGCCGCAGGTGCCCACGCCGATGGCCTCGAGGATCTCGGCCACCGAGTCGCCCTCGGCGGGGGTGGGGGCCAGGCTCAGGTCGAGGATGCCCTTCTGCACGCCCAGGCGGCGGCTCGCCTCGCGCGCCATGAGCTCGCCGGCGCGCGTGATCTTGAACGCGGTGGCCTTGATGGCCTCGGCCACGGTGGTGACGTCGGCCGAGCGCGGCAGGTCGGCGAGCACCGCGCGCACCACGCCCGGGCCCGACACGCCCACGTTCACCACCTCGTCGGCCTCGCCCGAGCCGTGGAAGGCGCCGGCCATGAAGGGGTTGTCCTCCACGGCGTTGCAGAACACCACGAGCTTGCCCGCGCCGATGCACTGCTTGTCGGCCGTTGCCTCGGCGGCCTTCTTGACGATGCCCGCCATCTTGAACGCGGCGTCCATGTTGATGCCGGCGCGCGTGGACCCCACGTTCACGCTCGAGCACACGCGGTCGGTGGCGGCGAGCGCCGAGGGGATGGAGTCCATGAGCTTGTTGTCGGCGCGTGAGGCGCCCTTGTGCACGAGCGCGGAGAAGCCGCCCACGAAGTCGACGCCGACCTCCTTGCCCGCGCGGTCCATGGCCACGGCGATGGGCGTGAGGTCGGCGGCGGACACGGCAGCGCAGATCTCGGCGACGGGGGTCACCGAGATGCGCTTGTTCACGATGGGGATGCCGAACTCGCGCTCGAGCTGTTCGGCGGTGGGCACGAGGCGCTCGGCGGCCGTGGCCATGCGGTCGTAGACCTTGGCGGCGAGGCGGTCGATGTCGGCGTCCACGCAGCTGCGCAGGTTGATGCCGAGCGTGATCGTGCGGATGTCGAGGTTCTGCTTGCTCACCATGGCAAGCGTCTCAGCGATTTCGGCAGGCGTGATCTGCATGGGCTCCGTCCTTCGGGTGCAAGGCGGGCTGCGTCATGCGCCAGGCCGCCGTCTGTGGGTAGGGGTACGTCAAGTCAGGATAGCAAATTATGCGGCGCCCTGCATCTGTCGCATGTTTGTCGCGCGTTCGTCGCGAGGTGCTATACTCTCTTTGTCGTGAGTTATTGCGACAATAGCAGGAGCGCTGGAAGAGGGGAGTGCCATGTTCAACGCGTTGACGATCGGGTACCTCTTCCTGGGCGGTGTAGGTGCTGGCCTTTGCGTGGTGCTGAGCGTGCTTGAGTGCGCTGCGGTGTGCAAGCCCTCGCGCAGCTGCGCCTCGGCGGGCTTCGCGCTTCCGGGCGATTTGTTCGCGCGCGGCTGGACATGCTGCTTTGTCCTGCTTGCGCTCGGCGTGACCTGCCTTGTGTCAGACGTAGGTCGTCCCGATCGCCTGCTGGGCCTGTTCACCTCCCCGCATGCGACGGCCCTGACAGTGGGCTCGTTTGCCCTTGCAGCGACGCTTGTCTGCTCGGGCGCGCTCGCGTTGGCCTTGCTGCTTGACGCGGGCGGCCTTTCCCGCGCAGCGGTTCTCGGCCTTTCCGGGACGGGCGCGGTGGCGGGAATGGTGACGGCTGCCTACACGGGAGTCCTCCTGCAGTCGCTTCCCTCGGTGCTGGCGTTTCGCACGCCGCTCATTCCCGTCCTCTTCACGCTCTCGTCGCTCTCGTGCGGTATCGCCTGCGTGTTCGTGATTGCGGCGTTCACGGAGTCGCGTCATCCTCGCCTACGCCCTGTCTTTGCGCTTGCCCGCGTCGACGGCGTGTTGATCTTGTGCGAGGCGGCGGCGTTGGCGGCGTTTGTGTTGGGGGCGCTTGCGGGTGAGGGCACGCGCTTAGGTGCGCAGGAGCTCATAGCGTGCGACATGGCCGGGTACTTCTGGGGTGGCTTGGTGATATGCGGGCTCGCGATCCCTTTTGCGATGGAGCGCCTTCTCACGTACGGCAACGCGCGCGTGCAGCTGCTGTGGATTGCGGCGTGCTTGCTTGCGGGCGGCCTGTCGCTGCGCTTCTGCGTGGTTGGTTTGGCGGCTTTCGACGTTACGCAGATGCCGGGCGCCTTGTTCGGCGTGGGGTAGTCGGGTCGGGTGGGGTTCAGCGCAAGGAAACTGGGTCATGAGCGGGCTGCGCGATGAGCGGGCTCTAGGTGGAAAGGCGGGATGCCATGTTTCGATCAGGCAAACGAGCGGGTGTGGCGCGTGATGGGGGCATGAGCCGCATGCACAGGGACGCGCCGCATGCGGCCAACGACAAGGAGGCGGAGATCCTCGCGGCGACTTCGTATGTGCCGCGCAAGTCGTCGCGCAACGGCGCAACCATATTCAGCATCGCAGTGTTCGTTGCCGCGTTCGCTCTCGTGCTGGGAGCGGTGCTTGCCGTTGCGGGACGCATCGGCTTCGCGGCCATTATGGGTGCGGCTCTTTTGTCTCTTGCGGTGCTCTCGTCGGTGCATATTGCGCTGAGCTGGGAGAAGGTAGTGGTGCTGCGCTTCGGAAAGGTGAATCGCGTGGCCGGCCCGGGCCTCTTCTTCACCATTCCCATCATCGAGCACGGCACTATCCGCGTTGACCAGCGCACCATCGCCACGCCGTTCTATGCCGAGAACACGCTGACGGCCGATCTGGTGCCAGTGAACATTGACGCGGTGCTGTTCTGGGTGGTGTGGGACGCGGAGAAGGCGTGCACCGAGGTGGAAGACTACTATGCCGCCGTGTCGTTCCTCGCGCAGACGGCGCTGCGCGAGGCGGTAGGGCGCTCGACGGTGGCCGAGGTGGCGCTGCGACGCGATCAGCTTGACGTCGAAATCAAGGCTGACATCGAGAAGCAGGCGGCGAACTGGGGCGTCGACATCATATCAGTGAAGGTGCGCGACATCGTGCTGCCTGACGCGCTTGTGGACGTGATGTCGCTTGAAGCCCAGGCTGATCGCGAGCGCAACGCGCGCATGGCGGTGGCGGGCGTGGAGGCCGACCTGGCCGAGATGCTCGCTGAGGCGGCGGCGGTGTACGGCACGCCTGACGCGGCGCTGCGCCTGCGGACCATGCTCATGCAGTACGAGACGGTGAAGAAGTCGGGCGGTACGGTGGTTACGGTGCCGAGTGCGGTAAGCGACGGCTTCGTGGACGCGAGTTCTGCTAACATGACCTCGTCACTCTGAGAATGGAAAGGTGCTCATGAGCACATTCGAATCGTTTGCGGTTGACCATGGCAGCGGCTTACCCGTGTGGATCCAGGTGAAGAACCGCATCGCGTACCTGATCGGCTCGGGCGCGTACGCGGCGGGAGATCGTCTGCCCACGGTGCGCGCGCTTGCCGTTGACTTGGACATAAGCTACAACACGGTGAACCGCGCCTACATGGATTTGGAGCGCGAGGGCTATATCTCCACGCGCAAGGGCCGCGGCACCTTCGTGGCCGAGCGCCATGAGGTAGGTGCTGATCGTGCCGCCGACAGCCCTGTCGAGCTCGTGATCGACGACATGATCCGCGCCTGCCTGTCCGCCGGCCTCACCGAGGATGACATCCTCCCTATGGTGGGCGCGCGCCTCGAGCGCAGGAAGTACCTGTAGGCGCGCAGGCAGAGAGCAGCAGCTTAATCTCCGCATAATCTGCGGTGAATAGATCGTCATTCGCCGCATGATTCGGTATACTGCTGGCATGTACCTGCACGAGCATACCGGTTGGACCCACTTCACATGGGATGACGCGACGGTTCTGCCGCTGCTCGGCGAAGCGCGCTTTGCGCAGGGGGAGCTGCTTGGCAGCATGTCCGGCGTGGGCTTCGACGTCAAGTCGGAAGTCGAGGTCCAAGCCCTCTCGGGCGAGGTCGTCGCCTCCTCGAGGATCGAAGGCGTCGTGCTCGATGCGGAGGAGGTTCGCTCCTCGGTGTCTCGTCAGCTCGGGTTGGAGGGTTTCACGAGTGCGACCGACACTCGCGATGTCGATGGGGCGGTTTCGGTCATGCTCGACGCCACACGCCGTTTTGCTGAGCCTCTTTCCGACGCGCGTCTCTTCGGATGGCATAACGCGCTGTTTCCCGCGGGCTACAGCGGTTTGAGGAAGATCCACGTTGCGCGGTATCGCGAGGGGCCGATGCGCGTCGTCAGCGGCCCCATAGGGAAGGAGCGGGTGCATTTCCTGGCGCCCGATCCCGATCTCGTTCCTTTGCTGATGGGGGAGTTCGTCTCGTGGGTCAACGAGTGTGACAGCGTGGAGCCGCTGCTGAAGGCAGGCATCGCACACCTGTGGTATCTCACGGTGCACCCCTTCGATGACGGCAACGGACGTATCGCGCGGGCTCTTACCGAGCTGCTGTTGGCGCGCAGCGATGGCAGCCCGCGACGCTTCTACAGCATGGCCCAGTACATCCTCGCGCATCGAGAGGGGTACTATTGCGCATTGGAACACGCGCAAAAAGGGAGCTCTGACATCACCGAATGGCTCGCGTGGTTCCTGCGGGCTTTGCAGGGCTCGATCGAGCAAAGCAAGAGGAGCATGGGGGGCGTCCTGGGGAGGGTCGCCTTTTGGAATCGTCTTGAAGGAGTGCCGCTCAACGACAGGCAGCGTACGATGCTTGAGCGGCTCAAAGGCGGCTTCGAGGGGAAGCTCACGGCAAGCAAGTGGGCAAAGATATGCAAGGTGTCGGCTGATACGGCGCTGAGAGACATAAACGACCTCATGGACAAAGGCGTGCTCGTGCGCAGCAAGGCCGGCGGGCGAAGCGTGTCCTATGCGCTCAAAGACGATCCCGGCGAGCGTCCTATCTCGTAAAACTCATTGTCACAATGACTTGTGACAAACTAACAAAGAGCGTATACTGCGAACCATGATGCGGGGATTGGCCATCCTCGCGTGTGGCGTAGGCGTTCATGCATGGGCCTTCGCCTCGGGGAGAGGAGCGCACGGGGCGCTCTTCGCGAACGTAGGAGGAGAAATGTCCACAACGAAAAGCCCACGAGCTGGGCTTACGCGCAGAAGCTTCCTCAAGACAACGGCGGTCGCGGCTGGAGCCGCCGCGCTTACCGGCAGCGATACTCTCACCGCACTCGCGGATGACAACAAATCTGCGAGTAGTGAAGAGCAGGTTTATTCAGGGGTATGTCGTGGCAATTGCGCGGGTGGTTGCTTTTTGAACGTTCATACGAGAGATGGAAAGGTCATTCGCACATCAGCGCGTGACATGCCCGACACGCAATACAACCGCATCTGCCCCAAAGGTCTTACCCATCTCTATCGTATGTACAGCGAGCATCGCGTGAAGTACCCCATGAAGCGCGTTGGAGAGCGCGGGTCGGTAGATTCTTTCGAACGAGTGAGCTGGGATGAAGCCATAAACTATATCGTTGAAAGGTGGAATGCGATAGAGGAAGAGTACGGAAAAGGCTCCGTTGCTTTCTACTGGGGTTCTGGCCAGTTTGGAACGGCGAACGGGTGCCGGAATAATGACATTTGGAATCGCTTTACGAACGTGGTCGGCACAGGAATGATCAATCGCAGCGTGGATATTGCTCATGCGCATGGCATTGTGCCGACGGTAGGCATTGGGCTTATGTTCGCGCAAAATGAATCGACGGACTTCAAGAACTCAAAGACCTTTATAGTGTGGGGTGCAAATCCTGCGATATCCCAAGTTCAGACGACTCATTTCATCATCGAAGCGAAAGAAGCGGGTGCCACGCTCATCGTTATAGACCCCGTTTACAACACTATCTCGTCCAAAGCTGATATATTCGTGCCGATTAAAGCTGGGACTGATGGAGCGCTGGCCTTGGGGATGGCGAAGCTGATCATTGACAAAAAGTGGGTAGATGAGAGCTTTGTCAAGAAGTACACGGTAGGACCTTGCCTCGTGAAGGAAGATGGTCTTTTTCTCCGGCAGTCGGATCTGGGCATTGAGGTTTCAGGCGGCAAGGATCCCCAAATCGTCACCGATGGGAATGGAAAGTTCGCTCCTCTTTCCGAGATTGAAGATCCGGTTCTTGAGGGGTCCTTCGAGGTGGAGGGGTTTAATGTTAAGACGAGCTACACTCTCGTATGCGAGGGGCTCGAAGAGTACGATCTTGACCGTGTCGAAGAAATTACTGGTGTGCCCAAGACGCAAATAGAGATGATCACCGATCTGTATGCCAACGAGGGTCCCTCTAACATTTACACCGCTTTTGGACTTAACCATTATGTGAATGGACATTGGAATTACTTTTGTACGGCCATCCTTCCGTGCCTTACGGGCAATTTGGGCAAGTCTGGAGCTGGGTTTGGCATTAACGAGTATCTTGGTTTCAGCGGCAACCCCCTGAGCGGTAAGCCTAAAGGCGCTCCTGGCGTTTCGCTTGATGTCACGAACTTGCGCATGAATGAGATTCTCGAAACTGGCAAGTTCGGAAAAAAAGACGCACCCATAAAGGCATGTGTGTTTGTGGGCTGCAATGCAATGACTAATGGTGTTGAACGAAACAATACAAAAAACTGGCTAGAGCAACTTGACTTCATATTGTCGATAGACCTCAATTTCAATGAGAACGCATTGATGGCTGACGTTATTCTTCCTGCGGCTCATTGGTTTGAAGAAGAAGACATCTTCTGCTTGTTTGCCGCCCATCCTTATATGCTTTATCAGGAGAAGGCGACGAACCCTTTGTTTGAGTCGAAGACTGATTTCGAAATAGCTACGCTTTTGGCAAGGGCTTTGGGATATGGCGAGTATTTCCAGATGACGGACAGTGAGTTTTTGCAGGAGTGGATTGAAACCGATCTTGCGAAAAAGTTTGGTATATCGTACGAGAGGCTCAAAGAAAATGGCGCTATGCGCATGGCTGGTCCGGGTACGTATGTGTATGCGGAAGGGAACAAGTTCACAAGCCTGCTCGGTATCTACCACGAAAAGGCAGCGCCTGAATACAATTGGGGCCAAGAGATAGATATGAGCAAGGAGCGTGTGCCCTATTGGGAGCCGCCACATGAAGTCAGGGAAGGGACCGAGCTTCGCGATAGGTATCCATTCCACATGCTATCGGATCACTCCCGTTTCCATACTCATTCGCAGTGGTGGGAGGCTGCTCCACTTGTCGAATTAGCCGGAGGAGAGCCGCTGCTGAAGATAAACCCAGAGGATGCAGAGGAGTACGGCATAGAGGATGGCGACCTGGTTCGCGTCTACAACGACCGTGGATCGGTGTCTATGCATGCGTTTGCCAACGCAGGATTGCCTCGGAAGATGCTGTCTGCTCCCAAGGGTTGGGAAAACCGTCAGTACATAGACGGTCATTTTAGCAGCCTAACGTCTCGGTATGTCAATCCCGCCTGCACCAACGCATCATTTAACGATGTAGTTGTTGCTATTGAGAAAGTCTAGGAGGGAACTACAATGCACTATGGAATGGCAATTGATGTGACACGGTGCATAGGGTGTCATACGTGTGCCGTTGCCTGTAAGGTGGCGAATAACCTCCCGAATGGCATTTGGTGGAATAGGGTGTTAAATGATGGGGGACCCGTCATGGATACTGCCTCGGGGGTCTATCCAAAAAACCATCTCGAGTATTATCCGACTTCGTGCCAGCATTGCGAGAACCCGGCGTGTGTGAAGGTGTGTCCCGTGGGGGCTACCTATAAGGACCCCGAGACGGGTATTGTACGCCAGGACTACGACAAGTGCATCGGCTGCCGCATGTGCATGGCGGCGTGTCCCTACACGGGTGTGCGTTCGTTCAACTGGGAGGAGCCCAAGTTCTCGGTTGACTTTGCGGTGGGGGACGTCGACACTCCTGCCCACCAGAAGCACGTTGTTGAGAAGTGCACGTTCTGCTATCAGCGTACCTCGCAAGGGGGAACCCCCGCCTGCATGGAGCTGTGTCCTGGTCGTGCTCGCTTCTGGGGCGATCTTGACGACCCGGGTTCCGAAGTTTCTCGCTTGGTCCGGGAACGTGAGTATAAGCAGCTGCTTCCTGAGCGGGATACCAAGCCTTCGGTCTATTACCTCGTCTAGGCGAAAAGGAGAACAAACATGTCTGAGAATACTTCGGCTGCGAAGGCAGCCAAGGCTCCTGCTGCCAGGTACGGGGGCAAGGGCCTCAACATCGCCATTGGCGTGTGCGCGCTGCTCGCGGTTTGCGGCGTGGCGCTGTGGATCGTGCAGCTCACCGGCGGCATGGTGCAGACGGGCATGCGCAACCTTGACTCGTGGGGTGCCTACATCACGATGTTCATGTTCCTCGTGGGCCTGTCGGCTGGCGGTCTCATCATCAGCTCGGTGCCCAAGGCGTTCGGCATGAAGGGTTTCGGCGGCATCTCGAAGGTTGCCGTGTGGACGTCGATTTGCTGCACGGTGCTCGCCATCGGGTTCGTGGTGGTGGACATGGGCCAGCCCTTCCGCGTATGGGAGCTTTTCATCTACTCCAACCTGGGGAGCCCGCTGATGTGGGACATCATCGTGCTGGGCACCTACTTGATCCTGTCGATCGTGTATTTGTGGGCGCAGGTGCGCGCCGAGGCGGGCAAGGTCAGCCACACCGCCCTGCGCGTGATCGCCGTGGTGGCGCTCGTGTGCGCCGTGCTCGTGCACTCCGTGACGGCCTGGATCTTCGGCCTGCAGCAGTCCCATGAGCTCTGGCACACGGCGCTCCTCGGCCCGTGGTTCGTGAGCTCCGCGCTCGTGTGCGGCACCGCGCTCGTGCTCGTGGTGGTGATCGCGCTGCGTCGCGTGGGGTACCTGGCCGTCGATCAGGCTAACGTGGAGAAGCTCGCGAAGATGCTTGGCGCGTTCGTGTGCGTCGATCTGTACTTCTTCGGCTGCGATCTCCTGACAAGTGCGTTTCCGAACGGATCAGGTGCCGAGGTGGTCGCCATGCTGGTCGCCGGTCCGCTCGCCCCTTTCTTCTGGGGTGAGATCGTGCTGTGCGTTGCGTGTGCCGTGGTGTGCTTCGTGCCCTCCCTGCGCAAAAATGGCTTGATCGTAGCTGCATCAGTGGCTGCCATCGTAGGCATCCTTTTCAAGCGCATCCAGCTTCTGGTGGGCGGTTTCCAGATTCCGAATCTGGACTACGCTTCTGCCTTGACGCCGATGGCGGCGACAAACTGGGACGCTGGCATGGCGGGCGTGTATCAGGGATTGGTGTACGCTCCTACTATGCTCGAGCTCGGCATCGTGCTCGGCGTGGTGGCGCTCGGCGGGCTTCTGCTCTGCCTCGGCTTGAAGTACCTGCCGCTCAAGCCGGCTGGGGAAGAGGAATAGCGGCTTGACGGCTTGGCAGGCGGAGCTGACCCTCCCAGCTCCGCCTGCCTCCTTCGCCCTGCCCGCCTTCGTGGTGGGATGAGCGGGGCGAAGGAGCGGCGGCTGCCGGGGCCGGGGATGGCCGCGCAGCTAGGATGAAGGTTCGGGAAGGTGAGGCGCGTATGGCGAGGAAAATAGCGGTGACGCTCGCGGTGTTCGCGCTCGCGTGTGCGTGCGTGCTCGGCGCGGGGGCAATGGCCCAGGGCGGGCCCGGCGCCGTGGCGCCGCGGGCGGTCACGCCCGAGTCGGCGTGCCCGGCCACGGGCTGCGCGAGCGGCACCTGCCACGGCTACGACGACGTGCCCGAGCCCGACGGCGTCCACGAGATGGTCTGCCCCGAGGCGGGCTGCGCGAGCGTGGAGTGCCATGCGTGGGACACCCTGCGCGGCCGCTACCACCAAGCTTCCGACGCGAGCCTGAACCTGTGGGTGGTGGCGCCGGTAGTGCTCGTGCTGGCGCTCGCGTTCGTGGTGCGGAAGGTGAGGTGAGCGAAGGTGCGCAAGATCCTGATAGTTGACGCAATTGTGCTGCTTGCGTATGCCATTGTGTCGCTGCCCCAGATCACGGGCGTGTCAGTGCATGAGTGGCTAGGATTGGGCGTGCTCGTGCTGCTACTCGCGCATGTTGTGCAGCACGTTGACTGGGCGGTTGATGCGGCGCGCTCGCTGCGCGATGACGTTGCGGTCGCGCGGCACGGACGACTTGCGCTCGACGTGCTGCTCATGATGGCATTGGCTGCGTGCGTCGTGTCCGGGCTGATGGTGTCGGGTGCAGTGCTGCCGGCCTTCGGTCTGTACGTCGGAGGGTACTATTTTTGGAACCCGCTGCACGCAGCTTCGGCGAAGGTGCTGTTCGCGCTGCTTCTGGTGCACATGGCGGCGAACGCTGTGCTGGCGGTTCGCCTGTGGCGGCAGGGTGGCCAGGGTGATCGTGACGGACGGGGCGAATGCAGCGGTCGGGACGTCGCTTCGATTGAGAAGGAGGGCTCCTGTGGAAAGTGATGGCAAGATGAGGGCAGCGCAGGACGTT
The DNA here is from genome assembly GCF_011038975.1 of Adlercreutzia sp. ZJ176. Lineage (GTDB taxonomy): Bacteria > Actinomycetota > Coriobacteriia > Coriobacteriales > Eggerthellaceae > CAAEEV01. Next base: position 78,274 of record NZ_JAAKEC010000004.1, on the reverse strand, counting down.
GGGGACACGGCCCGCGGCGCGCGCCCTGATGCTGAGATTACGGAAGCATGGGCGGTGCGGGCTGCGGCCTGCGAGCTTCTGGCGCTGACGCTGCGCTACCCGGGCGCGACGCTGGCCGAGGCCGCGGCGTCGGGAGAATGGCTCGACGCCGCACGTGAGATAGCGGCGGCGCTCGGGCTCGCGCTGCCCGGGGGCTTCGGCGCGGGCCTTCCGAGCGCGGAGGGGGAGCACGCGGGCGCGGGCTGCGAGGGCCCTGGCGCGGACGGGGCCGCGGGCGCGAGCCCGGCTGCGGCCGGGAGCCGTCCGGCCCCGAGCGCCGAGGAGCTCCTGCGCGCGCTGCGCCCTGAGGCGACGCGCCTGTTCGTGGGCGCGCCCGAGCCGGCGTGCTCGCCCTACGAGGGCGTGTGGCGCGCGCAGGCCGAGGGCGTGCCGGCTCTTCTGTTCGTGAACCCGCACTCCATGGAGGTGGAGCGCTTCTGCCGCGCGTGCGGCCTGGGGAGGCCCGAGGGCACCAACGAGCCGCTCGACCACGTCGCCACCGAGCTCGAGCTCATGTGCCGCCTCGCCGTGCAGGCCGCGGGAGGGGCAGCTGGGGGCGGGGGCTCCGAGGGCGAGCTCCCAGGAGGCTCGCCGGCCGCCGCCTACGACGAGCTCCTCAACGAGCACGTGCTCGCGTGGATGCCGGGTTTCGCCGCACGGCTCGCTGACGAGGCGCGCCATCCGCTCTACGTTGCCGCTGCCCAGCTCCTTGCGGCTTTCGTGGGGTGCGGGGCTACCTATTGATGGGGAACTTGTCGCCGATGGTCTGGTCCGTGAGGGCGTTCAGCTGCCCGAGGGGGTCCTCCTCCTGGCCCAGGAGGGTGTGACGGGCGGCGAGCTCGGGGGTGTAGTCGCCCAAGGGGTAGATGCTGAAGCTGCCGTCCTCGTCGGTGTGGTTCACGAGCGGGGTCCACGCCGCGTTCTCCACGCGCACGTCCCCGCTCTCCGCGTCCTTCACGAAGTCGCAGGTGAGCATGCCCTCCAGCTCGTTCTTCACGTGAGGGGTGTCGTGGTGCGACAGGAAGTTGCCCAGCGAGTACGCCACGAGCGCCTGGTGCCCCGTCTCGCCCTCCACCCACTCGAGCGGGCCGATGACGTGCGGATGCGAGCCGAGCACCACGTCAACCTCGAGGTCGGCGAGCAGCTTGGCGAGGCGCTGCTGCTCGGCGTCGGCCTCCATCAGGTTCTCGGTTCCCCAGTGCATGGCCACGAGCACGACGTCGGCTGTCTCGTGCGCGGCGGCGACGTCGGCGCGGATGCGCTCCTCGTCGATGAAGTTCACCGCGTGGGCGGGCAGTTCGGAGGGATCGAAGCCGTTCACGCCGTAGGTGTAGTCGAGCAGCGCGAACGTGATGCCCTCGCGCTCGACGGTCGCGAGCTGCGCGGCTTCCTCAGCGCTTGAGGCGGTGCCCGTGAAGGCCACGGGCTGGGCGTTCCACACGCTGCGCGAGTGCTCTACCGCGCCGTAGGTCCCCCAGTCGTAGGCGTGGTTCGACGCGGAGGCCACCAGGTCGAACCCGGTTGCCACGATGGCGTCGGCCATGGCGTCGGTAGTGTTGAACGACGGCCAGCCGCGCGGGCCGATCTCGTCGCCGCCCAGGTGCGTCTCCTGCTTCACGTAGGCGAGGTCAGCGGCCTCGACGAGGGGCTTGACGTTCGCGTAGATGGGCGCGTAGTCATAGAGGCCGTCGCCCTCCTCGCCGGCGAGTGCGTCGGCGTAGGCGGCGGCGTTGATCTCGGGCAGGTTGTCGCCGACGGCTGCGAAGCTCACGCGCTGCTCGCTCGCCGCAGCCTCGGGCGCAGCGGCGGGGCTGGGGCCGAACAGGGCGTTGGCGGCGCAGCTCCCGACGGAGAAGAGGAGCGCCGCGGCGGCGATGAGGGCGATGAGGATGACGAGCCCCCTGACGGGGAGCGCGCCAGACTCCCTGAGGGGAAGCGCGCGCTGCGATGCCTGCGCCCGGGGGCGCGGGGAGGAGGAGCGCGTTGCGGGCTGCGGCGCCCGCGCCGGTCGCGCGGGCTGCGGTCGGGGGGAGCGGCCTGCGGGCTGCGACGGTCGGGCCGCGCGGTCGGCCTGCGCGCCGCGGGGCTGGGCAGGCTGAGACGCCCGCGTCTGACGTGCGGCTTGGGGCTGCGCGGGCTGCGGCGTCCGCGCCGGTCGCGCGGCTTGGGGGCGCGCCGCGGGGTTGGGCTTGCGACGCGTGGGCTTGCTTCCCGAGGTTGCCATGGAAGTCCCTTCTGCAGGTTTCACTCGGTCCATTGTAGGGCATTTCGCGGCTTGCGGAGCGGTTCGCGGGGAAGGCGCGCGCAGGCGGAGCCCCTTTACCCATCGGGGCTTTGGGTTACAATGGGCACCGCGACCACGTCTGGCCGCCGGCGCGGCCGCTTGCGCGCCGCCTTCCGCACCTCGACCCCTAAGGAGTTTCCCGTCATGGCCGTTGACATGGGCAGGCACTTCAGCATGCCCCAGCTTCTGAGGTACGCTGCGCCGTCCATCGCGATGATGATCTTCACCTCCATCTACGGCATCGTGGACGGGCTGTTCGTGTCGAACTTCGCCGGCAAGACCGCGCTCGCCGCCGTGAACTGGGCGATGCCCATCCTCATGGTGCTGAGCTCGGTGGGGTTCATGATCGGCGCGGGCGGCAGCGCCATCGTGGCGAAGACGCGCGGCGAGCGCGACGACGAGCGCGCGAACCGCTACTTCTCGCTGCTCGTGTACGCGACGCTTTTCATCGGCGTGGTGCTCGCGGTGGTCGGCGCCTTCGTCCTGCGCCCGCTGTACCAGCTCATGGGGGCGAGCGGCGAGATGCTCGAGCTTGCTGTGGTCTACGGCCTCATCGCGCTGCTGTCGCTCCCGTTCTTCATGCTCCAGTACGTGTTCCAGAGCTTCTTCGTGGTGGCGGGCAAGCCCCAGCTGGGCTTCTGCGTGGTGGTTGCGGCCGGCGTCGCGAACATGGCGCTCGACGCGCTGTTCATCGGCGTGTTCGGCTGGGGCGTGGTGGGCGCCTCCATCGCCACGTCGATCGGCGAGCTCATCGGCGGCGGCGTGCCGCTTCTCTACTTCGCGCGCAAGAACGCGAGCTTCCTGCGCCTAGGGCGCACGCGTCTCGAGGGCCGCGTGCTGGCGCGCGCCTGCGTGAACGGGTCGTCCGAGATGGTGAGCAACATCGCCATGTCGCTGGTGGCCATGCTCTACAACTTCCAGCTGCTGCGCCTGATCGGCGAGGACGGCGTGGCGGCCTATGGCGTCATCATGTACGTGGCCATGGTGTTCGGCGCGATGTTCATGGGGTACGCGATGGGGACCTCGCCGCTCATGAGCTTCCAGCTCGGCGCGTGCAACCACGTCGAGATGCGCAGCCTGTTCAGGAAGAGCATGGCGTTCGTGGCGGCGGGCGGCGTGGGCATGTTCGCGCTGGCGCAGGCGAGCGCGGGCGCGTTGGCGCAGGTGTTCGTGGGGTACGACCCCGAGCTTTGCGCGCTCACGGAGCGCGCGTTTCGTATCTACGCGCTGACGTACCTGCTCATGGGCTTCTGCGTGTACGGCTCGGCGCTGTTCACCGCCCTCAACAACGGCCTGGTGTCGGCGGCCATCTCGTTTCTGCGCACGCTGGTGTTCGAGGTCGCCGCGGTGCTCTTGCTGCCGCTTGCGTTCGGCCCGCAGGGCATCTGGTTTGCCACGCCCGCGGCCGAGCTGGTGGCGCTCGTGGTCACCCTCGCGTTCATGCTCGGCCTCGGCGACGTCTACGGCTTCATGAAGCCCCGCCCGGGGAAGGCGCGCAAGAAGAGGCGCCGTCCGCTGGCGTAGGGCGCCTGCTTCGTCGAGCGCCGCCCGCTGGCGCGGGGGGCGTCCCGGCGTGCAATTCTCAGCGCCCATTTTGGCAGAAATCTTCAGATATTGGTCTTTTCGCAGCAAGATGAGCGCTCTTCCGGTCTATCGAAAAAAATGCGACCTGCGGTTTTGCTAGTGAAAGCGGGGTGATCTGCGAGAAAAGAGCCCCTCGTTGCCTTCCGAGTGACAAATATCTGTAAATTTCTGCCAAAACGCCGCTGTTTTTCTGCACGGGGGCGCCCGCAAGGGCTGACGGGCCGCCCCGTTCTCGCTATAATGAACATCGTGTTGATTATTGGCCTTGACGTCGAAGAGGGGACCGCATGACGTCCGACGGTTGCACCGACCGCCGCATCACGCGCTCGCGCCGTGCGCTGCGCGCTGCGCTCATCGCGCTCACCGAGGAGCGCGGGCTCGACGGCTTCACGGTGAACGACCTGTGCGCTCGCGCCGACCTCAACCGCGGCACGTTCTACAACCACTTCCGCGACAAGGAGGACCTGCTCGCCCAGCTCGAGGACGAGGTCATGGGCGACCTGCGCCAGTTCCGCGGCGAGATGTCCAAGCTCACGCTGCTCGACCTGGCGAAGCTCAAGGCATCGCGCGAGCCGCTGCCGCTGCTCGTCGAGCTGTTCGACCACCTGCGCGAGCAGGGCGACTTCCTGCGCGCGATGCTCGGCCCGCGCGGCGACGCGCGCTTCGGCCAGCGCTTGCGCGACACGCTGTGCACCGACATCATCCTGGGGCTTCTGCACGAGCGCTACCGCAGCGACCCCGCGCCGTTCGTCGACTACTACGTGGCGTTCTACGCGTCGGCGTATCTGGGCGTCATCGTGCGGTGGCTGGAGCGCGGCATGCAGGAGAGCTCCGAGGACATGGCGCGCATCGTCATGCGCCTTCTGTTCATAAAGCCCGGCGAATCGATCAAGCTCTAAGGTGAGGACCATGTTCGACAAGACTAACGACAAATCCGAGAAAGCCAAGGGAACCATGAGGAAGACCGCGAGAGGCGCCCGCGCGGCGCGCAAGTCCGCCAAGCGCGAGGAGAGGAAGTACGTCCAGATCATCACCGACGCCACCGAGGACGCGGCCACTCTGCGCGTGACGCGCGTGGAGGAGGCCGAAGCCGCGGCCGAGGCTGCCGCCGAGCGCGAGGCGGTGCTCGCGGCGGCTGACGGGCTTCTGCGCCTCGGCATCGACGTGGGCTCGACCACGGTGAAGCTCGCCGTGCTCGACGCGCTCGGCGAGGTGAAGTGGGCGGTGTACCGCCGCCACCATGCCGACGTGCGCGCCACCATCATCGAGGTGCTGCGCGAGGCCGCCGCCCAGTTCCCCGCCGAGCGCATGACCATCGCCATCACGGGCTCGGGCGGCCTGCTTCTGTCCCAGTGGCTCGGCATCACGTTCGTGCAGGAGGTCATCGCGTCCAAGACGGCCGTGGAGACGTTCATCCCCGCCACCGACGTGGCCATCGAGCTCGGCGGCGAGGACGCCAAGATCATCTACTTCGACAACGGCATCGAGCAGCGCATGAACGGCACGTGCGCGGGCGGCACGGGCGCGTTCATCGACCAGATGGCCGCGCTTCTGAACACCGACGCGGGCGGCCTGAACGAGCTGGCGAAGAGCCACGCCACCATCTACCCCATCGCGAGCCGCTGCGGCGTGTTCGCCAAGACCGACGTGCAGCCGCTTCTCAACGAGGGCGCGAAGAAGGAGGACATCGCGGCCTCCATCTTCCAGTCGGTGGTCACGCAGACCATCTCGGGCCTGGCGTGCGGGCGTCCCATCCGCGGCAACGTGGCCTTCCTCGGCGGCCCCTTGCAGTACCTGCCCGAGCTGCGCCGCCGCTTCTACGAGACGCTCGACCTTGCGGGCGACGCCATCATCGTGCCCGAGAACGCGCACCTGTTCGTCGCGAGCGGCTGCGCCATCGCGGGCGCCGCGGAGGGCGCCGCGCCCGAGCGCCTCTCTGACGTGCTCGTGCGCCTAGAGAACCTCGGCGACATGCAGGGGAGCGAGGTGGTGCGCCTGGCGCCGCTGTTCGCCGACGACAAGGACTACGCCGAGTTCAAGGCGCGCCACGACACCGAGCGCGTGCGCCGCGCGTCGCTTGCGGACTACCGCGGCGTGGCCTTCCTGGGCATCGACGCGGGCTCGACCACGTTCAAGGCCGCGCTCATCGGCGAGGACGGCGCGCTTCTGTGGTCGACGTACGCCTCCAACAAGGGCGACGTGCTCGGGTGCGCGAAGGCGGCGCTCGCCGAGCTCTACCGCGCGCTGCCGTGCGACGAGGCCACGGGCGAGCCGCTCGTGCGCATCGGGCACGCCACGGTGACGGGCTACGGCGAGGGGCTGCTGCTCGAGGCGCTGCGCGTGGACTCCGGCGAGATCGAGACGGTGGCGCACCTGCGCGGCGCGCAGGAGATGCTGCCGGGCGTGGAGTTCATCCTCGACATCGGCGGGCAGGACATGAAGTGCCTGCGCGTGAAGGACGGCGTGATCGACCACATCATGCTCAACGAGGCGTGCTCGTCGGGCTGCGGCAGCTTCATCGAGAGCTTCGCCACCGGCCTCAACCTCGACGTGGCCGAGTTCGCCAAGACCGCCATCCAGGCCGAGCGCCCCGTCGACTTGGGCAGCCGCTGCACCGTGTTCATGAACTCGCGCGTGAAGCAGGCGCAGAAGGAAGGCGCCACGGTGGGCGACATCGCTGCGGGCCTGGCCATCTCGGTCATCAAGAACGCGCTGTTCAAGGTCATCAAGATCCGCGACCCGCATGACGTGGGCACGAAGGTCATCGTGCAGGGCGGCACCTTCCTGAACGACGCCGTGCTGCGCGCCTTCGAGCAGCTCTCCGAGGTGAACGCCGTGCGCCCCGACATCGCCGGCAACATGGGCGCGTTCGGCGCCGCGCTTCTGGCGCGCGACCGCTACCGCACGCAGCTGCGCGCCGCCGGCGCCTTTGCGGCCGCAGCTTTCCTGCAGGAGGTTGACGCAGCGGGCGAGGGGCTCGGCGGTGCTCACCAAGCGAGTTCCGCACGAGCCGAAAGCGCCGGCGGCGCTTTCGAGCGAGCAGGACTGTCCGAGCGACTGAGCTCTACCGAGCCCCTCGCGGGGGACAGCGCTTCTGCCGCCGGCGCGTCCGAGCCCCTCGCGGGAGGCAGCGCCGCAGCCGCCCCCGCCTCCTCGCTGCTCTCGCTCGAGGACATCGAGGCGCTCGCCCCGACGCACCGCACGGTGCGCTGCAAGGGCTGCTCGAACAGCTGCCTGCTCACGGTGAACGACTTCGGCCGCGACGAGGAGACGGGCAAGCACCGCCGCTTCATTACGGGCAATCGCTGCGAGAAGGGCGAGAGCCTCGGCGTGGGCGCGGCGAAGTCAGACGTGCCGAACCTCTTCGAGTACAAGAGCCGTCGCTTGTTCGACCACTACGCGCCGCTTGCCGCCGACGAGGCGCGCCGCGGCACGGTGGGCATTCCGCGCGCGCTCAACATGTACGAGAACTACCCCTTCTGGTTCACGTTCTTCACGAACCTGGGCTACCGCGTGATCCTGTCGGACCCGTCCACGAAGAAGACCTACGAGGCCGGCATCGAGTCCATGCCGAGCGAGAGCGTGTGCTACCCGGCGAAGCTCTCCCACGGCCACATCATGAACCTGCTCGACAAGCACCCGGACTTCATCTGGATGCCGTGCTCGAAGTGGGAGCGCCAAGAGGACGACACGGCGGGCAACCACTTCAACTGCCCCATCGTGGCGAGCTATCCCGAGGCGCTGCGCCTGAACATCGACGAGCTGCGCGTGTCCGACACCAAGTTCGTGAGCCCGTGGCTGCCCTACGACAACAAGGAGCACCTGAAGAAGCGCCTGTTCGTGGAGCTCTCGCAGAACTTCGCCGAGGAGGCGGGCGTCGCGCGCGCGCCGCTGACGCAGGCCGAGGTGGACGCGGCGGTGGACGCCGCGTGGGCCGAGGACGAGGCGTTCAAGCGCGACATACGCACGAAGGGCACCGAGACGCTCGCGTGGATGGAGGAGACGGGCACGCACGGCATCGTGCTGGCGGGCCGTCCCTACCACCAGGACCCCGAGATCAACCACGCGATCCCCGAGCTTCTGACGAGCTTCGGGCTGGCCGTGCTCACGGAGGACTCGATCGCGCATCTGGGCCAGCTCGAGCGCCCCATCCGCGTGGTCGACCAGTGGATGTACCACACGCGCCTGTACGCGGCGGCGAAGGTGGCCACGCAGCGGCGTGACCTGGACCTCATCCAGCTGAACTCCTTCGGCTGCGGGCTCGACGCGCTCACCACCGATCAGGTGCAGGAGGTGCTCGAGGCGGCGGGCAAGGTGTACACCGTGCTCAAGATCGACGAGGTGTCGAACCTCGGCGCGGCGCGCATCCGCGTGCGCAGCCTGCTCGCGGCGCTCAAGGACCAGGCCGACCGCGAGGCCGAGGCGGCCTCGGACGCGGCGGCCGAGGGGCGCGCGTGCCCGGCGGCGTCCATCAACCTCGACGACATCGACAAGCTCGTGCCCGAGAGCTTCACCGAGAAGGCCGACGGCGTGGTGCGCGCCGCCCAGGTGGCCCAGCGCGAGGGCGAGTCCACCGAGTTCGCGCGCCCGCAGTTCACGCCTGAGATGAAGGAGGCGGGCTACACCATCCTGGCCCCGCAGATGGCGCCGTACCACTTCGAGCTGCTGGTGCCCATCTTCGGGCGCTTCGGCTACAACGTGAAGCTTCTGCCGAGCGTGGACCACGGCGCGGTGGACGCGGGCCTCAAGTACGTGAACAACGACATCTGCTACCCGTCCATCCTGGTCACGGGTCAGATCATGGAAGCGGTCATGAGCGGCGAGTACGACACCGACAAGCTGGCCGTGCTCATCACGCAGACCGGCGGCGGCTGCCGCGCCACCAACTACATCGCGCTCATCCGCAAGGCGCTCAAGAGCGTGGGGCTCGGGCACATCCCGGTCATCGCGCTGTCGTTCAAGGACCTCGGCGAGGTGAACCCGGGCTTCAACATCACGCCGAAGATGCTGCTGCAGGCGGTGTACGCGCTGTGCTACGGCGACCTTTTGATGCAGTGCCTCTACCGCACGCGCCCCTACGAGGTGGAGCCGGGCAGCGCCGAGCGCCTGTTCGACCATTGGATGGCCGCCTGCAAATCGCAGCTTGCCGAGGGCGTCACGCGCGGCGGGTTCAAGCGCACGGTGAACGCCATCGTGGAGGACTTCGACACGCTGCCGCTCGCCGGCGAGGGCACCAAGCCGCGCGTGGGCGTGGTGGGCGAGATCCTCGTGAAGTTCCACCCCACGGCGAACAACCAGATCGTCGACGTGATCGAGCGCGAGGGCTGCGAGGCCGTGGTGCCCGGGCTCATCGAGTTCTTCCTGTTCGGCATCGCGGGCGCCATCTTCCAGAAGGACCCGCTCGGCCGCTCGTCGAAGGGCGCGGTGGGAAGCCGCATGGCGCTCGAGGTCATCGCGAAGTTCCGCAAGCCCGTGACCGACGCCCTCAAGCGCTCGCAGCGCTTCGAGCCGGCCGCCGACATCTACGAGCTGGCCGAGTACGCGAGCCAGATCTTATCGCTGTGCAACTCGATGGGCGAGGGGTGGCTGCTCACCGCCGAGATGGTGGAGCTCGTGCGCAACGGGTGCCCCAACGTGGTGTGCACGCAGCCGTTTGCCTGCCTGCCGAACCACGTGGTGGGCAAGGCGGTCATCAAGGAGCTGCGCCGTCAGTACCCCGAGAGCAACATCGTGGCCGTGGACTACGACCCGGGTGCCTCGGAGGTGAACCAGCTCAACCGCATCAAGCTCATGATCGCGGTGGCGAAGGCGAACTTGGCGGCGAAGGAGAAGGAGGCCCGCACCTCGCGCGACGCCCACCGCGACGCTCCCGCCCAGCCCACGCGTGAGCGCGAGAGTGACAGCGTGAGCTACGTGGAGATCAAGGCGTAGGGCCGTGGGGGCTGATGTGGGCGAGCGCGCGTCGCGGCCGGCTGACGCAGGCGCGCCGCGGACGGCTGACGCAGGTATGCCGCGGACGGCTGGCGGGTCGCGCGCTGCTGGCGCGAGCGACGCGCAGGTTGCGGCCGGCGCGGGCGATTTGGGCGCTGCTGGCGCGAGCGACGCGCGCGGCCGGCTCGTCATCGTGCCGACGCCCATCGGGAACCTCGGCGACATGACGGCGCGCGCCCTCGACGCGTTGCGCGCGGCCGACGTGGTGTGCGCGGAGGACACGCGCGTCACGGGCAGGCTCTTGGCGGCGTTCGGCATCGAGAAGCGCCTCGAGCGCCTCGACGAGGCGCTCATCGGCGTACGCGCGGCGGGCGTGGCCGAGCGCGTGTGCGCAGGCGAGGTGATCGCGTACTGCTCGGACGCGGGCATGCCGGGCGTGTCCGACCCGGGGATGCGCCTCGTGGCGGCCGCGCGCGCGGCGGGCGCGCCTGTGGAGGTGCTGCCCGGCCCCTCGGCGGCGGCCACGGCGTACGTGGCGAGCGGATGCGCGAACACGAGCTACTTCTTCGGCGGGTTCTTCCCGCGCAAGGCCGCCGAGCAGCGGGCGCGCCTGGAGTCCCTGCGCGCCCTCGACGCGGCGCTCGTGTTCTACGAGAGCCCGAACCGCCTGGTGGGGGCGTTGAAGGCCGTAGCCGAGGCGTTTCCCCTGCGCGAGGTGACGGTGTGCCGCGAGCTCACGAAGCTGCACGAGGAGGTGCTGCGCGGGCTGGCGGGCGCGGTGCGCGACGCGTTCGCGGCGCGCGCGGGGGAGCCAGGCGGCATCCGCGGCGAGATCGTGCTCGTGATCGACGGGCCGAACGCGCGCGAGGCGGCCGCGGCGGCCGCCGACGCCGCTGGCGCGGCGCGCGTGCGCGCAGGCGAGCTGACCGCGCAGGGCCTGCGCACGAAGGAGGTCGCCAAGCGCCTGTCCGCCGAGTACGGCCTCGCGCGCAACGACGCTTACGAGATCGCGGTGGAAGCGCATGGGTAGCGCCGCGCCGCGGCCAGGCGGCGGGCGCGAAGCGGCTCGCGCGTCGGCGCCGCGCAGGCCGGCCCCGCGCGCGGCGGGCAGGCAGACACCTGAGCCTCGGCTCCTGGCGGTGGACGGGCTGGACGTGTGGGTTGCGCGCAAGCGCGTCAAGAACGTGAGCCTGCGCGTGCGGCCTGCGGCGGGCGGCCCGCGCGTGGAGGTATCGGCGCCCGCGCGCACGTCAGACGCCCTCGTGCGCGCCTTCGTGCGCGAGAAGCGCGCGTGGATCGACGCGCAGGTCAGCGCGCTGGCAGACTCGCCGCGCCTCCGCGCCGCCGAGGCGACGCCCGAGGAGGTCGCCCAGTGGAAGGCCGTGGTGTCGGCGTGCGTGCCCGCGCTCGTGGAGGCGTGGGAGCCCCTCATGGGCGTGCGCGCAGGCAAGCTGACCTACCGCAACATGACGAGCCGCTGGGGCAGCTGCCAGCCGGCCACGGGACGCATCTGCATCAACGTGCGCCTGGCGCTCTACCCGCCGGAGTGCCTGGAGTACGTGGTGGTGCACGAGCTGTGCCACCTGCTCGAGCACGGGCACGGCCCGCGCTTCCGCGCGCTCATGGACCACTTCATGCCCGACTGGCGCGCCCGCCGCGACAAGCTGCGCTAGCGGGCCGGCGGGCGATCGCGCCGGCGCCGCCGCCCTGCGGCGGGCGAGCTGCCGGCGTCAGGCGCCCGCGCGCTCGGCGGGCTGCGCCTTCGCCACCTCCGCCATGCCCTGCGCTTCCTCCGCTCTTTCCGTCCCCGGCGTCTCGGCCGCCACGTCGGCGAGTGTCATGCCGTCGAGGAAGTCGAACATCGCCTGCTGCAGGCCGCCCCAGATGCGCTGCGACAGGCAGCCCTCCTGCCGCTCGCACGCGAACAGGCCGCTCATGCAGTCGAGCAGCTCGAGGCCGTCCTCCGAGGCGCTCACCACGTCGGCGAGCGTGATCTCCTCGGGCGGGCGCGCCAGCTCGTAGCCGCCCGCGTACCCGCGCGTCACGCGCAGAAGCCCCGCGCTGGAAAGCGGCGCCACCACCTGCTCGAGGTACTTCTTCGAGATCCCCTGCCGCGCCGCCACGTCCTTGAGCGCCACGCAGCCCTCGTCCGCGTGCTGGGCGAGGTCGATCATGAACCGCATCCCGTACCGGGTCTTCGTCGAAATCTTCATGAGCTTGCCTCTCAGTCGTTCTGGACGATAGCTTAGCAAAAAACCTAGCAACTTGCTTGACTTTGTCGTCGAAACCCGTATATTAAAGCCCAGCAAACTACTAGACTATGGGATGACGGGAAACGACGAGGGGCGGCGGGCTTGCGTTTCGCCGCCTTCGGCAACGCCCCTCCCACGCAAAGGAAGCGCGATCATGAAGCAGATCTACCTGGACAACGCATCCACTACGGCGGTCAGGCCCGAGGTGCTCGACGCCATGCTGCCGTACTTCACCACCGAGTTCGGCAACCCCTCGTCGATCTACCCGCTCGGGCAGCGCGCCTCGGACGCGGTGGCGGCTGCCCGCGCCTCCATCGCCGGGCTCATCGGAGCCGCGCCGCGCGAGGTGTACTTCACCTCCGGCGGCTCCGAGGCCGACAACTGGGCGGTCAAGGGGTTCGCGCGCGCCAACGCGGGCAAGGGCCGCCATATCGTCACGAGCGCCATCGAGCACCATGCGGTTCTGCATGCCTGCGAGGCGCTCGAGCGCGAGGGCTTCGAGGTCACCTACCTGCCCGTCGACGCCGAGGGGCTCGTGTCGCCCGCCGACTTCGAGGCGGCCCTGCGCCCCGACACCATCCTGGCGTCGGTCATGTTCGCCAACAACGAGATCGGCACGCTGCAGCCCATCGGCGAGCTGGCGCGCATCGCGCACGAGCACGGCGTGATCTTCCACACCGACGCGGTGCAGGCGCTCGGCCACGAGGCCGTCGACGTGCGCGAGCTCGGCGTCGACATGCTGTCGGCGAGCGCGCACAAGCTCTACGGCCCGAAGGGCACCGGCCTTCTGTACATCCGACGCGGCGTGAAGCTCCAGAACCTCATCGACGGCGGGCAGCAGGAGCGCGGCCGTCGCGCCACCACGGAGAACGTGCCGGGCATCGTGGGGTTCGCTCGCGCGCTCGAGCTGGCATGCGCCGAGCGCGAGGCTGAGCATGAGCGTCAAGCCGCCCTGCGCGACCACGCCTTCGCGCGCATCGCCGCCGAGATCCCGCACGCCAAGCTCAACGGGCACGCCACGCGGCGCCTCGCCAACAACGTGAACTTCTCGTTCGAGTTCATCGAGGGCGAGGGCATGCTGCTGCAGCTCGCGGCGCGCGGCATCTGCGTCTCGTCCGGCAGCGCCTGCACCTCCGGCTCGCTCGACCCGAGCCACGTGCTTCTGGCCATCGGCCTGCCGCACGAGATCGCGCACGGCTCGCTGCGCATGACGCTCGGGCGCGACACCACGCGCGAGGAGGTGGACTTCGCCGTCGACGCGCTGGCGAAGACGCTCGAGAACCTGCGCGCGATGAGCCCGCTGTACGAGGACTTCAAGCAGGGCCGCGTGACATCCATCATCGACGAGAGCTTTTCGAAGCAGAACTAGGAGCATCCCATGGCAATGAACTACTCCGAGGCGGTCATGGACCACTTCACCAACCCGCGCAACGTGGGCGAGATCGAGGACGCGAGCGGCTGCGGCACCGTGGGCAACGCGGTGTGCGGCGACATCATGCGCGTGTACCTCGACATCGACGACGACGGCGTCATCCAGGACGCGAAGTTCAAGACGTTCGGCTGCGGCGCGGCCATCGCCACCTCCTCGATGGCGACCGTGCTCGTGAAGGGCAAGACCGTCCAAGAGGCGCTCGAGGTGACGAACAAGGCGGTCATGGAGGCGCTTGACGGCCTGCCGCCCGTCAAGGTGCACTGCTCGCTTCTGGCCGAGGAGGCCATCCACGCGGCGCTGTGGGACTACGCCGAGAAGAACGGAATCGTGATCGAGGGCCTCGAGAAGCCCGTGAGCGACATCGGCGAGCACGACCACGGCCACGGGATCGAGGAGGACGAAGAGGAAGAGGAGTAGCTGGATCGCGCGGCGGCGTGCGGCGCCGGGTTGGATCGTGCGGCAGCGTGCGGCGTCGGGTTGGACCGCGCGGCGCCAGGTTGGACCGCGCGACGGCTCATGGCGCATGGCGCCGGCCCGAAGCGCGTGCCGCTCTACTACCCGATAAAACCAAGCAATTGCTTACCTCTAAAGTAGTGGTAAAGCTGATAGTTGATATAAGCCAATATATGCTATAATCACTCATGCATTGACAAGAGCAAGGGGAAGGCGCGCCCCTCGGGGTCGCGCCTTCCCCTTGTCTCATGAGCGACATCACGGAACAAGGGAGGCAACACATGACCAACCAGAGGACGATGACGCGTCGCACCTTCGTCAAGGTCGCGGGTGCTGCGGCGGCCATGGCGGGGATGACGGCGCTTGCGGGCTGCGCGGGCGGCAGCGGCGCGGGCGGCGCGAGCTCGGCGGCGAGCAGCGCGGCCGGGGAGGCGCCGACGTTCGACAACACCATCAACCCCGAGGTGGAGGAGCTCAAGGCCGTCCTTCTGGGCAAGGACTCCAAGATCGCGGCCATCATCGTGGCGCTCAACAAGGGCTACTACGACGAGGAGAAGCTCACGCTGTCCACGCAGGTGGTCTCCGGCGGCTTCCCTGAGGCCATGCCGGCGCTCTTCAACGGCTCGGTTGACGTGCTTCCCTTCGGCTCCATCCCCACCTGCACCTACGTGGGGCAGGGCGACGACCTCGTGATCTTCGGCGGCACGGTGGCCAACGGCTCCGAGTGCGTCACCCTCATCGAGAACAAGGACCGCTACACCAAGCCCGAGGACTTCAGGGGCAAGAAGATCGGCTGCTTCCGCATGGAGACCGGGCACATGGTCACCAAGAGCTGGCTGCGCCAAAACGGCATCGAGGACGGCAAGGACGTGGAGTTCATCCTGCTGGAGAGCTCGGCCGCCGAGGTGGCCGCCGTTGAGAACGGCGAGATCGACATGTGCTTCGTGAACAGCGGCTACGGCTACGTGGCCACGCAGGGCGGCAAGTGCGCCGTGGCGTTCCGCCCCAACGAGCTCATCGGCAAGGACTTCCCCTGCTGCCGCCAGTCCACCAACCGCACGGCGTTCGAGGAGAAGCGCTCGGCGCTCATCAAGTTCGAGATCGCCAACTTGCGCGCCATGTACGACATCGCCAACGACCACGAGGGCACCATCGCCATCATCACCGCGTACTCCGGCCAGCCCGAGGAGTACGTCGAGAACATCACGTACGGCAAGGGCGACTACGTGGCGGCCATGACGTTCGAGATGGATCCCTACACCGACGACGTGAAGGCGTTCTACGGCGACATGGTCGACAACGGCGACATCGAGGATGCGAACAAGGACCTCATCGACGCGCACCTCGACTCCACCATCTACAAGGCGGCGCTTGACGCGCTGATCGAGCGCGGCGAGAACAAGGAGTTCTACGAGGGCCTCCTCAAGGTCTACGAGGCCCACAACACCCTGGGCGTGTAGCCCCTGTCATGCAGGCATGCGCGCTCGCTTCTCGCGGGCGCGCTTTCTTCGTCGAGGACTTCCATGCCATCCATCGTTTTCAAGGACGTCACGTACTCCTACGTCAACAACGGCGAGTCCTTCCCGGCGCTCGAGGACGTCAGCCTCGAGATCGGGGAGGGCGAGTTTCTGTGCCTGGTGGGGCACTCGGGGTGCGGCAAGTCGACCATGCTGAGCCTGATCGCAGGCTTGGCGCGCCCCACGCGCGGCGAGGTGCTCATCGGCGGCGAGCCCGTCGCCGGCCCCGGCCCCGACCGCTCCATCGTGTTCCAGAGCTACTCGCTGTTCCCGTGGCAGACCGCGCTGCGCAACGTCATGTTCGCCATCCGCAAGACTGACCGGAAGGCGTCGAAGGGGCAGGCCCGCACCCGGGCGCTCGAGCTGCTCGGGCAGGTGGGCGTCGGCGATGCGGCGGATCGCTACCCGTTCCAGCTCTCGGGCGGCATGCGCCAGCGCGTCGCCATCGCGCGCGCCCTGGCCATCGACGCGCCCACGATGCTGCTCGACGAACCGTTCGGCGCGCTCGACCCCATGATCCGCCGCAAGCTGCAGCTGCTGCTGCTCGATTTGTGGAAGGGCGCGTGCTGCAAGACGGCGGTGTTCGTCACCCACGACATCGACGAGGCGCTCATCCTGGCCGACCGCATCGTGTTCATGGAGCCGCGCCACGTGGTGCGCAGCTTCGAGCTGCCGCGCGGCCGCTCGCGCGACCCCGAGGCGCTCGCCAGCGACCCAGCTGTGCGCGCGGTGAAGGACGAGGTGCTCGCGCTCTTCGAGGCGACGGCGACGGGAGGGGAGGACGCATGACGGCGTGGAGGAAGAAGGCGGCCGCGGGCGGCGCGGCTGGGGCGGGCAGCGCGGCTGGGGCTAGCGTCGCAGCGTGCGCGGCAGCCGGGGCACCCGCGCCCGCGGGGGAGGCCGCGCCGCACAAGTTCGTCACGGCGTCGTTTCTGGTAGCGACCGTCATGTTCGCGGCGCTCCTGGTGGCCATCGCCGTCCCCGGCAAGGTGACGCCGCGTACGAGCGTGCCGTTCTACGTGGCCGCGGCGCTCATGGAGGCGCTGTTTCTGTGGCGCTACGTGGCGGGCGGCAAGAAGCGCTCGACCTGCCACATCGCCATCGTGGTGTGGGCGCTGCTCATCGTGTGGGAGGTGGCGTCGACTGACCTCAAGCTCACGCACCCGGTGCTCATCCCCATCCCTGAGAACGTGTTCGCGGTGTTCCCGAAGCTCTACGACGAGCTTGCGCTCAACGTGGCGTCGTCGATGGCGCTTCTGGCCCAGGGCTTCATCACGGCGCTCGTGGCGGGCTACCTCGTCGGGCTGTTCGTGGGCTGGGTGCCGCAGCTGCGCGAGGCGGTGTATCCCATCGCGCACGTGCTCGCGCCCGTGCCGGCCATCGTGTTCGCGCCGTATCTGGTGATGCTCCTGCCGTCGTTCAAGATGGCGGCTGTCGCCGTCATCTTCCTCGGGATCTTCTGGCCCACGCTGCTCGGCACCATCCTGCGCGTGGAGTCGATGGACCACCGCATCGTGGAGTCGGCGCGCATGCTGGGGCTTACGACCCCTGAGATGATCTTCCAGGTGCTGCTGCCCTTCATGTACCCCACCATCGCCCAAGGCCTGAAGACGCAGCTGCCCTCTGCCATGCTCATGCTCGTCATGGCGGAGATGTACGGTGCCACGAGCGGCCTGGGGTACTTCGTCATCAACTACACGAACTACGCGAACTACACCAACGTGGTGGCGGGCATCATCATGGTGGGCGTCGTGGTGACGGTGCTCGACGGCCTGGTGAGCCTGCTCGTGCGCAAGACGGTGAAGTGGAGCGAATGATCCGCGTGCGGCGACGTGGGGGCGCGCGGCGCGTGTGGGTGTGGGAGGCGGTGGCGCGGTATCAGAACGCGTGTTTCTCGCGCCTTTGCAGACTACCCTTATGATCTGGTGTTTCTTGGAATAGTTCCAGGTCAGAGGCGGGGCGAGAAACACGCGTTCTGATACCGCTTTCGCGCGAAGCCATGCGAGATTGCGCGCAAAACGTGCGAAGATAAGCGTAATCAAGAGAGGAGAGATGCGATGTCAGCTGGATTGGCCGTGTGCCTGGTGTGCGGGGAGCCGCTCGACTACTTCGAGGAGGCCCAGGAGGTGACGTGCCACCTCTGCGGGAAGAGGGAGACGGGGCACTCCATCTGCACCGCGGGGCACTACGTGTGCGACGCGTGCCACCGCGCGGGCGGCGTGGCGTGGATCATGGACTTCTGCACGACGTGCGCGTCGAAGAACCCGGTGGAGATCGCGCAGGCGCTCATGGCCGACAGGGCGGTGTTCCCGAACGGGCCCGAGCACCACACGCTCGTGGGCGCGGCGCTCATGACGGCGTACGCGAACGCCGGCGGCGACGTCGACTTGGAGAAGGGGCTCGCCGAGCTGAGGAAGCGCTCGCTGCAGGTGCCGGGCGGCACGTGCGGCTTCTGGGGCACGTGCGGCGCCGCCACGAGCGCGGGGCAGTTCTACTCCATCGTGGCGGGATCGACGCCCATGACGCGCGACCCGTGGGCGCGCACCCAGCGTCTGACCTCGCTCATCTTGGGGCGCCTGGCTGATCTGGGCGGCCCGCGCTGCTGCAAGCGCACGGGGTTCTCCGCCATCGAGGTGACCGCGGCGTACGTGGGCGAGACGCTCGGCGTGCAGATGGAGATGCCCGAGCGCATCACGTGCACGCACTACCCGCGCAACAAGGAGTGCCTGCGCACCGCGTGTCCGTACTTCCCCGGCCCGCAGGAGTAGGGGCGCCGCGCCTCCTCTTCGCCCCTTGAGCCTCCCGTTAGTGCTAGAATCATACGGCTTATGCAATGAACCGTACGAGGCGCGCGATGTCATTGGTCGCGGGGCCGCATGTGGGTGCGCGGGCGCCATTGGCCGGCGCGCTCGGAAGGAGCACAACTCATGTCCAAGGGAACCTACTCGTTCACCACCCCCATCTACTACGTCAACGCCGCGCCGCACCTCGGCACGGCCTACACCACCGTTGCCGCCGACACCGTGGCGCGCTACCAGCGCATGAACGGCTACGACGTGTCGTTCGTGACGGGCATGGACGAGCACGGCCAGAAGGTGGCCGACACCGCCGCCGCGAAGGGCATGACGCCGCAGGAGTGGTGCGACTCCATGGAGCCCGCCTTCCGCGACGCGTGGGACCTGCTCGGCATCACCTACACCGACTTCGTGCGCACCACCGAGCCGCGCCACGCGCGCACCGTGCAGAAGTTCTGGCAGGACCTCTACGATCGCGGCTACCTGTACAAGGGCAGCTACGAGGGCTGGTACTGCGTGCACGAGGAGACCTACTACGCCGAGAGCGACCTCGAGAAGAACGAGGAGGGGCAGTTCGTGTGCCCCGACTGCAAGCGCCCCGTGCAGCTGATGGCCTCGGGTGAGGAGAACTGGTTCTTCAAGCTGTCCGACTTCCAGGAGCCGCTTTTGGCGTTCTATGAGGAGCACCCTGAGTTCATCCGCCCCGAGACGCGCCGCAACGAGATCGTGTCGTTCGTGAGCGCGGGCCTGAAGGACCTCTCCATCTCGCGCTCGACGTTCAACTGGGGCGTGCCGCTGCCGTTCGACGAGGGGCACGTGGCCTACGTGTGGGCCGACGCGCTGCTCGCGTACCTCACGGGCATCGGGTACGGCGACGAGGACGAGCGCGCAGGCGAGTTCGAGCGCTCCTGGCCCATGCGCTATCACTTCGTGGGCAAGGACATCACGCGCTTCCACTGCGTGATCTGGCCGGCCATGCTCATGGCCGCGGGCCTGCCCGTTACGAACACGGTGTTCGGCCACGGCTTTCTGCTCACCAAGGGCGAGAAGATGTCGAAGTCCAAGGGCAACGGCCTCATGCCCGCCGACCTGGTGAAGGTCTTCGGCGTGGACGCGTACCGCTACTACTTCATGAGCGACGTGCAGTTCGGGCACGACGGCAACATCTCCATGGAGCGCATGGTGCAGGTGTACAACGCCGATTTGGCGAACACGTGGGGCAACCTCGTGAGCCGCGTGACCAACATGACCAAGAAGTACTTCGGCGCGCAGGTGCCGCGCGTGCCCGAGGGGCTCGCGGGCGCCGAGAACCCGCTGGCCGAGGTGGCGTCGGGCCTGTACGCGGCCTACGACGCGGCCATGGCCGAAGTCGACTTCACCGCGGCCGCCGCGGCGGTGCAGAAGCTCGCCGAGCGCGCGAACCGCTACATCGAGGAGACGGAGCCCTTCAAGCTGGCGAAGGACCCCGAGCGCGCCGATGACCTGGCCTTCGTGATGTACAACCTGCTCGAGGCCATCCGCATCACGGCGCTGTACATGGCGCCGTTCGCGCCGAACACCTCCGCCGAGGTGTTTCGCCGCCTGTCGCTCGGCGACATCACGGCCGTGGCCGACATCGAGGCCGCGACCGCGTGGGGGCAGCTGCCCGCCGGCAACGCGGTGGAGGTCGGCGACGTGCTGTTCCCGCGCCTCGACGTGGACGCCATCGACCTGGGCGTGGAGTAGGCGCGCCCCGCGACGGCGCGGCGCGTGGCGCGTGAGAGGAGAGGAAGGCTGCCGATGAGTGAAGAGCTGCTGGCGGGCGAGGAGCCCCTGTCCGCGGACGACCTGTTCCGCGTGAGGAAGAAGAACGGCGCGTGGAAGGCCGTGGCGGCCCCGACGTTCGACGTGACGCTCGCCGACGCGCACACGCACCTGCAGTACCTGGCTGACCCGGTGCGCGCCCTCGCGCGCGCGGGGCTCGCCGGCGTGAGCTTCGTCTGCACGGTGCTCGACGTGTTCGAGGACGACGAGGCGGTGTTCGGCCGCTTGCGGCCGTGGACGCACCAGGCCGCCGTCAGCATGCAGCGCGCGGTGCCGCACTGTTGAGGGACGCCCCGCCCGCGCGTGCCGCGGGTCAAGGTTGCGGCTGGCTGCCATCCGCACAACGCCGCGCACTACGACGCGGCGCTCGAGGAAAAGCTGCGCGCGTGGCTGCGCAAGCCCGACGTGGTGGCGCTCGGCGAGATCGGGCTGGACTACCACTACGACTTCTCGCCGGTGGCCGACCAGAAGCGCGTCTTCCGCGCGCAGCTGTGCTTGGCGAAGGAGGCGGGCCTGCCCGTGGTGCTGCACGTGCGCGAGGCGCTCGCCGACGCGTGGGAGATCGTGCAGGACGAGGGGATCCCCGAGGCGGGGGTCCTGCTGCACTGCTTCACGGACACGTGGGAGGCGCTCGAGCCGTGGATCGAGGCGGGGTGCCGGGTGTCGTTCGGCGGCGCGATCACGTTCGGCAACGCCGACGCGATCCGCGACGCGGCAGCGCGCGTGCCGGTCGGGCAGCTGCTGCTGGAGACCGACGCGCCCTACATGGCGCCGAAGCCCCTGCGCGGGCAGAAGTGCGAGCCGGCGCAGATGGTGTTCACGGCCGAGCGCCTGTGCGAGGTGCGCGGCGCAGATGATGAGGACGAGCGTCGCGCGCTTCTGCTCGCGACGCAGGGAAACGCGCTGGAGCTGCTCGACCGCAAGCCGACGGCCTGGCAGGCGGGCGCGCCGCGCTAGGGCGGTCGGCGGACAGCGGTGACGGGCGCTGCTGGCGCAGCGGGCGCGGTCGGCGGCGGGACTGCGGGGCGGCTGCGGGTGGCGAAGGGCCGCGAGCGGCCGACGATGTGGGGCGATGGCGAGCCGCGAGGCGGCGGCTGACGAGGAGAGGATGAGCATGCATCGAGTCATTGTGGTGGGGTCGCCGCGTACGAACGGGCGCAGCGCGAGCTTGGCCGACGAGCTGTTCAACGCGTGCATCGACGAGTGCCCGGAGGACGGCGTGTCCATCGTGTCGGTGGCGAGCATCGAGGTGGGGCCGTGCCGCGGGTGCGACGCGTGCCGCGCGGCCACGGAGGCACCCGACAAGCTGCCGGAAAGCGACGACAACCTGGCCGTGGGGCCTGCGGTGGCGGCGAGCGACGCGCTCGTGCACCGCTGCGTGATCCACGACGACATGACCGAGGTGCGCAAGCACCTCGACGCGGCCGACGAGCTCATCGTGGTGTCGCCGGTGTACTTCGCGGGCGCTCCGGCCCAGCTCAAGTGCCTGCTCGACCGCCTGCAGCCGTACTTTTGGTCAGACGTGCGCGCGCAGCCCAAACGCCCGATGGTCTTGCATGTGGTGGGCGAGGGCGGCGACCCGCACGGCTTCGAGCCGCTCATCGGGTGCGTGCGCTCGGCGTTCGCCTGCGCGGGCTTCGAGCTCGAGCTCGTGCTCGACTGGGTGGGGAAGATTGACGAGAACGGCGAGATCACGGCCGAGGCCGAGGAATACCCCCTCCCGCCCGTGGGAGGCTTCGCCGCCCTCGGCGCGGCTGGCGAGGGTGAGGCGGCCAAGGCCGGGGGCGACGCGCAGCCCCAGCAGCCCCCGCAGCCCCAACGATCCCAGCAGTCCCAGCAGCCCCGGTCATCCAAGCCGCGCAAGCAGGGGACTTCCCCGCAGGGCGGCAAGCCCCGGGGCGGCTCCTCTCAGGGCGGCAGGAGCAAGAAGCACAAGGGCGGCGCGCGCCGTGGGTAGCGCCGAGCGGCTGTCGCCGCTGGCCAGCGTGGCGGCCACGCGCGCGGTGCTCGAGCGCCACGGGCTTGCGACCAAGCATGCGCTCGGCCAGAACTTCCTCGTCAACGACGACGTCCTGCGCAAGATCGTCGCGCTCGCCGAGCTGGACGCCGGCGACGACGTGCTCGAAGTGGGGCCGGGCATCGGCACGCTCACCGTCGCGCTGCTCAAGCGCGCGCGGCGCGTGGTGTCGGTCGAGCGCGACGCCGACCTCCCCGCCGTGCTCGCGGAGACCCTCGCGGCATGGCCCGACCGCTTCGCGCTCATCAGCAAGGACGCCCTCGACCTGACGGAGGGCGACGTCGAGGCCGCCCTCGCGCGCTGCCCCGTCGAGGGGGCAGCGCGAACCTTCCCCAACAAGCTGGTGGCGAACCTGCCCTACGCGGTGGCGGCCACGGTAGTGCTGGGGTTCTTCGAGCGCTTCGGTGGGATCGAGAGCGCCACGGTGATGGTGCAGAAGGAGGTGGCCGACCGCATGGCCGCCGCGCCGGGCAGCAAGAACTACGGCGCGTACACGGTGAAGCTCTCGATGTACGCCGAGCCTGCGGGGCGCTTCGCGGTGAGCCCGGGCAACTTCTTCCCGCCGCCGCACGTCGACAGCGCGGTGCTGAGGTTGAACCGCCGCACGCCCGCGGGCGCCGACGGCGCGCCGCTTGCTCCTGAGGTGGTGCGGGCGACGTGCACTATGGCCGACGCGGCCTTCGCCAGCCGTCGCAAGACCATCGCGAACTCGTGCAAGACGTACTTCGCGGGCCGGGGCGCGCAGGGCTGCGCGGTTGCGGCGCGCGTCGAGGACCTGCTCGAGAGCGCCGGCATCAGCCCCAAGCGCCGCGGGGAGACCCTCGACGTGCAGGAGTTCGTGGCGCTCGGCGAGGCCTATCTGACCTTGAAGACGAGGTAGCGGTTGAGGGGCGCGTCCTTCCCGTCCGCCGAGAAGCGCGCGACCTCCCGGGCGCGCGGCCCCATCGCGCGGGCGAGGGCGTCCGCCTCGGCCTCGTCGAAGTGGTGGCAGTAGCGGAAGACATCCTGCTCGTCCTGCCAGCCCATGAGGTAGTCGCCCTCTTCGAGCTTTTCGGGGTCAATCCCGCAGGCGGCGCATCCGCGCGCGGTGGCCGCCTCGGCCTTGGCGCGCAGCTTGTCGCTGCGGGCGAACTGCCAGAGCGCTACGGCCACGTGGCCGCCGGGGCGCACGTGGTCGGCGAGCGCCTCGAGCACGCGCACGCGCTGGTCGAAGGTCGGCACGTGGTGCATGAGGCCGAACGCCACCGCGAGGTCGCATGCGGGCGCGTCGAGGGCGCGGACGAGGTCTGCTCCCGCATGCAGCGCGCCCGTGACGTCGAGGAGCTGGAAGCGGATGCGTACGTCTTCGGGGAACTCGTCGCGCGCGCCCTGCGCGACGAGCGGCGCGCAGTTGTCCACGGCGAACGCCTCGACGGGCCTGCCGGCACGCGCGGCCAGGAAGCGCTCGAAGCGCAGGTTGCCGCACCCCAGGTCGAGCACGCGCAGGGTCGGCTCGGGCGCGGTCATGGCTGCGTGGGCGGCTGCGAATAGGTCCGCTTGCCCGCCTGCGCGCATGCCCTCGCCTGCGCCTTCGCACCTGCTCGCCTGTTCGCGCTCGCCCGCATCTCCCGTGATTTCGCACTCTTCGAGCATGCGCTCCCAACCCTCCCAGGCGCGTGAGCGCGTCTCGGAGAACGACGCACTTACGCGCTGGTAGAAGTCGCGGGTGAGGTCGCTGAGCCTCTGTGCGGTGATGGGATCCATGGGCGGCATTGTAATACGCAATGGCCCTCGAAGGCGAGGGCGGGGCTGTGCTATGATGCTCGAACGATACTGAGTATCCCAAAGGAAAAGCCCCGCTAATGCTTGCAGGCTCGCGGGGCTCGACCCAAAAGAACGAAGCTGCCCGGATCGGCGGGGCATCGTTCATTGGGCATTTTAACATGCCGTTCTGACGTTGCCAAGGAGCAGGAGGAAGCCGGATCGCGTGGAAGTGGCGCTCTTGGAGATAATCGCAGCCATCAAGGCAGGGAGGTGCCGAGGCTGTGGCGAGGACGGCAAGCCGCTTGACGCGGCGTGGCTCGACAAGCTCGTGCGGCGGCGCAACCGCGCCATGCACGACGGCGCGCGGAGCGTGGCGAAGAAGCGGCTTTTGCCGTACTACCTGCGGTGCAAGGCCGAGGATCCAACGCGTTGGGAGAGCTGGGGCGTCGACGCGGCATGCGAGGAGCAGCTCGTGCGCCTCCTGAAGGCCAAGCCGCGGCGCACCGCGTCGGGCGTGGCCACCATCACGGTGATCACCAAGCCGCACCCCTGCTCGAGCGACTGTCTCTACTGCCCGAACGACGTGCGCATGCCGAAGAGCTACCTCGCCGACGAGCCCGCCTGCCAGCGCGCCGAGCGCAACTACTTCGACCCGTACCTGCAGGTGACCTCGCGCCTGCGCGCGCTCACCGACATGGGGCACGTGACCGACAAGGTGGAGCTCATCGTGCTCGGCGGCACGTGGAGCGACTACCCGCAGGACTACCAGGTGTGGTTCGTGGCGGAGCTCTTCCGCGCGCTCAACGACGCAGGCGACCAGGCGGGCGACGCGCCCGCGCCTCGCGAAGGAGCTGCGCCTCGCGCCGCGGCCCACGCGGCAGACGGCCCTGCGTCGGCCGCCACCTGCGATTCCGCCCGCCATGACGCCGCGGCCCGCGCGGCCTTCTACGCGTCCTGCGGCCTCGCCTGCGACGCCGACGAGCTCGCGCGCCTCACGCGCGCCGAGCAGAAGCGCGTCACCGCGGGCGAGCGCACGTACAACCAGGCCGTCCGCGCGCTCTACGCCGCTGATGCCTGGGAGCGCGCCGCACGCATCCAGCACGCCTCCCTCGCCGAGCTCGAGCGCGAGCACGCGCGCAACGAAGGCGCCGCGCATCGCGTGGTGGGCCTCGTGATCGAGACGCGCCCCGACCTCATCACGCCCGAGAGCCTCACCGTCATGCGCCGCCTCGGGTGCACGAAGGTGCAGATGGGCATCCAGAGCCTCGACGAGTCCATCCTGCGCGCGAACCGGCGAAACGTGACGCCCGCGCGCATCGCGCAGGCGTTCTCGCTGCTGCGCCTGTTCGGCTTCAAGATCCACGTGCACTTCATGGTGAACCTCCTCGGGGCCTCGCCCGTGGGCGACGTGGCCGACTACCGCCGGCTCGTCACCGACGAGCGCTTCCTCCCCGACGAGGTGAAGCTCTACCCGTGCTGCCTGGTGGAGAGCGCGCAGCTGACGGAGCGCTACGCAGCGGGCGCGTGGGCGCCCTATCCCGAGGACGCGCTCGTGGACGTGCTCGTGAGAGACGTGCTCGCCACGCCCGCCTACACGCGCATCTCGCGCATGATCCGCGACATCTCCTCGGGCGACATCGTGGCGGGCAACAAGAAGACCAACCTGCGCCAGTTGGTGGAGGCGCGCGTGGATGAGCGCTCGCGCGCGGAGGGCCGCCCCGTGCGCGAGATCCGCCAACGCGAGATAGCGACGGGCGCGGTGGAGCTCGACGCGCTGCGCCTCGATTGCGTGACGTACGCCACGTCGGTGGCGCAGGAGCGCTTCCTGCAGTGGGTGACGCCCGAGGGCAGGATCGCGGGGTTCTTGCGGCTGTCGCTCCCGCGCTTCGACGCCCCGTGCCTCACACCGGAGGAGCGCGCGCAGTTCCCCGTGCCCGTGCGCGAGGCCATGATCCGCGAGGTCCACGTGTACGGGCGCGTGGCGCGGCTGCACGCAGCGGGCGAGGGCGCGCAGCATGCGGGGCTCGGGCGCCGCCTGGTGGAGGAGGCGTGCGCGCAGGCTCAGGCGGCGGGGTACGTCGCCGTGAACGTCATCAGCTCGGTGGGCACGCGCCGTTACTACAGGGCCTTAGGTTTCTTGGATTGCGGTCTTTACCAACGAAGGCCGCTTGCGTAGAATACGGTAATCTTGACGAAAAGGATCCGCGGCATCTCGTCGCCGCCGGCCGCCCCGTTCCCGCCCCGCCGTTCCCCCCCACACTCCAGGAGATGCGAACATGAGCATGCAGCAGGCAGACCCCAAGCACGTCGAGCAGACCTACCGCCACATCGCCCTCAAGGTGCCCGAGGTCATGCGCACCTGCCCCGGATTCGAGATCGCGGGGCACCACATCCGCTCGCTCGTGTTCTCCACCGACGTGGCCGTGATCTGCCACTGCGACGCTGACGCGGTGCTGGCGGTCTACCCGTTCCCCAGCCACCCCATCGTGAACAACGCGCTCATCATGGCGTCGGAGCGCCCGGTGTTCGTGGGCGTCGGCGGCGGCGTGACCACGGGCGAGCGCTCGGTGGACCTGGCGTCGCATGCTGAGATGCAGGGCGTCTCGGCGGTGGTGCTCAACGTGACGGCGTCGGCTGAGACGGTGCGCGCGGTGGCGGCGCACGTCGACGTGCCGGTGGTGACCACGGTGTGCCGCTTCGACGAGGTGACGCGCGCGATCATCGAGACGAGCGCGTCGATCGTGAACGTGGCGGCGGGGCGCGACACGGCGCGCGTGGTGGCGGCGGTGCGCGCCGCGTACCCCGACATGCCCATCATGGCGAGCAGCGGGCCCACCGAGCAGACGGCTGCGGCGACCGTCGACGCCGGAGCCGATGCGCTCACGTGGACCCCGCCGAGCATCCAGGACCTCGAGCATGAGCTGATGAGCCGCACGCGCGAGAAGGCCCGCGCCTAGCGCGGGCCTGAGGGCTTTCAGGGAGGGGCGGGTTCGGGCTGCTTCCGTTCCGCACCCGGCTGCGCTTCGCGCGTCCCCGCGCCCTACAGCGCGGCCTTGATGCCGGCCAGAAGCTCGGCGTACTCCTCGCAGGAGGGGATGTCGGGGTTCTCGGCGCGGATGGCCTCGGTGCTCTTGAACAGCCAGCCGGCCTTCGACGCGCGGATCATGCCGAGGTCGTTGTGCGAGTCGCCTGCGGCCAAGGTGGTCAGGCCCGCGTCGTGCAGGGCGTTCACCGTGGTGAGCTTGGTCTGCGGGCAGCGCATCTTGTAGCCGGTGATGCGGCCGTCCTCGCCGACCAGAAGCTCGTTGCAGAAGATGGTGGGCCAGCCGAGCTTCTCCATGAGGGGCTTGGCGAACTGGGAGAACGTGTCGGAGATGATGATGACCTGCGCGAGCGGGCGCAGCTCGTCGAGGAACTCGCGCGCGCCGGGCATGGGGTCGATGCCCGCGATGACCTCCTGGATCTCGCGCAGGCCCAGCCCGTGCTCCTCCAGGATGCCCAGGCGGAACTCCATGAGCTTGTCATAGTCGGGCTCGTCGCGCGTGGTGCGCTTGAGCTCGGGGATGCCGGTCGCCTCGGAGAACGCGATCCAGATCTCCGGTACGAGAACGCCTTCGAGGTCGAGGCATACAACGTTCATGGGAAAGCTCCTTTTCGGGTCATCGGCTGTTATCGGGTCGATTATGCGTGAAAAACGTTTCAAGTTCGTGACGCAAGCGGAAAAGGCCAAACCCGGGCGGTAGGCGGGGCAAGTTGGGCGCGGTGCGTCCTTCCTCCGGGTGAGGTGGGTTGGGCTTGCCTGGCCCACCTGCCTCCAGGCGGCCCGGCCCGGCGCGCCCTACCTCCGGGACGGGCGGGCGAAGGAGTAGGTCTGGTAGCCGTGGAGGGTGCTGCGGGCGGACGCGAGGCAGGCGTCGAAGTCGAGCTTGCCGGAGCCGAAGAGGCGCGCGGCCAAACGGACGCTCGCCTCGTCCTCCACGCTCACGTCGTCGAGCAGGAGCTCCACCACGTTGCCGACGAGCGAGCGCGGCACCCCGTACACCTCGGTGAGCACGCACACCGTGCGCACGATGGTCTCGGGGTAGACGCGCACGTTGCCGCCGAGGACGAGGCTGCGGGCGCGCGCGGACTTGGCGGCGTCGTCGTCGAGGAGGTAGCGCAGGAGCACCGTCTCGTCGATGATGGTGACGGCGTCGCGGCGGCGCTTAGCGGCGGGCATGGCGTTCTCCCTGGGCCTTGATCCACGCGCCGCGCTCCGAGGGCACGAGCGTGGGGTTCGCGTAGTGCGCGAGCGCGCCGAACGCGCGGTCGTCGCCGGAGAGGCGCCGCACGCTCGGCGTGAAGGGAAGGGCCCGGTCGTGCACGCTCTGGGCCACGAAGAGGCGCACCGCCTCGGAGAGCGACGTCCCCAGCGTGGCGAACAGCTCCTCGGCGCTCTCCTTGAGATCGCTCTCGATGCGCACCTGGATGGTTGATTGCTTCGGCATGGCACCTGCTCACTTGCTCAACTTGTATTACGAACGTACTACGATACAGTATACCTTTCACCTTGGGGGCAAGATCAGGGGACGGAAATTATTTTCCAAATCACCTGAAAAGGGGCTTGCAAGGCTGGGTGAATCAGCGTATAAGGCAATGCGTCAGATTCTTCCGAAAGCCGAAAAACAGCTTCCGTTCACCGATTTTCCATCAATCAACTGTCTATCGCGTCCACGTGGCGCGCGCATCTCCGAGGCGAGCTCTGCCCTCTTTCGCGAGGGGGGCGGGGCCTCCCGCAGGGCGCAGGGCATGCGGCTCCCCGCAGAGCCCGCGCCAGGCGACCAGGGAGGGTGACGCTGGGCCTCAGGCTTGCGGCGCCGGGAGTCGGCTGAGGAGGGCCTGCGGCGCGTGGTCGGCGGTAGCCGGAAGAGAGAACAGTTCGCCACCAAGCTTAGGGGGACACATGGGTTCAAAATTCGTAATCGCAGACCCGGGTTTGTGCATCGGCTGCCAAACCTGTCTGGCCGGGTGCCTGCTCAAGCACAGCGTGCCAGGGGACGTGGCGGTGCCGCGCCTGAACCTGGTGACCACGCTCACCATCTCGGCGCCGATCGTGTGCCATCACTGCGCTGACGCGCCGTGTGTGGCGTCGTGCCCGCAGAACGCGTTGTACTTCGACGGCGACCGCGTGGCCATCGCGCAGGAGCGCTGCATCGGCTGCCGCAGCTGCGTCATGGCGTGCCCATACGGCGCCTGCGACGTGGTGAGCGAGAACCGCGTCACCAAGATCGGCAACTTGAGCGTGGGCGACCCGGGGCGCGCGATGCTCGTGAAGTGCGACCTGTGCTACGACCGCCCCGGCGGCCCGGCCTGCGTGGCGGCATGCCCCACCGGCGGCCTGCAGGTGGTCGACGAGGAGGAGCTTCAGGAGCGCTCGCGCAAGAAGCGCCTGGCCGCGGCGGCTGCAAGCGCGGCGATCTCAAGCGTTCAGCTGAATACGGCACTGGCTTAAAGAGGGGGTACACTCAATGGAAAAGCACATGGCGGTTTGTCCTTACTGCGGCGCCGGCTGCAAGCTCAACCTGCTCGTGGAGGACGGCATGGTCGTCGGCGCCGAGGGGCTTGACGGCATCACCAACGAAGGCGAGCTCTGCCTGAAGGGCCTGTCGGGCTTCGACTTCATCAACGACACGAAGATCCTCACCCCGCGCATCCTGCATCCGATGATCCGCCGCACCAAGGGCGCCGAGCTCGAGCGCGTCACCTGGGACGAGGCGCTCGACTTCACGGCGCGCAAGCTCACCGAGATCAAGGAGAAGTACGGCGCGGACGCCATCATGCTCACCGGCAGCTCGCGCGGCCCGGGGAACGAGGCCAACTTCGTGATGCAGAAGTTCACGCGCGCCTGCGTGGGCACCAACAACATCGACAACTGCGCCCGCACCTGCCACGGACCGAGTGTGATCGGCCTCATGGACACGGTGGGCTCCGGCGCCATGAGCGTGTCAATCCCGAACCTCGAGAACGCCGACCTCATCATGCTGTTCGGCTACAACCCCTCCGCCAGCCACCCCATCGTGGCGCGCCGCATCGTGAAAGCGAAGGAGAAGGGCGCCAAGATCATCGTCATCGACCCGCGCTCCATCGAGACCGCGCGCATCGCCGATTTGTACATCCAGATCAAGAACGGCTGCAACCTGGCCTTCCTGAACGCGTTCGCCAACGCGATCGTGACCGAGAACCTGCATGACCGCGCGTTCGTCGAGGCGCACACCACGGGCTTCGACGCGTGGTGGGAGGTCGTCAAGAACTACACGCCCGAGTCGGTCGCTGACATCTGCGGCTGCTCGCCCGAGGACATCCGCCGCGCCGCGCGCCTGTACGCCACCGCCCCGAACTCCGTCATCGGCTGGGGCATGGGCGTCACCCAGCAGCGCCAGGGCGTGAAGAGCGTCCACCAAATCGCCGCCATCGCCTGCATCTCCGGCCAGATCGGCCGCGACAACGCCGGCCTGGCCCCCGTGCGCGGCCAGAACAACGTGCAGGGCTCGTGTGACATGGGCATGTGGCCGAGCCTGTTCCCGGGCTACCAGAAGGTCACCGACCCCGAGGTGCGCGCCAAGTTCGAGAAGGCGTGGGGGCTGCCCGCGGGCAAGCTCTCGGCGCGCGAGGGCTTCAAGCTCACCGACCTGCCGCATGGCGTGAAGGAGGGCACGATCCGCGCGTTCTACAACTTCGGCGAGGACCCGCTGCAGACCGAGCCCGACTCCGCCGACATGCGCGAGACGCTCCAGAACCTGGACCTGCTCATCAGCCAGGACATCTTCATGACCCAGACTACGGCGCTCGCCGACGTGGTGCTGCCCGGCACCTCCTGGGGCGAGCACGACGGCGTGTTCTCCGCCTCCGACCGCACCTTCCAGCGTTTCACGGCCGCCGTGCCGCCGAAGGGCGAGTGCAAGCACGACTGGCAGATCTTCAGCGAGCTCTCCACCCGCATGGGCTACCCGATGCACTACCACGACACCGAGGAGATCTGGAACGAGGTCCGCGAGCTGTGCCCGAACTTCTACGGCGCGACCTACGAGAAGATGGCCGGCACCGGGCATGCCCAGTGGCCCATTCCCACCATCGAGTGCCCCGGCACCCCCACGCTCTACCGCAACGGCCAGTTCAACACGCCTGACAAGAAGGCGCGCCTTCTGGCCCACGACTTCGTCGAGCCGACCGAGATGCCCGACGAGGGCTACCCGCTCGTGCTGTGCACCGTGCGCGAGGTGGGGCACTACTCCTGCCGCTCGATGACGGGCAACTGCCGTGCGCTCACGCTTCTGGCCGACGAGCCGGGCTACGTGAGCATCAACCCCGCCGACGCCGCCGCGCGCGGCATCCGCGACCAGCAGCTCGTCTGGGTGAGCTCGCGCCGCGGCAAGGTGATCTCGCGCGCCGCCGTCGACGAGCGCATCAACAAGGGCGCGGTCTACATGACCTACCAGTGGTGGATCGGCAAGTGCAACGACCTGACCATGCACGCGACCGACCCGCTGTCGGGCACGCCGGAGGACAAGCACTCCGCCTGCCAGGTTGAGGCCATCGCCGACCAGGTGTGGGCCGAGCGCCACGCGCAGACGCTTTACGCCCAGATGAAGGACTGGCTGGCGGGGGAGGCTGCCGCCCAGGACAAGGAGCCGGCGCTGGCGTAAGCCCGATTCCGGTCTCAAAACCATTCGGCTTTAAGGACTTACCCATGAACAAGTTCATCGCAATAGAGCCGGACGTGTGCATTGGATGCGGAACCTGCCTCGCCGCCTGCAGCTCGGGGCATCGCGAGGCCGGGCTTCAAGCCCAGCCTCGCCTCGCCCTGGCGAGCACGCTCGACGTGACCGCCGCGGTCACGTGCCATCACTGTGAGGGGGCGCCCTGCATGGCCGTGTGCCCCGTCGGCGCCATCACGCGCGCCGACGGGGCGGTGCTGGTGAACGAGCAGACGTGCGTGGGCTGCAAGCTGTGCGCGTGCGTCTGCCCGTTCGGGGCCATCCATCCCTCGGGCACATCCATTGCCGGCGTTGCTGGCGTCAAGTTCGACACGCCGACGTTCCCGCGCGGAACCTCTGCGCTCCTGTCATGGGAGATCGGCGTGTACACCCGCGCGGTCAAGTGCGACATGTGCGCGTTCGACCCTGCGGGACCCCATTGCGTCACGGCGTGCCTCACCGGCGCGCTGAGCGTGCAGGACGCGCCGTGCGCGGCGGCTGCGCGCAAGGAGAAGCTGGTAGCTGCGGCGAAGGCCAACGAGCTGGCCATGCGCGGCTCATCGACGATAAGGAGGCCTTGGGATGCTTGAGCTTATGCTGCTCTCCTTGGGGCTTTCGGCGACAGGCGCGGTGCTCTCGCTGCTGCTCATGCGCGCGCCTGCAGCCGCTAAGACGGCGGCGTGCACGCTCGGCATGGGCGCGGCGGCCGCCTCGCTTGCCTCGGGCGTCGCGGCCATCGGCTCGCCGGCGCTCCTGGCGAACTTGGGCGGGCCGGTGCCCTTCGCCGACCTCACGGTACTGTTTAACCCGCTTTCCGGCCTGCTCGTCGCCGTGATATCGGTCCTGGCGCTCGTGGCGTGGCTGTTCGGACTCTCCTACTTCAACGAGTACTACGACAAGGGCATCGGCACCTTGGGGTGCTTCATGAACCTGTTCGTGGCGTCCATGATGATGGTCATACTGTGTGACAACGCGTTCTGGTTCCTGGTGTTCTTCGAGCTCATGTCGCTCACGTCGTACATGCTCGTCATCGTCGAGGGGGACGAGAAGTCGTTCAAGGGCGGCTTTCTGTACCTGGTCATGGCGCACATCGGCTTTCTGATGATCGCCGTGTCGTTCTTCCTCATGGCGAGCGCGTGCGGGAGCCTCGAGTTTGCGGCCTTCCGCGCCACGGCGTTCGACCCGGCGCTGGCGACGGCGGCCTTCGCGCTGGCCTTCTTCGGCTTCGGCGCAAAGGCGGGCATCGTGCCGTTCCACTCGTGGCTGCCCCAGGCGCATCCCGCCGCCCCGTCCAACGTGAGTGCGCTCATGTCGGGCGGCATGATCAAGATCGGCGTCTTCGGCATCATGAAGGTGTGCTTCGACCTCCTCGCCCTGTCGGGCGGCCAGCTCGGCTGGGGCGTGCTCGTGGTCGTCATCGGGGCCGTCTCGTCGGTGCTCGGCGTGGTGTACGCGCTTGGCGAGCATGACCTCAAGAGTCTGCTCGCGTACCACTCGGTCGAGAACATCGGCATCATCCTTCTGGGCGTGGGCACGGGCATCGTGGGCTGGGCCTGCGGAAACCTGTGGCTCGCGGGCGTCGGCCTTGCGGCGGGGCTCTACCATTTGGTGAACCACGCCATGTTCAAGGGGCTGCTGTTCCTCGGCGCCGGCAGCGTGCTGCACGCCACGGGCACGCGCAACATGGAGGCGCTCGGCGGCCTGGCGCGCCTCATGCCGGTGACGGCCGTGTGCTTCCTGGCCGGCTCGCTCGCCATATCGGCCATCCCGCCTCTGAACGGCTTCGTGTCCGAGTGGTTCACCTACCAGGCGCTCATCGGCGCGGCCATGGCCGGCGGCATCGGGCTGCGCGTGGTGTTCGCGTTCGCGGTGGTGGCACTCGCCATCACGGGCGCTCTGGCCGTGACCTGCTTCGTGAAGGCGTTCGGCGTGACGTTCCTCGGCAAGCCGCGCTCCGACGCGGCGAAGGCCGCGCATGAGGTCCCTGCGAGCATGAGGCTCGGCATGGTGGCCCTCACGGCGCTCTGCGCGGCCTTGGGCCTCGGCGCCGCGTGGTTCGCGCCGGTCATGAGCGGCATCGCCGCGTCGGTTCTGGCGGCGCCGGCCATGCCGGTGGCGGCGGGCACGGCGCTCGTGTCGCTCGACACCATAAGCGTCACCTCCCCGCTGCTCATTGCCGTCCTGCTGGCGGTCGTGGTGGGCGCGTGCGCGCTTGCGCGCAACGCGGCCAACCGCGCGCACGGGCTGAAGGTCGACCCCGAGCCGTGGGCCTGCGGCTACGCGCCCGACGTGCACATGGAGACGCTCGCCTCCACGGTGGCCGCCGGCGTGCGCGGCTTCATGGGACCGCTCTACGGCATCCGCGAGGGCGTGAACAGCGCCGGCGCCGCGGTGGCCGGCGTGTTCGGCCGCGCGTTCGAGGCGGGGGCGTGCGGGCAGGGGGCCGCTCCTGCGCCGCCGTCGCGCGAGCAGCGCGTCCGCGTGCCGCTGTCCGAGTCCGTCATGTCGGTCCTGCGGTCGGTCGGCGCGTGGTTCTCGCGCCTCGAGGGCGGCGACTTCCGCACTTACATCGTGTACATCGTGGGCGCGCTCGTGTTCTTCCTGGCGCTCATCATCCTGGTTCGGTAAGGAGGCTGGAATGATTGAATTCACCGTTGCCGTGATCCAGGTCCTCCTCCTGGTGCTCCTGGCGCCGCTGGCGTCGGGCGTGGCGCGCAAGATACGCGCCAAGATGCACACCCGCCAGGGCACGAGCATCTTCCAGGACTACTACGACCTGGCCAAGCTGTGGCGGCGCTGCGAGGTGCAGCCGGGCGGCGCGGGACTCGTCTCGCGCGCCATGCCGCCGGTCTTCCTGGGCACCATGGTCATCGTCGCGGCGGGCCTGCCGCTCATCGCACGCGCGTGCCCGGTGCCGCTTCTGGGCGACGTCATCACCGTGCTCTACCTGATGGCGCTGCCGCGCTTCATGTTCAGCCTGGCGGCCCTCGACTCGGCGGGCTCCTACACCGCCGTCGGCGGCGTGCGCGAGCTTCTGCTCGGCGTGCTGGTGGAGCCCGCGCTCATCCTGACGCTCATGGTGCTCGCGCTCGCGTGCGGGTCCACCAACCTCGGCGTCATGGCGGACTCGGTGGCCTCGCTGGTGGCCTACCCGCCGGTTGCCGTGGTGGTGGCGGGCGTGGCGTTCGCGTGCGCGTGCTACGTGGAGATGGGCAAGCTGCCCTTCGACGTGGCCGAGGCCGAGCAGGAGCTCCAGGAGGGCCCGCTCGCGGAGTTCTCCGGCCCCTCGCTCGCCATGCTGAAGCTCGGCATGTCGGTCAAGCAGCTCGTGGTGGCGTCGCTGTTCGTGGCGGTGTTTTTGCCCTTCGGCGCCGCGAGTGTTGCCACGCCGCTCGGGCTGGCCGTGGGGCTTGCTCTCTTCGTGGCGAAACTCGCCGCGGTGCTGCTCGTGGCCGCCGTCATCGAAAACGCCGTCATGCGCGTGCGCTACCAGTTCCTGGGCCGCTACACGTGGTTCGTGTTCGGCCTGGCGGCGCTGTCGTTCGTGTTCCTCGTCATAGGGATTTAGGGGTGGTGATGTCATGCTTGACTTCTCCCTGGTAAACGTACTGGGTGCTTGCCTCATCATCACGTCGATGGCAGTGGTACTCGCGCGCACGGGGCGCGTCTCCGCGCAGCTCTACGCGCTGCAGTCAGCGGTGCTCGTGGCCCTGCTCGTCGCGCTGGGCGCGGTGACGGGCTCGACCGAGCTGTACATGTGGTCGGTCTCGGCGTTCGTGACCAAGGTCCTGCTCGTGCCGGGCATCCTGCTGTTCACGCTGCGGAAGGTCGGCGACAGCGCCGAGGTGGACCTTGCCCCGAAGCTCTCTCCCATGAAGTGCGTGGGGCTCGTGGCCGTCGAGGTGTTCGTGTGCTTCGTGGCCGTCTCGGGCATCGACCTGCCCACGGCGGCCGCGGTCAAGCCCACGCTCGCGGTGGCGCTTGCCCACTTCTTCATCGGGCTCACGTGCATCGTGATCCAGCGTTCCATCTTCAAGCAGATCTTCGGGTACTGCCTGATGGAGAACGGATCCCACGTGGCGCTCGCGCTGCTGGCGCCGCAGGCCCCCGAGCTGGTCGAGGTCGGCATCGCAACCGACGCCATCTTCGCGGTGATCATCCTCGCGGTCATGGTGTGCCGCATTGCGCGCACCACCCACACGCTTGACGCCGACGACCTAGCCGAGTTGAAGGGATAGCGCCATGGATATGTCTCAGATTCTGGTAGCCCTCCTGGCAGCGCCCCTGGCGGCGGCGCTCGCCATGGCGGCGCTGCCTTCGAAAAGCGTGCCGCGCACGGCCTTCGTGGCGCTGCACGTGGCAAGCCTCGCCGCCGTGTGCGCAGCCGGCACGATGCTCGTCGTCTCGGTGTTCACGGGGCTTGAGGTGTACGCGCTCGGCGAGTGGTTCCACGTGGACCGCCTGGCGGCGCTGTTCGTGGCGCTCATCGCGGTGATCGGGACGTGCACGGGCGTGTACTCCATCCCGTACGTGCGCCACGACGTCGAGGAGGGCAGGCTCGACCCTTCGCAGGTCAAGCAGTACTACGCCTTCTTCAGCCTGTTCCTCTTCTCGATGCTTTTGACCGTCGCCTCCAACAACATCATCATGATGTGGGTGTCGGTGGAGCTCACCACGCTGTCGACCGTGTTTCTGGTGGGCGTGTACGGCACGAAGCTCGCGCTCGAGGCGGCGTGGAAGTACATCATCGTGTGCACTGCGGGCGTGGCGTTTGGCCTGTTCGGCACGCTGCTCGTGTACGCGAACGCAGCCGACATCATGGCTGACGCGCACCAGGCGGTGTTCTGGACGGCCATCCTGCCCTACGCGGGGCAGATGGACCACGGCCTCATGATGATCGCGTTCGTGTTCGCAGCCATCGGCTTCGGCACGAAGGCGGGGTTGTTCCCCATGCACACGTGGCTGCCCGACGCGCACTCCGAGGCGCCGAGTCCGGTGTCGGGCCTGCTCTCGGGCGTGCTTTTGAAGTGCGCGATCCTCGTGGTCCTGCGCTTCTTCATCCTGGCCTCGCTGTGCGTGGGGCCTGCGTTCCCGCAGGTGGTCATGATGATCCTCGGCGTGCTGTCCGTGTGCTACGCGGCGCTCATGGTGTACCGCCAGAGCGACGTCAAGCGCAAGCTGGCCTACAGCTCGTGCGAGAACGTGGGCCTCATCGCCGTGTGCTTCGGCATCGGCGGGCCGATCGGCATCGCCGCGGGCCTCATCCACTGCATCGGCCACGGCCTGGTCAAGTCCCTCATGTTCTGCCTGTCGGGCAACGTGATGATGAAGTACGGCACGCGTGACCTCGGCGTGATCAGAGGCGTCGTGCGCGTGGCCCCGGTCACGGGCGCGCTTCTGGCCGCCGGGTGTCTGGCCATCGCGGGCTTCCCGCCGTTCGCCCTGTTCGTGAGCGAGATGGGCTTTGTGCTCGGCGGCGTGGCCGCAGGCCAGGTGGCCGTCGTGGTGATCGTGGTGGCGGCGCTCGTGGTGGTCATCATGGCGTTCGCCCACGTGATCACCGGCTCGGTCTTGGGCGAGGCGCCCGCCGGCGTCGAGCGTGGGGACGTGAGCCCGCTCGCGCTCGCCCCCGAGGTGGTCCTGCTTGCGCTCATCGTGTGGATGGGCGTGGCGATGCCGGGGCCGCTCGCCGCGAGCATTGGCGACGCCACGGGCATCGTGCTGCAGCAGGACATGCAGGACTTCGCCCATGACGGTTGGTTCGTAGAGATCAGCGGCGTGTTCGCTGGAGGAGCGGAAGGGGTGCGCTCATGACGAGGAAAGAAGCTGCGAAGGTGCGTCCGGGGCAGACGCACGTCGAGGCGGTGCGCGACACCTTCCCGGGCGCCGTGCTCGACGCCGCGTGGCAGGCCGCCGACCAGGTGACCATCACCATCCCGGCCGACATGCTGCCCGACGTGGTGGAGTTTCTCTACTACGGGCGCGACGGGTGGCTGCCCAACATGGTGGGCAACGACGAGCGGCCCCTGAACGGGCGCTACGCGCTGTACTACCTGCTGTCGATGGAGGGCGCCGACCCGAGCTTCGTGACCGTGCGCGCCGAGGTCGACCCGGCTACGCGCGAGTTCCCGAGCGTCACGCCGCGCGTGCCCGCCTGCGTGTGGAGCGAGCGCGAGGTGCGCGACATGTTTGGCCTGGTGCCCGTGGGCCTGCCCGACGAGCGCCGGCTCGTGCTGCCGGACGACTGGCCGGACGATCTCTACCCGCTGCGCAAGGACTCGATGGACTACCGCCGGCGCCCCGCGCCTGCCACCGACGTGGAGAACTACTCGTTCCTCTACGAGGGCGACGTCGAGGAGACCACCGAGGTGCCCATGGGTCCTCTGCACATTACCTCCGACGAGCCGGGGCACTTCCGCCTGTTCGTCGAAGGCGAGGAGATCATCGACGCCGACTACCGGCTGTTCTACGTGCACCGCGGCATGGAGAAGGTGGCCGAGAGTCGCCTGAACTACGACGCCGTGACGTTTCTGGCCGACCGCATCTGCGGCATCTGCGGGTGCGCGCACTCGGTGGCCTACGTCGAGTCGGTCGAGCGCGCGCAGGGCATCGAGGTGCCGCTGCGCGCCCAGTACATCCGCACCATCCTGCTCGAGGTGGAGCGGCTGCACTCGCATCTGCTGAACCTGGGCCTCGTGTGTCACTACTGCGGCTTCGACACGGGCTTCCAGCACTTCTTCCGCGTGCGCGAGAAGGCGATGGACCTCGCCGAGCTGATCACGGGCGCCCGCAAGACCTACGGGCTGAACCTGATCGGCGGCGTGCGCTTTGACATCCTGGAGGACCAGAAGATGGCCACGGTGCGTCTCGTGCGCGAGCTGCGCGATGACGTGGAGGCGCTCGTGGACATGCTCGTGTCCACGGCGAACTTCGAGTCGCGCACGGCCGGCATCGGGCGGCTCGACCCGAAGGTGGCGCGCGACTACAGCCCGGTGGGGCCCGTGGTGCGCGGGAGCGGCTTCGCCCGCGACGTGCGCTTCAACCACCCCTTCGACGGGTACGCTCACCTCGAGGGCTTCGGCGTGCGCACCCGTTCCGGCTGCGACGTGCAGAGCCGCACGCTCGTGCGCATCGAGGAGTTCACGGACTCGCTCGCGATGATCGAGCAGCTGCTCGACGGCGCGCCGGCCGGCCCCGTGCTCACCGAGGACTGGGCTTACACGCCGCACAAGTTCGCGCTCGGCTACACCGAGGCGCCGCGCGGCGAGGACATGCACTGGGCGATGGTGGGCGACAACCAGAAGTGCTACCGCTGGCGCGCGAAGGCGGCCACGTACTCGAACTGGCCGATCCTGCGCCATATGTTCCGCGGCAACACGGTGGCCGACGCGGCCATCATCGTGGGTAGCCTCGACCCGTGCTACTCGTGCACCGACCGCGTGACGGTGGTCGACGTGAATAAGCGCACCGAGACGGTCCTCACGAAGAGCCAGCTCGAGGGCTACTGCCGGCGTCGCACCCACTCGCCGCTTCAGGGCAGGGGTGATGCATGATGTTGAAGCTGTTCAAGGAGATACGCAAGACAGGCTGCGGCACAGTGGGCTACCCGTACGCGCCGCTCGATCTGCCGAAGGGCTACCGCGGCAAGCCGAGCCACCTCGAGGAGGCGTGCATCGCCTGCGGCGCCTGCGCGGTGGCCTGCCCGCCGAACGCCATCTCGATGGAGCTTACGTCCAGCCAAGACCAGATCACCTGGGCCATCAACTACGGGCGCTGCGTCTTCTGCGGCCGCTGCGAGGAGGTGTGCCCCACGTTCGCCATCAAGCTCTCGGATGAGTTCGAGCTGGCGGTCATGAGCAAGGAGGATCTGGAGGAGAGCTGCGCGTACCCGGTCGCCACGTGCGCGTGCTGCGGCAAGCCCTACGCCTCGGCCAAGGAGATCGACTACGCGCGCCGCGTGCTCGCGCGGGCGGGCGGGGCGTCGGCGGACGCGCCCGCCGCAGCGTCTGGCGCGTCTGCCGCTTCGACGGCGGCGTCAGCGGATGTGGCGGCGGACGTGGCGGCGAGCCTGAGCAAGATCGACCTGTGCCTGGAGTGCCGCCGTCGCGACGACGGCGTGGCGGCCGTCCGGCACGCGCCGGCGCAAGGAGGTGCGCTATGTTAGAGGCAAGTTTCCCCGCGGCGCTGCAGCACCAGCCCGATCCGGTGGTGCTCGACGCGAAGGTGGCCGAGGCGAAGGCCAAGCTGCTCGAGAGCATCAAGCGCTCGGTGTGCGTGTACCGCGTCGACTGCGGCGGCTGCAACGGGTGCGAGATCGAGATATTCGGCACCATCACGGCGGCCTTCGACGCGGAGCGCTTCGGCATCAAGGTGGTGCCGAGTCCCCGCCACGCCGACGTGCTGATATACACCGGCGCGGTGACGCGCGCCATGCGCATGCCGGCCCTGCGCGCCTACCACGCCGCGCCCGATCCGAAGATCGTGGTGTCCTACGGTGCGTGCGGCTGCACGGGCGGCATCTTCCACGACAACTACTGCGTGTGGGGCGGCACCGACAAGATCCTGCCGGTGGACGTCTTCATCCCGGGCTGCCCGCCCACGCCGGCGCAGACCATCTACGGGTTTGCCGTGGCGCTCGGGCTGCTCGAGCAGAAGCTGCACGCGAGCCACCACGTGGAGGAGCCGGGCGTCGCCGCGCCGCTGGCGTTTCCCGAAGTGCCGTACAAGGTGCGTGTGGCGATCGAGCGCGAGGCTCGCTCCCTGTCGGGCTACCGCTGGGGCAAGGAGATCGCCGACGAGTTTTTGGGCGTCTTGGACGCGGGCGGCGCCGACGTGCTCGGCGAGGTCGACGCGCTCATCGAGCGCGAGCCCGACCCGCGCCGCGCCGAGGTGCTCGCCGCGCTTCGCGGCGTGCTGATGGCGAAGGTCGTCGCCTGATGGACGCTGTTCCCAGCATCCCCCGCTCGGCGGCGCGCGCGGAAGGCGGCCCGGCGCGCCTGGCCGGCCGTGCGGCCGGCGGGCACACCACCGACGCGCGCACGGCTCGCGAGGTGGTGTTCTACCGGCTGGGGCGGAAGTTCGTGGACCACGAGCGGTCCATTCCCGAGGACGTGCGCTCGGTTTTGTACTACACGCTGGCCATCGGGCACCACACGGGTGTCATCGACTGCCTGGAGCCGCGCATCGGCGCCTCGCGGGCGGTGTTCGCCGAGGTGCTCGACGCGTTTCCCGCCGGTCCGGCGCGCGACAAGCTCGCCGGCGTGGAGCGCTTCGGCGAGATAGAGCTGGGCAAGGAGCATGTGGGCGAGCTGCGCGCGGCCGTGCGCGTGACGCTTGCGCGCGCGGGCATGGCGGCGCCGGCGGGCGAGCTGCCAACGGGTGAGCTGCCGGCGGGCGGGCCTTCCGCACATGATCTGCCGGCGGGCGGGCCTTCCGCCGAGGACTCCTC
Source organism: Adlercreutzia sp. ZJ176 (assembly GCF_011038975.1). Classification (GTDB taxonomy): domain Bacteria; phylum Actinomycetota; class Coriobacteriia; order Coriobacteriales; family Eggerthellaceae; genus CAAEEV01. The sequence continues at coordinate 37,243 of NZ_JAAKEC010000004.1, read as the reverse complement.
GTCTGCTGGGGACGCCCGGCGGCCCTACGTGCATGCTGTCGACGCGCCCTCGTGGCTCGAGGAGCTCGACGTGCTCTTAGGCGAAGTGGAGCGCGAGCCTCAGGTGTACGTGATGGGAAGGAGGGTGACCCCATGAACGTGGTGTTCACGGTGGGAAGCGTGCTGCGCGGCGACGACGCGGCGGGCCCCGCCCTGGCCAAGCGCCTCGCCGACGCGCCCGTCGCGGGCTGGACGGTGGTCGACGGCGGGCAGACGCCCGAGGACGACCTGGGGTACCTGCGCCGCCTGGCGCCCGAGCGGCTGCTGCTCGTCGACGCGGCGGCCATGGGGCACGAGCCGGGGGAGATACGCGTGGTGACCGCCGATGACGTGGCCACCCAATTCCTCATAACCACGCACACGCTGCCCATCGCGTTCCTCTTAGGCGAGCTCGAGCAGCTGTGCGACGACGTGACGTTTCTGGGCATCCAGCCTGCCACGACGGAGTTCTTCGACCCGCTGAGCGCGCCGGTGCGCCGCGCGGTTGACGTCCTGTACGCCTGTTTGGAGCGAGGAGGCGACTTCACATGCTTCGACCCAGCGTGAGCTCAGTTCCCTAAAGCCATCCCCGCCGAGGCGCGCCTCTCGTCCTTCTCTCTCCCGCGCGCCTTCGGCCTCGTCCTGCGGGCGGCCTGCCCAGGGTGTCTCTCCGTCTCTGACCTGGGCGGGCCGGCCTCATCCCCACCCAACCAACCGTTCGCAACGGGGCATGCGCGCCATGCCCTCAAGGAGGTACGTTCAAAATGACTATCGACAAGTCTGATCTCGACGCGTTGAAGCCCGACGCGCTCGCACCTGCCGCCGTCGAGGCGAAGGCCGAGACGCTCGCCGTGGGCAAGGCGAGCATGGCGCCCGCGAAGTGCTTCGTGCTCGCCATGTTCGCCGGCGCCTTCATCGGGTTCGGCGCCATGTTCTTCTGCACGTTCCTAGGTGACTCGACGATGCCGTTCGGCGTGCAGCGCCTGGTCGGCGGCTTGTGCTTCTGCCTGGGCCTCATCTTGGTGCTGTGCTGCGGCGCCGAGCTGTTCACGGGAAACTCGCTCATGGTCTGCGGCCTGGCGTCGAAGAAGATCACCTGGGGCGGCATGTTGAAGAACTGGGCCATCGTGTGGTTCGGCAACCTCGCCGGCGCGCTTCTGGCGGTGTTTCTGGTGTTCATGGCTGCCGTGCCCGACATGAACGGGGGCAATGTGGGCGCGACGTTCGTGTCCGTGGCCCTCGGCAAGGTGACGCCTGAGTGGATGACGCTGTTCTTCAAGGGCATCATGTGCAACATCCTCGTGTGCCTGGCCGTGTGGATCGGCTTCTCCGCGCGTAGCGTGGTCGACAAGGTGGTGGGCATCCTGCTCCCCATCTCGGCGTTCGTGGCCTGTGGGTTCGAGCACTGCGTCGCCAACATGTTCTTTCTGCCCATGGGCCTTCTGTGCAAGATGACGGGCTACGCGACGGTCAGCGCGGAGGCGCTTGACGTCACGGGCATCCTCTACAACCTCTCCGCCGCTACGCTGGGCAATATCGTCGGCGGCTTCGTCTTCGTGGGGCTTGCGTACTGGTTCGTGTACCATGTGAAGTCCGAGAAGTAGGAAGGGGCAGGGAAGGTTCCATGGACGTCATTGACCGACATGCGGAAGGCGAGGTCGTCGCGCCGTACGTGGCGTGCTGCGTGAGCGCGGACGGCGTCGAGGCGTCCGAGGACGTGGCGGTGCTCGTCGAGCACAACATGGACGTGTATGTGAACGAGATCCTGACCATGCGCATCGTGTGCACGCCCAACCACCTGGTCGACCTGGTGGTTGGGCGGCTCTTCTCCGAGGGGATCATCGCGGGGATCGACGACGTGGCCTCGGTGTACCTGTGCGAGCACGGGACGCGGGCGCGCGTGATCCTGAGCGGGCACGCGGCTGACTTCTCCAAGACCGGCGTCGACGTGGTGCCCAGCTGCTGCACGGGCAACCGATCCTTCAACCACTACTTCGACGCCGACGAGGCGCCGGCGAAGGTGACGCCCATCACGTGGGAGCGCGCGTGGGTGTTCGCCGCGGCGCACGCGTTCGCGCAGGACTCGCCGCTGCATCGGCGTACGTTCGGCACGCACAGCTGCTACCTGCTGACCGGCGGCGACATCGTGTGCTGCCGCGAGGATTTGGGGCGCCACAACGCGTTCGACAAGGCGCTCGGCGCCGCGCTGCGCGGCGGGGTCGACCTTCGGCAGGCGATGGTGTTCTCGAGCGGGCGCATCCCGGTTGACATGGTGATGAAGGCCATCCGCGCGGGCGTGCCGGTGCTCGCCACGAAGGCCGTGCCCACTGACGCCACCATCGAGCTCGCGCGCGCGTATGACCTCACGCTCATCTGCTCAGCGCGCCCTGACAGCATGCGCGTGTGCCACGACCCGCTGGGGGAGCGGCGCCGCGGCGTCGCGGACGCGGGACAGCTTGCGGCTGCGGACGTCGCGGGGACGGGACGGCCCGCGGGCGCGGGCGTTGAGAAGGCTGCGGGCTCGCAAGCTCTCGAACACGAAGGCGCGTGATGCGCGCGGCGTCAGGCCGCGTTCTCCTCGTCATCATCATAGGCATCGTCGGAGGGATCTTGGCGATCGCTCTTAGCGCGGCGTTCGACGCGGCGTGGGGGTGGTTCTGCGCCAACCCCGGGGCGCTCTGGGCGCTGCCGGCAGCCGGCGTGGCCGAGCTCGTGCTGTACCGCGCGCTCGGCCTGCCCGCGGGCTTCGGCGGCGAGGACGTCGCACGCGCCGCGCGCGCGGGCGAGCTCGTTCCGCTTGCGCTCGCTCCGGCGATATTCGCGGCCACGTGCCTGAGCGTGGCGTGCGGAGCCTCGGTGGGCAAGGAGGCCGCGGCGGTCCAGCTGTGCGCTGCGGCAGCTGCCGGGATCGCCCTTGCCGCGAGGCGGGTGTCGGGGCGCGCGTGCGGCGCCGTTGCGCCCGGTGGCGCGCGTGACTCGGGTGACGCAAGCGCCTCGGGTGGCGCGGCGTTCGCAGGCGCCGCGTGCGCCGACGGGGGCCTGGTGATGCAATGCGGCATGGCGGCGGGCATCGGCGCGCTGTTCCACGCGCCGGTCACCGGCGCCCTCATGGCGTTCGAGGCCACGGGGTGGAGCGTCCTGCGCGGCGGGCGTTCATCGGCGGCTCGCGCGGGGTGCGTGCTTCTGGCGTCGGCGTGCGCGGCGGCGGTGGCCGTCGTGATCGAGGGGCGAGCGCTTCTGCCCGGGACGATCTCCTCGCTCGTGTTCGCGCAGGGGGTGCCTGTTGCGGGGTGGGCGCTGCTTTTCGGGGTGGTGCTCGTGTGCGCGGCGTCGGGCGCGCTCTACCGCGTTGCCCTGCGCGGCGTGCATGCGGCGCTCGCGCGCATGAACTGCCTGGTCGGCGGGAGGGACGTCATGCCGTTCGCCATTGTGGCCGTCGGCGGGCTCGCCCTTGCGTGCGCAGCCGACGGGCTCGGCCTGCAGGCGTGCGGCGGTTCGGGGTTCGATCTCCTGCCCGCGGCGTTTGCGGGCGCTGCTACGCCTGCGCTCGTGGCGGCGAAGATGCTGCTCACGATGGGGGCCTTGGCTTGCGGGCTCAAGGGCGGCGAGATCATGCCCGCCCTGGTCATCGGCGCGCTCCTCGGAAGCGCGCTCGCGTCCGCCGCCGGCGCCCCCGCCTCCTTCGCACCCCAGGCCGCCGCCGCGGGCATGCTGGCGTTTCTCGCGGCCGCGCGCTCCTGCCCGCTGTCGGCGTGCGCGCTGGGGGTCGAGCTTCTGGTGCTGCCCGCGCTGCTGTGAGGCGGCTCGCGCGTTTGCGGCGCTGCTGTGAGGCGGTCCGGGCTCTCGCGGCGCGGCTGCGGCGTGCGTTCGTGAGCCGCAGCCCGCATGCCCGCATGCCCGCATGCCGCGGACGCGCGGTACGCGCCGCCGTTCGCACTGCCTTCCTCCTGCTGCCCATCCTCAAAAGCCGGACGTGCACGTTCAGGCGCCATGCGCGCCGTTTGCGGGGCGCGGACGCGCTCGTGGCAGCTGATTGTAGGAAAATGCCTTCGGGTTCGCTTCGCTTTAGTCGAATAAACCCATTGAATTACTAGACTTTAAGGGTCATACTAATTCACGAGGAGGGAAGGCGTTCGCCAGCGTGCGGGCCGCGGCAGGCGGCGCCGGCGAGGCACAGGCGCAGGCGCAGGCGCGGCGCAGGATGGCGAGGGCCTTCTCGTCAGGCAAGAAGAGAGGATTGGGAAATGTCGGAAGCGGTTTTGCCGGCGATTGTGACGCTGGCGATCTTCGTGGCCCTGCTTCTGGGCCTCAAGTTCTTGAACATGAAGGGGAAGTCGTTCACGTTCCGCGTGTTCACGGCGCTCGGCGCGGGCATCGTGCTCGGCATTGGGATGCAGATGGTGCTCGGGCGCGGCACCGAGGCGGCCAAGATCGCGCTTGACTGGATGGCCATCGTGGGCACGGGCTACGTGTCGCTCTTGAAGATGCTCGTGATGCCGCTCGTGTTCGTGTCCATCGTGGGCGCGTTCACGCGCTCGGGCGTCACCAACCAGTTCGGCAAGATCAGCGGCATCGTGCTCGCGGTTCTGATGGTGACGGTCGCCATCGCGGGACTCATCGGCTGGGGCTCGGTGGTGGCGTTCGACTTGGCGGGCGCGAGCTTCACGCAGGCGGCCGACGCGGGCAAGATGGCCTCGCTCGAGGCGGGCGCGGCCAAGACAGAGGCGCTCACCATCCCGCAGGAGATTCTGTCGTTCATCCCCACCAACTTCTTCGCCGACCTGGCCGGCACGCGCGACACCTCCACCATCGCGGTGGTCATCTTCGCGGCCTTCCTCGGCGTGGCCTACCTCAAGCTGCGCGGGCTCGACACCGAGGACTCCAACCGCCAGGCTGACTTCTTCGCCAACTTCATCGACGCGCTCTACGGCATCGTCATGCGCGTGGTGCGCATCGTGATCGGGCTCACGCCCTACGGCGTGCTCGCCCTCATCGCGAAGGTGCTGGCCACGAGCGACTACGTGGCGATCCTCGATTTGTCGAAGTTCGTGATCGCCTCCTACGTGGCGCTGCTTCTGGTGCTCGTGGTGCACGCGCTCGTGCTCCTGGGCAACCGCGTGAACCCGCTCACGTACTTCCGCAAGGTGGCCGGCGTGCTCGGCTTCGCGTTCGTGTCGCGCACGAGCGCGGGCGCGCTGCCGCTCAACATCGAGACCCAGCAGCGCGCGCTCGGCGTTGACGCGGCGAGCGCCAACCTGTCCGGCTCGTTCGGCCTGTCCATCGGCCAGAACGGCTGCGCGGGCATCTACCCGGCCATGCTCGCCACCATCATCGCGCCGACGGTGGGCATCAACGTGCTCGACCCGTCGTTCGTGATCATGCTCGTGGCTGTGGTGGTCATCAGCTCGTTCGGCGTGGCGGGCGTCGGCGGCGGCGCCACCTTCGCGTCGCTCATCGTGCTCGGGACCATGGGGCTGCCCATCGAGATCTCCGCGATCCTGGCGTCGGTGGAGCCCCTGATCGACATGGGCCGCACCGCCGTCAACGTGAGCGACGCCATGGTGGCCGGCGTCACCGCCTCCAACGTCACCGGCCAGCTCGACCGCAAGGTGCTCGAGGACAAGACCGCCGTGGTGAGCTCTGACTTCCTCGACGGCAAGAAGGCCGCGTAAGCGCGAGCGGAGCGGGCTGCTATCCCCGGGTCCTTTTCGGCAAAGAGAGCTGCTGGCGCACACGCTTTTCCTCAAAGCATCATTTTACGGTCATTACAAGAAGTACTAAAATGACAGCGAAATGATTGGAGGTTGGAGATGGAGAACGTTCCGAGGTACCTGTTCTCGATGCCGCTGGTGCTCTCGCCGGATGCGCTGGACGATGTGTCGGCGAAAATCCCGAGGCATTACTCCGATGAGTTCAACTTGAGGGCGGCCGAGCTGGGCGAGGGACGGGAGTTTTTGGCCGCGGTCGCCGTCGGCCGTCCGACGGTGCTGTCCTCGAAGTCGCTCGTGCGGGCGGTTGCGAAGGCCGATCCCCGACGCGTCGCCATCTGCTCGCCTTATCTGGATCACGGGATGATGAGGGCGCTCGCCTCCGAGGGAATCGCCTACATCAAGGACGAGGGCAACGTCTTTCTGCCCTTCTTGGGGATGGCAGCCTCCCCGGTGCCCGAGGGGAGGGCCGCCCGTCCGCTTTCACCCCATGCCCAGAGGATGGCCCTCAACCTGATAGCGGGAAGGTGGAACGGCCTGGCGGCGGGCGAGCTTGCGAAGGCTGCGAGCGTGAGCAGGTCGACCGTGACGAACTGCCTTGCCGAGATCGAGGCCATCCTCCCGTCGGCTCTCTCCACCGAGTGGAAGAGGCGCGTGCTGAGGAACCCCGGCATGTCGAAGGACGGGATGCTCGAAGCGTTCGAGCCGTACCTCGTATCGCCGGTGAAGGGCAGGAAGCTGCTGAAGGGACGCGGCGCGCTCGCGGCGCTGAGGCGCTTCGGTGCGCTGCTCTCCGGCGAGAGCGCGCTGCCGTACTACTCCGACTTGGCGCACGATGTGGGCGTCGTCCGGGTCGCGCTCTACCGGAAGAGCCTGACGGGGGCGCAGGAGGAGGCTGGAGACGACTGGGTGGAGGCGGAGTGGTTCGAGGCCCCTGATGTCATCGTGGAGGAGTGGGCCTATGAACTCGACGGCTCCAATAACACCTCAGTGCCCGCGACGGGCCTCGCGACGCTCGACGCGCTTGGGCTGTACGCGGAGATGAAAGACGCGGGAGAGGATGACGTCCGCCTCGCGGACGCCGTCGCGCAGCTCAGGGAGGCCGTCATGCCCCTGGCGGAAGAGAAGCCTCGCGAGCTTGAGGTGAGCACGCGGTTGTGCAAGTGGGGATCTTCCCATGCGGTGCGCATCCCGAAGCGGATGTGCGAGAGCGTGGGCATCGGCGTGGGCTCGGCCCTGGAAATGCATGCGGGCAGCGACAGCAGGGGGGGCTTCATCGTCATCCGCCCCTCAGGCGAGCACCGCTCCTACGGCGACGCGCCGTACGTCTCCATGGATGAGCTGTTCTCCGAGCACGTAGGTCCTTTCCAGCCGGCGGAATTCGATTGGGGGCGAGACGTCGGGGCGGAGGTCGTCGAATGACCGCGCTTGAGCAGGGAGACATCATCGAGGTCGACTTCAACCCCTCGGTCGGCCATGAGCCCGCGAAGCTGCGCCCGGCCGTCGTGGTCAGCGTGTTCGGCTTCAATGCGCGGTCGAGCCTGGTCAGCGTCGTGCCCATAACGACCAAGCGACACGACTACCCCCTCCACGTGCCCATCGAGACGGACGCCGCAGCCGGCTGGGCTTGCGTGGAGGCGCTTCGCAACATCGACGTCGCCCATCGTGGTTACCGCGTCATCGGCTACGCCGACGACGCGTCCATGAAGACCATCCTCAGCTACATCCGCGGCATGTTCGGCTTACGTTAGCGCATTTTCCGGCTCGATGTGTGCGAGCGCACCGCGATCTTGTCGGCGATGACGCAGCGTATTGCCTGGGAGGGATGGCGGGATTGCAGCCCATCTCTCCCAAGCGCGTCATCTGGTACAGCCTGCTGCTAACCAATCATTACCTTATCGCAGAAAGCTGACGATATAAGCTGCTATAATATCGTGGAAAGCTGACGATTTGGAGTTATGTAATATCGCGGAAAGCTGACAACTGGCAGGTCAGGGCATTAGGATTATAATCTACCGCGACCTGCAGTTCGGCAAGACATCGATCAACAAGGGGATGTTCGTCGAGAACGCCATCGCCCAGCAGCTGGTCGCGCTGGGCTGCAAGCTCTACTACTACTCGTGGAACGAGGAGCCGAAGAGGGACGGCGGCAAGCCGCTTGCTCGGGAAATCGACTTCCTCACGACCAGGGGGTTCTCCGATGCGGCGGGGAGGCTCCGGGTATGCCCCATCGAGGTCAAGTCGACCAAGGCGTACAGAACGGTCTCCCTCGACGACTTCAAGGCCCGATTCGACAAGCGCGTCGGCGCGGAGGTCGTGTTCCACCCTAAGCAGCTGAAGGTGGAGGGCAGTCGCATCTTCCTCCCGCTGTACATGGCGTTCTGCTTGTAGAGGAAGCTGTCATCTGATCGCCTACATTAGACTCCTTATGGAGCGCTAGGGCGCATCTGCACCAGCAATGGGCACACTGCCATTTGATTTGGCATAATCGCATTCGCCATTGTTATTCATATCGGTGCCTAAAAGCTCGTATGCAGACCAGCTCCATCGATTCTTCTTGCTATCCCAGCTCTTTTTTGCCTTAACCTTTATGCGGCCGCATTCTCCGACTTTCGCAACTAAAGGCGCAGGGACAAAGCAGTCACTAACGAAGCCAAAGCCCCTGCTCGTTACGTCAAGGTAGCCTTCAAACACTTTTTCAAAGGAATCAGCTGGAGATTCTTCTCCGAGGTTAATGCTTGAAGCCTCCCAAACCCAGCCCTTGTCCTTCCGAAATACGCTCCGGCATTCGCCAGACGCTTTTTGGTATTGCTTGACGTCCAAGCCAGAAAGGAGAGCTGGGGGCACCCATACGCTATCTGGTTTGCCTCGAACAAAACCAAAATCCTTCACAAGGTCGATCAAACCAGAGTAGTTATTCAAGAAGTAGCTGCGTATTTTAGCTTGGGGATATTCCTCTACCTTACCCAGAATCATCTTCTTTTCGGGACCGCAATGCCCTCTGTAGCATAAGCCGATTTTCAGTTGTTCGGCGAGGGCGCCACGTGCAATTTCCCTGCTGACGTTCAATGAGTTAGTCCTGCTGTAGCCGGTAGGAATTACGATGCCCACAAGGCCTTTTTCGCGATTTTCCCATTCAACATAAAACTCGGTCCAGGGAAGATCTTCGGCAAGAATGTCCTCTGCATTTTGGGAGAGCGCCTCGTATGTTTCCCTGCAATTGTTGTTTGCTTCGCTTGACTCAAACCAATCTTGGGTTTTTACCTGCTCAACGATAGCTGATGGCTTCCATTCGCGTTCTGACCTGAAATTTTCTATCAGTTCAGCTTCAGCTTTTGCGTCGCTGAACATACCTTTCTTCGCAAAAATCTGCAACGCTTCTTCATGAACGCTGAGAGAGGTTCGTATGTCATTTGAAACTGAGAGGCCCTTAAACAGACACTGTTCGTACCTCTCTTCTGAATCATCTTTCCATGCTCGCCCATAGGCAGCCCAAGACCAAGCTTGCCTAGCTTCGGTGGAAACGATGTTTGCAAGACGAGCTCTTGCTGATTTATAGCGACCGACATCGATCAGCAGGAGACCAAGTTTATAAGATTCCCATTTCCACGTCTTGCAGAGATCAGAACCAAGGAGTTTCTCCAGATCACTCGCGGCGGTTTTCTTTTGCTCGTCAGTCGTGAATGCCCGTCCGTCTCTGTCGTACGACATGAGTGACTCCATGTATTGCGATATGAGTGATTGGGCGAGTGAGGGGTAGACCTTATCTCCGTCTCTTCTTTCTGAGAAATCCTGGCTACTGAGACTATCGATCCCATACCACTCGACCAGCTTAATCAAATCCAAACCGTTGCCTTGGAGACCCTTTGAGAACATCAGCAGCACATTCGAATCGTGCATAGGAGAGTTATGATGCCATTGGGTTGCCTCTTGAAGCAAAATGGATAAACATTGTTGATTCTTAGCCTTTCTGCAATTCCAGCCAACGTGAACAAGCTTGTTCACGGCGTGTGCAAGCACCTCACGTATTTCGTGTGCATTGCTGTCGAAGCAACGAAACAGCGCCAACGTATTCACGAAACGATCCATCGAGACGCCACGTCCTTGATCGTCTCCCGAGTAGCGTTTCAGATCATCGTAAAGCGCCCATAGAGCTGCGACGCTTGCCACTTTGTCTTGACTGACCTGGGATTTGATTGCTTCTGGAGGCAATGTAAGAAAATCCGCCCAGGATCTTGCCTGGATGCCCAGCCAGTTGAGAACAAGGCCGCTTCTCTCACAATCGGCTTTTAGGCCGACGAGCAAGGGCCTGGCGATATCGGTCGAATACAGAGCCTCGCCGCGTCTCCATTGACACACCTCGAATGCTAGCCGTTGAGTATTCTCGATATTGTTTTGCTTAACCTGCTCCCAGATTACGGTGCGAACCTTGTTGGTAAGATTGTCGATGAAAAGACCGTCTCTAGCTTCGTCAATTGGGAAGGAGCGAATTTGGGCCAAGGTGCGAACAAAGGCGGTTGTGTCTTGATAGAATCTCGAGCTGCTGTCAAAGTACCTCTTTAGGCAATCGTGAAGTACCCATGTATAGGCGCTCATGAACGTATCCTCACGATTGCCAGCTATGAATTCCGCTTTCGCGTAGTCGTATGACTCCTTTAGCTTTCCTGACTTCCTTAGTTCCGTAACATGGGCTGCTTCAGCGCTAGGTTGGTATGCCATTCCCTATTCCCTCCACAAGGCTGTTTCGGGATATGGAATCGCATAATAGGAGCAGATTGCTTGCACTATGCAGGAGAACAACCCCTTATCTCCCGATTGAGCTCTGAACCTGCTTACTGAGTTGTCCTTTTTGTAGTCAACACACACGTTTACCGTGGACGCGTTTTTCTTTATTGCCAGAATGTCTCTATAGTTTGAAGACGATTCGACAGACACCTCGCAATCCTTAAGAATATCCATGGAGACAATATCGTAAAGCCAGGTCATCTGCCCCTTCTCTGCGGCACCTGAAGATAAAGGTGAGCCCGAGACACCTTCTCTGAAGGCGTTGAATAGCCCTTTGTCTCCCTTTGCGTAACGAGGAGATCTAACCTTTCCGTTGCTGTCATAGTCAAAGATCATCTTGAAGCTTTTATCGCCTTGAGCGATTTCGTAGATTTCCTGATAGCGAACTGACTTTGCTGTCGTTATCGTCATGCCATCGGCAAGCGATCTTTCGACTAGACTTCTAATATCGGAAGTCACTGCATCCATTGTTGATACGAGGATAGTCAGCTTTCTTGAGGAGTTTTTAGTAGGCTGATCGAGAAAGCCGAATTCGGTTTTCTCAAATGGAGAGACGGGTTTCCATCGGACTAGGTTAACGCGGTTGCGAGCCCTGCTGATTCCGGTGTACAAGAACTTGAAATACATCTCATTACGTCTGCCCCCCTCGTAATTTGTCGAGAAAGTGATCTCGTCGTACTCATTTGACATGGCTTTGTGGACGGTCATGCACCAGCCGTATTTGATCTGTGCGGCGTTAAGCCACCTTGAATATTCGCTGTTTCCCTCTAGGATTTCCCGCTGCATCTCATTGCGATAGCGTCTTTCGTAAACGGTCAAGAATCGGTGGTCTTTTTTATCCCTATACTGGCCGGCTTCATTAATAAAATAATCTCCTGAAATCATCATTTCGTTAAAATAATGGCTTTTCTCAAAAGGACGAGTCTTCATGTGGCTTTCTAAAAGTCTCGAGAGATGGATCTTGAGAGCCATTTCCTGCATCGGGCTGAGTTTTGCACTATCAGACTGAAGGAGCTCGAGGATAAATGGAATCCGATATGTTTCCGATGCCCTTGATGAGTCTAGACGAATGTCGGCATTAACGAGTGTCAGACGAACAGGTGCTTCGTCTTTTGCAACCTGCTCCTCCAATACAAGCCAGTTTTCTTCGTTCTTATCCACATTGACGATGGTGCCAGTCTTTCCGTTCTCGACTCGTTTTGGTTCCGTGTCGTCGAACTGCGGAACTGAACCAAGAGGCTGGTTGTGATGAGCAGAAGGGTATGCAAAAGCTTGGTTTTCGAAAACCACGACATCCCCGGTTGTGGGTTGCTTGCCATTACCGATGATACTTGTTTTCGTGTAGTTGTTGAGATCGCTTGCTTGCTTATTGGTATAGGCAAGCACTTTGTGATGAAAGCTGTTTTCACCTGCATTCTCAAGTAGCTCTCGCTCGAGTCTCCCATCGCAGATCTTTACTTGATCATTCTCCTCGAGCACAAGATTTGTGGTTCTACCCTGACGGATTGCATTCGCGATCTGAAGGCATGTTTCCTGGATTCCCGTCGGGTTCTGCACATCAGGAAGCTCGATTGTTTCAACCGAAATACTATCTTTGTACCAATTCTCATTGAGGCAGGATTCGCTCCAAGAGCCAAACCCAAGCTGGAATCTGTCGCCAACGAAGACAATCTTGTTTACGCACTTTTCGTTGCCGATGCCAAGATGGCTCAGCAGATCAGAAAGAAGATGTCCCGTGCCGAATTGAACCATTTCTTCGGTGCGATCAGAATTGGTAATCAACTGGCTTTCATACACGACGAAAACATGACGGTGATTCTCTTCGTCGGAACTCATGCAATCACTAAACGGGCTGCATTCCTCCAAGGATGCTCTTGGGATGAACCGCTTACCGTTTTCATCGATCTTTGCAGCAGAAAAATCGAAAAGCGTTGAATATAGGCTCTCTACCTCGTCGATGGCACTCGTAAGGTTTCGTTTGACTCTGTTAGACAAAGCGAAGACTCGAGCTGAGGAGAACCCAACTCGGAAAGCTTCCTCTCGAATGATTGGTGCCAGCTGGGCTTTGTCAGATCCAACAGTTCCTGTGACGATAAGGACCGGAGAATTACCTTTTAAAAATGATCTGATTTTATCAATGAACGTTGCGGGTCTTTTATGCTGCTGTTGGTGCTTGGCAAATTGCGCAGGAGGAATTTGGGCACATTCGATACCCAACGATTTGGGATTAACTACAAGATCATATTCCGTGGAACTGAATATCTTTTTATTGAAACAATCGAGGAACAATTTACTCAGCAGGTCGTTGTTCTCGCGACCAGCGCATACGGTATCGAAGAGCTTCTCCAAAAACGATTCTTCATCTGCAATATGGAAATAACTTCTGTAACTTCCAGGTATGTGTCCCCTGATCTGCATTTTTTTAGAGAAGCAGATCATGGTCGAGATATGCCGTGCGTTGAACGATGTGAGATTTCTGCAAAACGTTTCGAGGATCTTTATTAGGCGTTCGCGCTGAAGGCCGGTTTGGTAGAAAGGATTTGGGCTGCATCCTCCCTTTACGATTAATCCTTCGACGGTCTTCCATTGCCCCTTCTTGAAAGAAGGCTCGTCTGGAAGCACTAGCGTTCCGCCGTAGTCCTTGAAATCAATGATAGTTAAAGTCTTCGCTGTAATCAAAAGAGCGTCAATTTGAAGCCTGCTGTCGACTCTGCATTCCGGCATCCCAATCAACAGCGCAGGAATGCTCTTTTTATCGAAATATGCCTTTACGGAACGTGCGAAATAGCGGAAGAATTCATTCTCATGAGCCCGGTCTGCAACTCCGTATCTAACCACAACGCCATTTTCAAACATGGCAGCTCCTAATTTAAACCTCGATACGCTCAATGACGTGCTTCGATTATATCGCAACGAAGAAAAGTGTTCTGACCCCGAGAGAGCGCTCCCTCGTCCGGATGCTTCTCATGCTCCATGAGGGCGAGGTGATTCCCGACGCGCTGCACCATAGGTGCTTGGCACTTTGGCGCAAACGTCTGCTGGTAGGGGCACGTCGACCGCGTGAAGCGTCGCGCCCTGCGGTTCTGCCGCGACGATATGGTCAAATTTGTCGAGGGGAGAGGAGCGCCCCCGACAGCCTTCGACGCGATAACCGAGTGGCTTGCCAAGCATGAGAAGAGGCTCACCTTGGTTGCGCTCGACAAGAACGCGCGTAGTCGGACGTACGGGGGCTTTCTTCTGTCTTGCGGGCGCGCACTGCAAACTTGCGTCTCGACTCCACCGACCCGTCCATTGGGCTCGTCATGAGCCAGGAGAGTTTGTCCCTGAAATGCCACATAGCGGATACGGACCTACTTGTTCCCATGTGTTCGCCGACGGGGCGACTACGCCGAGCGAGGCGTACGAGGGCATTTTATTCGGGAGGTTCGAGGTCAACGAGGGGAGGCTTGCGGAGGGCGTTGTGATTCAGCAGTTTTGCGTCTTAAGATACCAGATGCTCTTCTTCTGGCGGAATGGGAGTGGAATAGAGCACATGGAGATCAGCCTCTTTGTTGGTGGTGCGTACGAGAACGCTGTCATACGTCTGCGCATCTGCCCTGTTGAAGTGAAGTCGGGCGAAGGGTGTTGCGCGACGGGCTTACTCGATAAGTACAAAGTGGGGCTCAGCAAGCGTGTGGGCACCCAGTACTTGTCGTACCTGAAACCGCTTAAGGTGGGGTAGCCGCATGTTTTCCTTGCTGAATAGGCGTTCTGTCTGTAACTGATGGCAGTTGTCGCGACTGAATGGTGCGAAGGCGAGCGCGGTGACGCGGGCGACGCTCCGTTGCCCGCGCGTGATTGTTTCTGCCATCTGCTAGTGAGCTCTTGCTTTTCTTGCGGGGCTTCGCAATCCGCAGTTAGCGGCCCCGCGCCTTTTGCGCCCTTGCGAGCAGCGGGCGCAGCGCGGGGAGCTGCGAGACCGTCACGCCGGCGAGGATGGTCGCCACGCCGGCGGCCTGCAGCGCGTCGACGCCTTCGCCGACGACGAGGAACGTCAGGATGATGGAGCAGGGCAGCTCGGCCGACGCCAGGATGGTGGAGATGCCGCAGGGCAGCTGCGGCGTGCCCAGCCCGAACAGGATAACGGGCAGAAAGAGCGCGAAGAGGCCCTGCACCAGGCCGTACGGCGCGATCGCCGCCATGGTGTCGCCCGGTATGAACGTCGGGCACACGGCGTTGGCCAGAAGCGCCGCGCCCGCGCACACGATGAGCCCGCGCTGGACGGGCGGCATCTCGGTCTCGACGCGGCCCGAGAAGAACATGAACAGCGCGCAGCTCACGGCCGAGACGAGGCCGCACGCCACGCCGACGGGGTGGTAGTCCACCTCGAGTTCGGAGGAGAGCAGCCCGCTCGCCAGGAGCGTGCCCGCGACCACCAGCGCCGCGGCGGCCAGCTCGGTGGCGCGCGGCGGCGTGCGCGTGACCAGCATCTGGATGACGAGGCCGATCCAGGTGAACTGGAACAGAAGCGTGATGGCCACCGCCACCGGCAGGTACGAAAGCGATATCGAGTAGAAGATGCAGGTGCAGCACGTGGTCATGCCCGTACCGACCAGCTTGAGCGCGCCGGACGCGCTCACGGGCGCGAGCCTTCTCCCGCGTGCGAGCTGCACGGCGAGCAGCGCCGCGAACAGAAGCAGGCCGAAGGTGGCCTGTCCGGCGGTGGTCTGCTGCCAGGTGAAGCCGGCGGCGTACTCGACGCGTATGACGGGCGCCATCGCGCCGTAGCACGCGCCGCCCGCGAACACGAGCAGCGCGCTGGCGAGCGGGCTCGGCCTCATGCGCGGCGCGCCTCCTCAAGTCGGCGCATGACCTCGCGCACGGCCCACACCACCGAGATGCCCACGGCGATGGCGAGCGCGAACTGCAGCGTGAGCAGGGCGAAGTCGGAGAAGGCCGCCCAGTCGGCGCGCATGGCGGCGTCCATGGTGTAGAACAGCCCGCGCCCGGGGACGAGCGGGATCACGGCGATGATGAAGAACAGGGCGCCCGGCGCGCGGTAGTGGCGCGCGAGCAGCTCGGCGAAGACGGCCGAGAACGCCGACGCGACGAGGCAGGGGAAGAAGATCCCCTCGATGACCTGGCCGCACGCGAGGTAGATGCCCCAGCTGAGCACGCCGCCGATTGACGCGGGGATCACGAGCGGCCCGCGCAGGTTGAACAGCAGCGCGAACCCGGCTGAGGCGGGCAGCGACACGACGAGCTGGATGATCGCGTCTGCGAGCGGGCCCGTGTCGCGCACTGCGGCCGAGAGCGCGCTCACGTCGGTGAGCCAGAGCGCCGCCATGAACCCCAGCGCCAGCGCCATGGCCCACAGCAAGCTCTCTACCAGGCGCATCACGCCGGTGACGGTGTCGCCGGCGAGCATGTCGCGCGCGGCGTTGGTCATGGCGATGCCGGGGATGAGCAGCATGATGTCGCCGATCATGACCATGTCGACCGACACGCCGGGCACCACGCGCGCGGTCATGCCGATCCCGAGGCCCGCCACGAGCGCGGCGGCGAAGTTGAACACGATGTTGTTGGGGGAGAGCGGCTTCAAGTGCTCCATGAGCCAGCAGATGAGCACGGCGAACGCGGCCGAGACCACGCCGTCGAGCAGCGTTCCGCCGAAGAACATGGCGAAGCTCCCCGCCGCGAGCACGCCGCCTGCGTACAGGGCGCGCCGCGGGAAGGGCTCGCGCGCGATCGCGCTGGTGCGGCGGCTGAGCTCGTCTTTGGGCACGGGGTGCGCGCAGCACTCCTCGGCGAGGCGGTTGAGCTTCTCGAGCTTGCCGAAGTTGGTGTCGCCCTTGGTGTCGATGCGGCGCGTGAGCGTGACCTCGGTGCCGTCGGGGTTGGTCATGGTGACCATGATGACGGCGGTGATCACGAACGCGTGCATCTTGCGCGCTCCGTAGGCATGCCCCATGCGGTCGAGCGTGCGCTCGACGAGGCTCACGTCGGCGCCGGCGATCAGCATGAGCTCGCCGATATCGAGCAGGCAGGGGAGCACCGCGCTCGCGGGGGCGGATGCGGGTGCGGACGCAGGTGCGGATGCGGGGGCAGATGCGGGCGCGGAGCTGGCGTCAGCAGGAGCGTGGCCGGGCGCGGAGGCGCGGCTGGCCTCTCCCGCCGGCGCGGGTGAGTTGGCGACGTTGCTCGTGGTATGCGTCGTTGGCTTCATGGCGTGCATTATACCGTGTGCGCCGCGCGCATTGCCCGCGCATGCGGTGCTTGCGCTCCCAATCTGCGCCGCGCTACGCCGCGCGCCTGCATAATATGCGAATCTGATAACGCGTCTCCCGCGGGTGCGCGGGAGTGCTTATAATGGAGTCACCTTCAATCTCATCAAAGACAACAGCAGGTAAACGCACATCATACGAACAAGAGGTTGGCTTTCGTGGGCATGTATTCCGAAGAACACTACACTCAGGGCGGGAACCCCCAGGGCGCGCGTCGGGCAGACGGCGCCGAGGTGGGCGCGCAGCAGCGACCCACCGGTTCGCGCGGCAAGGTGACCTCACGTCCCTCGCGCGACAGCATCTTGCAGTCATACGCCGCCCAGGACGCCGAGCGCGCGCGCAACGCGCGCATGTACTCGCAGGCGGTATCCCAGGTGTACCAGGAGAGCGCGTCGCGCGCGCAGGTCCGCGCCGCCCAGCGCGCCGAGCTCGAGGCGCACCGCCGTGAGCGCGAGGTGGAGCTGGCCGCCCAGCGCGCCGCGCGCGAGGCCAGCCGTGCAGCCGAGCGCGAGGCCGAGGCGCAGCGCCAGGGCATGCAGACCCAGGCCGGCCGCGTGGCGCGCCCGCGCACGCGCGTGGTGCCGCCGCTGTCCACGCAGGAAAGCTATGATCGCACGCGCTCGTCCATGGAGGGCTATGAGCGCGCCCGCGCCCAGCGTGACGCGCTGTCGGAGTCGCGGCGTGCCCGCGCGGGCAATCGCGAGGTGATCGACGCGCGCGGCAGCATCGACTCGCGCGCCTTCAACGAGCAGGGCGAACTGGTGGGCTACTCCGCCGACGACCGCGACCGCCCGCGCGCTGCGGTTGACGACAGCTTCACCAGCACGCGCTGGCACTCGCGTGCCGGTCAGGGCTTCTCTGACGTGCCCGACAGCGGCTCGGCCCATCGCGGCTCCCAGCGCGCGCCGCGCCAGGGCGGCGTCGGGTTCTCCGGCGGCGTCATGAGCGGCCGCGCCCAGTACGCCGCTCCTCGAAGCGGCCTTATGGGCTTGTGGGCGGGCCTCCCGCTGGTCGTGAAGATCGCCGTCCCCGTGATCGTGGTGCTCGTGATAGTGCTGGTGTTCCTGCTCACCCGCTAGCAAATCCGCAACAGTTGGTGCTGACGACGGGAAAGGCCGCCGTCAGCGGCTTGAGGCAGCCGCGTCTGCGCTCCCACGCATGATGACCGGCTCATTCGCCGCATCTGCCGTTAAGGTGCTCTTCGGCGGATTGACCTACTCGAGCCAGTTGCGCCTTGCGGCGGCGCGCAAGCACCGTCGCGCGCGTGCCGTTTTCGGGGTGAAGGGGTTGTCCATGGCGGCTGCCTCCCTGGTTTTTGAGTTCGGTTCTTTTGTTCTATTGCTGCGTTCGCAGAAATTTCCATCATCCGTGGCATAATTACGGCGTACGCAGAAATGAAGGAGCCTGTCATGATCCTCGTCAGCACCGCGAGCGACATTGGAGCCGCTATCCGCGCAGAGCGCAAGAGACAGAATCTGACCCAAACTGAGCTGGCTGATCTTTGTGCCGTAAGTCTTTCGTTCGTCTCGAACCTGGAAAACGGGAAGCCTACCACCGAGCTGGCGAAGGCCCTGAACGTCATCAACACCCTTGGGTTCGATGTGGTTCTCGCAAAGCGAGGTGAGTGAACTTGGAGCTCATCGTCTACCGCGACTGTCCCGAAGGCCCTGTGCCCTTGGGGAGGCTTGTGCGTGAAAACGGCGTCACGAGCTTTCTCTACGACGTGAATTACCTGAGCCGCAGCGATGCCGCCGCTGTGTCACTGTCGCTCCCCCTTCGCCCCGAACCTTTCACGGAAGAGGAGCTGCTGCCCTACTTCAAGGGCCTCCTGCCCGAAGGCGAGGCGCTCGAGAACCTCTGTCGTGCTATGGGAATGCTCACCACCGACTACTTCACCATGCTGGGAAGCTGCGGATTGGACTGCTTGGGTGACATCGTCATCAACCCAGATGCCTACCAGCGCAAGCGCGCCTACGAGGCTCTCACTCTGCAAGACGTCACGTCTATGGCGGGAAAGCCGGGAAAGATCGACGCCTCTGTTGAGTTGGCACGCCTTTCGCTGGCTGGCACCCAGAGCAAGTGCGGGCTCTTCCATGATTCTACCGCTCCGCTTGACGAAGGTTGGTATCAGCCTTTGGGCGGCGCCCCTTCGAACTACATCGTCAAGTTCGCTCGAGAGGACGTGCGTGACCTGATGACGGTCGAGCACCTGTCTTCAGCCTGTGCCCGGGCATGCGGCGTGCCGGCGGCTAAAACCTCGCTCATCAACCCTCCGCAGCCCATTATCTGCGTGGAGCGCTATGATCGGCTGCTCAGCACCGACGAGACCGTTGACGGCATGGGTGTCCCCTTGCGGCGTCACCAGGAGGACATCGCCCAGGCGTTCGCCATCGTGCCCGCCGCGAAGTACCGCCAGCTCGAGCCGAGCACCGCCGCTGCCCTTGCCGCCTTCCTCCGACAGAACTCGGCCGGGCCGGCCCAAGACATCGCGAATCTCGTGCGCCTCGTGCTGTTCAACTACCTTATCGGCAACTGCGATAACCATCTGAAGAACATCTCGATCCTCTATGCGCCCAACTGGCAGTCGTTCCAGCTGGCGCCTGCCTATGATTTGGTGAGCACCACCTACTTCGCTCGGTTCTCCTCGACCATGGGCATGGCCATAGGAAGCCATATGGAGATAACCGAGGTGGAAACCGCCGACTTCCGCCTCCTGGCTGAGCAGATGGGCGTCAACGTTCGTCTGATGCGAACTGTGGTGAAAGACTTTCAGGAGCGCGCCACAGCCGCTCTCGGCACCGAAGGCGATGTCCTGGGGGAGCAAGGGTTTGCGGCGGCGCCCCATATAGCGGATGACCTTCAAGAGGAGGTCTATCCCCGTTTGGAGGTGCTCTCGAGGATATAGCGGGACAGTGCGCCTGCGTCCGCGCGAGACACAGGGCTTCGTCAGGGCCCAGCGTCGATACGATTTGACAAGCTGGGGTGCTGGCGTTTAACGTGAATCTGAAAGTCGGAGGGCGAATGTCGCATACCAGCAAGAACAACGAGCTGATGGTGGATATTCCAGACAGCGTCTGGAATATCCAGGAGGATGCCGGCAACATCGGAGAGCACCCATCGTTTGAGGAGCTCGCGGACGCGATCGAACGATCCATCGACAGCGCTCGCAATGCGGCGGCGCGCCACGTCAACGTAGACCAGCTGCTTTCGTACTGGAACAATGGCAGGATGATTGTCGTCTACGAGCAGGGAGGGCGTGACAGGGCGGAGTACGGAGAAGGCACGCTTCGACGGCTCTCCAAGCTGCTCGCCGATCGACTTGGTAAGGGCTTTTCGGTGACGAACCTCCAGTACATGCGTCGCTTCTATCTCACTCATCAGAAACAACAGACGCTGTCTGTTAAATTGACATGGTCGCATTACTGCGAGCTATTGGATCTGGACGACGACATCAAGCGCTCCTTCTACGAGCGCGAGGCGGCAAACTCCGGATGGAGCGTGCGGGAGCTTCGTCGCCAGATGAACAGCATGCTGTTCGAGCGGACGCTCAACGCACGCGACGACGCGCGGCGCGGCGACATCCTGGCGCTCGCCAACAAGGGCGTGGTCTACCAGGAGCCCAAGGACGCCGTCCGCAACCCCTATGTGCTGGAGTTCTTGGATCTGCCCGACGAGGAGCAGCTGGAGGATCAGGTGCGCCGGACGATAGAGGCAAACGAACGCAGGGCATTAGGGTCGCCCGGGGACAGTGCGAACGATCGGGAGAATTCCGCGTTGTAGGAGAGTCCTATCCATCCTCGCTCTCGCGGACGACGTGGTAGCCAAGCAGCCGGTAGACGGCGACGAGCGCCGCTGCGTGCGCCACCGGCATGTGACGAAGGGCCACGGCGCCAAATGGCACACAGTGCTTTATGCCGAAACACAGGGTCAATACCCCTGTGTTTGTTGTATTAGCCCCCGTCTCTGTGCTGTTTCTAGGAAGCGAGCACATTGGTAAAAACGGCTTATCGGCCTAGGTGCGCATATCGGCGCAAACGGGTGCGCGCAATCGTGAAATCAGTGAGCGCCATTAGCACGAATAATCACTTCTCGCCAGTTTGCAGGGAAAAGGCGCATCACGCCATCATCTAGCGCTGCTATTCTTGCTACAGTTGCTACAGTTACTACAGTTACTACAGTTGCTAAAGTTGCTATAAGCCCTTCAACAGGGGAAGAAGCGACCCCGATCTTTGTTGCCCTTGTGCGCGGTTATGCTTCGAAGGCCCAGAGGTTGGCGCATTGGGGGATCACCCGGGCGACGGGCCAGGACTGGGCGCTGCGCTCGGGGCTGTTGGGGTCGTGGATCGTGAGGTTGCCGGCGCCGTCGGTCCCGGCTATCACGATGAAGTGCCCGGTGGCGGTGAAGTCGCCGGGGCGGACGCTCGCTATCAGGGGGTGCCCGGCCTCGAGCTCGGCGGTGATTGCGGTCGCGTCGGCCGGCACCTCGTGCGAGCGCAGGCCGATCTGGCGTGCGCCGTCGGTCATGAGCTCCCAGCTCGTCTCGCCTTCTACGACGTAGCCGCCGTTCTGCGAGAACGAGCACATCGCGGCGGGGTCGCGGTCGGTCTTGCCCGTGAGCGCCACGTAAACCATGGACAGGCAGGTCGGCCCGCACCCGTTCTCGGCTACGGTGCCGCCTGCGTATGCGGCGTTCGCCCACTCCGCGTCGGTTTGGTAGAGGAAGGGGACCTCGCCCTCCCTCCATGCGCTTCGCGGCGTGCTCCTCGCCGTCGCCGGGGCGTTGGCGCTTGCGGCGAGGTCGGCTTGCAGCGTGCTCGCCACGATGAGCACGCCTGTGATCGCCACCACCACGAGCGCGACGGCGGCTACCATGCACAGCGCACGGGCGGTGAGGCGACGGCGCGAAGGGCGGCGCGAGAAGATGCGCCGCGGCGCGCGGCGGGCGCGCAAGGCGGCGCGCTCGAAGGGACGCGGGGCGGGGAAGGGGTCCTCCGCCGTGTAGACGACGCGTCCCGCCTGACGGCGCGCATGCGTGATCTTGGTCTCGTCCATGCCTCGTCCTTTCCGACCCGCATCTTCGCTGCTCTTGGGCAACGCGCGGCATGCGCGGCGCTTGCGGGAGGCGGGGCCCTCGGCTCCGCTGCTCACGAGGAGGAGGAATGCGGGGTAGGGATAGGTTACGCCGGCGCATGCCCTGCGCGTCGGCTCCATGATGGACGAAGCGCCCCTTAACGTTCCCATAGCGAAAGCTGAGCATTGCTTAAGCGCTTGTTGATATTTCCTTAACTTCGCATGGGGCTTGCGCGCGGGCGGGGACCTGCGGCGGATTCCGCGCTAAGATGCACCCATGGAAACGCAGGTGGACAAAGACACGCCGCGCGTGCTCGTGTGCGACGATGAGGCGGCCATCGCCGAGCTGGTGGCCAGCCTGCTCGCCGACGCGGGCATGCGCGTGCAGGCGTGCTACGGCGCGCGCCAGGCGCTCGAGCTTTTCGAAGAGCAGCCGTTCGACCTGGTGATCCTCGACGTCATGATGCCCGGGATGGACGGGTTCGAGCTGTGCTGCCGCATGCGGGCCGCCTCCGAGGTCCCCATCATGTTCCTCACGGCGCGCGACGAGGAAGCCGACCAGGTGGTGGGCTTCACGCTTGGCGCCGACGACTACGTGACCAAGCCGTTCAAGCCGCGCGAGCTGGTGGCGCGCGTGAAGGCGCGTCTGCGCCGCGCGCGCCGCGACCAGGCTGCGCGCGAAAGCCCCGACGTGGTGGTCGCGGGCGGCATCGAGGTCGACCTGCGGGCGCACAAGGCCGCGCTGCACGGCGAGGCGCTTCCCCTCACGCCGAAGGAGTTCGCCATCCTGGCGCTCCTCGCGCGCCGCGCGGGCGCGCCGGTGTCCACGCGCGACATCTTCGAGGAGGTGTGGGGCGAGCGCTACGACGCCTCGGCTGCCAACACCGTGATGGTTCACATCCGCCACGTGCGCAAGAAGCTGGCCGCCGTGGACGCCTCGACTCCGTTCATCGAGACGGCGTGGGGCGTGGGGTACAAGCTGGCGGCCGGCGCGGGCGGGGGCGCGTGATGGCCGCCGCGCAAAGCGCCCAGACGCGCGCGCTACGCCGCCACCTCTTCAGGCGCATCCTCATCCACGTGGGCGCCTTCACGCTCGCGTTCGCCCTGATCGCGCTTATGCTTGACGCCTTCGTGCTCGACGCGGCGGGCAACTGGATCGCCGACCACACCTCCACGTGGACCAAGGTGTCCGTTGAGAAGATGAACGCGTACCTCGAGAGCGAGGGCACCACCCCTTCGGACTACCAGGTCATCTGGTCTGATGACGACCAGCTCTACTACGTGCGCCAGCTGGGGGTCTACAACGCGTTCAAGGCGCTCAAGGTCCCCGTTGCCCTCGCCGTGTACCTGGGCGGCGTGATCGTGGCGGCGCTTCTGAGCGTCAACCGCTCGCTGCGCTACTTCGACGAGCTCGCGGGCGCGGTGGCGGGCCTCATCGCCGACCGCGAGAGGCCCGTGGCGCTCTCGCCGAGCTTGAGCATCGTGCAAGGCGAGCTCAACGCCGTCCGCGAGGCGTCGCTTGCCGACGAGCGCGCCGCCGCGGCGGCTGAGCGCCGCAAGAACGAGCTGGTGGCCTACCTCGCGCATGACGTGAGGACCCCGCTCACCTCGGTGGTGGGCTACCTGTCGCTGCTCGCCGACGCACCCGACCTCCCAAGCGAGACGCGCGCGCGGTACGCCGCGGTGGCGCTGGGGAAGGCCGAGCGCCTCGAGGGCCTGATCGACGAGTTCTTCGAGATCACGCGCTACAACCTGCAGGCCATCCCCATCGAGCGCGCCACCGTCGACGTGCAGCTGTTCTGCGAGCAGGTCGCCGAGGCGTTCTACCCCGACGCGCAGGCCCGCGGGCTTGAGATCAGGGTGGAGGCGCCCGCTGACGAGACGTTCTTCGTCGACCCGGACAAACTCGCGCGCGCCGTGGGCAACATGCTGCGCAACGCGGTGGCCTACGCGAGCGAAGGCACGGTCGTGGAGCTGCGCGCACGGCGCAGCGCGGTGACGGACGCGTGGCTGCTCACCGTCTCCAACGAAGGTCGCGAGATCTCCGAGGCGCACCTGCAGAGCGTGTTCGACAAGTTCTACCGCGAGGACGCCTCGCGCGCTTCCGGCGGCGGGGGCGCGGGCCTCGGGCTCGCCATCGCGAAGGAGATCGTCATCGCGCACGGCGGCGGCATTCGCGCCGAGAGTGCGGGCGGCGTCACCACGTTCACCATCGCGCTGCTCTAAGGGAGCGCGGGTGGTGGGGTGCCCCGTTCGCATGGGGCGGGCGCCTCTGGCGTGCGGTGGCGGTCGCGTGGGGCGGGCGCCTCTGGCGCGCGGTGGCGTTCGCGTCCGCTCATGCCCTTCGGGGATGACCGTTCGCGGAATTCAGGGCGCTTCGGGAGGCGTTCGCGCGCGCGAGGGCATAAGCTTTGCCTATATCGGCAGGCTGGCATGATCGGCATGCGCCTTCGGCGTCACGCCGGCGTCATGCGCGCCACGGCGGCCTGCGTTGGCGGGCGAGGCACGGCTCAAACGGAAGCGGTGCCGCGCTGAGGTTGGTTCCGAAAGGAGAACGGATTATGTGTTTTAGACCGGCAGATGCATCCGCGGGCGGCGGCCCGAACGAGTGCCCCGAGTGCGGCAAGAAGATCCAGGCCATGGGCGGCCTCGTCCTGAAGTCCTGCCCCTTCTGCAAGTGCGACTTCACCCCCTATCTCAACGGCGAGAAGGCCGTCCCCGGCGCCCCCGCGGCGCCCGGCGCGCCTGGCGCCCCCGGTGCTCCTGCGGCTCCCGGCGCCCCTGCGGCCCCGAAGGCTCCCGGCCAGTAAGCCCGCGCAGCCAGTAAGCCCGCGTTTGGCAAGCCTGAAAGCCCCTCGCTCGCGAGGGGCTTTTTTCGTGCGCCTGCCCGCGCCGCTCGCTGCGGCGCGCTCGCGGCAGCGTATACTGCTCGCGGCGGGGCGCACGCCCCGCCTCCTGCATCTGGAAATCCGAGAAGGGAGCCTCGGGCGGCGAAGCTCGCCGGGGCCCTCTTCGCGCAGAGCGCTTCGGCGGCGCGCCCCTTGCGGGCTGCCGGCGCCTCCCCTTTGAGTTTGAGCGATGGACAAGGAGAACCTCATGGGCAACATTTGCATTGGCATCTTGGGATACGGAAACCTCGGCCGCGGCGTGGAGCTGGCGTGTGCGGCGAACCCCGACACCGAGCTGGTGGCGGTGTTCACGCGCCGCGACCCGGAGAGCGTGAAGGTCCGCACCGCGGGCGTGGCGGTCTGGCCGGCGGCCGACCTGGAGGCGCATGCGGACGACATCGACGTGCTCGTGCTCGCGGGCGGCAGCGCCACCGACCTGCCCGAGCAGACGCCGGCCGCCGCGCGCCTGTTCAACGTGGTGGACTCGTTCGACACGCACGCCAACATCCCCGCGCACTTCGCCGCGGTGGACGAGGCGGCGCGCGAGAGCGGGCACGTGGCCGTGATCTCGGTGGGCTGGGACCCGGGCATGTTCTCGGTGTCGCGCCTGTACGCCAACGCCATCATGCCCGCGGGCGCCGACTACACGTTCTGGGGCCGCGGCGTGAGCCAGGGGCACTCCGACGCCATCCGCCGCATCCCCGGCGTGGTGGACGCGCGCCAGTACACGGTGCCGGTGCCGGAGGCGCTCGCCGCGGTGCGCGCCGGCGAGAACCCTGAGCTCACCACGCGCCAGAAGCACACGCGCGAGTGCTTCGTGGTGGCCGAGCCGGGCGCCGACGAGAAGGCCATCGAGCGCGCCATCGTGGAGATGCCCAACTACTTCGCCGACTACGACACCACGGTGACGTTCATCAGCAAGGAGGAGCTCGACCGCGACCACGCGGGCATCCCGCACGGCGGCTCGGTCATCCGCACGGGCGCCACGGGCGCAGATGGCGAGAACACCCACGTCATCGAGTTCTCGCTCAAGCTCGACTCGAACCCCGAGTTCACGGGCAGCGTGCTCGTGGCCTTCGCGCGCGCGGCGCACCGCCTGAGCCAGGAGGGCGCGCGCGGCTGCAAGACCATCTTCGACATCGCGCCGGCGTACCTGAGCGCCCAGACCCCCGAGGAGCTGCGCGCACACATGCTCTGAGCGCGTCTCGCGGTTTTTCCGCGGAGGGGTTGCGCCAAGACGCGCCTGGGTGCTCTTGCGCCCTGGCGCGCCTGCTAAATAGGCGAAGGTCGCGGGGTGCGTTTTTCCTCAGTTGTCGTATCATGGAACGACTTGCGTTTTCGAAGGAGTGAGCAATGGCTGAGGAAATAAGTGAGACTAAGCGGAAGGGGAGCCGCGACAGCTTCGCCACGCGCACGGGCTTCATCCTGGCGTGCGTGGGAAGCGCGGTGGGCATGGCCAACATCTGGCTGTTCCCGTATCGCGTGGCCGAGCTCGGCGGCGCGGCGTTTCTGATCCCGTACCTGCTGTTCGTGGTCTTGATCGGGTTCACGGGCGTCATCGGCGAGATGGCGTTCGGCCGCGCGGCGGGTACGGGCCCCATGGGCGCGTTCGCGTTCGCCCTGGAGAAGCGCGGCGTGGCGCATGCGCGCGGCATCGGCAAGGCCATCGGCCTCATCCCCACGCTCGGCTCGCTCGCCATCGCCATCGGCTACGCCGTGGTGCTCGGCTGGGCGTTCAACTACCTGGTGGCGTCGTTCGACGGCCAGCTCATGGCCCAGGAGAGCATGGGCGCGTTCTTCGGCGGCATCGCGTCGGAGTTCGGCAACGTGGGCTTCCACGTGCTCGGCCTCGCGGTGACGTTCGCCGTCATGATCCTGGGCGTCTCGCGCGGCATCGAGCGCATCAACAAGGTGCTCATGCCGGCGTTCTTCGTGCTGTTCGTGATCGTGGTGGTGCGCGTGGCCACGCTGCCGGGCGCGAGCGCGGGCTACGAGTACCTGCTCGTGCCGCGCTGGGAGGCGCTTTCCAACCCCACCACCTGGGTGTATGCGCTCGGCCAGGCGTTCTTCAGCCTGTCGATCGCCGGCAACGGCACGCTCGTGTACGGCAGCTACCTGAAGCGCGACGTCGACGTGGTCACGTCGGCGCGCAACGTGGCCATCTTCGACACGCTGGCGGCCATGGTGGCGGCGTGCGCGGTGGTGCCGGCCGTGTTCGTGTTCGGCTTGGACGTGGCGAGCGGCCCGCCGCTCATGTTCATCACGCTGCCGAGCGTGTTCCAGGAGATGCCGTTCGGGAGCATCTTCGTGGTCATCTTCTTCATCGCAGTGACGTTCGCCGCGGTCACGAGCCTCATGAACCTGTTCGAGGCGCCGGTGGAGGCGCTGCAGGCGCAGTTCGGCCTCTCGCGCGGCGTGGCGGTGGGCATCATCGCCGTCGTCGCCGTGGGCGTGGGCCTGTTCTTGGAGAGCGGAGACGTGGTGTCGACGTGGATGGACGTGGTGTCGATCTACGTGATGCCCACCGGCGCGCTTCTGGCCGCCATCATGTTCTTCTGGGTGTGCCCGAAGGGGTTCGCGCGCGAGCAGGCGCAGCTCGGGCATGACAAGCCGCTGGGCGCCTGGTTCGACTATCTGCCGAAGTACGTGTTCGTGGGGATCACTGCGCTCGTGATCGTGCTCGGGATCTTCTACGGAGGCATCGGGTAGGGCTGTCGGGATCGCTTGGCGGCGCGCGGCCTTACGCGGGCGTCCGGCCTGCGTTCGGTCTGCGTCCGGCCCCGGCAGCGTGCTTGGCCCGCTCAGTCGCGGTGGCTCACGCGGAGCTCCCAGAACGCCACGGCTGAGGCGGCGGCCACGTTGAGCGAGTCCACGGCGTGGTCCATGGGGATGCGCACCGTGTAGTCGCACGCGGCGATGGTGGCGGGGGCGAGGCCGTCGCCCTCGGTCCCCAGCACGAGGGCCAGCTTGTCGCAGGCGTGCAGGCGGCGGTCCTGCAGCGGGACGGAGTCGTCCGACAGCGCGAGCGCGCAGGTGGTGAAGCCCGCCGCGCGCAGGAGCGGCAGGCCCTCGCGCGTCCAGTCGCGGCCGCTCCCGATGCGCGTCCACGGCACCTGGAACACGGTGCCCATCGACACGCGCGCCGCGCGGCGGTAGAAGGGGTCGTGGCAGGCAGGCGTGACGAGCACCGCGTCCACGCCGAGCGCGGCTGCCGAGCGGAAGATGGCGCCGACGTTGGTGTAGTTCGTGACGTCCTCGAGCACGGCGACGCGTCGCGCGCCGGCGAGCAGGTCCTGTGCGCGGGGCAGAGGCGGGCGCAGAAAGGCCGCGAGCGCGCCGCGGGTGCGCGTGAACCCGGTGAGCGCGCGCATCTGCTCGCGCGTGGCGACGAACGCGGGCAGCGAGGGGTCGCGCGCGAGCAGGCGCTCGATGAGCGGGCGCGTGGCGTCGAGCCAGCAGTCCTCCACAAGCAGCGCGAAGGGCTCGATGCCGGCCGCGAGCGCGCGCTCGATCACGTTTCTCGACTCGCCGATGAACAGGCCGTCCGCGAGGCGGTTGGGGTCGGCGGCCCGCGCCGCGTGCGTTGCGCGGCCCGCGCCCGCAACCGCAACCGCGTCCGTTCCGTCCGCTTCCGCGCCCGCAACCGCAACCGCGTCCGCCCCGCCCGCTCCGTCCGCCGCAGCCCGGGCCTGCGCGTCGACGGCGCGTGCGAGGCCCACCAGCTGGCGCGCGTCGCGCAGCTCGGCGTCGGTCATGCGCGAGAACGGCGCGAGGCGGGCGTCGTCTAGGGTAGTCAAGCGGATGACGGGCATGGTGCTCCTTCGTGGTCGGGCCGGCTGGTGCGCGACGGTTGGCTGGCGGGGCTGCGCCTGCGGCATCGCGGCCCCGCGGGTTTCGCGCCCGCAAGCGCGCCGGCAGCTCCCATTCTAAACCAGTCTCTGGGGCCACGTATCCGCGAGGGCCGGTGCGTCCTGTGGAGGAAGTCTGATGAAAAGGTAACGGGAATTTGACTCCGCGCTAATTTTCGGCTTACCGCTTCAAAACACGGCGGTTCTATGGTAGCCTTGCGCGACCGCAAAGGAAGCGCGGCACTGTCAACCGCCCGCAGGCAACGGGCAAACGTTCCAGAAAGGAGCATTCACCATGAATGCCAATCTGATCGTCGCAAAGGCGAACGCGTGGGAAGTCAACCAGCACGTCGGGCGCGCCATCGAGGCGAACCTGCCTGACTACCAGGTTGAGGCGCTCGGCCGCGGCGCTGGGTGTGACCTGAAGGCCAAGGCCCGGATCATGTCTCGTCCCAGCTTGCTCAAGAGCTTCTTCCGCGCCGCGTAAGGGACGAAGCGGGCTCATCGCAGCCTGCTCATTCTGATTATTCGGAGCCGTCTCCTCAGGGAGGCGGCTTTTGCGCTTTCTGGGCGCTACAATGCGGCGCAAGCACACCGACGACGGCCCTTTCGAGAAGGAGACCACATGCTCAGAGCACTTGAGATCAAGCCCGACGTGTACTGGGTGGGCGGCATCGACTGGAACGAGCGCAACTTCCACGGCTACACCACCGACCGCGGGTCAACCTACAACGCGTACCTGATCCTCGACGAGCACGTGACGCTCATCGACACCTGCAAGCCCGAGTTCGCCGACGAGCTCATCGAGCGCATCGGCGACATCATCGACCCGGCGCGCATCGAGTACGTGGTGTCGAACCACGTGGAGCAGGACCACTCGGGCGCGATCCCCGCCATCATGGAGCGCGCGCCGCACGCGAAGATCGTCACGAGCAGCCCGCACGGGCTCAAGGGCCTTGCCGCGCACTACGGCGACGCCTACGAGTACGTGCCCGTGAAGACGGGCGACACCCTCTGCATCGGCAAGCGCACGCTCGAGTTCACCGCCACGGTGATGGTGCACTGGCCCGACAACATGGTCACCTACTCGCCGCACGACAAGATCCTGTTCTCCAACGACGCGTTCGGCCAGCACTTCGCCTCGTCCAAGCACTTCGACGACGAGGTGGGCCTGCCCGAGGTGCTCGCGCAGGCGAAGAAGTACTACGCCAACATCGTGATGCCGTACTCGCGCCACGTGGTGCGCGCCCTCGGGGCGCTCGCCGACGCCGACATCGACGTGATCGCGCCGAGCCACGGCGTCATCTGGCGCAGCCACGTGCCCGAGATCATGGCGGAGTACGCGCGTTGGAGCTCGCTCGAGCCCGAGGAGTACGCGGTGGTGGTGTACGACTCCATGTGGCACACCACCGAGGCCATGGCGCATCAGATCGTCGAGGCGTTCATCGAGGCGGGCACGCCGACGCGCCTGTTCGACCTGAAGGCCAACCACATCTCCGACATCATGACCGAGGTCCTGCCGGCGAAGTACGTGGCGGTGGGCTCGCCCACGCTCAACAACGGCATGATGCCCACGGTGGCGGCGTTTCTGTGCTACCTGAAGGGGCTCTCGCCGAAGGGCGGCTGGCCGGGCCGCGTGGGCATCCCGTTCGGCTCGTTCGGCTGGGGGAAGAACGGCCCGGACGAGGTGGCCGAGTCGCTGGAGAAGTGCGGCTTCGAGCTGGCCTTCGGCACGCTGACGCGCCAGTGGACCGAAGACGAGGAGGGCTTGAATCAGCTGCACGAGGCCGTTCTCGCCGGACTCGGGAAGTAGCGGGCATCGGACATTAGCGCAAGCGGAGGCGCCCTGGCAATATGCCGGGGCGCCTCCTTTGCTTCAAGGGGCTTTGGCAAAAATTATTCGTGGTTGCCTCTTGCTAACTGTGCATACTGTGTATATAGTGTATATATCATGATATGCACAGTTATCGTGCGCCTGATCAACGCGCGGGGCTGTGCGAGCGAATTCGCGCAACGCATTACAAAAAACGCACTACGGAGAAGGCAGGCAACGTGGAGATAATCATCTCGAATGCGAGCAGCAAGCCCATCTACGAGCAGATAGCGACCCAGATAAAGGACGCCATCCTCGCAGGCGAGCTGGACGAGGGCGCGCCCCTCCCGTCCATCCGCACGCTGGCGAACGACCTGCACGTGAGCGTCATCACCACCAAGCGCGCCTACGCCGACCTCGAGGAGCTCGGCTTCATCGAGACGGTGCACGGCAAGGGCAGCTTCGTGGCCGGCGGTAACCTCGAGCTTCTGCGCGAGGAGCGGCTGCGCCACGTGGAGGAGCTGCTCGAGCAGGCGCTCTCCGACGCACTGGCGGCGGGGGTGACGGTGCGCGACCTGCACGACATGCTCGACGTGCTGGCCGAAGACACGCCCGGCGCATAGGGCGCCGAAGTGCGTTGTGGTTCACGAACGAATGTTTCACGTGAAACATTCTTGCATTGCGAGAAACGTCCAGAAAAGGAATGACCATGTACGACCTCGTCAGGGTTGAGAACCTTGCAAAAGAATACCCCGGGTTCGCGCTTGATCGCGTGAGCCTGAGTGTGCCAGCCGGCTGCGTGACCGGATTCATCGGATCGAACGGCGCTGGCAAAACCACCACCATCAAGGCTATTCTCGGGCTCATCCGCCCGAGCGCGGGCAACGTCGCGCTCTTCGGCGAGCTCGTCTGCGGATTCACCGAAGCTGAGGATTTATCAACAGATTCGAAAAACATGGCGAACGAAAACGGCGCAGCAGCAACGGGCGGCGCGTCATCCGCCAACCCCGCAACCGCGCCCGCGCCCGCCAGCCCCGCGGGTCCCGCTCCTCAAGTCCACGATGCGGCGCTCGTCCGCGCGAAGGCGCGCATCGGCGTGGTGTTCGACACCTGCCCCTTCCCGAGCGAGCTGTGCGTGAGCGACGTGGAGCGCGTCGGCCGCTTCGCGTTCCCCACGTGGGAGCGCGGCGTGTTCGAGCGGTACGCGCGCCAGTTCGACCTCGACGCGAAGAAGCGGGTGAAGGAGCTCTCGCGCGGCATGGGCATGAAGCTGCAGCTTGCGTTCGCGCTGGCGCACGCGCCCGAGCTGCTCATCCTCGACGAGGTGACGGCGGGGCTCGACCCCATGGCGCGCGACGAGGTGCTCGACATCCTGCGCGCCTTCATGGCCGACGAGCGTCGCGGCATCCTCATGTCGAGCCATATCACGTCTGACCTGGAGAAAATCGCCGACTACGCGGTGTGCATCGACAAGGGGCGCGTGATGTTCGACTGCGCGGTGGATGCGATCTGCGACATAGCGGGTGTGGCGCGCTGCGGCGCCGAGCAGGCGCGGGCCATCGTCGAGAGCGGTACGTTCGCGCCGGGCAGCCTGCGCGTCATGGCTGGCGCGTACGCGCACGAGGTGCTCGTGCCTGAC
Organism: Adlercreutzia sp. ZJ176; assembly: GCF_011038975.1. Taxonomy (GTDB): domain Bacteria; phylum Actinomycetota; class Coriobacteriia; order Coriobacteriales; family Eggerthellaceae; genus CAAEEV01. The sequence continues at coordinate 5,211 of NZ_JAAKEC010000004.1, read as the reverse complement.
CGCGCGCTGCTGTCCCGCCGCTTTCCGAAGGTGGCGTGCGAGCGCGTGGGCATCGAGGACTACATGAGGCTGATGTTGAAGGGAGAGGCCCGATGAAGGCGATGATCTTATCTGACTTGACCACCATGCGCCGCATCTTGATCCAGCTGCTCGGCATCATGGCGGCGGTTTCCCTCTTTTTGGCGGTCACCGTGGAAACGCTGGCCGCCACGGCAGCGTGCGCTGCGGTCATGATCCCCTTCATGTTCATGTTCAACGTCGCAGCTTATGACGAGATAAACAAGTGGGAGTCGTTTCGCCTGGCCATGCCCATGAGCCGCCGTGGCGTGGTGGCGGGGCGCTACGCGAGCCTGCTTCTGGTGACCGCGCTGTCGCTCGGGGTGAGCGTGGCGTGCTCGTTTGCCGTCACGGGCGCAGCGGCGCTGCTTTCCGGCGCGATGGGGCAGGGCGCGCCGCTCGAGAGCCTGCTTCTGGAGAACAACCCGCCCGAGATGATCGTAGCCGCTGGCTTGATGGGCACGGCGGCGGTGCTGGTGGCGTCGGCCGTCACGCTGCCGCTCATCATGCGCTTCGGCATGTCGCTTGCTACGCGCTTGCTGCCGCTCGCGATGCTGTGCGGTGCGGGCGGCTTCTGCCTCGCCGTCGACAACGGCCTGCTCGCCGGGCTTCTGCCCGCGGGCGGGTTGGAGTCGCTCTTCAACGGCGGATTCGCGGGCCTGTTCGCCGCCCTCGTGGTGGTGCCGCTCGTGCTCTACGCGGTGAGCTTGGTGGTGTCCCTGCGCGTGTACCGCTCCCGCGAGCTGTAGCGACCTTCCGCGAGCTGGAATGGCTGGCGGGCTCATTCGGTGCTAAAATTTTCTCTTTATGGCGCGAGAGCGCCTCTCATGAGATGCTTGCTTTCTTTCGGGGAAGAAAAGAGGGGATTTTATGCGCATTGGCATACCGAAGGAGCCGCTTGACGGGCAGACTTTGGTCGCCGCCTCGCCTGACACGGTCAAGAAGCTCGTCAAGCTGGGCTATGACGTCTGCGTCGAGGAGGGCGCGGGCGCGCGGGCCAGCTACGACGACGCGCAGTACCGTGCGGCGGGCGCCCAGGTGGTGCCTGCCGAGGAGGCGTGGGGCGCTGATGTGGTGACGTGCCTGGACGCGCCGCCCGCCCACGAGCTGGCGCTCATGCGCGACGGGGCGACGCTGGTGGCCCGCATGGCGCCAGGGCAGCGCCCTGACCTGGTGGACGAGCTGGCGCGCCGGGGCATGACGGCCCTGGCGCTCGACATGGTGCCGCGCATCTCGCGCGCCCAGGCGCTCGACGTGCGCTCGTCGATGATGAACGTGGCGGGCAACCGCGCCGTCATTGAGGCGGCTTCCCAGTTCGGCCGCTTGTTCTGCGGCCAGGTGACCGCGGCTGGCAAGGTGGCGCCTGCGAAGGTCTACGTCATCGGCGTGGGCGTGGCGGGGCTCGCGGCCATCGGCGCCGCGGGGTCCATGGGCGCCGAGGTCTACGCGACCGACGTGCGCGCCGAGGTGGCCGACCAGGTGGCGTCGCTGGGCGCCACGTTCGTGGAGATCCCGGTCAAGCAGGAGAGCGCCGACGGCTACGCGCGGGCGCTCACCGACGAGGAGCAGGCGGCGGTGCTCAAGACCTACGCCGAGCAGGCCGCCAAGTGCGACATCGTCATTACCACGGCGCAGGTGCCGGGACGCCCCGCGCCGCTGCTCCTGACCGAGGAGGCCGTGGCCGCCATGCGCCCGGGCTCGGTCATCGTGGACATGGGGGCCTCGTCGCTCGGCGGCAACTGCCCGCTGTCGCGCCCCGGCGAGGTGGTCACCACGCAGAACGGCGTGAAGGTGGTGGGCTACGACGACCTGCCGAGCCGCCTGCCCGGCCAGTCCTCGCAGCTGTTCGGCCAGAACGTCGTGAACCTCATGAAGCTGGTCACCAAGGCGAAGGACGGCGTCCCCGTCTGGGACATGGACGACGAGGTGGTGCGCGGCATGACGGTCACGCTCGAGGGCGCCATCATGTGGCCGCCGCCTCCGGTGAAGGTGTCGGCCGCGCCCGCGCAGAAGGCCGAGCCTGCGGTCGAGGCCGCGGGCGACGCCGCGCCCTCGCCCAAGGCGGAGAAGTCGGCCTTCGCCAAGCACTGGTGGAAGGTCCTCCTGGGGCTTCTGGGCGTCGCTTTGATCGTGGCCGCGCCCTCTGACATGGCGAGCCACTTCATCGTGTTCGAGCTGGCGGTCGTCGTGGGCTTCTACGTCATCACGGGCGTGTCCCACTCGCTGCACACGCCGCTCATGTCGGTCACCAACGCCATATCGGGCATCATCGTGGTGGGCGCGCTTCTGCTGGTGGGGTCGGACAACCCCGTCGTGGCGGCCCTCTCGTTCGTCGCCGTGGCCATAGCGTCCATCAACGTGTTCGGAGGCTTTCTGGTCACGCGTCGCATGCTCAAGATGTTCGAGAGGAGCAACGACTGATGGAGAACCTTGCGTATGCGGGGGCGCTGGCGTCCCCTGAGATGCTTGACGTCTTGGAGCGCTTCCAGACGCTCTCCTACATCCTGGCGGCGCTGCTGTTCATCCTGGCGCTGGCGGGCCTGTCCAAGCAGAAGACCGCCGCGCGCGGCAACCTGTCCGGCATCGCCGGCATGGCCGTGGCCCTGGTGGCGACCGTGGCCGTCGCCATCCTGACCGACGATGCGGGCGTGCCCCTGACGGCGCTGCTCATCGTGGCCGCGGTGGCCGTGGGCGCCGCCGTCGGCGTGTTCAAGGCCGTGCGCGTCCAGATGACGGGCATGCCCGAGCTGGTGGCGCTGCTGCACTCCTTCGTGGGCGCGGCCGCCGTTCTGGTCGGGTTCAACTCGTTTCTGGTCAACCCGGGCACGGGAGCCTACGAGAACGCCTTCCACATGGGGGAGGTGGGCCTCGCTATCTTCATCGGCGCGGTGACGTTCACGGGTTCCATCGTGGCCTACCTGAAGCTGTCGGCGAAGATCTCGGGCAAGCCGCTCACGCTGCCTGGGCGCAACGCCCTGAACCTGGCCATGATCGTGGTGTGCCTCGCCTGCATCGGCTGGCTGGTGAGCACGGTCGGCGTCGACGAGGGCGTGGTGCCCATCGCCGTCATCACGGTGGTGTCGCTGGTGCTGGGCGCGCACTTCGTGCTGGCCATCGGCGGCGGCGACATGCCGGTGGTGGTGTCCATGCTCAACTCGTTCTCAGGCTGGGCGGCGGCCATGGCCGGCTTCACGCTGGGCAACGACCTGCTCATCATCACGGGTGCTCTGGTGGGCTCCTCGGGCGCGTTTCTGTCCTACATCATGTGCCAGGGCATGAACCGCTCGTTCGCGGCGGTCATCCTGGGCGGCTTCGGCGGCGGCGCCCCGCGGAAGTCCGGCGGCGAGGCGCGCGAGATGGGCACGCACACCGAGGTCACGCCCGCCGAGGTGGCCGAGATGCTCAAGGAGGCCAAGCGCGTGGTGGTGGCGCCGGGCTACGGCATGGCGGTGGCGCAGGCCCAGTTCCCCGTGGCCGACCTCACGCGCAAGCTCATCGACCGCGGCGTGGACGTGCGCTTCGGCATCCACCCGGTGGCGGGTCGCATGCCGGGCCACATGAACGTCCTTCTGGCCGAGGCGAAGGTGCCCTACGACAGCGTGTACGAGATGGACGAGATCAACGACGAGTTCCCGGACGTGGACGTGGTGCTGGTCATCGGCGCCAATGACACGGTGAACCCCTCCGCCGAGACCGAGCCCGACTCGCCCATCGCGGGCATGCCGGTGCTGCGCGTGTGGGAGGCTGAGCGTGTGGTGGTCTCCAAGCGCTCCATGGGCAACGCGGGCTACGCTGGCGTGCAGAATCCGCTGTTCTTCAACGACAACACCGACATGCTGCTCGGTGACGCGAAGGCGTCCGTCGAGGCCATCATCGCCGCGCTGTAGCGCGCCGCGGGTGCGCCGTGGGTGCGCCGCGCCTCCCGCCTCTAGGCGGTGTGGCGCACAGGGAGGGCGAGGTACCAGGCGAGCCGCTCGTCGACGACGCCCCTCAGGTCGGCGCGCTGCTCCTCGGTGAAGTCGACGCGCGCGTCTATCTCTGACTTGAGGCGCTCGGCGAGGCTGCGGGCCGTGCTCTCGCCCGGCGCCGGGCAGCAGGGGCGCATGAAGAAGCGCACCCAGTACGTCTGCGCCCGCATGGCCTCTTTGAGATCCTCGTAGCTCTCCTCGCTCCCGATGGTGATGACCTCGCACGCGGCTTCCATGGCGCCCTCCTTGCCCGGTTGTTCTTTTCTGCAAAAACACTCTAGTTTCATTCTAAGCAATTGAATAAATTTGCGTTCACTTCGCACGTTGCGTTGGGTGCGAAAATCGCGTCACTTAGCTCAAGGGCGGATTTAGGGTCGTCAAAAGGTAGACTTTTTGCCTACCCCCGGAACCAGCTTGGAGGGACCTCATGCGAAAACGCTTGACCTGCCCTTTCTTCAAACTCGTTCAGGATAGCCTTCCCCTGACAAAAAGTCTACTTTATCTCACCAGCTTGGATGCGGGCTCAGCGCCGCCTCGCGCGGCATGGGGTGACGCTCGGCCGCGAGGAGAATGCGAGCGTGTCTGAGTTGAGCGCCCAGCCTGCGGAGTGCATCGGCTTCCCGTCGGCGGTTACGCCGGGGGAGCCGCATGCCGCATCGCCGGGTGCGCTCAGGTGGTACGCGGTGCGCGTGCGCGAGGGGCATGAGGAGGCCATGGCCGCCAAGTGCGCAAGCGTGCTTTCGCCGGAGGTGGCCGAGGGCTGCGTCGCCCCGCGCTACGAGAAGTTCCTGCGCCAGCGGGGCTCGTGGCGGCTGGTGGTCGACCCCGTCTTCCGCGGGTACTTCTTCGTCGCCGCGCGCGACGCGCGGGCGCTCTCGCGGGCGCTCGGGGGGCTGTCGTTCCCCGTGGCGCTGGCGGGCGGCCGAAAGGCCGCGCACGCGGCCCTTTCCCCGGACGTCCAGGCATGGCTCGCCTCGGCGCTCGACGCCGAGGGCGTCCTGCGAGCGAGCGAGGGCGTCATCGAGGGCGGGAGGCTCACGGTGACGCGCGGCCCGCTCATGGGGCATGAGCGCTCCGTCGGGAGCGTGAACCGCCGCAAGCGCATGGCCTACGTGCGCTTCGACGAGCCGGGCGGCGGCTTCCTGCTGAAGGCCGCGCTCAACGTGCCCGAGAAGGGCTGACGGGA
>NZ_JAAKEC010000049.1 GCF_011038975.1 Adlercreutzia sp. ZJ176 | reverse complement strand
CGAGGTGACCATCTGCGGCAGGGCGAAGGAGGTCCCCGTGGGGTTGAGGGTAGTTGCGAGGAGAGATGGCGACAGAAGATCTGACAGCTGAGGAAGCGGTACAGGTGGCACGTGCCTGCGGGCGCGCCTCTGTCCCCTTCGCGGTACAGCATGCGACTACGGGCGCACCCTGCGCCTTCTGCCCGCATGACCTCCCGCTGGGTCAATTGACCCAGCGAGCCTCCTTCCCTCCCGCCGTCCTCGAGCTGCGGGCGGAGGGCGCCTAGCCCATGGGCCTGTACGGCGGGAACGCGACGTTGGGTGACCAGGCCGAGGAGGCCTGCGCGGGCATGCCCGGCGCGGGCGCTCCCCGGGAGGCGGGGCGGGACGCGGGCTTCGGAGATCCGGCTCTGCCCGGCGCCGAGGGCCGCGTCGCCTACCGCGCTGTCAAGCGCGCCTTCGACGTGGCGTTCAGCCTGTTCATGCTGGTCGCCTTCTGCTGGCTGTTCGCGGTCGTTGCGGTCGCCATCAAGCTCGACGACCCGTCCGGCCCCGTGATCTTCAGGCAGGCCCGCGTGACCAAGGGCGGACGAGAGTTCACCATGTACAAGTTCCGCAGCATGTGCGCCGACGCCGAGGAGAGGCTCGAGGGGCTGAGGGACCTCAACGAGAAGACGGGCCCGGTGTTCAAGATGGCCGACGACCCCCGCGTCACGCGCGTGGGCAGGTGGCTGCGCAAGCTCTCGCTGGCTCGGACGATAATAGGAAGGGTAAGTCTTAATTCGTGTGGGAATAATAGCCAAAACCTATGTCTGATCAGGTAAAACAAAGCAAATCTAACCCCAAGTCAGCGCTTGGGGGCAAAATAAGGGCGCAACAACCTAAGCCCTTCACA
>NZ_JAAKEC010000048.1 GCF_011038975.1 Adlercreutzia sp. ZJ176 | reverse complement strand
GCGCGCCCGCAGGCACGTGCCACCTGTACCGCTTCCTCAGCTGTCAGATCTTCTGTCGCCATCTCTCCTCGCAACTACCCTCAACCCCACGGGGACCTCCTTCGCCCTGCCGCAGATGGTCACCTCGAGCCAGGCCGTGCTCCGGTGGCGGTCGATCCTCTTGACGGGGAACGCGCACCCCAAAAGCGGCCCTTCGGTGACCACCACCTCGTCGCCCTCCTTGACCGCCGTGGACATGGGGACCGCGCGCCTGCCCTCCTTGGTGAAGGCCGCCATCCACGCCGCCTCGTCATCGCTCAGGGGGGTGAACCCCTCCTCGTTCCGCAGGAGCCGTGCGAACTCGCCTGCCGTGCGGCAGACGCGCTCGAGGTCCTGAGGCCTGCTGCTCGCCGCCACCAGGTAGCCGGGGGTGAGCCTGCGCCTCACGAGCCGGTACTCTCCTTTGACCTTCGCCTGCGTCTCGTAGCGCGGCGAGAACACGCGGGCGAGCGCCTGCGGCGCCACCTCGCCCGCCTCGGCGAGCTCGGCCGCCCTGCGGCGCACGCGCTCTAGCACGATATCGTCGCGGCCGGCGCCCACCTGGATCACGTACCACCTGGGCATGGGGCAGGCTCCTCCCTGCGCGCCCGGCCCCGGGGCTGACGCCCGCCCCGGGGCCCGCCTGAGGGGCCGCCGCGGGGCCCGTCGCCCCGTGCGGCGCCCCTTGGGCTCGCACCCGGGCGCGGCTTCGCCACCCGCGCCTCGCGCGCGTCGAAACGAAAAGGTATCCATCCCCCTGACCGATGCGGGGCTCGCCACAGGCGCAGACTCCGTCGCGTCAAGGTATGTGTTCCGGCATGCGCCCTCTCTAGGCGCGCGCCGGGGAGGCCGGTCAGGCGTCCCAGCCAGGCAGCTGCCGAGCTGGAGCTCCCGTCAGCCCTTCTCGGGCACGTTGAGCGCGGCCTTCAGCAGGAAGCCGCCGCCCGGCTCGTCGAAGCGCACGTAGGCCATGCGCTTGCGGCGGTTCACGCTCCCGACGGAGCGCTCATGCCCCA
>NZ_JAAKEC010000047.1 GCF_011038975.1 Adlercreutzia sp. ZJ176 | reverse complement strand
GGCATATAGGCAGAAAAGTGTGTAAAGGAAATCATTCGACACCGTAAGGATATGGGGTCGAACGATGGAATTCAGACCACACTAGCCCCTCTCCCCAACGAGCGGGCGCCCCGGTGTCGTCGCCCTGCTGCCTTGCGGCCTGAATACGCCACCGCTTGACGTCCTCGTCGGTCGGGAACTCCCTCAGCATCCGTGCTGCAGAGACGGGGGCCTCCGACTCCATGTAGCAGAACCAGAAGACCGCCTTCACCCTGCGGTCGATGCTCATGCCGCGATGAAGGGAGAGCATCCTCCTTATCCGACCGTTCAGGTTCTCGATCCTGTTCGACGTCGAGGGCACGGCGCCTTCGGCGACGACGTCCTCGTCGAGGTAGGTGAACAGCGTCCCTGCGTTGCACAGCTCCACCAGCGCGCGCCTGGCCTTCCTGAGCCGCTCGTGCCTGTACTTGCGGCGGTCGGTCTCGGACCGCTCCCTCAAGAGCCCCTCGTATTCTGCGCACCACCCCTGGAAGCGCGCCATCCACACGGCCGCCTCGGTGTTGTCCTCGACGCGCATCAGGTCCTTCGCGATCGCGTAGAGGTCGACCCCCGCCTGCGTCTTCGGCCTGGTCGTGGTGCACCTCTTCACCTGGCGGAAGACGTGGAAGGTGCACCTCTGCATCCTTGTCTCCGGCCACACGGCGCGCATCGCCTTGCCGATGCCCCCGGCCCCGTCGCAGACGAGGACGTCGGGGGCGGCGATCCTCTGCATGAGGCACGCCCAGTCCTTCGCGTTCTCGGACTTCGCGAGGTGGCAGCCGATGACGTGCGCGTCGGTGCAGGCGATGAGGACCACGGCCTTGTTGCGGACGAGCCAGATGCCGTCCATGTAGACGAAGTGGCGGACCTCGTCGCACGCGGGAAGGATCGGCCAGAGCGACCAGAACCTCGCCGTCTTGTCGCGAAAGGTCCTCGCGGGGATCCCGAGCTCGCACTGGGCGAGCTTGCCGAGCAGCCACCTGACGAACATCGCGAGAGCCTTCGCGGCGCTGTCGATCTTGCGGACCGAGGACGCCCCGCATCTGCCGCAACGCCATCTCTGCGTGCCCGCCTCGGTCTTGCCGTTCTTCATCATCTTGGCGCCGCAGACGCCGCATTTTGGGCTAGACACCGCTCACCCCCGACCCGGACTGACTTTTTTCTCGAAAAAGTGTCCCCGAACAGGGGTGTCAAGTGCTTTTGTTACAC
>NZ_JAAKEC010000046.1 GCF_011038975.1 Adlercreutzia sp. ZJ176 | reverse complement strand
GTGTCACTGATAATCGTTACGGGTCTCGCCCTTCCGCTTCCACCGAGCCGGAAGGGCGGTAACCTACGTTGCGGGGACGGCGCGGTGGCTCGCACTGTGTCCGACGCCCGAGGGCTGTCTCGAGGATGAGCCGCCCCGCGCCGCCCCGGCGACCCGAGGGCCGGCCATGACTTGATAGGAGCATGGGCGCGACCGCAGAGCAGCATCTGCATTATAGCGCGCCCCCGCCAGTGACGCGTCTGCCCGACCCGAGGGCCGCCAGGCACCCGAGGGGAGGGGACGGATGAACGAGAGCGGAAGCGTGGCGGCCGGGATCGACACGCACAAGGACGAGCACGCGCTGTGCGTCATCGACCGCGTGGGCCGCGTCGTCAAGACCGGCACCTACGCCGCGGACCCCGCCGGCTACGACGGGATCGCCGCGGCGATCGGCGGGCCCGGGGGCTGCGCCGTGGTCGGGGTCGAGGGGACCGGCTCGTACGGGGCGGGGGTCGCCAGGAGGCTCGCCGAGCTCGGCTACGACGTCGTCGAGGTCGTGAGGCCCGGGCGCGACAGGAGGCGGGCCGGGGAGGGCAAGAGCGACCCGGCCGACGCCGAGCGCGCGGCGCGCGACGCGCTGGCCGGCAGGGCGTCCGGCGCGCCCAGGGCCGGCACCGGCTGGGTCGAGGCGCTCAGGCTCAGGGAGGTCGCGCGGGAGGCGGCCGTCGCCGAGTCGACGCGGGCCGCCAACCGCGTGCGCGCCCTCGTCGTGACCGCGCCCGCGCCGGTGCGCGAGGGGCTGCGCGGGATGGGGACGCCCGCGCTGATGAGGCGCCTGTCACGCAGGCGGAGGGCGCGCGGCGAGCCCGAGCGGTCGCTGTGGGACTCGCTGCGCACGCTCGCCCTGTCGTGGAGGGCGGCGAAGGAGGCGGCGGCGGAGCACGAGGGGGCCATGCGCGCCATCCTGGAGGCCAACGCCCCGGCCCTGCTCGGCGTCCCCTGCTGCGGCGCGGTGAGCGCGGCCAGGCTCGCCATAGCCGCGGGCGACAACCCCGGGAGGATGTCCGGGGAGGCCGCGTTCGCGTCGCTGTGCGGCGCCTCGCCGGTCGAGGCGTCCAGCGGGAGGGTCAGGCGCCACCGCCTCAACCGCGGCGGCGACCGCCGGGCCAACTGCGCCCTGCACACCATAGCCCGGCAGCGCATGAGGCGCGACGAGCGCACCAGGCCCTGCGTCGAGAAGCGCACCAGGGACGGCAAGACCAGGCGCGAGATCGAGCGCATCCTCGTGCGCTACATCGCGCGCGAGGTCTACCGCGCGCTCATGCGCCCGCAGGAGGCGGGCCGCCCCTCCTGCGGGGAGGCCGCCGCGGCCGCGAGGTCGGAGCGCCTGCGGATCGGCGCGACCCAGGCCCAGGCCGCCTCCGCGCTCGGCGTCGCGAGCGCCAGGATAAGCGAGCTCGAGAGGTGCGTGCGCGTCGACGGGCCGCTGCTCCGGAGGTACCTCGAGTGGCTCGGCGCGATGTCCCCCGAGG
>NZ_JAAKEC010000045.1 GCF_011038975.1 Adlercreutzia sp. ZJ176 | reverse complement strand
GAACGGAAGCAGGACGCCGACGGCCATGAGCGGCAGGGCGATCGGGAGCTTCGACCATCCCTGGATGGCCAGCGGGCACACGATGCAGAGCACTGCCAGGATGGCGGCGACCACGAGGATCATGATGAAGCGGGCCGTGCCGTCGGTCTCGGAGTTGTTGAGCTTGGCCTCCTCGGCGGCCAGCTGGTCCATCGTCTTGCCAGACGTCTCGCGGGCGAAGAGCACGCAGCAGATGAAGCCGAGCACGAACGGGATGTTCAGAACGAGCACGAGCATCGACCAGTTGGTCGCGCCCTCGGCGGTCTGGAACATGGCCATGCCGGCGATGCCGCCGAGCACGATGGAGGAGGCGGAGCCGCCGAAGCGGGCGAACGCCTGGCACCAGGACGTGCCGGTGTTGCGGATGGCGGTCGGGTAGGCCTCGGGCATCATCGGCTGGACGGCGGTGATGGCGAAGTTCAGCGCGAAGCCGAACAGCAGCATCAGGCCGATGCAGAGCACGAAGTTGTTCGGCGCCACGAACAGCGAGCAGATGATGATGGCCACGATGCAGAAGATCCAGGAGCCGGCGAGCGTACGCTTACGGCCGCAGCGGTCGGACACGAAGCCGACGGAGATGTTCGACAGGATGGCGCCGACGTTGTTCAGCGTCTGGAGCGTCACGGCCTCCGAGGGGGAGTAGCCGATGCCGGTGAACCAGGCGGGCAGCCAGGCGTTCATGCCGTACACGCAGAACTGGCCCACGAAGTAGCTCGTCCAAACAGCGGCCGTGGCCACGATGAACTTGGAGGAGAACAGCACGGAGGGGCCGACCTTGGCGGGCTTCGGCGGAACGATCAGGTACTTCGGGTCGTACTCATGCGAGGTGTGGCGCGTGGCCTGCTCGATCTCGGTGAGGCGCTTGCAGGCCTTGTCGAGCTGGCCGTTGTTGGCGTACCAGTGCGGGGTCTCGTGCATCACGAAGAACAGCAGGATGCCGTAGACGATCGGCAGGGCGCCGATCAGGTAGCAGAGGCGCCAGTTGGTGTACATCGAGGCGGTGCCGCCGTCGGCGAGCACGTAGGTGACCTCGTTGCACAGGCCCGGGATGATCGGGCCGGCGGCGTTGCAGATCGGGTTGGCGATGAGGCCGGCGAGCACCCAGCCCACCACCATGAAGGCCATGCCGAAGGTGACGAACACGCCGCGCTGCTTGGAGGGCATGCTCTCGGAGAACACGGTGGTCACGACCGGGATGCAGGAGCCCACGCCGAAGCCGGCGATGAGGCGCCAGGCCGCGAACGACACGAGGTCGTTCGAGAACGCCTGGGGCAGCGTGAACACGCCGTAGAAGATGACGGCGATGGTCAGCATCTTCTTGCGGCCGATCTTGTCGGACATGATGCCGCCCACGGCGCCGCCGAGCACCATGCCGAGCAGGCCCCACGTGGTGAGCGAGCCCATGAGGGTGCCGGGGTTCGGGTTGTCGGGCCAGAAGGTGTGGGCCACGAACAGGTTGGTGGAGTTGACGATCATGAAGTCATAACCGTCGAAGATCATTGCGAATGCGAGGATCACGAA
>NZ_JAAKEC010000044.1 GCF_011038975.1 Adlercreutzia sp. ZJ176 | reverse complement strand
AAGGCCGGACAGCGCCCGCTGGCCGTCCAGGTCGAGGAGTCCGCGTCCATGTACTACGGCACCCTCGAGGACATGATCGCCAAGATGGCGGAGTTCGACCGCCCGATGGTTCTGTTCCAGCTGTAAGCCTGAGGTAATTGCGCGGAGGGCCGGCCGTGCCGGTCGGCCCCCCGGCATCGTGTTGAGGACTGACAAGGAGAGAATATGACCCGCGACGAATTTTTCGCTCTCGACGCGGCGGAGGCTGCCGAGAAGCTGAACGCCGTTCTCGCCGACGGCAAGAGCAAGGACGAGGCGATGGCCGAGTTCGGCATCGCCCAGGCTGACCTCATGAAGGCCCAGATCTTCTTCGTGAAGGACAAGTTCATCGCCCGCGCTTGGGGCGGCTACACCTCCACGAAGCGCACCGGCAACGAGGCGAACGACACCGGCAACGGCGTCGGCAACAGCGACCCGGCCAAGGGCTTCGCCGGCATCTAGGCTCTCAAGAGCATTCATGCCGTGACAAGGCTCGCCGCCCGCTTCGGGTGGCGAGCCTTCTTTCTATGTTCCGCTTGCCCTGACGGGACAAGCGGACCGCTCGACGCTGCGGCCTTCTGATGCGCTCCACCTAGCCCCTTGTTTGGGGCGCGGCGTTGGCGAAGCCAGCTTGGCCCCAAGGCGGGGCTATGTGAAACACCTCAGAAGCCCTCGCTGGCGTTACGAACGACCTGTCATACCAAGAGAGAGGTGACATCCATGTCTACCGAAGACGAGATCCGCGCGGAGGTTGAGGAGCTGGGCCGGCTGGCGCCCGAGCAGGAGGACATCCTGTACAACATCTCGCTCAAGCAGGACGAGCTGGGCCGCCAGGCCACCAACCTGCTGCTGAGCAAGGTGGAGGGCAGCCCCGTCTACCAGCCGATGGTCGACCGCGAGTACCTCACCTACGAGGTGTTCAACCACGGCTCCAAGCACGAGATCGCGAGCCTGTACGTGACGCTCAAGGGCCTGCGCTACTGCATCATGTTCGCCGACGAGCTCTCGCGCCGCCGCAGGCTCAACCCCGCCGGCGCGCCCTGGGGCGAGTAGGGGGCGGCGGCGCCCCGGCGGTGCCCCGGCGACCGCTACGCCTGCGTCGTCGAACGTTTTCGCAGGTGAAAAGCTTGGGAATTGAAAAGTAGTACCGATGGGTTGAGAAAGTGAGCACTCTAAGTCTGATTGAAGAGCGCTCGTTTGCTTTAAAGTCTGCACGTGCGGCGCCACCTTGAGGGAGAGGTGCGTCGCGCAGCAAGGCGAGCCTGATCCCTAGCAGGCTCGAACGCAATACCGCATGCGGACAAGGAGGGCTTGAAGGACGCCATGCGAAGCGCGTGACCTCAGGGCATGAGTTCGACTTACGAAGGGGATTGACTAAGGGCGAGCTCAGGCCGTGACGTCGGGTGCGACTGCGTCTCATGCCATCCTTCCGCGAATCGTTTACCTTGAGGAGGTAAAGGATGGACAAGAAAGAGTTTACTGTCTCTGAGGTCATTGACTCCATTGGCATTAGCTCGCATACGTGGGTCACGTTCGTGATCCTCGCATTCGCAATGATCTTCGACGGTTATGACTTCATGATCGTCAACTCCACCAACCTGTTCGTGGCCCACACCTTCTGGCCCGACAACCCGAACCCCGGCACCCTCATGGGCTCGC
>NZ_JAAKEC010000043.1 GCF_011038975.1 Adlercreutzia sp. ZJ176 | reverse complement strand
GCCCGCTTCGGCGGCTCCGCCTCCTCCATCGTGCTCGGCGGCATCGCCGGCATGGCCATGTTCCAGACCGCCGAGGGCGCGACCAACTGGTCGATGCTCGTGCTCGTGCTGATCATCCCCTTTGCCCTGGGCTTCATCTGCTGCGTGCTCTTCGCCCGCGAGACGTCCGGCAAGACGATGGACCAGCTGGCCGCCGAGGAGGCCAAGCTCAACAACTCCGAGACCGACGGCACGGCCCGCTTCATCATGATCCTCGTGGTCGCCGCCATCCTGGCAGTGCTCTGCATCGTGTGCCCGCTGGCCATCCAGGGATGGTCGAAGCTCCCGATCGCCCTGCCGCTCATGGCCGTCGGCGTCCTGCTTCCGTTCATCTACTTCTTCGTGTTCGCCACTCCGCAGGCCATCAAGGACAAGGCCAAGCTGAACGCTTAAGCCCCTCCTTCGCCTGAACGCGAACCACTTCCCTTGAGGGGGAAGGCCCGGATCCCCACGGGCCTTCCCCCTTTTTCCTTTGCGGTATAATCTCCCCAGCACATACGTTTCCGAGGAGGGACTTTGAAGAACAACAAGGTGTATTTCCCGAAGGACGCCATCGCGCGTCACGAGAACTTCGACGCGTGGTACGAGGACGGCGCGCTGTTCATGCGCTTCGAGTCCGACTGGAAGTCCGAGAAGGACACCGTCGCCGTGATCGGGCGCATGGGCGGGGAAGTGGGCTGCATCAAGCCTGACCACAAGGTGATCAACTACTACCTGCGCTCCGAGCGCTACGAGCACTGCCTGCACACCTACACCATCTTCAAGCACTACTACGTCGAGGGCATGCTGTGGGACATGTACGGCTCGCTCTCGAACCCGCCGTGCGACTTCATCACCGAGACGAAGGACCGCGACGACAAGCGCGACGTGCACATCAAGGTGGTGAAGTTCCGCGACAAGGGCGAGTGCTACGAGATCCGCGTGACCGACCTGACGAAGCTGCGCCTCGCGCTCATCGCCACGGTGGCCATCGCCATCAAGGAGGAGTGGAAGGGCCTCTCCGAAGGCGAGGAGGACCCCAACCCGACGTTCTTCCAGAAGATCAAGCGGAACGTGCGCGGCTACAAGGGCAAGACCTACGAGCGCGTCCTGCAGGAGGAGGAGCTTGAGCGCGCCAAGGCCAGCCTCAAGGCCATGGAGGCCGAAGAATAGGCACGTCATCCTGAGCAGAGCGCCCGTTCCAGGTCTCAGTCTCCCGTGTCATCCTGAGCGGAGCGCCCGGAGGGCGCGGAGTCGAAGGATCTGGTCGCAAGTGAGATGCGCATGCGGGCGTGCCGTTCCCGGGGCCAGATCCTTCGACTCGCTTCGCTCGCTCAGGATGACACGGAATGGGGAGTTCCCCGTGTCGGGAAGGATGATCTGGTTGCAGGTGAGATGCGCATGCGGGCGTGCTGCGCTTGGGGCCAGATCCTTCGACTCGCTTCGCTCGCTCAGGATGACACGGGAGGGGACGCGCTCGGGATGGCGTACAAGGGACGCGCTCTTTCAGGGTGACATGGAGGGGGGATGGACTCGCTCGGGATGATGCGGAGGTAGTCTCATTGAGGATTCACGGAAGGAAGGCTCCGCACAGTACGACACGATAGGGAAGCCCCCTCTTCGGCGGGACGACATGGCTCACATCTGATACGCCTTCGGCGTCCGATGCGTTTTCGACATCTGATTTGCTGTAAAAGAAGAAGCCCCCGCGGGTTGCGGGGGCTTCTTTTGCTCTTGAGCGCTTCTTGGTTGCGCCTACGCAGCAGGTGAGAGACTTAAGCCTTCAGCTTGGCCTTGTCCTTGATGGCCTGCGGGGTGGCGAACACGAAGAAGTACGCGAACGGAAGCAGGACGCCGACGGCCATGAGCGGCAGGGCGATCGGGAGCTTCGACCATCCCTGGATGGCCAGCGGGCACACGATGCAGAGCACTGCCAGGATGGCGGCGACCACGAGGATCATGATGAAGCGGGCCGTGCCGTCGGTCTCGGAGTTGTTGAGCTTGGCCTCCTCGGCGGCCAGCTGGTCCATCGTCTTGCCAGACGTCTCGCGGGCGAAGAGCACGCAGCAGATGAAGCCGAGCACGAACGGGATGTTCAGA
>NZ_JAAKEC010000042.1 GCF_011038975.1 Adlercreutzia sp. ZJ176 | reverse complement strand
GGTTCTAGGCAAAATGTTAGGTAGTAAACCGCAATAATCAACTCGCCATCAGGCAAAACACTCTTAATTGAACGTATCTTTGACAACTAAAACACCTGTTCAAACCCGATTTTGGGTACAACGACCTACGCCCTTGATAGGGCTGATTTTTGAAGGTTCGATTTTTAGTGCCCTACGAGCACAGGTAGGCCAGGGGCATCACTACCTTCTTGCGCAACAGCGCGGCGTAGATCAAGGGCATCACCTCCACATCAAAGGCAGTTCGCTAGCCTCTCGGGTCTTCGAACTTGACGCCGTTGATCTTGATGCCGTGCTTGATGATTTTCATGTATCCCAAAGACAAAAGACAACGTCTCCGCATGCGCTCAAACGTCTTAAACCCATAGCTCATGCGCTTCATCACCTTGATGGAGTTGTTAAGTCCTTCAGCTGTGGCGTTGGTCTTATTGAACTTGTATCCGTTAAGAATGCCCTCACGGTTACGCTTGATGCTCTTGGCAGCTCGCTTCATTTCAGGAATGCCGCTTTTGATGGCAAGACTAGTCCAATGGATGAGAGAGTCACGCTTTCCAGCACACCATGTCATGTCAGACCAGTCGCGAAACAGGTGCATGAGTTTGTATGCACACTTAAGGTCGGGGTCAGCTTCAAGCAGGCGCTCAACCTTGGCAACACGTGCCTCGCGGGGCTTCATGAAGGAAAGCTCAGCGATTTCCTCTTCGGTAAGGTCGAGCGTGGATATCAAAGTGGCACGGTTGTTGGCAAGCTTCTCGGCGTATTCGAAATCGATGCGTTCAAGCTCTTCTTGCTTGGTCAAGAAAAGCTTCCATGTCTTGCGTATCTCTCGGCGCAGGGGTTTGGGAAGCGACTCGTCGTTTTGGACACGTCTGCGCACACTGTTGAAGGCCTCGGTCACAAGCTTGACTACATGGAAGCGGTCGATGCACAGCGTAGCGTCAGGAAACCAGGTCTTTTGGGCACGTATGAACATAGCGCTCATGTCCGAGCAGTAGTAGCGCACAGAGGCGCGTTCCTTTTGATCGAACCCTTCGAAGAAATGTCCTATGCACTTTGTGGTGAGATGCGGCAGTATCTCGATCAGAAAGCCTGTATCTCCATCAGCAATTGCTACTGCCATCTTGCCTTCATCGGTGTTTGCCTTGAACTCGTCTATGCAAAGGGTAGTAGGCAAGTAGTGAGCATCGAGAATAGCTCGGTCAAGTACTTTGTTCACCATATAGGTGCTCGGACCATTCTTCTCGCTTGTTGCCTTCACGGACTTCTTGTCCATGAGGTCGAGCAAGATCAGATCCTGTACATCGACAGACATATGAATAGAAGCACTTCCTATCATTTCATGACTCTCGTTCCAAGTCTTTTTGCACTTGGGGCAGATCATGCGCGTAACTTCAATCATCAGCATGAGCGGTACGCGGTGTGCAGGCACATGCCATACCTTGCGCCAGCGGCGGCCCTTGATGTGAGCGTATGCACCACAGCAGGGACACTCTCTCTCGCGCACCTCACGGCGAAGATATGCGACATCGACATCTCCTTGGCGGGAAAACTTGACTACCTTGTACTCGTCAGATATACCCAGTACGCAGTTGATCTTGGGCTCATTGTTTTTCTTTGCCATTACGACCACCATTCCTCACCGAAACCTGCACGCTCAAGCTGGTATACGAGTGCCCCACAAAGGTTTGGGCACTTGTCAGGTTCTGGACGCAATATCGCCTCATTGATCGCAGCACAGCCGAACTCGTGCGCACACGCTTCGCGCTCATCCCAAAGTTCGACCAGATCAGCAACTGTTAGCTCATCTGCAAATGATCTTTCCGCGAGTGCTCGCCGCCAGGCGTTCACTTCCACAGGTGTCATCCCGCGTCTCATGGTATTGCTCCTAACTGCTACGGACACGGGTTGCCATAGGGGTACAAGGGGAGGTGCGTTCTCTCCTTGTACCTTGTCTTTCCAACGCGCGGGCACACCCGCGCCCGCAGCGGATAGTTTCTCTTCACGCGCCGGACGGGACGATCATAGGTCTGTAGATAGGAGTAAGGCTCTGTGCTTTGACGTCACGTGCTACCCAACTTTATTGAGAGATTGGAAGATTTTTGCAAATCAACAAAGAAACGTGGGGGAGGCAGCATAAATGCCCCAAAACAGAGAAATCCCCCAACTTTTTAGAGAGAGCC
>NZ_JAAKEC010000041.1 GCF_011038975.1 Adlercreutzia sp. ZJ176 | reverse complement strand
TGTGAAGGGCTTAGGTTGTTGCGCCCTTATTTTGCCCCCAAGCGCTGACTTGGGGTTAGATTTGCTTTGTTTTACCTGATCAGACATAGGTTTTGGCTATTATTCCCACACGAATTAAGACTTACCCCAGAGCTCGTCGAATTCGAATATGGCCTCGACGGTCAATTCAAGCTCGTCGACATCCTCGGGCTTCATATCCTTCGGAAGGTGGAAGTCACTGCGCATAAGCTGGCGGTCGGCTTGTCGCTGGGCGAATATCTTTCCGAGCGCGGCGAGGGCCGCGGTCTTTCCGGAGCTGTTCTCGCCTATGAAGGTGGTAAGGCCGTCGAACTCGACGGTCTGACGCTCGCCAAACGATCTGAACCCCTCAATTATTATTTTGGCAAGCCGCATTGTTGGCCCTCCGTTCTCCTCCGTCTACGATGCAATGGTGAGTCTGCCCCTTGCTCTACGGCTTTATGTTTTCGTTAAGTCGCAAGTGCGCCCACTCAATAATATCGGACGCTTCGCTCAGCCGAAGATCCCAGTGCTTCTGGAGCATGCGCATGACGAGCGCGTCTCTTAGTCCGGCGTCCAGCATGGCGATAGCTGCTATCGCGATGTTGTTGATGCGCTCGGCCTCGATGGCTTCTTGTGTTTCCGCGTATCTCTTGTCCCGAAATCGCTGCTGCATCTCGGGGATAAAACTCCTCGCCTCTTGCTTGATCGCTTCCGAAAATGAGCTCATAGGCCTCCGCCCCTTTCCTGTGCCGGGAAGACAACTATGTCTTCATGGTTAAGCGCGCCAACGGGGTACTCGGATGCGTATCCGGCTATGAGGAAGTGTCCGCCGCAATAATCGCACGTGTCTTCGAAATCGAATTCGTATAGGATTTCCGGACCCATCCGCCCGTCGTTCGTTGTGATGTTGCACCCATCTTTGAGGTCGACCCGCAAAGGCGTATTGCAATGCGGGCAATTCACGACCCGCTTCAGGCTGATGCCGTCTATTTCCCAAACGTCTTCGCTGTTTGCACTGTTTACCTCATTTAGCCGCACCTTGTTGTAATAATCGATTAGCGCATACCTGAAGATCTCTGATTTTGGTTTGCCGGTCGCTTCGCTTACGTAGCTGAGCTTTCCATTCTCTTCGTCGTTGAGCCTGACGCGATATTGGTTGTCCCGGCTATCATTCAGCTTTGGTCTGCCACGCATGAATCCTCCCTCTATTTAACTGCGATTTCCTATTATTGGATATCCAAATAATATTCTAACAGCAACACGGATGAAGACGAGATGAATGGATATCCATTAAATTGCTGCAAATCGAAGTGCGAGAGATTGCGTCCCTAATGTTGGTGTAAGCGGAAAGTGATGCTCGAGAAAAAGGCCATCATCTAGAATCTTTGATTGCTGAAGTCGTAGATTCGCTGGAAAGGATGATGACCGTGATGAACGCTATAGGCGACTTTGCTCCCGACGGGGGCGCGATGCCGCGCTTCGACGACGGCATGGTCAACATGCAGGAGCTGATCCGCACCGTGGCGGAGGCCCTCGTCAACGAGATCATGTCCGCCCAGGCCGACGAGCTCTGCGACTCCTCGCAGAACACGAGGAACGGGCACCGGGAGCGCAGGCTCATCACCTGCGCGGGGGCCATCACCATGAGGATCCCCGAGCTCCGCATCGGGTCCTACTTCCCCGACGAGCTCATAGAGAGGTACTCCCGAGCGGACAGGGCGGTGGCGTCCGCCATCGCCGAGACGTGCGCGAGCGAGTCTCGGCGAGGAAGGCGGGGCGCGTCGCCCAGAAGCTCGGCATCGACAAGATGAGCCCCTCCCAGGCATCGCGCATCGCATCCGCCCTCGACGCGTCGGCCGAGGACCTGCAGACGAGGACCTTCGAGGACATGGGATTTCCCTATCTCTGGCTCGACGCCACCTGCGCGAAGTGCCGCGTGGACGGCCATGTGGCATCCGTCGCCTCGGTGAGCGCCATAGCGGTCGCAGATGACGGGCACGGGCGCCTCGTGGGCTTCGACTGCGCGGGCGCGGAGTCCTGCCCTTCCTGGCCGGGCTTCCTGAAGTCGCTCAAGGCACGAGGCGCCGACGGGGCGGCCTGCGTCACCTCCGACGCCCACCAGGGCCTTCGCCGCGCCATCGGGGAGGTGCTCGCGGGGGCTGCCTGGCAGAGGCGCGTCGTCCACTTGGAGCGCAACGCGTGCGCCTGCGCCAAGACCAGGAAGGCGCGCTCCGCCATCGGGAGGAGGCTCTCTCTAAAATGTTGGGGGATTTTCCTGTTTGAGGCCATTCTTGCCGCCTCCCCCGCGCTTCTTCGCTGATTTGAAGAATCCTCTCGACCTCCGAACAAAGTTGGGTGGTCTGCGACCCCCA
>NZ_JAAKEC010000040.1 GCF_011038975.1 Adlercreutzia sp. ZJ176 | reverse complement strand
GGGTAACCGCTAAAACGTGTGGGATTTAGCATGGTTTTCACCATCTTCCGCATGCCCACACGTTTTCCGCCTGTTTTTGCGTGACGGTCCGCTTTCTAGCCTTCCTGAAGCCTCCAGGGCCTACAGTTGAGCATACAGGACGGGCGTCATCATTTATCGAACAAAGGGACGGGTAGCCTTGCCCGTCTTTTCTTTCGACTGGGTCCTTGGGAGAGTTCGCGCCTCCCTCAAGGACCCTATGACAGCCCGCGCCCTCGGAAAGTAAGGTAAAAATGGAGAACATGGGCAATACCACCGTAGGTGTGGATGCGCGCCTATACGAGCGCTTGGCGATCAGGCTCTCACTTAGCCGGCCGTCCAGGCGGCTGGGCATATGGGCGCTTGATAGGCTCTGCGATCGTTGCTCTAAGTCGGGCCGCTGTATTAGCGACCTGTTCGGGGACGCCTGCCGGCACACCACCGCAGACGAACTCGGCTGCCCTTGCTGGTGCCGGACGATCTCCTGCCTCAAATCAATGGACGAGCCTGAAGCTGACAATGCCGCTACATCCGACCTTGACGAAATCCCCTTCTGAGAGGAGGCCGTCATGGAACACGTTACGCATACAGCAAAACCCACGCCAAGCGAGGCCGAGCAAAGCGCACTTAAGCGTTTGATGACAGGGCAGGGAAGCCGCTCAGACGCAAAGGTGATAAGGATGCTCGTCGACTGCTGCGGCAGGTACGGGTGCGTGTACACACGGCCCTCGAAGACCTCCCCCGGCATGAAGGAGTGCCCCGGGTGGTGTAACGCACTTGAAGTATACGACAAACAGCGTGCAGCGCGGGATGCTGCTGCATCCAACAGCCCCGAGTCAAAGACAGGCAAGCTCGCCCGCGACGAGCGGGCTGCCCTGCAAGCGCTTGAAAGAGAAAAGGCCGGCACCAAAGATGCGCTTGCGCTCATGCTCTTGTCCGACAAGTGCGCAAAGGACGGCTGCGTCAGCAAAGACGACACCGAAGGCATTTGCCCTGGGTGGTGTGCCACTGCGCACCAGGCGTGGGATGCGTGGTGGTTGTGATGAGAATACATGCGGAACTCATCGGAATCAACGGGGATGCATACCGGATAGACGACATCCACGATGAGGGCGCCTACACCTCCGTCAAGGCCGCACGCATCGCCCATGAGGAAAGGTGTGCCGCTTGCGGGCGCAGGGCCCAGGTCCACGGCAGCACAAACTCCACCGTCTATCACGTGCCCCATGCAGGAAAGCCCTGCCTCATCGCCCTCAAGAAGAAACGCTACCGCTGTCCTGCGTGCGGCAGGACCTTCACAGAAGACGACCCCCTTGTCTCCCGGCTCACGCCCCATGTGAGCACGCGCCTGGAGGCGTTTGTCTTGGAAGAGCTCGGCCGGGGCAGAACCATCGCCGAGCTCGAGCGCATGACCGGCGCCTCCAAGAACATCCTCGCCAAGATAGAGGCGGCAGCGCAGATGCCGCCGCACCGGCTGCCCCGCAACCTCTGCATAGACGAAGTGAGGGCTTTTCCCAAGAAGGTGGCCGTCAAGCGCGGCGAGCCCCACATGGCCTGCTGTGTCTACGACGCCGACGAGAAGACACTTGTCGACATGCTCGCAGGAGACGATTCCAAGACCGTCCGAGCGTATTTGGAGAGCTTCACCAAAGGAGAACGAAATGGCGTGGCGACCATATCGTGCGACCTCAACGGCTCCTATATCAGCCTTGCCAAGGAGCTTCTCCCTGGCGCGGTCATCTACGCCGACAAATTCCATATAAGCAAGCTTGTGACAGGGGCGGTCGACGACACGAGACTGAGACTTGTCCACGCGATCGAAGACGACAAAGAGCAAAAGAAGATCCTGAGCAGGGCGTCCAAGCTCATATGCGCCAGAAAGGCCAAGCTTAGAGACGCCCGCCAGATCACTTGTGCAAGAGCCGCGCTTGAGTCTGAGGGAGCCCGTGAGCTCAGACGTGCCTACCTGGCCCTTCAGCTGTTCTACGAGTGGTCTGATGCTACCTACGAAAGCCGCGAGGATATGGAGCGCGCCTTGGGGCAGTGGATATCCATTGCCCGGCGCACCGGCGTGCCCGAGATGCTTTCCGAGGCCAAAACCATAAAGAAGAACAAGGTCTACATCCTCAACGCCTGGGAGCACGGACGCACAAGTGCGATAGCGGAAAGCCTCAACCGACAGATCAAGGACATCATCCGCACATGCCGCGGCTTCATGAGCTTCGAGGCGCTCAGACACCGCTGTTTGGTTGTGCTGGGACACGAAAGAGAGCCCAACAAGCCCATCCCGCTGTTTGTAAGAAGCGACAAGAGAAAGGAGGGCGTCGGCTAGCAAGCAAGCCCCTCGAGATGGGATCCCGCTCTCCCCCGCGCAAGCGGCGACATATTCGATTTTTTGGCTTTTGGTCATATATTTAAAAAATGCTCTGTGAAGGGCTTAGGTTGTTGCGCCCTTATTTTGCCCCCAAGCGCTGACTTGGGGTTAGATTTGCTTTGTTTTACCTGATCAGACATAGGTTTTGGCTATTATTCCCACACGAATTAAGACTTACCC
>NZ_JAAKEC010000003.1 GCF_011038975.1 Adlercreutzia sp. ZJ176 | reverse complement strand
ACTTTGTTCGGAGGTCGAGAGGATTCTTCAAATCAGCGAAGAAGCGCGGGGGAGGCGGCAAGAATGGCCTCAAACAGGAAAATCCCCCAACATTTTAGAGAGAGCCTAGAAGCCACCGAATTACGGCATAGGAAGCCGCTGTTAACCGTAGACCAGCAAATCACCCGCTTAAAGGCAAAGGGCATCACATTCGATTTGCTCAGCGAAGAGGAGGCAGCTGACCTTCTCGCCAACGGCAACAACTACCTTCGCATAACGTCGTACTGCAAGCTCTACGAGCGGAAGACGGAGGGCCCCGAAGCTAGGAGCTATATCAACCTCGACTTCGGTCACTTGGCCGTGCTCTCGTCGCTCGACAGGCAACTGCGCGACGCCTTCCTCGCCGTGACGGTGGATGTGGAGCATTTCGCCAAGATGAAAGTATTGGCAGGCGTCGAAAACCATGGCGAGGACGGCTACGGCATCGTTGCCGATTTCTATGCCAGTCTGAACCATGCCGGGCGCAACGCCATCCAGGGTGCGATGCACGCCAGAAGCCGTACAGGCGAGCGCCATGACATCTATACGGGCGAGCTCATAGCGCATCACATCGAAGACATGCCTGTCTGGGTGCTTCAGGAGGTTATCGACTTCGGTACCTTCGTGGACTTCTACCTGTTCTGCGCCGCCCGCTGGGAAGACGACGTGATGCTACAAGAGCACTACGTTCTGAAAAGCGTCAAGGCGCTCAGGAACGCTACTGCACATAATCACTGCATAGCAAACGGCTTCACGCAAGCAGCTGAGGCGGCGAGCTACTCAACGAACTCACTCATAATCGAATCACTCAACAGACATGGCCTTCCCAGAACAAAGAGCCGCCGCTCGAAGCTATCGAACCTGCGGATAGCCCAAATGGCCGCAGCCTTATACTCCCTAAACGCGCTCTGCAGGCGCGAGCCAGCCATGCGCAAGAATGCCGAGCGCCTGAACGCCCTGCGTAAAAACTACGAGGCTGCGCTTCCCCAGCTCAGCAAGAACAGCACGGTTGTGTCGTTCTTCGACTTCCTCTTCAAGCTCGTTGACATCTGGGTTCCCATGCCGTCATAATGAACCTACATGTTAAAACCTTCGGGTTTTGTAGGGGCGGGGTCGCGAAAGCGGTCTCGCTCCAGTTTTTTTTCAGTCGTGCCTGTACTCAGTGTCGTTTGAGGTGACAATTCGGCACCTCAAACTTTGGTACTCTTCTATGACCGCAAACTCAAACACAACGATTACCGAATGATCGACAATTTGGCGGGTTCCCCGAATCTATTCCCAATGCCCGCCGACCACCTTGGTCTCCCAATGGTCTTCTGCCGCATGGCTCACGGTGCTGTAGCTCGTGACGCTCTGTTTGACCTCGCTGTGATGCCCAGAGCCTTCTCCGGCAAGCATGTGTGCCTTGTGCCATGACTTGATGTGTTACCAGTGACATCCGCGCCGCGCACGTCGCAGATCGCGACCTCCTTGATGTCGTAAACCGGAACCTGTTCATCCCCTACATGAACCGAAACACTGCCTTGATGAGCCAGTGAGCAAAGCTACCAACCAACCTCATCGAGATCACCCCATTTCTTTTCAGCACTGCCTTCTTCCGCTTCGCTCGCAAGCTTTACCGCCACGAGCTTCGATACAACGCTCCTCGGCACTCCGGGGACGCAAGGCTCGGCCTCTTCGGTGAGCTTTTGCAGATACGCGTACAGCTCACAGATCCGCTCGTGTAAGCCCTTCGATGGCGAACCGATGCACTCATAGGCCTTCTCGTCGAAGCTCTGGAGGTCGATGAGCTCTCCGAGCACGCGCTTCACGATTGCCTCGCCATCGACCACGACGAGCTCGACATGCTCAAGCTCTGCGGCCGACGCCAGCAAGAAGCGCCAGTCTTTGGTGCGCCTGGCAACGGGAACGTCGTTTTCGGCGGTATCCTTCTTAAAGGTCTCGTCCGCCTGATAGCTGTGCGCGGTGAGCCAGAGTCCGTCGAATCCCATGTCGTCGAATCGCACCTCGAAGTTGGTGAGCATGTTCTGCTTTCCCAGAGGAAGCGCTGATGTGAACGTGGACGTGTCGAAGACGTCGAGGCGCTTGTCGTCGTAGGTTATCTTCACGATCATCTCTCACCCCTCTCCCGGTAGCGCATGCGCTGCGCTTCCTGGGCGCGTTGGCGCTGTGTGTCACCCTGGTTGCTGCGCCATCGGGTGGACATGGGCTCGGCTGGGTCGCAATGGTCACGCCTTGCCATGAGGCCGTTGTCTGTCACGTAAGCCCGCACTTCCGTAAGACGTCTGAGCCCCTCGGTGCCCTCGTGCCCGCGTCGGGACAGAGTCGCAAGCCTCCGGTCGAAGTCCTTCGGGAACGGCCGCATCGTGTCCTCTTGCTTCTGCCCATCTTGAGTCGCCGCGACAGCGGAGAGAAAACGGGGCGTAAAAGTTAAGTTTGACGATAGATTTGCCGACTCTAAGATCAGGGATCTGTGCATGCGAAGAATCCATGTGGTCGGCACCGCAACGCCTGACAATAGCGGCACGAGGGTGATGACGGCTTGTGCTATCGAGATCGTGCCTAACAGAGGAGAGGTTCCGAGTTGGGCTGATCTTGCCGGGATATTTGAGGAGCAGCGATTGATATGATGGGGCAGATACATTATCTTGAGTGCTTGACGGCAGTTCGTTCCTCTATGGCAGAAACGGAGATTGAAAATGACCCAGTATGATTACCTCGTCGTCGGCGCTGGCCTGACGGGCGCCGTGTTCGCCGAGCGCGCCAGGGCGGCGGGCAGGAAGTGCCTGGTCATCGACAGGCGCGACCACATCGCCGGCAACTGCTACACGGAGAGCGTGCGCGGCATCAACGTGCATCGGTACGGCGCGCACATCTTCCACACCTCCGATCGCGGGGTCTGGGACTACGTCAACCGCTTCGCCGAGTTCAACAGCTACGTCAACTGCCCGGTGGCCGACTACCACGGCCGCATGTACAACCTTCCCTTCAACATGAACACCTTCGCACAGATGTGGGGCGTCCGCACGCCGGCCGAGGCGCGCGCCGTCATCGAGCGGCAGAGGGCCGAGGCCGCCATCGAGGGCGAGCCCAGAAACCTCGAGGAGCAGGCGCTGTCGCTCGTCGGCCGCGACATCTTCGAGAAGCTCGTCAAGGAGTACACCGAGAAGCAGTGGGGCTGCTCCTGCGCCGAGCTCCCGCCCTCCATCATCAAGCGCCTGCCCGTGCGCTACGTGTACGACAACAACTACTTCAACGACCGCTGGCAGGGCATCCCCGTGGGCGGCTACACCAAGATGGTCGCCGCCATGCTCGACGGCGTCGAGGTGCTCACCGGCGTCGAGTACCGGGACTTCGCCGCTGCCAACCCCGGGGCGGCCGGCCGCGTCGTCTACACCGGGCCCATCGACGAGTACTTCGGCTTCAGGCTGGGCGAGCTGGAGTGGCGCACGGTGCGCTTCGAGACCGAGCTCTTGGAGGGCGTGGAGAACTGGCAGGGCAACGCCGTGGTCAACTACACCAGCCACGACGAACCCTTCACCCGCATCATCGAGCACAAGTGGTTCGAGTTCGGCAGGGACGAGGCGGGCGAGATGCTGCCCGACACCGTCATCAGCCGCGAGTACTCGAGCGCGTGGAAGCCGGGCGACGAGCCGTACTACCCGATCAACGACGAGAAGAACAACGCCCTGTTCGAGCGGTACTGGGAGCTCGGCCAGGCCGAGGAGGGCGTCGTCTTCGCGGGCCGTCTGGGCGCCTACCGGTACTACGACATGGCTCCCTGCATCGCCGCGGCCCTGGATCTGGCCGAGCGCGAGCTGTCGGAGTAGCGGCCGCTGGGCTTCGGCTCACGGCAAAGCTCAAAAGGGATTGCTCGAAGGCCAAGAAACAGGGGAGCAATCTGAAAGTGCGCGAGGCAGTTCCTCTCTCTTCGCGTCAATCCCCAAAGACTTACCCTGATCCTCACGCGCCTTCCCTGACTGACGCGGCGACTCTTGGTATCATGGCATGCACGTGAGTTAAGGGTCGCCGCGGGATGCGCGCGGCGTGGGGAAAGTGCGGCGCCAAGCGCGCGGCGGGAGAGGGGAGCAGGGCTTCATGGCTGATCCGAGGTTGTTTCGGTTGCGGGTGGTCTTTCGCAAGGCGGGGCGTCTGGCGATGCTCTCGCACCTGGAGGTGGCGCACGCGCTCGAGCGCGCGGTGCGGCGTGCGCAGCTGCCGTTCGCGGTGAGCCAAGGGTTCTCGCCGCACATGCGCATCGCGTTCGGCGCGGCGCTGCCCGTCGGCGTGGGTGGCTCGCACGAGTTCTTCGACCTGCTCCTCACTTCCTACGTGCCGCCCGAGCGCGCCCTCGCCGCGCTCCAAGCTGCGAGCGCGGACGACATGATGCCGCTCTCGTGCGCCTACGTGGAGCACGCCGCCCCCGCGGCGTCGGTGGCGTTTCCCCTGAGCACCTACGAGGCGGTGCTCTCCTGCGCGCCTGAGCGCCTCGAGGTGCCCGACGAGGTGCGCGTGGTGCGCAAGAAGAAGGAGAAGGTCCTGCGCACGGCCGACTTCCTGGCGGGGGATGTCGAGCTTGACGGCGCGCGCGTGCGCTTCACGCTCGAGGCCAAGCCGACGGGTTCGCTGCGCCCCGACGTGCTGCTTGCGGCCTGCGTCGAGGCCACCGTCGCGGCGGGCGCGGCCCCGCAGGGCTTCCATGTTCTGACAACCACGCGCATCGCCCAGCGCACGTCCTCCGGAGAAATGCTATAGTATGAGTAGCATTTAATAGTTGGCGAGGATTGGCGCTGGCGAGTTGGGATTGGGGGCTGGGCTGGCGTTGCGGCTGTCGCTGGGA
This sequence comes from Adlercreutzia sp. ZJ176, assembly GCF_011038975.1. GTDB lineage: Bacteria > Actinomycetota > Coriobacteriia > Coriobacteriales > Eggerthellaceae > CAAEEV01. The sequence goes on along the minus strand of NZ_JAAKEC010000003.1, from coordinate 199,863 downwards.
GCTGGGCTGGCGAACCGGGGTTTGCTGGCGAGCTGGGGCCGCGCGGCTGCAGGCTGAAGGCTGCGGTCAGCAGGTTGGGCCTGGGCTGGGTCCGGATTCAGATCCAGGTTGCAAGGCCGCGAAGTTCCCCAACCGGAGAGGAGGGCGCATGTTTGACCGGGCTTTGCTCGCGCTTCCCGGCGCGCGCGGCGCATATGCGCTCACGGGCGCGCTCACGCTGGCCCGCGCGCTCGCCGTGGTGGGGCAGGCTTGGGCGCTCGCGAGTTTCATCGTGGGCGTGTGGGCGGGAAGCTCGCTTGCCGCCGAGGCCCCGTGGCTGGCCGCCTTCCTCGCGTGCTTCGTGGGGCGCCAGGTCATCCTGGCCGCCCAAGACGCCTACCTCGACCGCTACGCCTACGCCCGCGCGCATGAGCTGCGCGAACGCGCGCTCAGGGCGGTGTTCGCCGCAGGGCCGCGCCTCACCGCCGCCCGCGGGTCGGGTGCGGTGGTGGCCGACGTGGTCGAGGGCGTCGACAGCGTGGAGACGTACGTGGCGCTCATCATCCCGAAGATGAGCGCGGTGGTCATTATCCCGCTCGTGCTGCTTTTGGCCATCTTCCCGCTCGACTGGGTGTCGGGCCTGATAGCGCTGGTGTGCTTCCCCTTCATCATCCTGTACATGGTGATGATCGGGCACACGGCCAGCGACGAGGCGGCGCGGCGCCACGCACAGTTCCAGGTCATGTCGAGCCACTTCGTCGACTCGGTGCGCGGCATCGACACGCTCAAGGCGTTCGGGCTCGCGCGCGCCCACTCCGCGCGCATCTTCGCGGTGTCCGAGCGCTTCCGCGAGGTCACCATGAAGACGCTGCGCATCGCGACGCTCTCGAGCGCGGTGCTCGACGCGTTCGCCACGCTCGCGCTCGCGGCGGTGGCCATCATGCTGGGGTTTCGCCTGGTCGACGGCGACCTGGCGTTCTTCCCGGCGCTTGCGGTGCTCATCCTGGTACCCGAGTACTTCAAGCCCATCCGCGAGTTCGCGGCTGACTACCACGCCACGCTCGACGGCAAGACGGCGCTTGCGGCGCTCGGCGAGCTGATCGCGGAAGGGGAGGGGCTTGCGGAAGGCGCGTCTCCCGAGGCCGCTCCGTCCTTCGAGGTCGCTGTGCAGGCCCCTGCCGCCCCCGAGGCCGCTCCGTCCTTCGAGGCTCCCGCGCAATCTCCCGCCGCGGCCGCGCCCTCGCTCGTGTTCTCGGGTGTGGGGTTCTCCTACCCTGACTTCGAAGGGGCGCTCTCCGACGTGTCGTTCTCCTTCGCCGCTCCGTGCAAGGTGGCCGTCGTCGGCGCGAGCGGGTCGGGGAAGTCGACGCTGCTCAGCCTGATCGGGGGCTTTGCCGACCCGACGTGCGGCACCATGCGCGCCGCTGGCGCGTTGACGCCCACGCTGCGCACGCCGGCCTGGCAGCGCCGCGTGGCCTACATCCCGCAGGACCCCTACGTGTTCCACGCGAGCGTGCGCGACAACGTGGCGTTCTACCGCCCCGACGCGACTGACGTGCAGGTGCGCGAGGCGCTTGCGTTCGTGGGCCTCGACGGCGTGGTCGATGCGCTCGAGCGCGGCGTCGACGAGCCCATCGGCGCGGGCGCGCGCGAGCTCTCGGGCGGGCAGGCCCAGCGCATCGCGCTCGCGCGGGCGTTCCTCGCCCGCGAGCGGGACGTCCTCTTGCTCGACGAGCCCACGGCTCACCTTGACATCGAGACCGAGCTCGAGCTCAAGCAGCACATGCTCGCGCTCATGGAGGGGCGCCTCGCCTTCGTCGCGACGCATCGCCTCCATTGGGTGGCCGACGCAGACTACGTGCTCGTGATGGAGGGCGGGCGCGTGGCGTGGCAGGGGACGACGAGCGACGCGCGTGCCGCAGGCGTGCTCGAGAAGCTGGGAGGTGCGCTATGAGCAGCGGAAACGTCACGGGGCTCTCGCGCCTCGCGCAGACGTGGAAGACCGACACCTGGGTGCGGCCCTTCTTCGCGCGCTACGCGGGGGTGCTCGCCCTCGCCCTCGCGCTCGGCGTGGCGGCGTTCGTGTTCGCGGGCGCGCTGATGTTCACCTCGGGCTACATGATCTCGCTCGCGGCGGCGCTGCCGCTCACGGTGCTCGCGCTGCACGTGCCGTCGCTGTTCGTGCGCATCTTCGGCATCGGCAAGCCCATCCTGCAGTACTTCGAGCGCCTGGTGAGCCACGACTGGGCGCTGCGGATGACCAGCGAGCTGCGCCGCCGCCTCTACGACTCCCTCGAGCGCGCCGCTTCGCCGCTCGCGCGCAAGCGACGGCTCGGCGAGGTGCTCGGCGTGCTGTCCGAGGACATCGGGCACATCCAGAACCTGTACCTGCGATCGGTGTTCCCGCTGGCCGCGGCGTGGCTCATGTACGTGGTCGTCGTCGTGGCGACGGGGGCGTTCTCGCTGCCGGTGGCCGGGCTGCTCGCGGTGATGCTCGGCGTGGTCGTCGTCGTGCTGCCGCTTGCGTCGGTGTGCGTGAACGGCGCGCGGCGCACCCGCGCGCAGAGCCTGCGCGCCCGCCTCTACGATGAGCTGACCGACAACGTGCTCGGCGTGGCCGACTGGGTGTTCTCGGGCCGCAGCGACGACTACCTCGCGCATTGCGAAAAGCTCGAAGGGAAGCTGCGCGAGGCCGAGCGCGCGGCCAGGCGATTCGTGCGCGTGCGCGACGTGGCGGCGCAGGTGCTCTTCGGGCTCTGCGTCGTGGGCGTGCTCGTGTGGGCGGCGGGCGCGTTCGACGCGAGCGCGGACGGGGGAGCTGCGGCTGGCGGCTTCGTGGGCGCGCTGGCGGGCGTCGGCTTCGAGAACGCCCCGGCGTACGCGGCCAACTGGATCGCCGCCTTCGCGCTGTGCTTCTTCCCGCTCATCGAGGCGTTCGCGCCGGCGCCTGCCGCCGCCGAGGGCTTCGTGGAGCACGGCGCGGCCGTCGAGCGCCTCAACGGCTACCCCGACCCCGACGCGCCGCGCGAGCAGGTTGCGCCTGCGGGCGCTGGTGGACGGCGGGTGCCTGCGGCTGGTGGTAGCGCTGTCGATGATTCCGGGTCTGCTGTCGCGTTCGACGGCGAACCCGCCGTCAGCGCTGGCGGCGCCACGTCCGCTCCTGCCGCTGCGCCCGCTCCCGCCGTCGTGCCTGCGGGCGCTCCTGCCGCTGCCCCTCCCGCGGCTGACATCGTCTTCGATCGCGTCACCTTCGCCTACGATGCCGCGTCGCCGCTCATCCGCGACGTGAGCCTGCGCATCCCGCAGGGGAGCAGGCTCGCCGTGCTCGGGCGCTCGGGTGCGGGCAAGTCGACGCTCGCGACGCTTCTGCGCGGCGAGCTTGCGCCGCGTGAGGGCTCCGTCACGGTTGCGGGGCGCGAGGCGGGCGCGTGGGGCGACGAGATGGTGCGCCTCGTGGGCATCATCCAGCAGAAGCCGAACCTGTTCCACCAGACGCTGCGCGAGAACCTGCTCATCGGCCGCGCGGACGCCACCGACGAGGAGCTCGAGCGCGTCATGGCTGACGTGGGACTCGCGTCCCTGCTCAAGCGCCTGCCGCAGGGCCTCGACACCATGGTCGACGAGGCGGGCCAGCGCTTCTCGGGCGGCGAGCGGCACCGCATCGCGCTCGCGCGCGTGCTTCTGTCGCACGTGCCCGTGGTGGTGCTTGACGAGCCGTTCGCCGGCCTCGACCCCGCCACCGAGCGCGCGCTCATCGACGTGATGTTCGAGCAGCTTGAGGGTCGCACCGTGGTCATGATCACGCATCACCTGCAAGGCGTGGGCGCGTGCGACCGCGTGGTGCTGCTGGAGGACGGGGCGTTCGCCATCGACGGCGCGCCAGGCGAGCTCGCCCGCACGAACGAGCGCTACCGCCGCCTGCTGACCTTCGATCGCGGGCAGGTCGAATGACGGATCGTGCTCCCTGGGGTGCGGTAGCATTTGCAACCAGCCTACAGTGTCGCACTCTCACAGTGCGTATTTCCCATGAAATCGCACTCATATAGTGCGATTTTTCTCTATAATCGCACCATATGAGTGCGTTTGAGCAAAAGGAGCTCCCATGGACCGTCTCTACGAACATATGCACCGCTTGCTCGACGAGGTGCCCACTTCGTTCTACCGCTATATGTATCCCCAGGTCAATTGGGATGGCAGAATGCTCGGCATCGTCGGGCCTCGCGGCGTGGGCAAGACGACCATGCTGCTCCAGCGCGCCAAGGAGCTGGTCGACGCGTCACGCATCCTCTACTTCACGGCTGACAGCATGTACTTCGCCAGCCACACCCTCTACGACACGGCCGAGGCGTTCGTCAAGCAGGGCGGCTCGCATCTGCTCATCGACGAGGTGCACAAGTATCCGAGCTGGTCGCGTGAGCTGAAGGCCGTCTACGACGCCTTTCCCGACTTGCACGTGTGCTTCACGGGGTCATCGATCCTCGACATAGAGAAGGGGGAGGCGGACCTCAGCCGCCGTGCGCCGCGCTACCTCATGCAGGGCTTGTCGTTTCGCGAGTTTCTGGGGATGCGCCATGGGATCGCCTTCGACGCGTTCACGCTTGACGAGGTGCTCGAGCATAAGGCGCGCATCCCGGGCGTCAAGCACCCGCTGCCCTACTTCTCCGAGTACCTGCGAAGCGGGTACTATCCGTTCGGCGCCGACCCCGACTTCGCTATCGAGCTCGGGCAGGTCATCGCGCGCACGCTCGAGGTCGACATTCCTCAGTTTGCGGAGATGAACACGGCAACGGGGCGCAAGCTCAAGCAGCTCATGGCGGTTGTGAGCACGCTTGTGCCGTTCAAGCCGAACATGACGAGCCTCGCAGGCAAGATCCAGGCAAGCCGCAACAACATCGAGGACTATCTCATCTTCATGGAGAAGGCCGGCATGATCGCCCGGCTTGCGACGGGCGCCGGCGGCTTGGGCGCCTTGGGGAAGACGGAGAAGGTCTACCTCGACAATACGAACATTCTGTACAATCTGGGCGGGGAAAACGTGGATGTCGGCACGGTGAGGGAGACGTTCTTCTTCAACCAGATGCGCGTGCGGCACAGGGTTGTCGCATCCGCTCTCGCTGACTTCGCCATCGACGGCGTCACCTTCGAGGTAGGGGGTAGGAACAAGGGCGCTGGCCAGCTGAAGGGGGCGGAGCGCGGCATCGTCGTCAAGGATGACGTCGAGTACGGGTTCGGCAACGTGGTCCCGCTTTGGGCGTTCGGACTGACGTACTGACGGCAGTGGCGCGCGATGAAGGCGGCTTGAGGACACGGAAAGGGGAACGGACATGGATGATGCGACGCGGGCGGCGTTCGAGGCGCTGCCGTTCGTCCGCGGGATGATGCGGATGTGCGGCGACGGCTGGGATCAGGGCTGGCACGAGCGCAACGGAGGCAACGCATCATATCGCCTGACGGCGGGCGAGGCGGAGCGCGTGCGCACGCTGCTTGTCGGTGAGCCGGGGGCTTGGGCGCCGCTCGGCGTGGAAGTGCCCGAGCTGGCCGGCGCGCTCTTCCTGGTGACGGCCACGGGCTCGTTCATGCGCAACGTGGCTGACGACCCCTCGCGCGCGCTCGGCATTGTGGAGGTTGACGGCGCGGGCGGCGCGTGGCGCGCGCTCTGCGGCTTCTCGGGCGGCGGGCGACCCACGAGCGAGTTCGCGGGGCACCTGCTCATCCACGCGGCGCGCCTGCAGGCGCATGGCGCGGGGAAGCGCGGGACGCCGGCTGCGAACGCGGACGGCATGGCCGTGGCTGCGGCTGGCGCGGGTGATGCGGGTGCGGGCGTAGCTGCCGTAGGGGAGCGCGGCGCGGACGTTGCGTCCGGCGGGCGTGCCGACGAGCCGCGCGTGCTCTACCATGCGCACCCGGTGCCGGTGATCGCGCTCGCGAAGGTGCTGCCGCCTGACGCGCGCGTCCTCACGCGAGCGCTCTGGCGCGCCATGACCGAGTGCGTGATGGTGTTCCCCGAGGGCGTCGGGTGCGTGGGGCTTAAGGTGCCTGGCAGCTTGGAGCTCGCGCGCTCCTCGGCCGAGCAGGCGCGTCGCCACGCGGCGGTCATCTGGGCGCACCACGGCCTTCTGAGCACGGGTGCCACCTTCGACGACGCGTTCGGGCGCATGCACGCCATCGTGAAGGCGGCCGAGATCCACAACACCGCGCGCATGATGACGGGTGAGGGCGCCACGTTCGCCTACGACCTGACCGACGAAGACCTGCGCGCCCTCGCGCGTGGCCTCAACGTCACCCTCAACGAGGACTTCATCAGCAGTTGACGTTGCGCACCCCGCGCCTGCGCGCGGAAGGGCAAGATAGGGTGGAAAAAGACGCGGTTTGCCCTTGCGAGGGGGGAATCCGTTTGGTAAAATACCGTTTCGTGCGTTTACTGAAACGAGTTACGAGCTTTGAGGCGTCGCTCGTGTAATAGAAGGAGTTAGATCATGGCAGTACCTAAGCGTAAGATGGGTCGCGCTCGCACCCATGCTCGTCGTAGCACCAACGACAAGATCACCGCTCCCGCTCGCTCCGTTTGCCCCCAGTGCGGCGAAGTGAAGCTTCCGCATCGCGTGTGCGGTAACTGCGGTTACTACAAGAACCGCGAGGTCATCGAGACCGAGTAGCGCTCTTCTCGCGAGAACGTCGGGCGGGCGGCGCGCCCCCCGATGGCATAAAGCCTCCTCGCACGTCAAGCTTCGCGGCTTGGCCTGCCAGGAGGCTTTTTGGGTGTGCGCGGGGGCAGCGCCCGCGCGGAATTCTTCTGCGTTTTTGCCACGTCGCGCGCTTCTTGCGAGGTGCGTGCGCGCGGTCGGGTATCCTAAATGCGAAAACCCATGCGCCCATGCGTCTGCGCGCCGATTTCGGGCGGTCGGACGCATGGGCCCATGCCTAACGCTTGACATGCTGTAAGGAGTACATGTGGCTGAACCAGTAACCATCGTCGTTGACGCCATGGGCGGCGACAACGGCCCGGAGGTCGTGCTGCGCGGCACGCACGCCGCGCTCGAGGCCGACCCTGACCTGCACGTCATCGTGTGCGGGCCCGCAGACGTGGTGGAGCCCTTCGCGGCGGCGCATGAGCGCTGCCGGGCGCAGGCGACCACCGAGGTCATCGAGATGGGCGAGCACCCCGCGGGCGCGGTCCGCAAGAAGAAGGACTCCTCCATCGTGGTGGGCTGCCGCCTGGTGAAGGAGGGCGCGGCCGACGGGTTCTTCTCGGCGGGTTCCACGGGCGCCTGCCTCGCGGCGGCGACGCTCGTGATGGGGCGCATCCGCGGCGTGAAGCGCCCGGCGCTCGGCCAGGTCATCCCCTCGTACCAAAGTCCCACGCTGCTCGTCGACGTGGGGGCCAACGCCGACTGCAAGCCCGAGTACCTCGTGCAGTTCGCGCAGATGGGAGCGGCGTACGCGCGCGCGATCATGGGCGTCGAGAACCCGCGGGTGGGCCTGCTCAACATCGGCGCCGAGGAGACGAAGGGCTCCGAGTTCGCGCAGGCCACCTTCGAGGCCCTGCGGCGCGACGTGCCCGAGTTCGCGGGCAACTGCGAGGGCGGCAACCTGCTCGCAGGCGACTTCGACGTGGTGGTGTGCGACGGCTTCACCGGCAACGTGTGCCTGAAGACGCTCGAGGGCACGGCGAAGACCCTGTTCAGCTACTTGAAGGACGCCTTTCTGTCCTCGACGAAGTCGAAGCTCGGGGCGGTGCTGCTCAAGGGCGACCTCTCCGCGCTCAAGGCGAAGGTGAGCCCCGACACCTACGGCGGCGCGCCGCTGCTCGGCGTGAAGGGCGCCTGCATCGTGGGCCACGGCTCCTCGAACGAGCTGGCCGTCACGAACGGCATCCTCGCGAGCGCGACCACCGTGCGCTCGCGCGTGAGCGAGGTCATCGCGGGCGTCGTCGCCGGTGATGCGCGATGAGCCTCTCGCCTGAGCAGGAGCGCAAGCTCGCGCGCGCCGAGGAGATCCTGGGGTACCACTTCGAGCAGGAGCAGCTCATCCTCTCCGCCATCACGCACCCCTCGGCCACCGAGGGCAAGGCGGTCAAGTACTCCTACGAGCGCCTCGAGTTCCTGGGCGACTCCATCCTGGGCGCCATCGTGGCCTCGACGGCCTTCCACCGCTTCCACGAGCTCGACGAGGGCGGCCTCACGCGCATCAAGGTGGCGCTCGTGTCGGGCGCGAGTCTGTCGGACGTGGCCGAGAAGCTGGGGTTCACCGACGTCATCGTGTTCGGCTCGTCGGAGACGGGCACGGGCCGGCGCGGGCTGCACTCGGCGCTCGAGAACGTGTACGAGGCCGTGGTGGCCGCGCTCTACCTCGACGGCGGCATCAGCGCGGCCGAGGAGTTCGTGCGCCGCACGCTCATCCCGCGCATGACGCTCGACATGGCGAGCGAGCCCGAGAATCCGAAGAGCGCACTCCAGGAGAAGCTCCAAGAGGATGGCATCACGCCCACCTACAAGCTGGTGGAGACGCAGGGCCCGCCGCATGACCGCACCTTCGTGGCGCAGGTCTACGCCGGCGAGAAGGGGCTCGCGCGCGGCACCGGCCGCACGAAGAAGGAGGCCGAGAGCCAGGCGGCGAAGTCCACGCTCGCGCGCCTGTCCGAGTTCTTCGGCATCGGCATGACGGGCAAGGAGCGCGCCGAGAAGGAGGCGGCGGCCAAGCGCGCGAAGGCCAGCAAGGCCGCCGAGAAGGCCGAGCGCGAGGCGGCGGCCATGCAGGCGAAGGCCGACAAGGCCGCGGCGCGCGCCGAGGAGAAGCGCGCGGCGCTTGAGGAGCACGACGCGCAAGGCGCCAGCCAGGCATATCAGGAGTAAGCGGCACCGATGTATCTCAAGTCACTGGTTCTCAAGGGCTTCAAGTCCTTCGCCGACCGCAGCGCGCTCACGCTCGAGCCGGGCATCACGGCCATCGTGGGCCCGAACGGCTCGGGGAAGTCGAACATCTCCGATGCGGTGCTGTGGGTGCTCGGCGAGCGCAACGCCAAGCACCTGCGCGGCCAGGCCATGGAGGACGTGATCTTCGCCGGCTCCTCGGCGCGCAAGGCCACGGGGCTCGCCGAGGTGGACCTCGTGCTCGACAACTCCGACGGCACGCTGCCAGTTGACTTCGACGAGGTGGCCATCACGCGCCGCATGTACCGCTCGGGTGAGAGCGAGTACCTGATCAACGGCACGGTGGCGCGCCGCATGGACGTGCTCGACATCCTGCACGACTCGGGGCTGGGCACGGGCACGCACTCCATCATCTCCCAGGGCTCGCTCGACTCCATCCTGCAGAGCAAGCCCGAGGACCGCCGCGCGCTCATCGAGGAGGCCGCCGGCGTCCTCAAGCACAAGCAGCGCAAGGCGAAGAGCGAGCGGAAGCTGGCCGCCATGGACCAGCACCTCACCCGTGCGCGCGACGTGGTGGCCGAGGTGGGCCGCCAGCTCGGGCCGCTCGAGCGCAAGGCGAAGAAGGCGCGCACCTACGCCGAGCTGGCGGGCGCGCTCTCCGAGGTGAAGCTGCAGCTGGCCGTCGACGACCTGAGGCGCCTGCAGCGCAGCTGGGACGCGTCGCAGGAGGCGGAATCGCAGCTCGCGGCCGAGATCGAGCAGAAGCGCGCGGCCATCGAGGAGGCCGAGGCCGCCCTCGAGGCGCTCCAGGAGCAGATCCGCCGCGAGAGCGTGGACGCCGGCGAGCTGTCGCGGCAGCACCGCGCCGCGGCTGCGGCCGTCGAGCGCTTCGACTCCGCCGCGCTCGTGATGCACGAGCGGCGTCGCGCGGCGGTCACGCGCGCCGGCGAGATCGAGTTGGCGCTGGAGGCGGCGCGTGCCAAGCGCGCCGTGGCCGCTGCCGAGCTGGCCGCCGCCGAGAGCACGCTTGCCGAGGTGCGCGCGAGCCGCGAGGCGGCCGACGCGCGCGTGGAGGCGCTCGAGGCCGCCTCGCGCGATCTGGGCGTGCGCCGTGGGAGCCTCGAGCGCGAGGCGTCGGCGCTCGGGCGCGACGGGCGCAACCTGGAGACGCAGCTCGACATCGCGCGGCGCAAGCACGCCGAGACGCAGGAGGCGCTCACCAACGGGCTGGCGCACGTGAAGGTGATCGAGAGCCATGCCGCCGAGCTCGACCTGCAGCTCGCCCGCGCGCAGGCCGACGCCGAGGCCGCCGCCGCCGAGGCCGCCGCCGCCGAGGCTGCGCTCGCCTCGGTCGACGACCAGGAGTCGGCGGCGCGCAAGCTCGTGGGCGCGTGCTACCAGGCGCGCGAGGCCACGCGCGCGACGCTCGACGAGGCGCGCGACGCCGAGCGGGCGCTCGCGGCGCAGATCCAGGCGCTCGAGGAGGTCGAGCGCGCGAGCGTGGCGGCCGACGGCCCGGCGCGCGCGTGGCTCATGGAGCACCGCGGCGAGCTTGCCGGCGCGCTCGAGCCGTTCGCGCACGTGGTGCGCGCGACGGGCGGGCACGAGGCGCTTGTGGAGGCGCTTCTGGGCGCGGACGTGTCCGCGCTGCTCGTGGAGGACGCCGCGTGCGCGTCCCGCGTGGCCCGCGCGCTGTCCGAGGCGGGCGAGGCGGGAGAGGTGTCGCTGCTCATGTGCGCCGACAGCGGCCCGGATGGCGCCGGCGCGTTGGGTGCGGACGGCGCTGCAGGTGCGGACGGCGCAGCCGCAGCTGCCCGCGCGGCCGCGCACCCGTCTTCCGCGCTCGGCGCTCCGCTCATCGACAGCCTGGAGTACCCCGCCTCCGCGGCCCGCGCGGTTCGCGCGCTGCTCGGCGACGTGGTGGTGTGCGATTCGCTCGACGACGCGCTTTCGGCGCACGCCGCCGACGCGCTCGACCTGCGCTTCGCGTCGCTTCGCGGGGAGGTGGTGTGGCCCTCGGGCAAGGTGACCCTGGGCCGCTCGGTGGTCGAGGGCGCCGACGGCGTGCTCGCGCGCGTCCGCCGCTTGGAGGAGCTGAAAGCCGGGCTTGAGAAGGCCCAGGTCGCTACAGAGAAGGCCCGCGCCGAGGCGGCGGCGGCCGAGGAGTCGCTGCGCCAGGCGCAGGCGTCGAGCCTCGAGCTCAGCCAGCAGCTCGCCGCGCTGCGCGGCGGCGCCGAGGCGGCCCGCTCGGTGGCCGAGCGCGCCACCGAGAAGCTCGCCGCCGTGCGGCGCGAGCTTGAGGGTGTGCAGCGCCAGCGCGCGGAGGCCGAGGCGATCATCTCGAGCGCCCGCCCGAACGTCGAGTCCTTCGAGCAGCAGATCGGCGACTTGCGCTCCCAGCTCGACGAGGCGAAGCGCAAGCAGGAGGAGGCCCAGGCGGCCCTCGCCCCGCTGCGCCGCGAGGCCCACCACAATGCCGACGCGCTCGCGGAGGCTAAGCTCGAGGCCGCCAAGCTCGCCGAGCGCGACGCCTACACGGCCCGCCTGCGCGACGCCCGCCTGCGCGACCTGGAGCAGCTCGGGGCCCAGGCTGCCGAGTCGGCGGAGCTGCTCGTGGTGAAGAACGTGTCAGCCGCCCGCCTCGAGCCCCTGCTGGCGATCATCGAGGAGCTGGCCACCTCGGCGCGCCGCTGGACGCGCGACCTGGAGGACCGCGCCGTGGCTGCGCAGGACTCCTCCGCGGGCCTGCACGCCCGCGTGACCGAGGCGCGCGGCGCCACGCGCGCGGCGCACGACGCCTACGACGCGGTGAACGAGCGGCTCTCCGCGGCCCGCGTGGAGAAGGGCCGGCTCGAGCTGCAGGTGGAGGCGGCGGTCAACGTCATCGTGTCCGACTGCAAGACGCCGCTCGACGTGGCGCTCGCCACGCCCGAGCCCGAGGACCGCGCCGCGCTCGAGGAGGAGGCCTTCCGCCTCAACCGCCGCATCGCCAACCTCGGCACCATCAACCCCGACGCTGCCGCCGAGTACGACGAGCTCAAGAGCCGCTACGACTACCTGGCCGGGCAGCTGGCCGACCTCGACGCGGCGCGCAAGTCGCTCGCCAAGATCAACCGGGTCATCGACGCGCGCATGAAAGACGACTTCGTGCGTACGTTCAACGAGGTCAACGGCTACTTCCAGGAGATCTTCGCCACCTTGTTCCCCGGGGGCGCGGCCAATCTGGCGCTCGTGGACCCCGATGACCTGGAGAACACTGGCGTCGAGGTGAACGCGCAGCCCGCGGGCAAGCGCATCACCAAGATGATGCTCATGTCGGGCGGCGAGAAGTCCCTGACGGCGCTCGCCCTGCTGTTCGCGGTCTACCGCACGCGCTCCACGCCGTTCTACATCCTCGACGAGGTGGAGGCCGCGCTCGACGACACGAACCTGCGCCGCCTGGTGGCCTACGTCGACAAGCTGCGCGGCACCACCCAGCTCATCATGATCACCCACCAGCGCCGCACTATGGAGATGGCCGACGTCCTGTTCGGCGTCTCCATGCAGTCCGACGGCGTGACGAAGGTGATCAGCCAGAAGCTCGAGAAGGCCCTGCGCTACGCCGAGTAGGGTTGCGTTTTCGAAACCCGTAGTCTTAGTCTGAAACCTCCGTCGCGATTGACGTGCGACGGAGGTTCTTTTTCGGCGGAGTTTTAACGCTCTCAGAGGAAGGGGTGCTGCATTCCACGCAATGGCGATTACCCGAGAAACCAGAATCAAATCAAGCTGAAGCAGGGAAGGGGAGGCGGCTCGCCCCAAGAACTCATGTAAGCAAGTCAAGCACCAACAGTGGTCTTTATCAATAGGTAGACATTCTCTTACCCATAAAACTCTTCCTATCATACCCATTTGGGCTCTTCCTAAAACAAGAATCCTGCGTATTTCGTTGCATTTAATCGATCAATTGTACTCATAAAGCGAAAAAACAACCTCTCATCAAAATACCTGATTTTTTATAGCCTGATTTGAGGCGCACGCATTCGTTCATGCAGTGCCTGTATGAACCTGAATACTGTGCGGATGAGGAACCTCACGAACTAACCATTGCTCCCTCGCGCTCCCCTCGTCATCTTGTTTCTCGAGGCGTCTTGTTCTTCGGAGCAGCACAGTTTCACTCGCTCGACTTAATCCCACTAGCTTTATCACAGGCAACGGAAGAGGATGTTTTTATCTCCAAATACCCAAGCTGAAACATCTGCTGGAAAAAGCACCTACATGCCTCTCTAGAGAATCTTGTTGCTCCAAGAAAGTTAGCAGTACCTATGTACCTTAAGTGAAGATTGCCATAGCCGCGCTCGGCCAAATATCTCAGGTCATGTGGGCCATCATCTGCCCCTTCTCTTTTCGAAACGAGCTACCCGGTGGCTTAGCCGATGCCTAATGCAGTCGAAAATGTTATCCTTCGCCTGAGCCTGATGAGCATTGAGGCAGGTGCCAATTCAAGCTTTTAGAGATCTCCGCCGTCGGCCATGAGTTCCATCATGTTGAGGTGGGTCACGCCGTCTCGCTCCAAGGGGAGCGGGTCGAGCGTCAGCAGGTACTGGGGCCAGTTGTCCCGCACGTTTCCGAAGGGCCGGTACTCCCTCTCCTCGACAGCCGGATCGGCAACCGACATGGACACCTGGACGTAGGCGTATCCCTCATCGGCCCGACGGGCGATGAAGTCGACTTCAAGCTTCCCGATGATGCCTACACTCACCGCGTATCCCTTGGCGCGCAACCAGGTGTAGGCGGTGTTCTCCAACAGAGGACCGTAGTTCATGGTGGCGTCTACGTTGCGTGCGAAGTAGATGCCAGGGTCGGCCAGGTAGTACTTCTCGCCGCCCTGCAGGGATCTCTTCGACTTGAGGTCGAAGCGGTCGCATCGGTAGATGACCTTGGCTGCCACGAGCAGGTCGATGTATCGGGCGAGCGTCTGGCGTTTGATGGGCAAGTGTGCCGCCTCGTTGAGATACCGGGCGATGCCCTCGAGGTTCGTGGGTGCCGCGAAGTTGTTGATAATGTAGGTCATGACGCGCTCGAACGTGGCGCGGTTGCGCACGCGGCTTCGAGCGTAGACGTCCTTCTTGATGATCTGGTCCACCACGTCCTCTATGTAGCGCGACTTGGCGCGCGTGTCATCGAACTCTAAGGACTTCGGGAAGCCTCCGTAGCGCAGCCATTCGCGAAAGCTCTGCGCACGCGGCTGCTCGGGTTTACCGAGGAAGGAGCGCATGCCAAGGTACTCGTCGAAGGACAGCGTGAACATTTCGATTTCAACGTAGCGGCCGGTGAGCTTGGTGATGAGCTCCCCTGATAGCAGGTAGGAGTTCGAGCCGGTGATGAAGACCGAGAAGCCGCCGTCAGCGCGATAGGAGTTGACGACCTCCTCGAACCCCTTCACGCTCTGTACCTCGTCGATGAAGAGGTACTTGAAGTCGCTGTCTATGACGCGCTCGTCGATGGCTGCGTCGAGCGCGTCGGGGGTCTTAACGGAGCGCAGGCCTCGTTTTTCCAGGTCGAGGTAGATAATGTCTTTGAGCGGCACCCCGCCGTCCACGAGCTCTGAGGCAATGGATTCCATGAGACACGACTTTCCGCAGCGGCGGATGCCCGTGATGACCTTGATGAGGCCGGCGTCGTGGACGAACGGGCGCACCTTCTCGAGGTAGCGCTCGCGCCGATAGCGCTTCTGAATCTTGGAGTCGCCCATCGCTCGTATCTCCTCTTATGGTCACTTTAAGGGTACCAAAGTCGTCACAATTTCAAAACTGGTACCGTTAAACAGATGATAGCAGACATTCTAAGTGCAAATGGTGATCTGCTCAACTCGATTGGTCCAACTTGTCATTTGCGACCGCGAGCTCTATGAGGAGGCGCTTGTCGAGCGCTCCGGCGAACGCGGTCTCCCGTGAGCGGAGAGCTCGAGCTTTTCGCGGGGGATAGCTGAGCAACAACCGCGGTGCTAGAATGCTCCGCAATAGGTGAAGGGGAGGTGGGCCATGCCATCAGCGTTGGCCGAGAAGATCATCGCAAGCGATCAGATTCAAACGAGAAGCGTCGAGAGCGTTGAGGTTTTGAAAGAGCTTGAGCGTCGGTGTGATCTCATCCGAGAGGGGTGCTCGCAGCTCGTTTCCGAAGTCGAGCGAGTCGATACGGTTTTCTCTTTGGTCTTTTTCTCCAATTTCCTCGCACGTTCGGGGAGCGAATAAGTAGGATGGTAGCAATGGGCACCATCGCACATAAAACACCAGAAAAGCGGTAACGATGAACGATAAGGCAGAAGTTGATACGAGTAGAACAGGCAATGCACGATGAGTGAATTTGTGCCATATGGTGCTTTGAGCGACGAGCAGCGCGAAATGGTTGACAGCGAGGATTATCTTGAGCGTTACAACGCTGCGCAACAAGGCTATGGACTGGAAAAGCTCGTGAATGATCGTAGCGATTATGTTCGTATTGCCGTTGCCGAACAAGGGTATGGACTCGATCAGCTTGTCGATGATGAGGACTGGCATGTTCGCGTGGTCGTCGCAAAACAAGGGTATGGACTCGAAAGGTTGATAACCGACGTTGAGGTTGATGTTCGCGTCGCTGTTGCCGAGCAAGGCTACGGGTTGGATGCGCTCGTCAACGATCCTGATTGGGAGGTTCGTGAAACCGTAGCCGAGCAAGGTTACGGCTTAGATAAACTGATGCATGATCCCGATGTGTTTGTTCGTGAGGCTGTTGCTCAACAAGGTTACGGCCTGAATCAGCTGGTTGAAGATCAAGATTGGCCGGTAAGAGCAGCTGTGGCGCGACAAGGGCATGGCTTTGATGTTCTCGTTAATGATTCTGAGCGGTGGGTTCGTGCCGTAGTGGCCGAGTACGGTTACGGGCTGGACCAACTTGTTAATGACTCCAACGCGGTTGTTCGCAGCGCCGTCGCGCAACAAGGCTACGGTCTCGACGTTCTGGTAAACGATCCCTTTTGGGGAGTCCGTGTAGCTGTTGCCGAGCAAGGATATGGCCTTGATGTATTGGTCAATGACCCCGAAGAGTGGGTACGCGGCGTAGTTGCCGAGCAAGGTTATGGGTTGGATGTGTTGGTTGACGATATCGACCGTGGTGTCTGCGAGACCGTTTCATCCTGTCTAAGGGACAATGACTACAAGTCGATCGAAGAGTGGATAGCCGCCAACCCCGATAAGTGTGCGTTATCCGAGAATCGCTTCCGAGCACGTTGAGCGACCGCGAGCTCTATGAGGAGGCGCTTGTCGAGCGCTCTGAGGAGCGCGGCCTCCTGTGAGCGTGAGGAGCATGAGCTATTTTGCAGGGGGTAGCTGAACAACCAAACGCTTGGTCCAGTGCAAAAGGTTGCTTTATCGCTTCATCCCTATGGACGTTCTTTTCTGGAGTAATTAGAATGAACCCATCAGCGCCCACCCAAGCCTCTCAACGATGCTGAAATGCGGTGGGCCTTCCTGCATTTGCGGAAAGAAACTCCAATGTCTGACAAGTCGTTCAGGACACTTGACGAGCTTTGCGAGATTCTCGTGAACGAGAGGGGCTTGGCGTGCGATAACGTCGAGTCCCTAAGGGCATCCTCTGCCCGGTTCAGAAGAAGTTAAAACCACGAAACGTCAGATTCGATCTCGCTAGTGCCTATTGTCAAGTGACCATGGCGAATCATTGCAGGCAAAAGATCGACGGCAATGTATCTGTGACAAGATCGGATCGCAACCTCCGTATTGCCTTGTATCAATAGAATGCTATACAATATAGCAAGCATCATGAACACGCTTGTGTCGAGGAGGTGCGCTGATGGAGGCAACTCAGCAGATGAACGTGCGCATTGGGGTTCAGCGAAAGCGCGACGGCGACGCGCGGCTAGCCTCCTTAGGGTTCACGCCGTCGAAGGCCGTACAGGGCTTCTATGATTTCCTGAGTCGCGAGGGCGTGCGAGACGCCGACGTTCGCACGGTCATCGAGCCGACGCCGCGTGACGGTGGGCGTGAAGAGCGCCTGCGCAAGCTCGATGACTTCCATGCCATGCAGCGGCAGGTGACGGCGTTCTACGCGGAACGTGGCATCACGCGTGACCCGCTTCCGAGCATGTTAGGTGACCGCGAGCTCTATGAGGAGGCGCTTGTCGACCGCTATGAGGAGAGGGGCCTTTTGTGAACGCGGGGGAGATGTCGCTTCTCCTTGATACCAACGTGTGGCTTGACTACTTCGACCCGTGGCGTACGTTCCATGAGGACGCCTTCGCTCTCATTGACTACGCATACGTGGAAGGGATTGGCCTTGCGTACTTCGCGGGCAGCCTGAAGGACGTCTACTACCTTGTGGGCTCCATCCATAAGCGACGCCTGAGGGCGGCGGGGAAGGAGGTGACGGGGTCCGAGGCACTCGCCTGTAACGAGATGGCATGGGGTGTCGTTGACGCCATTCGAGACCTCGCCATTCCCCTCCCGCTTGACCTGCGTACCGTTTGGCTCGCGCGCCAGCAGAAGACGCTCTTCTTCGATCTAGAGGACGGCCTGGTGGCAGCTGCGGCTGAGCTCGCGGGTATCGATTTCCTCGTGACCAACGACGTGAGGCTCGCTCGCACATCGACCGTCAAAGCCTACTCAAGTGCCGACATGCTCACCTACCTCAAGCTGCGCGCAGAGCGGGGAGCTTGACCTTTCCCTCGTGTTGGCGCCTTGTTTTTCGGCGGGGTGGGGGCTAACGTGCGCCTGATGGCATAGAATGGCATGGTGCAAGGTGCGACGTTGGCATGGAGGTAGTCTGCCATGGGTTTTTTCGACAAGATCAGCGAGGGGCTTTCGCGCTCCCGTGACAAGTTCAAGGAGTCGATGAACGTCCTGCTCGACCGCGGGCCGAACCTCGACGAGGATTTCTGGGAGACGCTCGAGGAGACGCTCATCCTCTCCGACATCGGCGGCTCAGCGGCCTTCGACATCGTGGAGCGGCTGCGCGACCAGGCCACGCGACTCGCGCTGCCTGACGCCTACGCGGTGCTCGACCTTCTGAACGACCAGATCAGCGCCACGTTTACGCCTGGCGGCGAGGAGATCCTCGGCGGCGGGCCCGCTCTTTTGCTGTTCGTGGGCATCAACGGCACGGGCAAGACCACCACGGTGGGCAAGATCGCCAAGGAGCAGACCGACGCGGGCCGCTCCGTCATCCTGGGCTCGGCCGACACCTTCCGCGCCGCGGCCATCGAGCAGCTCGAGGTGTGGGCGCGCCGCGCGGGCGTGGAGATGGTCACGCGCGAGCGCGGGAGCGACCCGGCGAGCGTGTGCTACGACACCATCGAGCGCGCCGAGGCGGCCGGCTCCGACCTCGTGCTCATCGACACGGCGGGCCGTCTGCACACCTCGGCCGACCTCATGCGCGAGCTCGAGAAGGTGGTGAACGTGGTGCGCAAGCGCTCCGAGCTGCCGGTGTACACGGTGCTCGTGATCGACGCCACCACGGGCCAGAACGGCCTGCAGCAGGCGCGCGAGTTCAACCGCGCGCTCGACCTTGACGCGCTCATCGTCACCAAGCTCGACGGCACGGCGAAGGGCGGCATCGCGCTCGCCGTGAGCCACGAGCTCGAGCTGCCCATCATCAAGATCGGCGTGGGCGAGGGGATCGACGATTTGCGCGACTTCGACGCGCATGCGTTCTCGAGCGCGCTCATCGGCGACTTCGACGAGCGTTACGAGGAGGATGCCGAGCCTGTCGGCGAGAACGCCAAGCAGGCGGCCATGACCGCCGGGGAGCGTCGCCGCGACGTGCTTGAGGGCGCGCCCGCGACGGCGGCGGCCGAAAAGCCTGCGGAGGTTGAGGAGGCCGAGGAGCCTGTGGAGGCCGAGGAACCCGCGGAGTCCGCGCCCGAAGCCGAGGCTGAGGTCGCGGAAGAGCTTGCGGAAGGGGTGGAGCCCGAAGCCGCGGAAGCCGCGGCGGAGTTCGAGCCCGAGCCTGCGGAGGCGGTCGCGTCGGCAGAGCCTGAATCCGATGACGCCGCGTTCACCGACGAGGAGCTGGCCGAGCTCGCCCTGGCGGCCGCCGACCCTGACGCCGACTCCGTCGCCGCCGAGCCCGCGCCCGTCGAGCAGCCGCGCAAGAAGCACTTCTGGGAGAAGTGGTTCTAGCCATGGAGGTGCGCGCCTACACGCCCGCCGACGTGGCGGCCATGGTCCCCATCTGGAACGAGGTCGTGCGCGACGGCCGGGCGTTCCCGCAGCTCGACGAGCTTGACGAACAGACCGGCGCGGCGTTCTTCGCCGCGCAGACCTACGCGGCGGTGGCCATTGACGAGGGGCGCGTCATCGGCCTGTACATCCTGCATCCCAACAACGTGGGGCGCTGCTCCCACGTGGCGAACGCGAGCTTCGCGGTGAGCAGCGCGGCGCGCGGCAGGGGAGCGGGCCGCGCGCTCGTGTCCGACGCGCTCGCGCACCTCGCTCCCTGCGGTTTTCGCGGCCTGCAGTTCAACGCGGTGGTGGCGAGCAACGCGCGCGCCATCCGCCTTTACGAGAGCCTTGGATTCACCCGTGTCGGCGCCATCCCCCGGGGCTTCCTCAACAAAGAGGGCGCCTACGAGGACATGCACATCTTCTACCACGAGGCCGCGGGCATCCCCTGCGCCTCACGCGACCGCGAGGAGGGCTGAGCCATGATCTCGGCAAGCGCCGCCATCGACCGTCTGAAACGGGGCAACCGCGACTTCCTGACGCTGCGGCAGCACAAGCTCGACACGTCGCTCGAGCGCATCACGGAGCTCTACGAGTACGGGCAGAGCCCGTACGCCATCGTGCTCACCTGCTCGGACTCGCGCGTGGTGCCCGAGCACATGTTCATGGCGAGCCTCGGTGACCTGTTCACCATTCGCGTGGCGGGCAACGTGGTGGGCCCCTCCGAGCTGGCGAGCGCGGTGTACGCGTGCGAGCACCTGCACGTGAAGCTCCTGCTCGTGCTCGGCCACACGCGCTGCGGCGCGGTGTCCGCGGCGATGGAGGGCGGCTGCGCCGGCGCGGTGGCGGCGATCACCGACAAGATCACCCAGGTCATCGGCGATACGACCGACCCCTACGAGGCCGTCGTGCGCAACGTGCGCGCGAGCATGGCGGCGCTCGGGTCCGACGAGGAGCTTGCGCGCCTCGCCGCGCATGACGGGCTTGAGATACGCGGCGCCGTCTACCACACCCACTCGGGCGAGGTTGACTTCCTCGACTAGCGCAGGCTCGCCTGCCCGCATCTGCGTGCCTGCGTCCCTGGCGCGCGTCCCGAAATCGTACTATAATGCAACACTAAGGAGAAGCACGCGACGAATCGGAGGTCATATCATGGCTAAGGAGAACAGCGTCATCGACTGGGAGGCATACGGCGTGCTGCTCAAGGCGTCGCGCCTGGCGAACGGCTACTCGCGCGGGCTGTCGCTCGTGAAGGCGGTGGAGGAGAAGACGGGCATGCGCATCTCGGAGCGCACCGTCTACGCGCTCGAGGACGCCTCGCGCGCCCCGTCAGCCGACATCTTCATCGCGTTGCAGCAGGTGCTGCCCGAGCTGCAGGACCCCGAGTTCCTGCGCCCCGTCTTCCGCAACAGCAACGTGAAGGTGGCCATCGTGAGCCTGTAGGCGCTCGCCTGGGGTATAATCGTTCGGCTAGCCGACATGCAAGCTCGTTTCAACAGGAGCAGAACACTATGCTTGAGAACCTCTCCGAGCGCCTCCAGGGCATCTTCTCGGGTCTGAAGTCGAAGGGCCGCCTCACCGAGGAGGACATCAACGCCGCCATGCGCGAGATCCGCCTCGCGCTTCTCGAAGCTGACGTCAACTTCAAAGTAGTCAAGGCGTTCGTCGCGCGCACCAAGGAGCGCTGCCTCGCCGCCGAGGTGCTCGACTCGCTCACCCCGGCGCAGAACGTGATCAAGGTGGTGCTCGACGAGCTCACCGAGCTTCTGGGCCGCACGGACTCGAAGCTCGTCATGGGCAGCCGCATCCCCAACGTCATCATGCTCGTGGGCCTGCAGGGCTCGGGCAAGACCACCGCGGCCGCCAAGCTCGCCTACCGCCTGAAGCAGGAGAACCACGTGCCCCTGCTCGTGGCCTGCGACGTGTACCGCCCCGCTGCGGCCGACCAGCTGGCCACGCTCGCCGGCGAGATCGGCGTGCGCGTGTACCGCGGCGACGGCGTGGACCCGGTGCGCATCGCGCAGGAGGGCGTGCGCGACGCCATCGACTCGCTGCGCGACGTGGTCATCATCGACACGGCGGGTCGCCTGCACGTCGACGAGGACATGATGGCCGAGGCCGAGGCCATCCGCGACGCCGTCAAGCCCGACCAGATCCTCATGGTGGTCGACGCCATGACCGGCCAGGATGTGGTGAACGTGGTCGAGGCGTTTGCGAGCCGCGTGGACTTCGACGGCGTCATCATGTCGAAGATGGACGGCGACGCCCGCGGCGGCGGCGCGCTGTCCATCCGCGAGGTCACGGGCAAGCCCATCAAGTTCATCTCCTCGGGCGAGAAGCCCGACTCGCTCGAGGTGTTCCACCCCGACCGCATGGCCAAGCGCATCCTCGGCATGGGCGACGTGGTGTCGCTCATCGAGAGCGCCGTGAAGGTGCAGCAGGAGGAGGCCGAGGCCGTCGAAGCCGAGCGCATGGCGAAGGGCCAGCTCACGCTCGACGACTTCATCACCATGAACCGCCAGGTGCACAAGATGGGCGGCATCGCCAAGCTCATCAGCGCGCTGCCCGGCGGCGACAAGGCGCTCGGGAGCGGGCAGGTGGACGAGGGGGCGCTCGACGCCATGGAGATCATCATCAACTCCATGACGAAGGAGGAGCGCGCCAAGCCCGAGGTCCTCAACGGCAGCCGCCGCGCGCGCATCGCGAAGGGCGCGGGCGTCACGGTGACCGACGTGAACCAGCTCGTCAAGAAGTTCAACGAGACCAAGAAGATGATGAAGAAGATGATGGGCACCGTCGAGCAGCAGCAGAAGCGCAAGGGCAAGCGCGGCAAGTCGCGCCGCGGCCGCGCGCTTCCCGGCATGGGCGGCATGTCGATGGGGGACCTGAAGAAGCTGCAGCAGATGATGGACCAGTAAGTTATGTCTGCCATTTGTCCAAGCGCAGGCTGAGCCTGCCTCAGGCGGATGTTTGCTATACTGGGTGAGCACGTGATGGCTCGCGCCGCGTCGTGGCGTTTGTCGGAGGAGGAAGATTTCGCTTAATGGCTCGTCGGGAAAAACCGTTTCGCTTCTGGTCGGTAGCGGGCGGCAGCTTCCGCCGAGCGCACGTTCCGCGCGCGGCCGCGGGCGTCTGCGCGTTCTCCTTTGCGCTCATGCTGTTCGGGCTGGCGGCTTACTTCGCCGCGGTGCCCGGCCTCGCGGCGCAGAGTCCGCTTGTGCAGCGCTACCTGCACGAAGAGGGCGCGTCTGCCGCCCAAGGCGCGTCTG
The DNA here is from genome assembly GCF_011038975.1 of Adlercreutzia sp. ZJ176. Taxonomy (GTDB): domain Bacteria; phylum Actinomycetota; class Coriobacteriia; order Coriobacteriales; family Eggerthellaceae; genus CAAEEV01. The sequence continues at coordinate 177,555 of NZ_JAAKEC010000003.1, read as the reverse complement.
CTGACGCCGATCAGGACGGCGCTTGGGGAGAGTCGCGGGCCGAGGAAAACCTCGACGGCTCGGAGGGATCGGCTGCCGGGGCGGCCGATGCTCGGCTGGGCGCATCGCGCGTGGTCGTCGCGGCAGCAGACATGCTGGCTGATGTCGCTGCTCGGGGCTCCGATGGGGCCGCCGCTGCGGGTGGGCAGTCGACGACGTCGGGAGGCTCCGCTCCCTCTGACGTCGCTTCGCAAGGGTCGGCGCCGCCTTCGTCTTCCCAATCTGCTCCCGAGCCTGAGACTGACGGCCTCGACGAGGCTGCCGAGGCGCGCATCTGCGCCGAGCTCCGCTATTGCTATGACGAGCTTGACGGCTATGCCTCCCAGGTCTACCAGTTCATCGCAGATTTCAACCGCCTGAGCAAGACCGGGTCGCAGGAGCAGCGGATCGCGCAGGCGCAGCGGGTCTATGATTTTCTCTACACGGTCCAGGTTGCTGACGTGGCGGCGATCGACCGGGTTGGCGCGGCGGCGAATCCGTCCGATCCGGGCATGCCCGTAACATCGCGCTATATCGACAACTATAACAAGCTCTCGTATTCGTACGGGCGCTTGACAGAGGCGCTCTACCAGCTTGATGCCGCGTGGACCAGCAACGTCGCCCTCGAAGACCCCACCGTCGACGTCGCCTACTGGTCGGGCAAGATGCCGGTGAATCCGAGCACGGGCAAGGTGATCAAGATGGAGGAGTACGAGGCGACGCGGAAGGGCGGTCGCCCGTGATGCTCCCGTCGGAAGGCCTGCCGGCGGCCTCCTCGACCGAGGGAGGGGCTGTGGCGGGCGAAGCCTCCCTCGCGGGTGCGCGCCTCATGCGCGTCGAGGGATTCGAGGCCGCCGTCGCCTTGGCGGCGGGGGAGCGTGACGACTACGCGCGCAGGTTCTCCATACTGCTCGTCGACGAGGGCTCCACGCGACGCGGCGGCATCGGGGAGGTGTCGCGCGCCATGAGCGCGCGCGGCGAGCGCGTGGCCGTGAAGCGCCTGCGTCTCGGCGACGCGCAGGCGGACGAGGGCCTTGCGGCTGCCCTTGTCGCGGCGTTTCAGGCGGAATACGAGACCCATCGGCACCTCTCGGGCCTGAGGGGCTTTCCGCGGCTGTTCGGCCGCGGCTCTTGCGAGGGCGATCCTGTCGTGGTCATGGAGTGGATCGAGGGAGTCACCCTCGAGGAAGCCGCGCGCGCCCTCGCCGTCGACGAGGAGGGGAGGCTGTCCCCCTTGACGGCGGCGCGCATCGGCCGTGATCTGTTCGATCTGCTGGTGTGCATGGGGTGCCTTGACGCGAGCGTGGTTCACCGCGACGTGTCGCTGCGCAACGTGATGGTGGACACCTCGCGCCTTTCTCTGGCCGATCAGGTTGAGGAGGGCTCCTTCGAGCTGCGTCTGATCGACTTCGGGTCTGCCGTGGCGTCCTGCGGGGAAAGCCCCTCGATCACGTCGCGTTTCGGCAGCAGGCGCCACGCGACGGCCGACTTCGCGTCACCGGAGATGCTCACCGACGACATAGCCTCGGTCGAGCGGCTGCGCCAGTCCGCGGCCGTCGACGTGTATGCGGCGGCAAGCGTGCTGTACGCGCTGCTCGAGGGGCACCCTCCCTACGATCTGGGCATCGCGTCGAGGTGCCAGCGCGTCGGAGGATCGGCCTACCGCCTCAAGACCGAGTTCGCTCCCGCGCCGCCGGCGGGCGCCCACGCGAGTGCGGCTGATGTCGTGGCGGTGCTGTCATGCGAGCCCGAGGTGGCCGTGGCGGCGGGCCGCGGCGCAGCCGACGCTGACGTCGTGCCGACGGCCTCCGGCTTGCGTCTGGCCTTGTCGCGCGTGGATGACCTGCTTGCCGAGCCCGTTCTGGCGTGCCTGCGCGCGGATCAGCGCGAGCGCCCGACGGCGTCTGAGATGCAGCAGATGCTCGCAGACTTCTGCGACGGCTATGCGGCGAACGTCGGTCGCGCTCTGCGCGGCGAGCCGCTGGCGACGCATCCCCTCAGCGAGCGTGCCGAGCGCCAGGCGGCGCGCAAGCGCACGCTGCGGCGCCTCGCTCGCGTCGGCGTGCGTGCCGTCTGCGCGGCGGCGTGTGTGGCGGTGGCGGTGAGCGCGGGCGTGCTTTCCGACGGCATGTCCGTCGCCTTTCCCGCGGGGACGCCGCTGTGGTCGGGGTGCCTTCCCGGCGCAGTCGTCGCGACTGCTCTGCTGCTCCCCGGGGTCGTGGGGCTGGCTGCGCGGTGGACCGACGTGTCGGGGTCGGAGGGGTTCGCTCGGGCGGCAGCCGGTGACGTCCTCGCAGCAGCCTTCCTAGGCGTGAGCCTGTTCGTGGCCTCATGGCCCTCGCAGGACATCCCGGCCTATCTCGCTTTGGCGTTTGTTCCTGCTGCGTCCGCGCCGCTGTGCGCGTTTGCAGTCGACCGCATGGTTCCCGCCGGCTCCGACAGGGCGAAGAAGCCCGCGGGGGACAGCTCTCGTCCGACCCTCCCGTGGGGAGCCTCTGAGGGCGTGCTTACGTCCTTGGGGCTGGCTTCCGCCGCGGACGCGCCGGCCTTTGAGCTGTCGGCTGCGCAGGCTGACGACGGGCCTTCGGCTGCCCTGCTCGTCACCTCGGACCCAGGTGGCGCGGCTGCGGGCCAAGGAGTTGGCGAAGGCGACGTTGCCTATGAGTGTCCGGAGGAAGTTTCATGACGACAGGTACCCCCATCTCGGTTTTGTTCTCCCTCATGAAGAAGCAGGGGGGGATCAGCAACAAGGAGCTGGCGGGCCTGATCCTCTCGGGACGTCCTCTCTCGGACGGGCGCAGCGCCAAGAGCCGCATCGACGACCGTACGTGGGTCTCGCGCTTTCTGGTGCATGCTGCGGCAGATGACCTGTCCGACCAGTACTTCTGCGACTACGCGGTGGGCGCCCTGCGCATCGTGGCGCGCATGAAGTCGCGGGGGAGGCGGACCCTCTCGGGCTCTCAGGTGCTTGAGATCGTATGCGGGCCCGATGGGCGCGCCATGGACGACGCGCTGCGGGCGTGCGGGCGGGATCCAACGCTGTATCGCAACATGCTCGAGCGCATCGTGGGCGAGAACGCGCTGTGCGTTGACGAGCGCGCGGAGGCCGCCATGGTGCTGCTCGTGACGGCGGCGTGCACGGCCGACGTGCGGCGCGCCGTTGACCATGCGCAGCAGTTCGTTCAGACGACGTACGGCGGCGGACTCTCCACGCCGCGCATGGCTTTAGCCTCGCAGGGTGAGGGAGAAGCTTCGGCGCGGGGCGAAGACGAGGCGGCAACCGCTCCTGCGCCCGTGCTCGGCCTGCTGCGCGTGAAGGACGGCCTCGTCGTCGGCGCGCCGCATTGGCTCAGCTCTGCGCCCGAGGGCAGCGAGGTGGGCGCGCTGGCCTTGTCCGACGGTGCGGTGAACGAGGTGGAAGCAGACGTATCGGCTCGTCATGCACGCATCTGGCGCAGCGGGGAGGACGTCTGGTACGTGGAGGACCTGGGCTCGCGCAACGGCACGGTGCTCGTGAGCGGGCTTTCCGGCGATCGCGTGGAAGTGAGGCCGCCATGCGAGGGTTGCGGCTCGGCGGCGTCGGCGGTTGGCCAGATGTCGGCGCCCGTTCCCGTACGCCCTGGCGACCAGCTCCGGTTCGGAGCCTCTACGACCTTCATAGTGATAGAGGGCATGCCGAGCAGCTGACCTTTCCGAACATCCGGATCGCGTCCTGCGCAGAGGAAGGGACCGTCGGTGAAAGCGAGGCCTCAGGGACGATCAGCGGGGCCGCTTCTGCGTCAAGAAGGAGCGCCAAGTCCGAGGAGGGGCGCGTCCGTTGACGCAAGTTGCGGCTCGGTTTGTGCTCGTGGGGTGGTCGGACGGTCAATTTGCCACAGCTCTCTTGCAAAATGTTCGTGTGAGCCGTAGAATAAACAATTGCTGTTTTCGCTGTGCTGCGTGAGCAGTGCATGCCTATATCGAATGAGAGTATTTTTTAGAAGGAGTCACACTTCATGGCTGTTAAGATTCGCCTCGCTCGCCATGGCGCCAAGAAGCGCCCGTACTACCGCATCGTCGTCGCCGACTCGCGCGCCCCGCGCGACGGCAAGTTCATCGACGAGGTGGGCCGCTACAACCCGCTGACCGAGCCTGCCACGGTGAAGTTCGACATGGAGAAGGTTGAGAAGTGGATCGCCAACGGCGCTCAGCCCACTGACACCGTCGCTCGTCTGCTCAAGGGCGCGCGCGAGGACGCGTAAGCCATGTCTGAGCTGACAGAGGATCTCGCGGGCTTGGTGGACGCGGTCGTCCGCCCCTTGATCGAGTTCGAGGAGGACCTCGAGATCACTGCCGACGAGGCTGAGGACGGCGCCATCGTCGTTGAGATTCGCGTCAACGAGGAGGATGCCGGCAAAGTCATCGGCCGTCAGGGCCGTGTCATCAAGGCTGTTCGCACGCTCGCCCGCGCTGCCGCGTCGCGCTCGGGCGCTCCCGTCGAAGTGGAGCTCATCGACTAGATGCGCAGCTGGATTGATGTCGCCACGTTGGCGCATACGAAAAACCTGAACGGAGGGCTCGTCGCACGTGCTGCGTCGGGCCTTCCTCTTTTGCTGTCCGAGGGCGCGCGCGTCGCCTTGGTGCCGCCGGTCCTCGACGCCCCGCGCGACGTGACCGTCGCGCGCATCTCACCGCGCTCCGAGGGCGAGGCGCTCGTGTTCTTCGAGGAGGTCGAGACCGCCGACGTGGCCGAGCTGCTCGTGGGCTGCCACTGCCTCATGCGCCGCGACGAGGTTGACCTCCCTTCGCCTGACGCCGCGTCCGACCTGCCCTCGTGGGAGGGGTGGAGCGTGCATGACGTGCGCGCGGGGCGCGTGGGCGAGGTCGAGGCCGTGGAGGACCGCCCGCTGCAGCCTTTGCTCGTGGTGGCGCGCGCGGGCGGCTCGCCCGCGCTCGTGCCGCTCGTGGAGGAGTTCGTCGTGCGCATCGATGAGGACGCGCGCCGCATCGAGCTCGACTGTCCGGCCGGCCTGCTCGACCTGTGAGGAGGCCGCCTGTGATCATCGAGACGCTCTCCACGTTTCCCCGCATGTACGACTCGGTCATGGGGTCGTCGATGATGAAGCGCGCCCAGGACAAGGGGATCATCGCGTTTCACGCGCATGACCTGCGCGACTGGACCCACGACCGGCACCGCACCACCGACGACGACCCCTACGGCGGCGGCGCCGGCCTCGTGATGAAGTGCGAGCCCATCTTCGAAGCCTACGAGGACATAGTCGGCGCAAGTGCTTTCGCCCCTGTTTCCGCCGCCCTGCTCCACGAGCGGGGGAATGCTCAGTCGCTCAGACAGTCCTGCTCGCGCGAAAGCGCCACAGGCGCTTTCGGCTCGTGCGGAACTCGCTTGGTGAGCACACCCCCGCCCGCGGAGCAGGGCTGCTCTGCCGTTGCTTGCGGGGAGGGCTCCCCTGAGCGCGCCGACGCCCCCGGGCATGCAAGGCCTACCGTCATCTTCCTTGCCCCGCAGGGCCGCCCCTTCGACGACGCGTACGCCTCCGAGCTGGCGCAGCGCGAGCGGCTGCTGTTCATCTGCGGGCACTACGAGGGCATCGACGAGCGCGCCTACGTCCTTGCCGACGAGGTCATATCGCTCGGCGACTACGTGCTCACCTCCGGCGAGCTCGCCTCCATGGTGGTGATCGACGCGGTGGTGCGCAAGCTGCCCGGCGTGCTCGGCGCCCCCGACGGCCCCGTCGACGAGTCGTTCACGAGCGGTCTTCTGGAGTACCCCCAGTACACGCGCCCGGCGAGCTTCCGCGGGCAGGAGGTGCCGGCCGTGCTCCTCTCGGGGGACCACGGCGCGGTGGCGCGCTGGCGGCGGAACATGAGCCTCGAGCGCACGGCGCGGTGGCGCCCCGACTTGCTCGAGGAGGCCGAGCGCGCGGGCAACCTTACGCCCGCTGATCGGGAATTTCTGGAGACTTTAGCAGGTGAGCAGGGGAGTTAGGCCCGAAGCGCTATCATAAGCGATTACTGCAACCTGTCGACTCCACGCGTTTGCGCCTGCGGCGCGGCGCGTTTTTCTGAAAGGGGAGCTTGAGCCCACATGTACTCCGGTCAACACGCTGACGCGCACAAGCCGAGCATCGGACGCCGACTCGTGTCCCTGCTGGGCATGGTCGCCCTGATCGTCGCGTTGTCGTGGGGCCTGCGCACGTACGTGTTCCAAGCCTACGAGATCCCGTCGGGCTCCATGGAGGAGACCATCATGACCGGCGACATGGTGTTCTCCGAGAAGGTCAGCTACTACCTCGGCGAGCCCGAGCGCGGCGACATCGTCACCTTCGCCGACCCCGAGATCCCCTCGCGCGTCCTCATCAAGCGCGTGATCGCCACCGCGGGCGAGACGGTCGAGCTCATCGACGGGCGCGTGGTGGTCGACGGCGTGGCGCTCGTGGAGCCCTACACGCGCAACCTCCCCTCCTACCCGCTCACCCCGGCCTACGGCGAGGACGTCACCTACCCCTACACCGTGGGGGAGGGCGAGCTGTGGGTCATGGGCGACAACCGCACGAACTCGCAGGACTCGCGCTACTTCGGCGCGATCGACGCTTCCACGGTCACCGGCAAGGCAGTGCTCACGTACTGGCCGCTCAGCCGGTTCGGCCTGCTCTCGTCCGAGGGCTGACGCAAGGAGACAGGCGCGGCCACTGCGCGCGAAGTGGCACACGTGACATATTCGAGGAGAGCCATGTCAACGGAAACAACGGGCGGAGCCGGCGCAGCCGCGCAGGGCATGCCGCCGACGTTCCAGGACGTCATCATGAACCTGCAGCGCTACTGGGCCGACCAGGGCTGCGTCGTGCTGCAGCCCTACGACAACGAGGTGGGCGCGGGCACGTTCCACACCGCCACCACCCTGCGCTCGCTCGGCCCGGGCACGTGGCGCACCGCCTACGTGCAGCCGTCGCGCCGCCCCACCGACGGCCGCTACGGCGAGAACCCCAACCGCCTGCAGCACTACTACCAGTTCCAGGTCATCATGAAGCCCTCGCCCGACAACGTGCAGGAGCTCTACCTCAACTCCCTGCGCGCCATCGGCATCAACGTCGAGGAGCATGACGTGCGCTTCGTCGAGGACGACTGGGAGAGCCCGACGCTCGGCGCCTGGGGCCTGGGCTGGGAGGTCTGGATCGACGGCATGGAGTGCACGCAGTTCACCTATTTCCAGCAGGTGGGCGGCTTCGAGTGCCGGCCCGTGCCGGCTGAGATCACCTACGGCCTCGAGCGCCTGACCATGTACATCCAGGGCGTCGACTCGGTGTACGACATCGTGTGGAGCCGCGGCGACGACGGTCGTGTGTTCACCTACGGCGACGTATTCTTGGAGAACGAGCGCGAGTTCTCGGCCTACAACTTCGAGGTGGCCGACACCGAGCTCCTCTTCGGCGAGTTCGACCGCTACGAGGCGGAGTGCAACCGCGTGCTCGAGCAGGGCCTGCCGCTCCCGGCCTACGACTACGTGCTCAAGTGCAGCCACGCGTTCAACCTGCTCGACGCCCGCGGCGTCATCTCGGCGACCGAGCGCATGGGCTACATCCTGCGCGTGCGCACCATCGCGAAGGCGTGCTGCGCGAGCTACCTGGAGCATGTGGCGGGCGCGGCGCCGGCTGCCGAAGACGAGAAGGAGGCATAGGGGAGATGGCGAACAAGACGCTTGCTTTCGAGATCGGCACCGAGGAGCTGCCGGCGTTTGACCTGCACGCGGTCACGGGGAAGCTTGAGGGCCTCTTCCGCGCCGCGCTCGACGCCGAGGGCATCCCCGCGGGTGAGGTTGAGGTGTACACCACGCCGCGGCGCCTCGCGGTGGTGGCGCACGACGTGCCCGCGCGCACCGAGGCCACCGAGGAGGTGTTCCGCGGCCCCGCGGCAAAGATCGCGTTCGACGCGGAGGGCAACCCCACCAAGGCCGCCCTCGGGTTCGCGCGCGGCAAGGGCGTTGACGCGTCGAGCCTCGAGCTGCGCGACGAGAACGGCACCCAGTACGTGTACGCCGTGAAGAGCACGCCCGAGCGCGACGTGGTCGAGCTGCTCCCGGCGGTGCTCGAGGGCGTGATCGGTGCCATCTCGTGGCCCAAGACCCAGCGCTGGGGGAGCCGCTCCGAGCAGTTCAGCCGCCCGGTGCGCTGGCTTCTGGCGCTGTTCGGCGAGGACGTGGTGCCGGTCGAGTGGGCGGGCCTCGCCGCCGACCGCCTGACGCGCGGCCATCGCTTCCTGGCCCCCGGCCCGCATGAGGTCGCGTGCGCCGACGAGTACGCAGACGTGCTGCGCGGCGCCTTCGTGGTGCCGAGCGAGGACGCGCGCGAGGCCATCATCCGCGAGCAGGTGCGCGCCGCCGAGGCGGCAACCGGCCTGGTCGCCGAGCTCCCGGCCAAGATCATGGAGGAGGTCGTGAACCTCGCCGAGTACCCCACCGTCATGGTCGGCACCTTCGACGAGCTGTTCCTGGCCGTGCCCAAGGAGATCACCGTCGACGCCATGCTCGTGCACCAGCGCTACTTCCCGCTGTTCAACGCCGACGGCACGCTCGCCAACAAGTTCCTCATCACGTCCAACGGCGACCCGGCCTTCGAGGCCAACATCGTCGACGGCAACGAGCGCGTGGTGGCCGCCCGCCTCTACGACGCGAAGTTCTTCTACGACGAGGACTGCAAGCGCCCGCTCGCCGACTACGTGGAGCGCCTCGACGAGGTGGTGTTCCAGGAGAGCCTCGGCACCATGCGCGCGAAGGCCGACCGCATCGCGCGCGTGGCCGCCCACCTCGCCGCCGACGCGCAGCTGCCTGCCGCCGACGCCGCCGACGCGGAGCGCGCGGCGCTTCTGTGCAAGGCCGACCTGGTCACGGGCGCGGTGGTGGAGTTCACCAGCGTGCAGGGCGTCATGGGCTACTACTACGCGCTCGCCTCGGGCGAGGGCGAGCAGGTGGCGTGCGCCATCGGCGACCACTACCGCCCGCGCTTCTCGGGCGACGAGCCCCCCGCGTCGCTCGTGGGCAAGGTGGTGGCCACGGCCGACAAGCTCGACACCATCTGCGGCCTGTTCGCCGCAGGCCAGGGCCCCACGGGCTCGTCCGACCCGTTCGCCCTGCGCCGCAGCGCGCTCGGCATCATGACCATGCTGCTCGCTGAGGAGGGCGCGCTCGAGGCGTCGCTGCTCTCCGCCATCGACGCGTCGCTTGCGGCCTACGCCGAGGCGGGCCTTGCGTTCGACCGCGCGGCCGTGCGCGCCGAGGTGGTGGACTTCTTCGTCACGCGCACGAAGGTCATGCTGCGCGACGCCGGCATGGGCGCCGACGCCGTTGACGCCGTGCTCGCCGCGGGCGTGCAGGAGCCGGTGGAGTTCGTGAGGCGCGTGCGCGCGCTCGAGGTGGCGCGCCGCGCCGAGCGCGAGACGTTCGACGACCTGGCCACGGCCTTCGCCCGCGCGAACAACCTGCGCGACGAGGCGCTCGGCGCCGACGTCGACGCCGGCTTGCTCGCCGACGCCGCCGAGCGCGAGCTTGTGGGCGCCGTCGAGGCGGCCGAGGGCGCCTGCGCCGCGGCGCTTGCGGCCGACGACTACGCCGCCGCCCTGCGCGCGCTCGCCGCGCTGCGGGCGCCCGTCGATCGCTTCTTCGAGGACGTCATGGTCATGGCCGACGACGAGGCGCTGCGCGCGAACCGCCTGCGCCTGCTCAACCGCTTCGTGGGCGTGTTCGCCCACGTGGCCGACTTCGGCCTCATGGCCAAGAAGTAGCCCGCACCGCCCGCCCCCGGCCGCGTCCGGGGGCGGGCCCCTCTTCGCTTGCCGCCTGCCCGCTCGTTCGCCTGCCTGCCCGTTCATCCGCTTACCCGCCTGCTTGCCGTCATTGCTGGACCTGTGAGATCGGAGCCTCTCATGGAGAACCACAGCCCCAAGGAGCGCGCCGCGCGCATCCCCACCATCCACATCATCTCCGACTCGGTGGGCGCGACCGCCCAGGCGGTGGCGCGCGCCGCCGCCGCGCAGTTCGGCGTCATGAATCCCAAGATCGAGACGCTGTCGAAGGTGAAGACCTGCGAGGAGATCAGCGACTTCCTCGACGAGCACGTGCACTACCACATCGACGACCTCGGCAACGACGAGATGCTCGTGTTCTACACGCTCGTGAGCAACGACGTGCGTCGCGGCATGCTCGCGTATTTGGAGGAGCACCCCAACATCGTGGCGGTCGACCTCATGACGGGCGCGGTCGGCGCGATCGCGCGCATGAGCGGCCTCAAGCCCGCCTCCAAGCCGGGCTCGCTGCGCGTGGCCGACCCGCACTACTTCCGCCGCATCGAGGCCATCGAGTTCACCATCGAGCATGACGACGGGCGCAACCCCCAGGACCTCACGGAGGCCGATATCGTGCTCATCGGCGTGTCGCGCTCGTCGAAGACGCCGCTGTCGATCTACCTCTCGCAGCAGGGCTACAAGGTGGCGAACATCCCGCTCGACCCGTCCACCACCCCGCCGCGCGAGATCTACGACGTCGACCGCACGCGGCTGTTCGGGCTCATGACCACGGCCGAGGTGCTCGTCGACATCCGCCAGCGCCGGCTCGGCACGGGCAAGGCGAGCCTCGTGGCGGGCCGCTACGCCGAGCTCGAGTACGTCTTCGAGGACCTCGACCGCGCCCGCGCCCTCATGCGGCAGCTCGGCTGCATTATCGTACACACCGAAAAACGCGCCGTTGAGGAGACCGCTCAGGAAATTTTACGGTACTACGAGCGCTCGCACCCCCCGCTAACTGGTACTATTGACTAGGACTCGTTTACCGGGTCTGGATTTCCAATGCGCGCTCCCGGCCGGGAGGTGGGGCGCGCAGGTAGGCAACCGCACACTTTTGGTGCAACGCATTATAAGGAGAAAAAGGTGAGCGAAGAAGTGAAGCGCGTCTACGCCTTTGGCAAGGACGCCCAGGGGAACAACGTGACCGAGGGCAACACCGACATGAAGGCGGTGCTCGGCGGCAAGGGCGCGAACCTCGCCGAGATGGCCAACATCGGCCTGCCCGTTCCTCCGGGATTTACCATCACGTGCCAGACCTGCATGGAGTACGCCAATGCAGACAACACCTGGCCCGAGGGGGCGCTTGACACCATCCACGAGTATCGTGAGGACCTCGAGAAGCGTATGGGCAAGAAGATCGGCGACGCGGAGGACCCGCTGCTGGTCTCGGTCCGCTCCGGCGCGCCCATGTCGATGCCGGGCATGATGGACACGGTGCTCAACCTGGGCCTCAACGACCAGTCCATCAACGGCCTCATCAAGCAGACGGAGAACCCGCGCTTCGCCTGGGACTCCTACCGCCGCTTCATCCAGATGTTCTCCAACGTGGTCATGGGCCTCGACGGCGATTTGTTCGAGAACGCCATCACGGCCATGAAGAACGACCGCGGCGTGGCCTCCGACACCGACCTCACCGCCGATGACCTCACCGAGCTCGTCGTGGAGTTCAAGAAGATCTTCACCGAGAACGTGAGCGCCGAGGCGTACCCGTCGCTCGTGGTCGACGGCACCGTGCAGTTCCCGCAGGACCCGATGATCCAGCTGAAGCTCGCCATCGAGGCCGTGTTCGGCTCCTGGAACAACCCGCGCGCGGTCCTCTACCGCAAGAAGAACAAGATCGCCGACGATCTGGGCACCGCCGTGAACGTGCAGTCCATGGTGTTCGGCAACAAGGGCAACACGTCCGCCACGGGCGTGGCCTTCACGCGCAACCCCGCCAACGGCGCCAAGGAGTTCTACGGTGACTACCTGGTGAACGCCCAGGGCGAGGACGTGGTCGCGGGCATCCGCAACACGAGCCCCATCGCCGAGCTCAAGAACGTCGCGGGCCTCGAGGAGGCGGGCCGCCAGCTCGAGGAGATCTTCGTCACGCTCGAGAACCACTTCCGCGACATGTGCGACATCGAGTTCACCATCGAGCAGGGCAAGCTCTGGATGCTGCAGACCCGCGTGGGCAAGCGCACCGCCGCCGCCGCGCTCCACATCGCCATCGAGATGGAGAAGGAGGGCCTCATCACCAAGGAGGAGGCCGTCGGCCGCGTGGAGCCTGACCAGCTCGACCAGCTCCTGCACCCGCAGTTCGACAAGAACGCCGCCTACGACGTGGTGGCCCGCGGCCTGAACGCCTCCCCGGGCGCTGCCGTGGGCGAGGCCGTGTTCTCCGCCGCCGACGCCGTGGCCGCCGCCGAGGCGGGCCGCAAGTGCGTGCTCGTGCGCTGGGAGACCACGCCCGACGACCTCGCCGGCATGATCGCCGCCGAGGGCATCCTCACCTCGCACGGCGGCAAGACCTCGCATGCCGCCGTCATCGCGCGCGGCATGGGCGCCCCGTGCGTGTGCGGCGTCGAGGCCCTGAAGATCGACGCTGAGAAGAAGGAGGCCGCCATCACCGGCACTGACCTGGTGGTCCGCGAGGGCGACATGATCTCCATCGACGGCACCACGGGCATCGTGGTCCTCGGCGCGGTCGACCTCGTGATGCCCGAGCTCACGGGCGACCTCGACACCATCCTCGAGTGGGCCGACGAGTTCCGCACGCTCGGCGTGCGTGCCAACGCCGACAACCCCGAGGACGCCGAGCTCTCCCGCAGCTTCGGCGCGCAGGGCATCGGATTGTGCCGCACCGAGCACATGTTCCTCGGCGACCGCAAGCAGATCATCCAGACGTTCATCCTCAACGAGGACGAGCTCGTGCGCGAGAAGGCCGTGAACGACCTGTTCGAGGCCCAGTCGGGCGACTTCTACGGCATGTTCAAGGCCATGGACGGCCTGCCGGTGATCGTCCGTCTGCTCGACCCGCCGCTGCATGAGTTCCTCGAGAGCCCGCGCGCGCTCGACGTGGAGATCGCCCGCATGGAGGCCACCGGCGCCGACGCGGCCGCCATCGCCGAGAGGCGCGAGCTCATGGAGAAGATCGACTCGTTCGCCGAGCAGAACCCGATGCTGGGCATGCGCGGCTGCCGCCTCGGCATCGTGTACCCCATCCTGCCTGAGATGCAGGTGCGCGCCATCGCCACCGCCGCGGCGCGCCTGAAGAAGGAGGGCCTCGACCCGAAGCCCGAGATCATGATCCCGCTCGTGTCCGTGAAGGCCGAGCTCGCGAAGCTGCGCGGCGTGGCTGAGAAGGTCATCGCCGAGGTGGCCGCCGAGCAGGGCGTCGAGCTGGAGATCCCGATCGGCACCATGATCGAGCTGCCGCGCGCGGCCGTCACCGCTGACGAGATCGCCACCCAGGCCGACTTCTTCTCCTTCGGCACCAACGACCTCACCCAGACGACGTTCGGCTTCAGCCGCGACGACGTCGAGGCTGAGTTCGTGCCGCAGTACCTCAGCCAGCGCCTGCTGCCCTACAACCCGTTCGCCACGGTCGACGCCGGCGTCGCCAAGCTGGTGAAGATGGGCGTCGAGCTCGGGCACGAGGGCAATCCGGACATCATGTGCGGCGTGTGCGGCGAGCACGGCGGCGACCCGGACTCCATCCACACGTTCAACGCGATCGGCCTCGACTACGTGAGCTGCTCGCCCTACCGCGTCCCGGTGGCGCGTCTGGCGGCTGCCCAGGCGGCGATCGCCTCGAAGTAGGCGCGTCCGCGCGGCTTTGACGCCGCGGGGAGGCGGCTTGAATTCTGCTTCATCAGGAAGCGCCCCTGCGGGGGCGCTTCTTTTTGAGGCGGGAGCGGCCTGCGGGGTGCGTTTCTCCTCAGTTGCGCTAAAATGGGGTGTGTTTTACCTTGGCTGACTTTCTCGGGGGAATGGTTGCTATGGAACTTCACTTGGAACGACTGCCGCGCACCGTCGAGCTCGTGCGCACGGGGCAGCGCGCTGCGGGCGTCGAGGGGTTCGTGCCCGCGCTGCGCCTGCTCGACCAGACGCAGCTTCCCTCGCGCGAGGTGTACTGCGAGATCTTCGACTGGCGCGAGGTGATCGAGGCCATCAAGGCGCTGCGCGTGCGCGGGGCGCCTGCCATCGGCATCGCGGGAGCGGCGGCCGTGGCGCTGCGCGCGGCAGAGTTCGTGTGGGCGCGCGCCGACGACCACCGCGCCGACGCGGGCGACTTCGAGCGGGTCTTCGTGCTCGACGAGCGCGACTTCGACCCCGACCTCTACTGGGACGCGCTCGAGCTGGCGGCGCGCATGATCGCCGACGCGCGCCCGACGGCGGTGAACCTCTCGTGGGCCGTGCGCCGCGCGTGCGCGGTGGCGCGCACGGCGCTCGACATGGGCTCCGGGCCGCGCGAGGTGGCTGACGCGCTCTTCGACTTCACGCGGGCGCTCGCCGCCGAGGACGAGGCGGCCAACCGCGCCATCGGCGCGCACGGGGCGGGCCTTCTGCCCGAAGGCGCGCGCGTGCTCACGCACTGCAACGCGGGCAGCCTCGCCACCTCCTTCTTCGGCACGGCGCTCGGCGTGGTGTACGCGGCCGCCGAGCAGGGCAAGATCGAGCGCGTGTACGCCGACGAGACGCGCCCGGTGGGGCAGGGCGCGCGCCTGACGGCGTGGGAGCTCGCGCGTGCGGGCGTGCCCGTGACGCTCATCTGCGACGACATGGCGGCGTCGGCGATGGCTGCCGGGCTCGTCGACGCGGTGGTGGTCGGCGCCGACCGCATCACGGCGCGCGGCGACGTGGCCAACAAGATCGGCACGTACGGCGTAGCGGTGCTCGCGGCGCACCACGGCATCCCCTTCTACGTGGCGGCCCCGTCATCGACCATCGACTTCAGCCTCGAGCGGGGCGCGGACATCCCCATCGAGCAGCGCGCGGCCTCGGAGGTGTGCCCTGAGGCCATCCCCGGCGTCGACGTGCTCAACCCCGCCTTCGACGTGACGCCGGCTGACCTCGTCTGCAAGATCATCACCGAGCACGGCGCGTTCCCGCCGCGCAAGCTGGCGGAGGCTTACAGGAAGGAGTGAGAGATGCGCATCGTCTACCGCGAGGATCGCGAGCAGCTCGAGCACGTGAACCTGTCGGAGGACGCGTGCTTCTCCGACGAGAGCGAGGGGCGCGAGCGCTCGACGGAGCCTGACATGCTGCGCGGCGACTTCCAGCGCGACCGCGACAAGATCCTGCACACGAAGTCGTTCAGGCGGCTGTCGCACAAGACGCAGGTGTTCCTGGCCGCCGAGGGCGACCACTTCCGCACGCGCCTCACGCACACGCTCGAGGTGGCGCAGATCGCGCGCACCATCGCGCGGGCGCTCGGTCTGAACGAGGATTTGACCGAGGCCATCTCGCTCGGGCACGACCTGGGGCACACGCCCTTCGGGCACACGGGCGAAGACGCCCTCGCGGGCTGTTTGGCGCGCCTGCGGGGCATCGACCCCGCCTCGCCCGAGGCTGCGGCGCTCTACCGGCACAACGAGCAGTCGCTGCGCGTGGTGGAGGTGATCGAGAACGACGGGCGCGGGCTGAACCTCACGCCCGAGGTGCGCGACGGCATCGTGCACCACACCGGGTGCGAGCGCGCCGAGACGCTCGAGGGGCGCATCGTGGCCGTGGCGGACCGCATCGCGTACGTGAACCACGACATCGACGACGCCATCCGTGCGGGCGTCCTGCGCGAGCGCGACCTGCCCGCCTCCACGCACGCGCTGCTCGGCCCCGACCACTCCTCGCGCATCCAGACGCTCGTGACCGACATGGTGGTCACCTCGGCGCGCGAGGACGACATCCGCATGAGCACGCCGGTGTGGGACGCCATGATGGAGCTGCGCGCCTTCCTGTTCGACAACGTGTACCAGGCCAGCGTGGTGCTCGAGGAGGTGGAGAAGGCGCAGCGCCTGATCGAGGCGCTGTTCTCCTACTACGTGGAGCACGTGGGCGAGGTGCCCGCCGAGTACCGGGCGATCTCGGCGGGGGATGACCTGCGCGCCGTGACCGACTACGTGGCCGGTATGACCGACCGCTACGCCAAGAGCCAGTTCCGCCTGCTGTTCGAGCCGAGCTCGATCCACTACTAGCGGCCGCGGCGAGAGGCGGCGGGCTGTGGCAGGGCGGCAGCGGGCCGCGGCGAGTCACGGCGGGCCGCGCCAGGGCCTCGCCGCCTTTCGCGGAATAATTTGGAAACGGCGGGCCGCACGGCTATAATGGCTAGGCTTATGTTTACCCGTGACCACATCAAAGACGCGTTCCACGCGGCGGTGCCCATCATGCTGGGCTACGTCGCCATCGGCATCCCCTGCGGCATCCTGTGCGACTCCATCGGCCTCGACGCCCTGCAGGTGCTTCTGCTCTCGGCGCTGTTCTACTCGGGTGCGGGGCAGTTCATGATCCCGAACATGTACCTGGCGGCCTCGCCTCTGGCCTCCATCATCGCGAGCGTGTCGCTCGTGAACACGCGGCAGATGCTCTACGCGGCGTCGTTCGCGCCGGAGTGCCAGAACGTGAGCCGCCGCCTCGCGTTTTTCTTCGCGGCCACCGTGACCGACGAGAGCTACGGCGTCTCTACGGCCAAGTTCGCGGAGGGCGGCTGGTCGGTTGACCGCGCGCTTATGGTGAACCTGTTCTCGCAGACCTCCTGGACCGTCTCGAACGTGGTGGGCGTGCTGGTGGGGAGCGCCATCGGCATCCCGCTTGACATCGCGGCGTTCGCCATGACGTCCATCTTCATCTGCCTGCTCGTCACGCAGAAGATGACCTCGGCGAACATCGTGGCCATCGTGCTGGCGATGCTCGGCGTGTACGCGTGCAAGGCCGCGGGCCTCACCGGCCCGGCCATCCTGGTGGGCGCGCTTCTCGGCGTGGCGGGCGCCATGGCGTACGCGGGCGCGCGCGACCGGCGCATCGTGGCCGCCGCCCGCGCCGCATCCGGCGAGCAGGGGCGAGAGGAGCGCTCGTGAGCTGGGAAGAGTTTTGGATGGTGCTCGTCATCTGTGGCGCGTGCATGCTCGCGTGCCGCACGCTGCCCCTGCTCTTCCTCAAGGGCCGCGAGCTGCCGCCTGCCCTGAGCCGCGCGCTCGGGTTCATCCCGCCTGCCGCCTTTGCCGCCCTGGTGGCGAACGACCTGCTCTCGCCCGGCATGTTCGCCGCGGGGATCTGGCCCGCGGCGGTGCCCCTGGTCGCGGCGCTCGTGGTGGTCCTCGTCGCCGCCAAGACGCGCTCGCTTCTGTGGAGCGCGGTCGCCGGCGTGGCGGCCTACGCGCTCCTGCTCGCGATCTGACGCGTCGGCGCTTTCAGCTGCGGCGGCTTGCCGCCTGCCTTTCGCGCCGCCTGTCGTTCGCGCGTCTCGACCGCGGCTTTCCGCCCGCGCGATCCTCCGCCTGCCGCTTCCCCTTGCCGCTCGCGCCCGTCGCAGGTTACCGATCAAAAATTCGTAACACCACCGTCGGCGTTCCCTGCTATACTGTGTTACGCATATGGAATTGGTAACACCCTGCGCCGGCCCGCGTGGCCGGTACGCAGGGTGCGAGGGAAGGAGCGGGACATGTCCGAGATAACGCGTCGATCGTTCGTGAAGGTCGCCGGCATGAGCGCCTTGGCGGCGGCCCTCGGGGGCACGCTTTCGGGCTGCGCGGGCGCGGGATCCTCCGGCCAGAGCGCCTCCTCGGCGGGCGCCGCGGGTGACGCGGGCACGAAGGACCAGGTGGTGGTCTCCATGACCCCGGGCTCCGAGCCGGCTGCCGGCTTCGACCCTCTGTACTCCTGGGGCTGCGGCGAGCACGTGCACGAGCCGCTCATCCAGTCCACGCTCATCACCACGGATGTCAACCTCGAGTTCAAAAACGACCTCGCCACCTCCTACGAGTGCGCGCCCGACGGCATGACCTGGACGTTCACCATTCGCGACGATGTGAGGTTCACCGACGGCCAGCCGCTCACGGCCGAGGACGTGGCGTTCACCGTCAACGGCATCATCAACAACGAGGCGGCCGAGGCCGACCTGTCGTCGGTGCGCGAGGCGCGCGCCCTCGACGCCGTCACGGTCGAGCTGGCCATGGCCAAGCCCAACAACGCGCTCCTGTATACGCTCGCCGTGGTGGGCATCGTGCCCGCGCACGCCTACGGCGCCGACTACGGGTCAAACCCCGTGGGGTCCGGCCGCTACGTGCTCGAGCAGTGGGACCGCGGCCAGCAGGTGATCCTTGCGGCCAACCCCGACTACTACGGCGAAGCGCCCCTGATGAAGCGCGTGGTGGTGCTGTTCATGGAGGAGGACGCGTCTCTGGCCTCGGCGCAGTCGGGCCAGGTTGACGTGGCGTACACCTCGGCGACGCTCGCCGGCGCCGCTCCGGCAGGCTACGAGCTGCTCGACTGCAAGACGGTCGACTCGCGCGGCATCTCGCTGCCGTGCGTGCCCGCGGGCAGCCCCGACAAGGCGGAGGGGGACGGCACGACCTACCAGGTGGGCAACGACGTGACGTGCGACCTCGCGCTGCGCCAGGCGCTCAACTACGGCGTCGACCGCGTGCGCATGATCGAGCACGTGCTCAACGGCTACGGCACCGAGGCGTGGAGCGTCGGCGACGGCATGCCGTGGTCGTCGTCCGACATGCGCGTCGAGGTGGACCCCGACCGCGCGCGGCAGATGCTCGAGGAGGGCGGCTGGACGGCGGGCGCCGACGGCGTCCGCGCGAAGGACGGCGTCCGCGCGGCGTTCGACCTGTACTACTCCGCCGGCGACTCCACGCGCCAGGCGCTTGCCGCCGACTTCGCCGACCAGTGCAAGAAGCTCGGCATCGAGGTGAGCGTCAAGGGCGCGAGCTGGGACGACATCTACCCCCACCAGTACAGCGACCCGGTGCTGTGGGGCTGGGGCTCCAACGCCCCGGTGGAGCTCTACGAGCTCTCGCACTCGAAGGGCTGGGGCAACTACGCGAGCTACGAGAACGCCGAGGTGGACGCCAACCTCGACGCCGCGCTCGCCCAGACGGACATCGAGGACTCCTACGCGTTCTACCAGAAGGCCCAGTGGGACTCCGAGACTCACACGGGTGTGGCGCCTCAGGCGGCCTCCACGTGGGTGTGGCTCGCCAACGTCGACCACCTGTACTTCCAGCGCACGGGCCTGCACGTGGCCGAGCAGAAGCCGCATCCGCACGGCCACGGGTGGTCGCTCGTCAACAACGTCGACAAGTGGGAATGGCGCTAGCTTTTATGCTACGATAGCGCGCCATGGCGAAGTACATCCTACATAACGCGCTCAGGTTCCTGCTGCTCATGGCGGCGGTGAGCGTGGTCGTGTTCACGCTGGTGAGCCTCTCGCCGGTTGACCCCGTGCAGGCGAACGTGGGGCAGGCGGCGCTCCTCTCCATGAGCCCCGAGAAGCGCGCGCAGCTCGACGCGTACTGGGGCGTGGGCACGCCGCTCCCCGAGCGCTACCTCAGCTGGGCGTCGGCGCTTTTGCAGGGCGACATGGGGACGTCGCTGCGCTACAACGCGCCGGTGGCGCAAGTGATCGCCGCGCGCGCCGCGAACTCGCTGGCGCTCATGGCGATCGCCTGGGTGGCGAGCGGGGTGATCGGCTTTGCGCTCGGCGTCCTCGCGGGCGTGCGCCGCGGCAGCCTCGCGGACAAGCTGGTGAAGGGCTACTGCTTCGTGCTGGCGGCGAGCCCGACGTTCTGGATCGGGCTGCTGTTCCTCATGGTGTTCGCCGTGGGGCTGGGGTGGTTCCCGCTCGGCTTCTCGGTGCCGGTGGGCAAGGCCGCCGCCGACGTGACGCTGCTCGACGCCCTGCACCACATCGCGCTGCCCGCCATCACGCTGTCGGTGGTGGGGGTGGCGAACGTGGCGCTGCACACGCGCGAGAAGACGATCGACGTCATGGAGAGCGACTACGTGCGCTTCGCGCGGGCGCGCGGCATGAGCACCTGGCAGGTCGCGCGGCGCCACGGGCTGCGCAACCTGGTCCTTCCCGCCATCACGCTGCAGTTCGCGCAGATCTCGGAGATCTTCGGCGGGTCGGTCCTCGTCGAGCAGGTGTTCTCCTACCCGGGGCTCGGGCAGGCGGCCGTGACGGCGGGCCTCGGCGGCGACGTGGCGCTGCTCGCGGGCATTGCGCTCGTGTCGGCGGCGCTCGTGTTCGGCGGCAACTTGGCGGCGAACGTGCTCTACGGCGTGGTCGACCCGCGCATGCGGCGAAGGGGAGGTGCGCGATGAGCGCCGTCACCACCTTCCACCGGCCGCGGGCGCGGCGCATGGCGAACCGCCGCGCGACGCTTCTGGCATGCGCGGCGTCGGCGCTGCTTTTGACGTGCGTGGTGGGCGCGGGCCTGGCCTGCTTCGACGCGGCGACGGCCACCGACTTCACGCAGAAGAACCTCGCGCCCTCGCTCGCGCACCCCTTCGGCACCGACTGGATGGGCCGCGACATGCTCACGCGCACGCTTGCGGGGCTCTCGACCAGCGTGCTCGTGGGGCTGATCGCGGCGGTGGCGTCGTCGCTGATCGCGCTGGCGCTCGGCGCGGCGGCGGCGCTCGGCGGGCGGCGCGCCGACGCGGTGGTGTCGTGGCTCGTGGACCTCATGATGGGCGTCCCGCACATCGTGCTGCTCATCCTCATCTCGTTCGCGCTGGGGAAGGGGTTCTGGGGCGTGACCGTCGGCGTGGCGCTCACGCACTGGCCGAGCCTCACGCGCGTGATCCGCGCCGAGATCCTTCAGTGCAAGCAGGCCGGCTTCGTGGGCGCAGCGCGCCAGCTCGGCGTGGGGCGCGTGCGCATCGCGCTGCGCCACATGCTGCCCTACGTGCTGCCGCAGTTCCTCGTGGGACTTGTGCTGATGTTCCCGCACGCCATCCTCCACGAGGCGGCCGTGACGTTTCTGGGCTTCGGCCTGCCGCCCGAGCAGCCGGCCATCGGCATCATCCTGTCGGAGTCGATGACGTATTTGTCGGCGGGCGCCTGGTGGCTCGCGCTGTTCCCGGGCCTGGCGCTCATCGGCGTGGTGATGCTGTTCGACGTGGCGGGATCGAGCCTGCGCAAGCTCGTCGATCCGCACTCGGCCCAGGAGTAGGCAGGTGGGGAAGATGACCGAGGACGGGAAGAGGGCCCTGCGCGAGGACGCGCAACGTGAGGATGCGCAGCGCGAGCGAATGCGACACGAGGACGCACGCCACGAGCAGACGCGGCACGAGGACGCGCAGGCGCACCACCACCACACGCACGCGCCTGCGTCGCGGCATGCGCACGGGCATCACCTGCTGCAGGTGGAGGACCTCACGGTGTCGTTCCGCATGTACGACGCCGAGGAGCCCTACCTTGCGGCAAGGCAGCGCGAGGTGCGGCCCATCGAGCGCTTGTCGATCTCGGTGCATGCAGGCGAGATCGTGGCTGTGGTCGGTGCGAGCGGCTCGGGGAAGTCGCTTCTGGCTGACGCCGTCATGGGGCTCTTCGAGCCGAACGCCACGGTGACGGGGCGCATCTGGTTCGACGGCGAGCCCATGGACGCCGCGGCCCTTGCGCGTGTGCGCGGGCGGGGGATCGCGCTCGTGCCGCAGAGCGTGGCGAGCCTCGACCCGCTCATGAAGGTGGGCGCGTTCGTGCGCGGCGCGGCGTGCGGGCGCGGGCGGGCACGGCGCGAGGACGCGGCGCAGCGGGCCCGCCGGCAGCGCGAGCTCTTCGCGCGCTACGGGCTGGCTCCCGAGGTCGAGGACCTCTACCCGCACGAGCTCTCGGGCGGCATGGCGCGCCGCGTGCTTCTGTGCTGCGCGCTCATGGACGCGCCGCGCGTGATCGTGGCCGACGAGCCCACGCCCGGGCTCGACCTGGAGCTCGCCGTGCGCGCCATGGACGACTTCCGCGCGTTCGCCGACGCGGGCGGCGGCGTGATGCTCATCACGCACGACATCGAGCTCGCGCTGCGCGTGGCCGACCGCGTGGCGGTGTTCAAGGACGGCACCGTGGTCGAGGAGACGGCGGTGGCGAACTTCGCCGCGCCCGAGCTGCTCGAGCACCCCTTCTCGCGCGCGCTCTGGCACGCGCTGCCTGAGCACGGCTTCGCCGCGTTCGCCGGCGCGGGCGCGGGGACCGCGACGAGCAGGAAGAGCGCGGATGCGCCTGGTGAGGGGCCTGCGGAAGCAGGCGCGCGGCGCGCGGCTGGGGCCGCAGCTGCGCCGAGCGAGGGAGGCGAGGCGCTGTGACGCTTGCGGCGCGTGACATCATGTTCGGGTACGCGGGGCGCCCCGCGCTCTACGCGGGCTTCTCGCTCGAGGTGGCGCCGGGGGAGCGCGTGGCCCTGAGCGCGCCCTCGGGGTTCGGCAAGACGACGCTCTGCCGCATCTTGGCGGGATATGAGCGCCCGCAGGGCGGCGTGGTGACGGTTGACGGCGAGCCCCTGCCGCGCCGCGGCGCCTGCCTCGTGCAGCTGATCGGCCAGCACCCGGAGAGCGTGCTCGACCCGCGCATGCGCATGGAGGCGTCGCTCGCCGAGGCGGGCGCGGTGCCGGCCGAGTTGCTCGACGCGCTCGGCATCCGGGACGCGTGGCTGCGCCGCTTCCCGCACGAGCTCTCGGGCGGCGAGCTCCAGCGCTTCTGCATCGCGCGCGCCCTCGCCGCGGGCCCGCGCTACCTCGTCGCCGACGAGATCTCCACCATGCTCGACGCGGTCACCCAGGCGCAGCTGTGGCGCTTCATCGTCGCGGCAGCGGACGAGCGCGGCATGGGGATCGTGCTCGTCTCGCACTCGCCGGCGCTCACCGCGCGCATCGCCACGCGCACGGTCGACCTGGCAGCCGCGCGCGCCGAGCACGCGGCGGCGGGGAAGCGGTAGGGGAGGCGCGAGGGAGGCACGGGGGAGGCGCCCGCGGGGTTCGAGCGCCTCGTCGCTTTCGCCTGTGCGCCCGAAAAGGCCAGTCAGGAACGCGCCTTTCGGAAAAATTCGCCGTTGATCGTGCCGTTTTGCTTGCAAACTGCGGCATGAGGTGATATGCTTTCAAATCGTGTCTTTACCTAAACGATACTTAAGTGTAACCGTGGGAATATAGAAGGAAATCGACAATGGACATCATTCGCGCTATCGAGCAACAGCAGATCAAGCAGGACATCCCTGATTTCAACGTGGGCGACAACGTGAAGGTCCACTATCGCATCACCGAGGGCAACCGCGAGCGTATCCAGGTGTTCCAGGGCGACGTCATCCGCCGCCAGGGCGCTTCCTCGCGCGAGACGTTCACCGTGCGCAAGATCAGCTTCTCTGTGGGCGTCGAGCGTACCTTCCCGGTGCATTCCCCCAAGATCGAGAAGATCGAGATCACCCGCCGCGGCGACGTGCGTCGCGCCAAGCTCTACTACCTGCGCAACAAGGTGGGCAAGGCTGCCAAGATCAAGGAGAAGTCCTTCCGCTAAGGCTCACGCCGCATAACCTGTCTGAGAGCTCTCCTTTGGGGGAGCTCTTTGTTTGAGGTGCGATGAAGCGCAGGGCGGTGGCATGCGGCGCTTGTTTCCGCCCCGCCTTCCGCGACGCGCGCGGCGGGGCGCAAGGCGAGACGTGACGAAGGAGGTCAAGACGTGCTGGACCTGACGGTTCCCGAGATCAAGCGCAAGCTGCAGGAGGCCGACGAGGCGGCCTTCGCGGTGCTCGAGCGCTCGCTGGTAGCTGACACGCGCAAGGGCGTGCGCCGCGCGGTCGAGGTGGCGCGCCGCCGCCTCGAGGCCGAGGCCGCCGAGCGCGAGCGCGTGGCGGGCATGTACGCCTTCGAGCGCGCGCTTGCCGCCGAGCGCGGCGGGCGCGTGTGCGTGGGGCTCGACGAGGTGGGCCGCGGGCCTCTGGCGGGTCCGCTCGCGGTGGGCGCGGTGGTGCTGCGCGAGGGCGACGTGATCGAGGGGCTCAACGACTCCAAGCAGGTGAAGCCCGAGCAGCGTGAGGCGATCGCCGCGCAGGTGAGGCAGCGCGCGCTCGCGTGGACGGTCCAGTACGTGCAGCCGGACGAGATCGACGCGGCGGGCATGACGGCCTCGCTCACGGCGGCGTTCAGGCGCGCGGTGGCCGCCGTCGAGGCGGCGGGTGTTGCCCCCGATGTCATCCTGCTCGACGGAAACCCGCTGCACTTGGACGCGCGCGAGGTCAACGTGGTCAAGGGCGACGCCCGGTGCGCCTCGATCGCCGCCGCCTCCATCGTGGCGAAGGTGGAGCGCGACGCCCTCATGACGCAGCTCGACGCGCAGTACCCGGGCTACGGCCTCGCCTCCAACAAGGGCTACGGGAGCGAGGAGCACATCCGCGCCATCAAGGAGCGGGGGCTGAGCCCCGCGCATCGTGCGTCGTTCTGCACGGCCTTCACGCAGCCGACGCTGTTCTAGGAGAGCGGCCCTCTTCTCCTTCCGAAGCTCTTTTCGAGGCGAGCCTGGGGCGCAGCAAAGGGCGAGCCCCAGGCGCAGCTTGCCGCCTCGCTTCCCCTTTTTCCTTCCTTCCTTCCTTCCTTCCTTCCTCCTTTCCGCCTCGTCGCCTTCGGAGCTTCCGCCAGGCTGCGCGGATGATTCCGCCCGAAACGCATGCTGCCTCCGCTTGATACGCGCCAGATGCGCGCGGCTTGCCGGCGTCGCGGCGGCGCGCTGCTGCCGGTCTTGCGCGACTTGGCTGCCGCATGGCGGGCGAAGTTCGCGCGCCTTTTTGCCCGACCTGCGCCATATGCGCGTCAGACGACGCCTCTATGCTTGCCTTGCGAGAGACAAGGAGGCAGGCTATGGCACGGTCAAGTCAGGCGGAGTACGTCGAGCTCGGTCCCGAGGAGCGAGGGTGCGCTGACGTCGCCGCCAAGAAGAGGGGGAGGAGCCGCGGCCAGCGCAACCGCGAGCTCGGCCAGCGCGGGGAGGACGCCGCGGCGCGCTTTCTGTACCGCCGCGGCTACGACATCGTGGCGCGCAACTGGGCGTGCAGCTTCGGCGAAGCTGACATCATCGCGCGCGACAGCAACGCGCTCGTGTTCGTGGAGGTGAAGACGCGCTCGAACTGCAGCAAAGGGTTCCCCGCCGAGGCGGTGAGCGCGAGCAAGCGCGACAAGTACGAGAAGATCGCGCTCGCCTTCCTGTCGCGCTACGAGACCGACGTCGACCTGCCCGTGCGGTTCGACGTGGTGTCCATCGTGGCGGTCTCGCCCGATCGGGCGCTCGTGCGTCACATCATCAGCGCGTTCGGGACGGCGTGAGAGGTGGGCGCGCAGTGCATGGTCGTGGGTGCAACGCTGCGGGGTGTGGAGGCGCGGCCCGTGGCCGTGGAGGTTGTGGTGTCGAGCGGGCTTCCCGGCATGGCCATCGTGGGCATGCCCGACGTGGCCGTGCAGGAGGCGCGCGAGCGCGTGCGCGCCGCCATACGGGCGTCGGGGTTTGCGATGCCGAACGAGAAGATCGTCGTGAACCTGGCGCCGGGGGACGTGCGCAAGACGGGATCGGGGTTCGACCTGCCTATAGCGCTGGGCATCTTGGCTGCGACGGGCCAGGTGGACTTGGGGCTGCTCGCGGGCCGGCTCTTCGTGGGGGAGCTCTCGCTCGAGGGGAGCGTGCGGTCGGTGGCGGGTGCGCTCGCCTTCGGGATCTGCGCCGCGCGCCAGGGGCTTGCGCTGGTGAGCTCGGGGGAGCAGGCGGTGCCGCTCGACAGCCTCGTGCAGCTGGCGCTGCCCTCGCTGGGCCGCTTGCACGCGGAGGAGCCGTTTGCGCCCGTGGCGTGCTCGAGCGCCGCGCAGCTGCGCCCGACCGACGCTTCCGCCCCCGATTTCAGGGATGTGTCGGGCCATGAGGCGGCGAAGCGCGCGCTGCAGGTAGCGGCAGCCGGCCGGCACGGGCTGCTCATGATGGGGCCTCCGGGATCGGGCAAGACCATGCTCGCCTCGCGCATCGCCTCCATCCTGCCGCCGCTCGGGCAAGACGAGATGCTCGAGGCGGCGGTGGTGCACTCGGTGGCCGGGGAGGACGTCTCCGGCATCTTGGCGGGCAAGCGGCCGTTTCGTCACCCGCATCACTCAGCGACCCCGGCGGGGCTCGTCGGAGGCGGAAACCCGCTGCGCCCAGGTGAGATATCCCTTGCCCACCAGGGCGTCCTCTTTCTCGACGAGCTCGCGGAGTTCAAGGGCGCGGCCCTCCAGGCGCTGCGCCAGCCGATGGAGTCAGGGGTGGTGTGCCTCACGCGCGCTGACGGGAACGTGTCGTTTCCCGCGCGCTTCATGCTGGTGGCGGCGTCGAACCCCTGCCCCTGCGGGTATTTCGGCGACCCGGAGCGCGCCTGCACGTGCACGCTGCCGCAGATCAGGCAGTACCAGGGGCGCATCGGCGGGCCGCTCATGGACCGCATCGACCTGCAGCTCGACGTGGCGCGCCTCGATCCGAGCGGCGTGCTCGATTCAGGGCGCGGGACGAGTTCGGCGCAGCTGCGCGAAGGCGTCATGCGCGGCCGGGAGTTCGCGGCCTGGCGGCATGCGCGCGACGCGGCCGAGGCTGGCGGCGCGGCGGCGGGCGCGCGCCGCGGAGGGCCGCAGGAGGTGATCGCGGCGTGCCGGCTCTCGCCGGAGGCCGAGGCGTTCATCGTGTCCACGGCGCAGGCGTACTCGATGAGCGGCCGCGCGCTCGTGAGCGTGCTCGGCGTGGCGCGCACCATAGCCGACATCGCCGAGCGCGACGCCGTGGGCGCGGACCATCTGGCGGAGGCGCTGGGCTTCCGCCTGCGCGAGGGGATAGGAGGCTGACATGCCCATGGCAAAGCCGGCGCTCTCGGGCGAGCGCCACGAGATCAGGCGCGGCGACGCGGGCTACCCTGCGGCGCTCGAGGTGATCGAGAACCCGCCTGCGTGCCTACGCGTGGTGGGGGACCCCGAGGCGCTCCAGGAGGGGCTGGCCGTGGTGGGCGCGCGCAAGGCGACGCCGTACGGGAAGAGCTGCGCGCGGCGCTTCGCGGGGCTTGCGGCTGCGCGCGGCATCGCGATCATCTCGGGCGGCGCGCGCGGGTGCGACGCGGTGGCGCACGAGGCGGCGCTCGCGGCGGGCGCGCCGACGGTGGTGTTCCTCGGCGGCGGGTGCGACGAGCTCTACCCTGCGGAGAACGCGGGGCTCTTCCAGCGCGTGGTCGATGCGGGCGGAGCGGTGGCCTCGGAGCACGACTGGGGCTTCAAGCCGCTGCCGTTCGCGTTCCGCGAGCGGAACCGCCTGATCGCAGGCTTGGCGAAGGCGACGCTCATCGTGGAGGCGGGGCTGCCCTCGGGCACGTTCTCCACGGCTGACGAGGCGCTGGCCGCCAACCGCGACGTGCTCGTGGTGCCCGGCGCCATCACGTCGGCGAACTCGCGCGGGGCCAACCGCCTGCTGTACCAGGGCGCTACGCCCGTGGTGGACGACGAGACGTTCGCCGACCAGCTCTTCAGCCTGTTCGGCTGCCTCAAGCAGGAGGACGCGCGCGCAGGGGCGCCCGACGTCGGCGGCACGGGCCGCGGGGAGGCGGGCGCGCTCGTGCGCGACGAACGGGCGCGGGTGATCTTGGAGGCGCTGCGCGCCGAGCCTCTGGGGATGGAGGCGCTGCGGAACCTCGCCGCCCAGGCGGGTCCGCAAGACGACGCCCTCACCTGGCTCATGGTGTGGCTCGCCCAAGCCCAGCGCGACGGCCTCGTAGCCCAGTACCCCGATGGCAGGTACGGCCCCTACCTCAAGAACGCCGGGTGATGAAGATATGAGGCACAATGAGTCCCTTGTGCGCTTGGGAAAAGGGGGAAATGCGTTCTCGGTGGCTCCTGTCGTTAACGCAAAGGCGTACCATGATGCATTCATGAGAATTCCCGTTTCGAAGGCCGTTGCGCATTCCGTCTATACGCAGGCGGGTCGGGTCTTGCAGCGCGCCGATGGCACGCAGTTCGAGTATCTCGTTGCGGTTGACGCCCGCACAGGGGCTCTGGTGGCTGACAACCTGAGCCGCGATCCTAAAGGCGAAGGCCGGACAGGCTTCGGCATAAGGGAGGCGAAAGCTGTGCTGGCCTGCGAGAACGGTGTTCTCTTCGTACACAACCACCCTGCGAGCACGCAGCCTTCGTTTGCCGACGTCATGACAGCTGCGGCCTATGAGTGCGTTCACGGTGGGGTTGTCGTAGGGCATGACGGCAGTGTATGGTACTATGCGGCCAAGGGTTTAGACGTTCGTTTTGCGGAAGCCCTGCGGAGGAGCTTTAAGGCGAGCTATGGTGATCGAGCTGACGTGGAGGTTTTGAAGGAGCTTCTCCGAATTGATAAAAAGCACCGCTCATTTGAGATGAGGAGGTTGAGATGACGGACGAAGAGCTTTACTTTGTGCATGATGATCGCGCTGAAATGAAGTACAAGGACGCGCCTTCACTGGAGATTTCGCCTCAGCTTCGTGCGGAGCTTGATGAGGTTATCGCGCGCTTTGTCGTCAAGGATGAGCAAAAGGCCGCAGTATAGCGGTCTGACGGCCGTTCGTTTGGTATCCTTCTCGGCATGAAAAAACTCGTGACAATCGTTGGCGGCGGCCTCGCGGGGAGCGAGGCCGCCCTCACCCTCGCCGACGCGGGCATGCGCGTGCGCCTGGCGGAGATGCGCCCGCGCGTTCCCACGCCGGTGCACCACACGGACGGCCTCGCCGAGCTCGTGTGCTCGAACTCGCTCAAGAGCATGAAGCCCGACAGCGCGGCGGGGCTCATCAAGGCCGAGCTCGAGGCGCTCGGGTCGCAGGTGTTCTCGGCGGCCCGCCGCCATGAGGTGGCGGCGGGCGGCGCGCTCGCGGTGGATCGCACGGAGTTCTCGCGCGACGTGACGGCGCTCGTCGAGGCGCACCCGCTCATCGAGGTAGTGCGCGAGGAAGTCGTCGACGTGGAGGCGGAGGCCGCGCGCGCCGACGCGGTGGTGCTGGCCTCGGGTCCGCTCACCTCCGATGCGCTGGCGGCGTCGATCGCGCGCCTCACGGGCACGGAGTCGCTCGCGTTCTACGACGCGGCGGCGCCGGTGGTCATGGCCGACTCGCTCGACTTCGGCAAGCTCTTCCGCCAGAGCCGCTACGAGGACGCCTCGGGAGGCGCGGGCGACTACCTCAACGCGCCGTTCACGCGTGAGGAGTACGACGCCTTCATCGAGGCGCTGCTCGCCGCCGACCGCGTGATCGCGAAGGACTTCGAGAGCAAGGATTTGTTCCAAGCCTGCCAGCCCATTGAGGAGATCGCGCGCGCGGGACATGACGCCCCGCGCTTCGGCACCTTGAAGCCGGTCGGCCTCACCGACCCGCGCACGGGGCGCCGCCCATGGGCGGCCCTGCAGCTGCGCGCCGAGGATGCCTTCGGCTCGAGCTACAACCTGGTGGGGTTTCAGACCAACCTCACCTTCCCCGAGCAGAAGCGCGTGTTCCGCATGATCCCCGGCCTCGAGGGCGCCGAGTTCGCGCGGTTCGGCGTCATGCACCGCAACACGTTCATCGACGCGCCGCGCCTGCTCGACGCGCACGGGCGCCTGACCACGCCCGCTGCGCGCGCCCTTCCCGCGCCCGTGTACGTGGCGGGGCAGCTCGCGGGCACGGAGGGGTACTGCGAGGCCATCCGCTCGGGGCTGCACGTGGCGCTCGCCGTGGCGGCCGACCTGCGCGGAGCTGCGCTGCCGGCGCTGCCGCGCGAGACGGTGTACGGCGCGCTTTTGGCCTATGCGACCGATGCGGCGACCGCCGACTACCAGCCCATGCACGTGAACTTCGGCATCATGCCGCCTTTGCCCGAGCGCATCCGCAACAAGGCGGCGCGCTACCACGCCTACGCCGTGCGCGCGAACGAGGCGCTCGCGCGCTACCGCAGCGCGCTCGAGGCGGCGGGGCTCCTCCCCGCGTGGGCCTCGCGAAGCGCGGCGGACGCGGACTCGCCCGCTGGATGCGGGCTGGCGGGCGAAGGGGAGGGCGCATGACGTCCGGCCCTGATGGGCCCGCGGCTGAGGCTGCGGCTGTAGAGCAGGCGACCGCCGCTGGCGAGGTCGAATCCGCGCGCGCATCCGAAGCGCTCGCATGCTCGCCCGAGCACGCCTCCGCGCTTCCCGGCGCGGAGCACGTCGAGGGCTTCTGCCGCGCGCTCGTCGTCGAGCGCAATGCGAGCGCGCACACCGTGCGCAACTACCGCGTCGACCTGACCGACTACCTGCGCTGGGCCGCGCGCGCCTCGCTTGACCCGCTGCGCGTCACGCACAAGCAGCTGCGCCTCTACCTGGGCGAGCTCGACCAGGCGCGCTACCGTCGCACCACGGTGAACCGGCGCCTGTCGGCGCTGCGCAGCTTCTTCCGCTGGCTGGTGGGCGAGGGCCGCGTGGACGCCGATCCCGCGAGCGTGTTGCAGGGCCCCAAGACGCCCCGGAGCCTGCCGAAGGTGATCAAGCCGGCTGACATGGCGCGGCTTCTGTCGGTGCATGCCCCGCGCGCCCTCGACGGCACTCCGCGCGATCAGACCTGCGAGGACTTGCGCGACCTGGCCCTGCTCGAGCTCCTCTACGCGTGCGGCGCGCGCGTGTCGGAGGCGTCGGGCCTCAAGGCGGCCGACGTCGACCTCGCGCGCGGCCAGGTGAAGGTGTTCGGCAAGGGCGCGAAGGAGCGCATCATCCCCATCCACGAGCTCGCCGCGCAAGCCATGCGCGCCTACGCCGCAAAGGGCCGACCCCAGCTGCTGAGGGGGAGGGAATCCGAGTTCTTCTTCGTCTCTGCGCGCGGGAACCGGATGTCGACCGATGCCATCCGCAAGATGTTCAAGGCGACGGTGCGCGCGGCAGGGCTCGACGAGAGCCTGTCGCCCCACGCTATGCGGCACACCTTCGCCACCGACCTGCTCTCCGGCGGCGCCGACCTGCGCAGCGTCCAGGAGATGCTCGGGCACGCGAGCCTGTCCACCACGCAGATCTACACGCACGTCTCGCCCGAGCGCCTGCGTGCCGTCCACGCCCAGGCTCACCCCCGCGGGTAGGGGCGCCGAGCGTCATGCCAGGTCGCTCTCAGACCCCCGAAACGGTGATGTGCGCGAGAGCCTGCGCGCGCGATACGGAAGTGGCTTGGGAAGATACCCGTCTCCACGTTCGTCATAGCCTATCGTTTCGACGGCGAGGTGGTAGACGTTCTCGCGCTGGTCTACGGGCCGACCGTCGTCTAGCCCCAGGACATTCCGGGGCGGTTACGGGTTGGCGGTGGGGCGCTGACGGATGCCGGCCGCGTCCCGTGGGCGCGCTCTGCTCCCCGTATGCTGGCGGCATCGGAAACGCCTCGTCGCAAAGGAGGTCGCCATGAGCCGCAAGAAAGCCCGCGCCCTGTTCGCCGCCGCCCTGACCGCCCTGTCGTTCGCCCCGTTCTTCATGTAGGCGCGCCGCTTCCCCCGCAGCGAACGTGCCGACGCTTCCAGCTGCAGAGGCGCAGGGCAAAGGTGCGGGTGCGTCACGTCGAGCGCGGTGCAGCGCGCTGAGCGTGCGCCCGCGTCGCGCCGAGCGAGATGTGCGAAATCGCTGAAGTCGCGGAAAACGCCGCATATTTTACGAACAAAGTTTCGCTTTTTGAGCTACAATGCGTGTTCGAGAAAACGAACGAGCAGGAAAGCGAAGCTCATGGGACAAAGCGAAATCGTCATCAAGGGTGCGCGCGAGCACAATCTGAAGAACGTCGACCTCACCATACCGCGTGACCAGCTCGTGGTCATCACGGGCCTGTCGGGATCGGGGAAGTCGAGCCTGGCCTTCGACACCATGTACGCCGAGGGGCAGCGCCGCTACGTCGAGAGCCTCTCCAGCTACGCGCGCATGTTCCTCGGGCAGATGAACAAGCCCGACCTCGACTCCATTGACGGCTTGTCGCCGGCGGTCTCCATCGACCAGAAGACCACGTCGAGAAACCCGCGCTCCACGGTGGGCACCACCACGGAGATCTACGACTACCTGCGCCTGCTGTACGCGCGCGTGGGCGTGCCGCACTGCCCCGAGTGCGGGCGCGAGATCAAGAAGCAGACCACTGACCAGGTCACTGACGAGATCGTCAAGCTCGGGATGGGCGAGGAGCGCCGCGCCATCCTGATGGCGCCCGTGGTCACGGGCCGCAAGGGCGAGTTCACCAAGCTCTTCGCCGACCTGCAGAAGGAGGGCTTCTCGCGCGTGCGCGTGGACGGGGAGATCATGAGGCTCGGGGACGAGCCGCTCACGCTCAACAAGAAGATCAAGCACTTCATCGACGTGGTGGTCGACCGCGTGACGCTCAAGCCCTCGGCCGTAAGCCGCGTCGCCGAGGCGGTCGAGCTCGCCTGCAAGCTCGCCGAGGGGCGCGTGCTCGTGCAGGTCATGGGGCCTGACGGCAAGCCGCAGGGGCCGGCCGCGGCCACGTCGTCGGGCGCCACGGGCGGCCTGGGCGCGGGCGAGCACCTGTTCTCGCTGGCGCTCGCGTGCCCCGAGCACGGCCACTCCCTCGACGAGCTCCAGCCGCGCGACTTCTCGTTCAACGCGCCGTACGGCGCCTGCCCCGACTGCCTGGGCCTGGGCAGTCGCGACGAGGTGGACCCGTCACTCGTCATCCCCGACCCGTCGCTGTCCCTCGCGGAGGGCGCGGTGGCGCCGTTCAAGAGCGGCAACTACTACCCGCAGGTGCTGCGCGCCGTGGCGATCCACCTGGGCGAGGACCCCTCCGCGCCATGGGAGGACATGAAGCCCCAGAGCCAGAAGGCGCTTCTGCACGGCCTGGGCAAGGAGAAGGTGCGCGTCGACTACGTCACGGTGGACGGCCGCGACACCTACTGGTTCATCGAGTGGGAGGGCGTCTTGGAGGCGGTCAAGCGCCGCTACTCCGAGGCCCAGAGCGACTCCCAGCGCGAGAAGCTCTCCGCGTACTTCGCCACCATCCCCTGCAAGACGTGCAAGGGGCGGCGCCTGCGCCCCGAGATCCTGGCGGTGACGGTCGGCGGGAAGTCCATCCACGACGTCACCGAGCTGTCGGCGAAGGACTCGCTCGAGTTCTTCGAGGGCCTGAGCTTCGCGGGCCAGGACGGCGTCATCGCGGGGCCCATCGTGAAGGAGATCAAGGCGCGCCTGCGCTTCCTGGTCGACGTCGGGCTCGACTACCTCACGCTCGAGCGCGCCACGGCCACGCTCTCCGGCGGCGAGGCGCAGCGCATCCGGCTGGCCACGCAGATCGGCGCGGGCCTCATGGGCGTGCTCTACATCCTCGACGAGCCCTCGATCGGCCTGCACCAGCGCGACAACGAGCGCCTGATCGCGACGCTCGAGCGCCTGCGCGACCTGGGCAACACCGTGATCGTGGTTGAGCACGACGAGGACACCATCCGCGCGGCTGACTTCGTGGTGGACATGGGGCCGGGCGCGGGCGAGCACGGCGGGGCGGTGATCGCCGCGGGCACGCCCGAGGAGATCATGCGCGCGCAGGGCTCGCTCACGGCCGACTACCTCGCGGGGCGCCGCCGCATCGCGGTGCCGCCGACGCGCCGCCATCCCAGGCGCGGGTCGCTCAAGATGACGGGCGCCGCCGAGAACAACCTGCGAAACGTCACCGTCGAGGTGCCGCTCGGCACGCTGACGGTGGTCACGGGCGTGTCGGGCTCGGGCAAGAGCTCGCTCGTGACCGACACGCTGGCGCCGGCGCTCGCCAACCGGCTGAACCACGCGCACCGCCGCACGGGCGCGTACCGCAAGATCACGGGCACGGAGAAGCTCGACAAGGTCATCAACATCGACCAGAGCCCCATCGGGCGCACGCCGCGCTCGAACCCCGCCACCTACATCGGGCTGTGGGATGACATCCGCGCGCTGTTCGCCTCCACGGCGGAGGCGAAGGCGCGCGGCTACGCCCCGGGCCGCTTCTCGTTCAACGTGAGCGGCGGACGCTGCGAGGCGTGCAAGGGCGACGGGCAGATCAAGATAGAGATGCACTTTCTGCCCGACGTGTACGTGCCATGCGAGGTGTGCGGCGGCAACCGCTACAACCGCGAGACGCTCCAGGTCACCTACCGCGGCAAGAGCATCGCGCAGGTCCTTGACATGACGGTCGAGGAGGCGCTCGCCTTCTTCGAGAACATCCCGGGCATCCGCCGCAAGCTGCAGACGCTGTTCGACGTGGGCCTGGGCTACATCCGCCTGGGTCAGCCCGCCACCACGCTCTCGGGCGGCGAGGCGCAGCGCGTCAAGCTCGCGAGCGAGCTGCAGAAGCGCCAGAGCGGCAAGACGTTCTACATCCTCGACGAGCCCACCACCGGGCTGCACTTCGAGGACGTGCGGCAGCTGCTCATCGTGCTGCAGCGCCTCGTTGACGCGGGGAACACCGTGCTCGTGATCGAGCACAACCTCGACGTGATCAAGTGCGCTGACCATCTCATCGACCTCGGGCCCGAGGGCGGCGTGCGCGGCGGCCGCATCGTGGCCACGGGGACGCCCGAGGAGGTGGCCGAGGTCGAGGGCAGCTACACCGGCGCCTTCGTCAAGCGGATGCTCGAGCAGGACCGCCGCTTCGCACAGGCGGAGGAGCGCCAGGACGAGAGGTAATGCCCCATAGGCCTGCGCTGGCGGGGCGAGGACGTGCTTCATCGTTTGCCGGAAGAGGGGAGGCAGCTTGCATCCGCATGTGCGCCGGGCGCCTGCGGCTGGTCGCTGGTCGCGCTGGTCGCGCGTGCCGCCCGCCCGGGCCTCTTTCGTCCGCATGCCGAAGGCCGCTTGACAAGCCGGGGCGCATCGCCCACAATGGCCCTTGCTACGGGGAGCCCGAATTGAAGGGCTGAGAGGCAGGTGCTCCTGCGACCCGCGAACCTGATCTGGGTAATGCCAGCGTAGGGACTTAGCGTGACACCGGTTGAGCGCATGAGGCCCCGCTTGCATTTCGCAGGCGGGGCCTTTGTTTTTCTCGACCGTGAGGAGTTTTCCATGCAAGCAAGCGTCGCCATCCAGGTGCTGCCCGCCACGCTCGACGATGACGAGGTGGTGCGCATCGTCGACGAGGTGATCGACTACATCAAGTCCACCGGCCTGTCCTACTACGTGGGGCCGTTCGAGACCACCATCGAGGGGGACGACTACGACCAGCTGATGGACGTCTTGAAGGAGTGCCAGCACGTGGCCATCGCCGCTGGCGCCCCCAAGGTGACCGCCTACATCAAGGTGGAGTGGAAGCCGGAGGGCGAGGTGCTCTCGATCGACCGCAAGGTCACGAAGCACCATATCGGCTAGCGTTGTCGGCGTTGATGCCGCCTCGGGGCTGTCCGGGCGCCAGGACGCGGCGGCTCCGCTCCGACGCGTCGTCGCCCTGAGCTAACTCCGCCTTCGGCGGAGTGGATCTCAGGCCTCCTTTGGCTTGCCTCCGCTCCGCCGCCGTGCCCTGGCGCCCTCCTTCGACCACATGAGGACTGAACGTGAAGCGACTTGCGAAAAAATACCTTCCGGCGACGATCGCGCTCGTGGCGCTGCTGGCGCTGTGGCAGGTGCTGGCCACGAGCGGGGCGGTGCCGCGCTACATGCTCCCCTCGCCGGGAGACGTGCTGGCGGTGTTCCCCGAGGACGGCGCGTTGCTCGCGCACCACACGCTCGTGACGCTCCAGGAGGCGGCGCTCGGCCTGGCGGCGGGCGTGGCGGCGGGCTTCGCGTTCGCAGTGCTCATGGACGCGTTCGTAACGTTGCGCCGCGCCGTCTACCCGCTGCTGGTCCTCAGCCAGACGGTCCCCGTGGTCGCCATCGCGCCGCTTCTGGTGCTGTGGCTGGGCTACGGCATCGCGCCGAAGGTGGTGCTCGTGGCGCTTGTGACGTTCTTCCCCGTGGCGGTCGGCTTGCTGCAGGGGTTCCAGTCGGTCGACCCGGACGAGGTGAGCCTGATGCGCTCCATGGGAGCCAGCCGCTGGCAGGTGTTCCGCTTCGTCAAGATTCCCGGCGCGCTGCCGGAGTTCTTCTCGGGCCTGCGCATCGCCGCCGCGTACGCGGTGGTGGGGGCGGTCGTCAGCGAATGGCTGGGCGGGTTCAGCGGGCTGGGCGTCTACATGACCCGTGTTCAGAAGGCGTTCGCCTTCGACAAGATGTTTGCCGTGATATTCGTGGTGTCGGCGATCTCGCTCGTGCTCATGATGCTGGTGGGCCTCGTCGAGCGGCGCGCGATGCCGTGGCGTCACGTACATTCCGAAAAGGAGAAATGATGAAACGTTCAAGGCACTTGAAGAGGGCGGCCCTCATCGCCGCCGCGGCGTGCGGGACCGTGCTGGCCCTGGCGCTCGCCGGCTGCGGCGGGCAGGCGCCCCAGGGCTCGGGCTCGTCGGCCGCGTCCGGCGAGAGCGCAGGCGGGACCTCCCAGCCGACGGAGAAGATCACGTTCGCGCTGGACTGGACGCCCAACACCAACCACACGGGCCTCTACGTGGCCGCCGCGAAGGGCTACTTCGCCGAGCAGGGGCTGGACGTCGAGGTGGTCCAGCCTCCCGACGGCGCGGCCGAGCCGCTGGTGGCTTCGGGGAAGGCCCAGTTCGGGGTGAGCTTCCAGGACACCCTGGCGCCGGCGCTCGTCGGCGATGACGCCATGCCCATCACGGCGGTGGCGGCGATCATCCAGCACAACACGTCCGGCATCATCTCCCGGGCGGGCGAGGGGATGGACCGTCCGCGCGGCCTCGAGGGGCATAAGTACGCCACGTGGGAGATGCCGGTGGAGCAGGCGACGATCGCTCAGGTGATGAAGGATGACGGCGGCGACTTCGCCAAGGTGGAGCTGTACCCGGAGTCAGTGACCGACGAGGTCTCGGCGCTCCAGTCGAAGCAGGTTGACGCCATCTGGGTGTTCCGCGGATGGGGCGGCGTGGCCTGCGACGTGGCCGGCTTGGACACCGACTACTTCAGCTTCGCCGACATCGACCCGGTGTTCGACTACTACACGCCGGTGGTCATCGGCAATGACGAGTACCTGGAGCAGCACCCGGACGTGGCCAAGAAGTTCCTGGCGGCTTTGAAGAAGGGGTACGAGTTCGCCATCGACGACCCGGATGCGGCGGCGGACATCCTGATGGAGCAGGTGCCGGAGCTGGCGGGCTCCGAGGACCTCATCCGCGCGTCCCAGCGCTACCTGGCTGACCAGTACCGCGCGGACGCGGCGGCGTGGGGCGTCATCGACTCCGGCCGCTGGAGCGCCTTCTACCAGTGGCTGCTGGACAACCAGTTGATCGACGCCGCGCTCGACCCGACGTCCGGCTTCACCAACGAGTACCTGTAGCCCATGGGCGAGGAGCGCCTTATATCGAACGTCGTTGGGGCTGGGGCCGTCGGAGGCGACGCTGCCGCCAGGGCTGCCGGCGGCGCTGCCGGCGCTGTTGGGGCCGCTGCCGCTGGGACCACCGGCGGCAGCGCCTCGCGCCCGGAGGAGAAGCGCCCTCTTCTGCACGTGCAGGACGTGGCCGTCTCCTTTGAGGGGCGCCCTGTGCTGCGCGGCGTGTCGCTTGAGCTGCACCGCGGCGAGCTCGTGAGCCTGCTGGGCGCGAGCGGCGGCGGGAAGACCACGCTCTTCAACGTGATATCCGGCCTGCTGGCGCCTGACGAGGGGCGCGTGCTGCTGGACGGGCGGCCGATCGACGGCTTGACGGGGCACGTGAGCTACATGATGCAGAAGGACCTGCTGCTGGAGAGCATGCGGGTGGCGGACAACGTGGGCCTGCCGCTGCGGCTGCGCGGCGCCGCGAAGGCGGCGGCGCGGGCCGAGGCCGAGGCCCTCCTGCCCAGCTTCGGCCTCGCGGGCGCCGGCGACCTGTGGCCGTCCCAGCTGTCCGGCGGTATGCGTCAGCGGGCGGCGCTCGCCCGCACGTACCTCTTCTCGCGTGACGTGATGCTCCTCGACGAGCCCTTCTCGGCACTCGACGCCATCACCAAGTCGGAGCTGCACGCGTGGTTCCTTGAGATGCAGCGGCGGCTGGGACTCTCGGTGCTGTTCGTCACGCACGACATCGACGAGGCGGTGCTGCTCTCCGACCGCGTGCTCGTGCTCGCCGAGGGCCGCATCGCCGCCGACGTGGCTGTCGAGGGGCCGGCGGCGCGCACTCCCGACTTCGCCCTCACGCCCGAGTTCCTGGAGTGCAAGCGCCAGGTACGGGAGTTTCTCTAAGGCCAAGGGCGGCTGCCGCCCTTGGCCGTCCTTGGCTCCATCGTCCCCGCCGTTCTCCTTTTGGTAATACAATCGCAGGTCGGGGGCGTGTTCGCTGATTGGCTGGCTCGATGCTCTATAATGAGCCATTATGCAAAAACGGACACGGGAGAAAATAGCGCTCGTCCTGTTCGTGCTGCTCGTCGCGTTCGCGGGGGTGGTGCTGACGAGCTACTTCACGACGGGCCGCTCGTGGAGCATCGCTGCGTCGTTCGTCGACGACACGATGGGGCGCATGGACGGCTACACGGCGATCGTGTATGCGGGCGTGGTCGAACCCGAGCCCGAGCCTGAGAAGGTCGTCGCCGCGGGTCCCGCCGAGCCTGCCGCGTCTGCTGACGCGGGCGAAGCGGCCGGGGGTGCAGCTGGCGCCGCTGCCGATCCCGAAGGCGCCGCGGCTGGGGGAGCGACTGATCCTGCGAACGATCCTTCACCCGACGCGGCTGGCGCGCCTGCCGAGAGCCCTGAGGGTTCCGCCGGCTCTGATTCAGCCGCAGGCGATTCCGGCGCTGCCGATCCCGAAGGCTCCTCCATTCCCGTTCCCGACCCGCCCGGGTTCTCGATCGTGTTCCCCGACCGCAGCGCCGAGGCCGCCAAGGACGAGCCTCCCTCGGCTGCGGACAGCATCGGCCTCGGCATCCTGTCGATCGTCCCGCGTCCCGTCGAGGAGGGCGAGGAGGCGGTGTATGCGTCGGACGTGTGCCGTCTGTACGAGGACAAGGGCGCGCATGCGCTCACGCTGAACGTCGCCGACGCCGACTACTACGCTGACCTGCAGGTGTTCTACGTGAACGGCAAGCGCGTGGGCGTCTACTCCATCAACACGTACACGAACAGCGTGCGCCTCAAGCGCTACCTCGCGTACTTCGACAGCCGCGACGTCGACGTGGTGGTGTGCCTGACGCCGCGCGCCTCCTACCTCGCCACGTACGAGGGGACTGACGTGGTCATCGTGACGACCGACTCAGAGGGGATCTCGGTTGACGGCGAGACGCGCGACGGCACGCTCGTCACGCGCTCGCCGGAGAAGGGGCAGGTCGGCGTCGTGCTGCTCAGCTCCAACAACGTCCCCTCGGCGCGCGTGATAACCTCGCTGTAAGGAGTTCCGCGTCAGCCGGCGAGGCGGATGTCCAGGTCGACGACGGTGTCGATGCCTGCCACGCGGCCCTCGTTGCTGTACTGCCAGATGGCCAGGTCCCGGTTGCGCTTCGGCGCGCTCACGCCGTACTCGGCGAACCACACGCCGTACCCGCCGAGCTCGGCGAGCTGGTAGCGGGCCAGGTCGCCCGCGTTCCCGTAGATCATCGCGGCGTAGCCCGCTTGCGCGATGCGGTCGCAGAAGGCGCGCGCGTTCGCGGTCATCTGCTCGGGGGTGAGCGCGTCGGCGCGCCCGCTTATGCCAGCGATGCGCTCGTGGTCGTAGGCGACGGGGTAGGAGAGCGCCGCGCCGCCGAGGAGCTCGAGCACGAAGTCGGCCTCTTCGACGGCCTCCTGCTCGGTGGCGGCCTGCGAGAAGAAGTAGACGCCCACGTCAAGCCCCGCCCGCGTGGCGCCGTCGAGGTTGTAGGCGAAGTAGTCGTCGACGGCGAGCCCGCCCTCCGTGGCCCCGCGGCTGCCCGCGCGCACCATGGCGAAGTCGATGCCGTCAGCTGCGACGGCCTCCCAGTCGATGTACCCCTGGTGCTCGGAGACGTCGATCCCCGCGCGCGAGGTGACCTGCCCGCCCTCCTCGTAGACGAGCCGTCCGCCGACGTCGCGCAGGTTCGCCCAGTCGTACATCTTGTCGGAGACGAAGGCCGCGGAGGGACCGGTCGCGCGCGGGGATTCGGCGGCGCACGTGCCCAAGGCGAGCATCGCGCAGGCGAGGGCCGCGACGATGGCGGCGACGAGGATGATAAGCGGTGATCGCGCAAGCCTTCGCGCGGGTCTTCGTGCGGGCTTTCGCGCAGGTTTTCTCCGAGTGGTTTTTCTCATGCCGAGAAGCTTAGCGCAGGCTTGGCGCAGGCGCGTCGCGGTGGGGGCAGAATGCACGAAAAAGCCCCCGTCTCGTGACCGAGGCGGGGGCTCATGGTCGCGCGGGCGGGGGCACCCGCGCGGCGCATGCGACGTGGAAGGCGGGGCCTTACACGATGCCCTGGGCCATCATGGCGGCGGCGACCTTCTCGAAGCCGGCGATGTTGGCGCCCATCACGTAGTTGCCCTCATGCCCGTAGCGCTTCGCGGCGTCGTCGGCGGCATGGTAGATGGAGATCATGATGCCCTTGAGCTTCGCGTCGACTTCCTCGAACGTCCAGGAGAGGCGCTCGGAGTTCTGCGACATCTCGAGGCCGGAGGTGGCCACGCCGCCAGCGTTGGCAGCCTTGCCGGGCAGGAACACCACGCCGGCGTCCTGCAGGTACTCGGTGGCGTCAAGCGTGGTGGGCATGTTCGCGCCCTCGGCCACGATCTTGCAGCCGTTCTCGACGAGGCGCTTGGCGTCCTCGAGCAGCAGCGTGTTCTGGCTCGCGCAGGGCAGCGCGATGTCGCAGGCCACGCTCCAGTCGTAGCGGCCCTCGTGGTAGACGACGCCCTCGCGGCGGGCGGCGTACTCGGAGATGCGGCCGCGCTCGACTTCCTTGATCTGCTGCACGAGCGCCACGTCGATGCCGTTCTCGTCGTAGATCCAGCCGGTGGAGTCGGACAGCGTGACGACCTTCGCGCCGAGCTGCTGGGCCTTCTGCGTGGCGTAGATGGCCACGTTGCCCGAGCCGTGCACCGTCACGGTCTTGCCCTCGAAGGAGTCGTCGTGGCACTTGAGGTACTCCTCGACGATGTAGATGAGGCCGTAGCCGGTGGCCTCGGTGCGGGCGAGCGAGCCGCCGAAGGGGAGGCCCTTGCCGGTGAGGACGCCCTCGAAGCAGTTCTTCAGGCGCTTGTACTGGCCGAACATGAAGCCGATCTCACGTGCGCCGGTGCCGATGTCGCCGGCCGGCACGTCGGTGTCAGCGCCGATGTGGCGCATGAGCTCGGTCATGAAGGACTGGCAGAAGCGCATGACCTCGGCGTCGGACTTGCCCTTCGGGTCGAAGTCGCTGCCGCCCTTGCCGCCGCCCATGGGCAGCGTGGTCAGGCTGTTCTTGAAGATCTGCTCGAAGCCGAGGAACTTGATGATGCCGAGGTTCACCGACGGATGCAGGCGCAGGCCGCCCTTGTAGGGGCCGATGGCGCTGTTGAACTGCACGCGGAAGCCGCGGTTGACCTGGACCTTGCCCTCGTCGTCAACCCAGGGGACGCGGAACATGATGACGCGCTCGGGCTCGACGATGCGCTCGAGGAGGCCGGCGGCCTCGTACTCGGGATGGGCCTCGATGACCGGCTCCAAGGACTGCAGGACCTCGGTGACGGCCTGAATGAACTCAGGCTGCTCGGCGTTCTTCGCCTTGACCTGCTCGATGACGTTCTCAACGTAACTCAATTCGGACCTCCTCATGGATGATTGACCTCCCGCGAGCGCGTACGCTGCGCTTGCGGGCTGCAAGTGCAGTATCCTTGCGTTACGCGGATGCCGCCATTATATGGTCGCGCTTTCCCGCGTGACGATCTTTTAATAAACCAGAAACAAAAAGGCGCCGCTCACGCAGGCCGGCGGCGCCCGAGGCGCGCAGGCGGGCTGCGCAACCCGTTGCGGTCCCTTATCGCTGCAAGGCCGGCACGGGCGTCCGATACGCTCCCTGCGCAGATGTCACGCTCGGCTTCGTCTAGCAGGCGCTCGAGTCGCTCCTCGGGCGTTTTGGGGCGGTAGCGCCGGATCGGTATGACGCAGGATATTCTGAGCTTGTTGGTCTCCGTGACCTCGTTTTGCACTGCGAAGCCTCCGATCTTCCTGAGCGTGGTCATTGCAAGCTTGGCTAGGCTTTTGGCGAGTCTGATAGCCACGACTGGACGTCAGCCCACATGCGCAGGGCTTGCTGCATTAAGCAAGTCTCGACACCGTTCCGTCCTCCCTTTTGACGGTCAGCCACGTTCTGCCTGGCTTTCCCCTGTTCTGCGCGAAGTCGTTCGCCAAGGCGATGTCCAGTCCAGTGACGCGCTTGTCTATCATCATGCTGAGCCAGTTCCGTGGTACGCCGCATCGAGTCAAGACGTCGTCGAAGTCGTTGAACAGCTGCAGCAGGTCGCACATCATCGAGAGGTTGTAGGACAGCGTGGCGTCATCGTCGAAGAAATCGCATGTTCTGAATACGTAAAGCAGGATCAGGGCGACATAGAACGGGCTCCCATTGTCCCATCCCTTCGTCCCGCTGATTGTCCTTGGCTTCGACGTCAGCTGCGTCCCACAGAGCCTTCCGAAATGTGCGCACGTGTTTCGCGCTCCTGACAGACACCTTGCCCAGCTCGACAATTCTTCTGCAGTGCATCCGAAGGACATGGCGACGCCCTTCCTCACGTCTTTGCTCTTGGTGTTGTTGTAAAGCATCGATAGCGTTCCGAAGGACATTATCTCAACGGCGAGCCAAGTGGGGGCGTCCCCGTATTTTTCGTTCGCCTTCGTGATATCGGGATTGTGGTTTCTGATTTGCCTGTTGTACTCACTGCCGTATCTTTTGAGGAATTCGTTGAAGTGATCCCTATCCTTGAAGTTCTTTGGATTGCGATGGGCGAAGGCCCCTCTCTTCTCTGACATGTGGTAGGCATACTGCGCCCTGAATTGCAGCTCAAACAAGCCTATATGCTCGAATAGCAAAGCCTGGTATTTCCTGTCAAACAGGATAACGCGGTTAAGCTCCTTCATGGAGGCGTCGTTTTCTACCGTCCCATCGGGTTTTTTGAAGAGGTCGAAATAGCTGCTCGCATGTTGGT
Source organism: Adlercreutzia sp. ZJ176 (assembly GCF_011038975.1). Classification (GTDB taxonomy): domain Bacteria; phylum Actinomycetota; class Coriobacteriia; order Coriobacteriales; family Eggerthellaceae; genus CAAEEV01. Next base: position 134,632 of record NZ_JAAKEC010000003.1, on the reverse strand, counting down.
ACCCGATGCGATTCAGAATTGCGGTACTCTGAGGAGCTTCTCCGTCGGAGAAGCCGCGACGCTTCGCCATGGATCCGAGGTCTGCGATGCGGAGCGGAGAAGGCTCGCTCGTCTTTGGCTCGAACATCTCAGAAAACGAAACGGCCGGGGGCTTTATACGCGCGCTATGGCGGATACCCCCGGCTCTGTCATTGCTCATCCTACCATCATCCTCTCGAATGTCAACGAATCTTCGATGCCTGGTACTTAAAGCCTCCGCTTACTGCATATCATAGTCAGCCCTAACTTTCCATACTTGGCGCAACGTTAGGGGGCGCAGACTTTGGTGACAGGCGATGAAAAGTTGATCTGACGCGTGCGAGGCGAGGGTCAACCAAAAGCACCACGCTTAGCAAGCATGTCCCCGTTGCCTCGGCAGCTCGATGAAGCAAAGCCAGGTGGGCTGATCTGACCGCTTGTAATTGTAGGTTACTTTGCTGCCCCAAGCTTCTTCAAGCGCCGTCTGCTCTGGGCGGGCGCCGCTACCCTTTGCTATCCTTCGGCGTCCTCCACTTCGATGAGCTCGGCCTCCACGACTTCCTCCCACTCCTTTTCGGGGGCGTAGGGGGGCACTTCGCCGGACTCCTTCGCCGCGCGCGCCTCGGCGAACTTCTCCTTCATCGTGGGGTTCTTGCGCGTCAGGCGCTTCACGGTGATGTCGGAGAGCTTGTTGTTGGCCAGGCGCAGGTTGTTGTCCGAGCTCGTGAGCTCGTCGCGGATCTTCTCGAGCTTCTTGATGGTGGCGTCGATGTCCTTGACGGCGGCTTGGAACTTGGTGCGCGCGAGCGTGCAGTTGCGTTCGAACTTGCCCTTGAAGTCCTCGAGCTGGTCCTCGAAGTAGGTGACGTCGACGTTCTGCTGGCGCACCTCGGCGAGCTCGCGGCGGTAGTCGAGCGAGCGCAGCGCGGCGTTGCGGATGAGCGTGATGAGCGGGATGAAGAACTGCGGGCGGATCACGTACATCTTCTCGAAGCCCGACGAGTACGACACGTCGACGATGCCGGTGTTGTACAGGTCGCTGTCGCGCTCGAGCAGCGACACGAGCACGGCGTACTCGCAGCCCTTGGCGGTGCGGTCGCGATGGAGCTTGGCGAAGTGGTCCTCGTTGCGCTTCTTGTGCGTGGAGTCGTCGGCCTCGTTCTTCATCTCGAACATGATGGAGACGACCTCGTTGCCGTCCTCGTCGCGCTCGCGGTAGATGTAGTCGCCCTTCGATCCGTCCTTCGCGTCGTTGTCCTTCTGGAAGTAGGCGGTCCTGAAGGCGGTGGCGCGCAGCTTGTTGAACTCGTTCTCGCAGAACTGCTCGAGGCTCTCGCCGATCATCTTCACCGACAGTTCGGCGCGCATGTGCTTGATGTTGTCGATCTCGCGGTCGCGCGCGTCGATCTGCTCCTGCATGAGGGCCTCCCGCGTGGCGAGCTCGGTCTGGTGCTGCGCCGCGACGCGCTCCTGGTCGAGCTTGGCGAGGTCGAGCTGCGACTTGAGCTCGGCGATGGCGCGCTCGGCGGCGCGGGACTGCTGATCCCAGGCGCGCTCGGCGGCGCGGGCCTGCTCGTCGCGCTTCCGCTCGGCGGCGCGGGCCTCTTCGGCGGCGCGGGCGCGCTCCTTCTGCAGGGCGAGCTCGGCTGCGGCCTCGGCGCGATCGGCCTGGGAGGCGAGCTGGGCCTTGAGCGCGCCGATCTCGTGCTCGGCTTGCTGCAGGGCGAGCTTCGTCTCGGCTTCGGCGCGCGCGGCCTGCGCTTCGAGCTGCGCCTTGAGCGCGTCCCGCTCGCGCTCGGCCTCCTGCAGCGCGCGGGCCTGCGCGTCGGCGGCCTCGCGCGCGGCGAGCTCGACCTGGGCGCGCGCGGCCTCGCGCTGGGAGTCGAGCTGCGAGGCGAGCTTGGCGATCTCGGCGTCCTTCGCAGTGACGGCCTCGGCGAGCTCCGCCTGGGCGCGCGCGGCGGCGGCTTCCTCGCGCGCCTTCGCGGCTGCTTCGACCTGCTTTCTCTGCGCGGCGATCTCGCGGGCGAACTCCTCGCTGCGCACCTGGCGCAGAAGCTCGGCGTAGCCGCTCTCGTCGACGACGAAGGTCTTCCCGCAGTGGGGGCACTTGATCTCGCTCATGGGTCACGTCCTGTCGCTCTCGTTGTCTCGATCTGCCTATTATAGTGCGAAGCGGCGCGGTGATGCGCGAACGTGCGTGCCCTCGCGCGCCTTTTGCTTTACCATAAGAGGTTGTGACGAAATGCAGGGGTTTGCGCGGTCCGGCGGGCCTGGCCCGGCCGGGCGGGCTCGGTGGAGCGGGCCTGGCGGACGCGGCCCGGCGCACCCGGAGGGGTCGGAGAGCCCGGCGTGCCTCGGCGCGGCCGGGCGAGACAAGGGAGGGCGAAGGAGGTGCCCATGACGGCGAAGCAGTGGATCTATCTGGCGCTCGAGCGCCCCGAGGAGGCGAGCGCCGCAGGGCGCGCCCTGAGCTTCGCCCTGGTGACGCTCATCGTGGCGAACGCGCTTCTGGTGGGCACGACGGGCCAGGTCCTCTCTCCGCTTGCGACGGGAGCCGTGAGCATCGTCAGCCTTTGCTCCACCGGCGTGTTCGCGGTTGAGTACCTCTGCCGCGTGTGGGTGGCTGACAAGGATCATCCCGAGTGCACGCCGGTGCGGGCGCGGCTGCGCTACATCTTTTCGGTCATGGGGATCGTCGACGTGCTGGCGTTTCTCCCGGCGCTCTTCGCGTTTCTCGCCCCCGAGTCGGTGGCGCTGACGGACGCGGTGCGCGTGATCCGCCTCGTGCGCCTCATCAAGGTCACGCGCTACATGCGCGGGCTGAAGTCGCTCTCGCGCGTGCTGGTCAAGCACCGGCAGGAGATCGTGGCGTCGCTCATGGTCCTGGCGCTTCTGTGCATCGCGGCGAGCGTGCTCATGTACGAGGCCGAGCACGCGGTGCAGCCTGACCAGTTCGACAGCGTGCTCACGGGGCTGTACTGGGCGATGACGACGGTGACTTCGACGGGCTACGGCGATCTGGTTCCCATCACGCCGGCGGGAAGGCTCATCGGGTTCGCCACCATGGCGCTCTCCATTGCGGTGGTGGCGATACCGGCGGGCATCTTCTCGGCGGGATTCGTGGCGGAGTTCCGTCAGGAGGACCGGCGCAAGGCGGACGCAGAGGACGCGGAGCGCGCAGATGCGGAAGCGGAGCGCGTGGAAGCGGAAGCGGAGAGGCATGCGGCGGAAGCGGAGAGGCATGCGGCGGAAGCGGAGCGCGCGGTGGAAGCAGAGCGCGCAGAGGACGCGCGCGCAGGCGCGGCACCTGCGGCGCGACCAGCTGAGGAAGATGAGCGCGCGGGCGCGGGCGTGTCGGCGCGCGCGGAAGGGGAGGAGCTCCCATGATAGGCAAGGCAGTGCGCTGGACGATCTTCGTGGTGTGCGCGGTGGCGCTCGGCGCCGCGGCGGGCGCGTTCGCGTGGGCGTTCTTCTTCCTGATGAACAGCGGCATCGGGTTTCTGTGGGGGACGGTGCCCGAGGCGCTGGGCTCCCCGATATGGTACCCGGTCGTGGTGTGCGCGGCAGGCGGGCTTGCCGTCGGGCTGTTCACGAAGCGGTTCGGCGACTACCCCGAGGGGCTCAACGAGGTGCTCGGCAAGGTCAAGCGCGACAGCCGCTACGAGTACAACCACATGGGCGCGTCGTTCTTCGGCGCGCTGCTGCCGCTTCTGTTCGGCGGGAGCATCGGCCCCGAGGCGGGGCTCACGGGCGTGATCGCGGGCCTGTGCACGTGGGTGGGCGACCGCCTGCGCTTTCTGGGCGCGGAGTTCCGCGAGCTGTCGTCGGTGGGCGTCTCGGCGGTGGTGAGCGCCATCTTCGCTGCGCCGCTGTTCGGCCTCGCGGTGCCGCTGGTGGGCAGCGCCGACGGGGCGCGCGACGCGCGCGGCGGGATGCAGCTGAACGTGCCGCGCGCGACGAAGACGGCGGTGTACCTGTGCGCGGTGGCCGGCGCCCTCGGCATGATGATGCTGCTGGGCGACTTGTTCGGCATGGGCGGCGGCCTTCCGCACTTCTCGGGGATCGAGGTGGGCGCCTACGAGCTGGCGTGGGGCGTGCCGCTGGCGCTCGCGGGGGCGGCGGCGGGCGCGCTCTACCTTGCGAGCGGCGTTCTCGTGGGCGCCGTCGCGCGGGCGATGGGCGACCGCCCGGTGGTGAAGGCGCTGGTCGCGGGCGTCATCTTGGGGTGCGCGGGCGTGGTCCTGCCCTTCGCGATGTTCGCGGGCGAGGAGCAGGCCATCGAGCTCGAGGGGATGTGGACGGCGCTCGGCGCGGGCGTGCTCATCGTCACGTGCCTCGTGAAGGTCGTGGTGACGCAGGTGTGCCTGGGCCTCGGCTGGCGCGGCGGGCACTTCTTCCCGATCATCTTCGCCGGCATCAGCCTCGGCTACGGCTTCGCGGCGCTCACCGGCGCCGACGCGGTGTTCTGCCTGTGCGCGTGCACGGCGGGCCTCTTGGGCTGCGTCATGCGCCAGCCGATCATGGTGGCGCTGCTGCTCTTCCTGTGCTTCCCGGTGAAGGGCGTGCTCGTGATGCTGGCGGCCGCGGCCATCGGCGCCGCCGTGCCCGTGCCGCGCTCGTGGCTGGGCGAGCAGGGCGCGAAGGGCAAGGGTGCCGAAGGCGCGCAGGGCGCGGAAGGTGCGGACGCGCAGGCGGAAGGTGCCGAAGGGGCGGATGCACGGGCCGAGGCGCGCGGCTGACCAGGGCTGCCCGGGTAGCTGGGATACGCCCGGTTGCCTTCTTTTAGTAGAGGCTGGGGCGGCGGTGCTCGAACACGGGTACGGCTGCGCGCGCCGCGCGCACGCGCGCGAGGTCGATGTCGGCCGTGAGGAGCGCGGGCGTCTTGCCGGGCGCCTCGGCGACGGTGGCGCCGAAGGGGTCGACCACGCGGCTGCACCCGATGCAGCGCTCGTCGGCGCGCGAGAGGCCCGCCACGTACATCTCGTTCTCGACGGCGCGCGCGGTGAGGAGCGCCGTCCACTGGTCGGCCTTGCGCGGGCCGTCCACCCACGCGGCGGGCAGCACGAACAGCTCGCATCCGGCGCAGGCGGCGGCGCGCATCACCTCGGGGAAGCGCAGGTCGTAGCAGATGGCGAGTCCGAGCTTGCAAAACGGCGTGTCGATGGGCGCGAACAGCTCCCCGCCCGCCGCCATGCGCTCCGACTCGCGGCAGTCGCCGGCGTCGAACAGGTGGATCTTGCGGTAGAACCCGCGCCGCGTGCCCGCACCGTCAACCACCACCGCCGTGTTGTAGGGGAGGCGCACGTCGGCTGCGGGCGCGTCGCTGCCGGCCGCCGCCCTGCTTCCCGCAAGCCCCTCTTCCGCGCCGTCGGCCCGCTCGTTCATCGTGTAGACCATCCAGAGGTTATATGCGGCGGCGATGCGGCTCATTTCCTGGGAGAAGGCGCCGTCGAGCGGCTCGGCCGAGGCGAGGAAGTCTTCGCGCGTCTTCTCGAACGGCGTCATGAGGCACTCGGGGAAGGCGAGCAAATCGACGCCGGCTGCCTGTGCGTCGCGGGCGCAGCGCTCCACGAGCGCGATCACGTCGCCGTCGGCGGGGTGCGTGCACTGGGCGAGTCCGAGTCGAAACGTCATGGGCGCCTCCTTTTCGCGATGCGCGCCGGCGTGCGCGGTCAGGGATGCGGCAGTTTTCGCCTGAACGCGCGCGACGGTTCGCGCGTGTGCGGTCTTGGACCCATGGTAGCGCATGCGGACGCGGGCGCAACGCCTTCCTTCGGGGAGCGCTGTGCGCTTGCGGCGCATGGGCGCGCGGGCACTTGCGGGCAGAGCCGCTCGCTCCCGCGCCCGCGCACGGGCACTTGCGGGTGGCGGCACGCCGCCGCCCGCTACTCGTAGTGCTCGATGAGGTCGATGAGCTGCTGCTTCGAGTGCAGGTCGGTCTTCTCGAGGATGCGGCGCGTGTGCGTGCGGATGGTGCTCTCCGACACGAAGAGCGCATCGGCGATGACGCGCGCCGAGCGCCCGCGCGCGAGGAAGGGGAGCACCTCGGCCTCGCGGCGCGTGAGCCCGTAGTCCTCGGCGATGGCGGCGAACACGTCGGGCTGCGCCTCGTGCGCGTCGCGCGCGGCGCCCTTCTCCTCCGCCTGCTTCTTCGCCGCCTCTTCCGCCTCCCGCCTCTCGGCTTCCTCCAGGGCGTCTTTCCGCGAGCGCCTCCGCTGCGTGTAGAGGAACGCGAGCAGCATGCAGAGCGCGTAGAGGGCTGCGGCGGAGGTGGCGACGAGCAGGATCGTCGAGCTCTCGGGGACGAGCATGATCACGTATCCGATGCCGATCCCGATGAGGCGCATGAGGATGGACAGCGCGCGCACGATGCCGCCCGTCACGAAGCCGGACACCCCGAAGTCGTAGGCCGCGGTGGCCACGGCGTACCAGAGCACCACGTCGAACAGGCCGTGGCAGGTGCTCATGACGGCGTTGAGGAAGACGGGGTTCGACTGCCAGAGGCAGGGGAAGACGGCGAACAGCAGCACGAGGACGGGAATGATGACGCGCAGCGCCGTGGTCAGGTTGATGTGCTTGTGCGCCGCCTGCACGAACACGATGATCCCGATCGCGATGATCAAGTTGCCGAACAGGGGTATCTGGTGCGCGTTGGTGACGGAGCGCACCGAGAGCACGGCCATCTCCCACACGAGTCCGAACAGGGTCGACAGCACCATGACGGCTATGATGAGGCCCAGAAGCGAGTTGAGCGCCGCGCGGCTCTGCGCGACGGCGGGGGCCTTCGACACCACGGCGGCGGCGTACTCGTCGCGGCAGCGCGCAAGGCATCCCAGCGAGATGAGCGGCAACGGGATCACGAGGGCCAGCGCGGGCACGGGCGTGCTGTCGGCCAGGAGCGTGATGCCGAGGAACAGCAGCGCCGTCAGCAGGAAGGCCAAGGGGATGTAGAGCGCCGTGCGCGAGGGGTGCATGCGGCCGAAGCATTCGGCCCAGCTTCCCCACAGAAAGCCGTAGCCGGCGCCGGCGAGCATGGCTCCTGCGCACAGGCACGCGTAGAGGGCCGGCGGCCAGGAGAGCCGCCCCGACTCCTCGACGAGTATGAGCCCTGCCACGATGACGGCGCCCACGGCGGGCAAAGGGATGCGGCGGAAGAACAGCGGGTTGTGCTCGGCGCGCGCGGCCAACGCGAACAGCACGGTCATGTTCACGACGAAGGAGACGACGACCACGAGCGTCGCGATGCCCGGCGTGTCGGCCGGACCTTGGAGCAAGATCGAGCTGCGGAACGTGAGCATGCTGCAAGCCCAGAAGAACGCCATGCCCACGTGCCGCAGGCGCAGCGCCCTCCAAGTCTGCCGCATGCTCGTTCTGCTAGGCGTGGCGACGGCTGCCTCCCCCATGCATCCCCCCTCTGCGCCCCTCTGCGGGCACTCGTTCCCCCGCGTATCCTTCTCGCTTTACGCACAGCTTACCATCTGCGCAAACGCGGGAATCATCAGAAACTGATGATAATGGCCCCCGCGCCCCTCCCTATGATGCGCCTTAGGAGGAAAGAGGTTGCGCCACCTGCGCGGTTGCGGCAGGCCGGCGGCTGCGGCTCGCACGCGGCGGCCGGCGGCTGCGGCTCGCATGCGGCAGGCCCGCTAGGCGCGTCGCGACGCTGCGGCGGCTTGCCCGCCCGGGTGCGCGGCCTCGCTTCGGACGAGAGAAAGGATGCGGGATGACAGAGAGCATGTCTCGGCGCACGTTCGTGAAGGGCGCAGGCGCGACGGCGGCGCTTGCGGCGACGGGCGCCGTCGCCGCGCCCGTCGGCAGCCTGATGACCGAGCGCGCGCACGCGGCTGAGGCCGCCCCGGACGTTCGCACGGCGCCGTCGCTGTGCAACGGCTGCTCGAGCAAGTGCGGCCTCACGGCCACGACGGTCGGCGGAAAGCTGTGGACGGTTGAGGGGCTCAAGGGCCACCCCTACTCGAAGGGCACGGTCTGCGGCCGCGCCCACGGCCTGGCCCAGATGGCGTATTCGGACGAGCGCGTCACCCAGCCGCTGCGCCGCAAGGACGACGGCACGTTCGAGCCCATCAGCTGGGATGACGCGTTCGCGGAGATCGGCGAGCGCGTGCAATCCATCATCGCGAAGAACGGCCCTGAGTCGGTGGCGCTCATCCACGACCCGCGCCCGTCGGGCAAGTACTACGGCCCGCGCTTCATGAACGCGCTCGGGTCGGCCAACGTGTACACGCACGGCGCGGCGTGCAACTCGTCGAAGGAGAGCGGCATCGTCCACACCACGGGCGCGTCGAACTTCTCGGTGGACTTCGCCAACGCCAAGATGGTGGTGTTCATCGGCCGCAGCTACGGCGACGCCATCCGCCCGTCGTCGGTGAAGAGCCTCGCCGACGCGGCTGACGCCGCCAAGCGCATCGTGGTGGTGGACCCGCGCCTGAGCAACTCCGGCGTGTTCGCCACCGACTGGGTGCCCATCAAGCCCGGCACTGACCTGGCCTTGCTCATGGGCATCGCCCACGTGCTCATCGCCGAGGACCTCTACGACCGCACGTTCGTGGAGGAGCATACCGTCGGCTTCGAGGAGTTCGCTCAGAACATCGCCTCGTGCACGCCCAAGTGGGCCGAGGGCGTCTGCGAGGTTCCGGCCGACACCATCACCGAGCTGGCGCGCGCCTTGGCGAAGGCCGCCCCGGCGGCGGCGATCGAGCCCTCGTGGCGCGCGGCGTTCGGCTGCTCGTACGCGAACTCGTTCGACACGGCGCGCGGCGTGACGGCCGTGAACGCGCTTCTGGGCAGCTGGGGGCAGAAGGGCGGCGCGCTCATCACCTCCTCGCCGAAGCCCGGCAGCCTCGACGCGCAAAAGTTCCCCTCCGTGCCGAAGCCCGCGAAGAAGCGCGTGGGCGACGCGGCATTTCCGCTGGTGCCCTCGGGCATGGGCAGCAACCTGGCGGCCCTGCAGGCGGCGCTCGACGGGGACATGAAGGCGTTCTTCTTCTACAACTCCAACGCGGCGCAGGGCTACGCGCAGCCGAAGGTGTGGCGCGAGGGCCTGGACAAGGCCGAGCTGGTGGTGACCATCGACGTGCAGATGAGCGAGACGGCGGTGCTCTCCGACTACGTGCTGCCCGAGTGCACGTACCTGGAGCGCATGGAGCTGCCGGACTTCATCGGCGGCAAGAAGCACTACGTGGGCATGCGCACGCCGGCGCTCGAGCGCGTGCATCCTGAGACGCGCTCGTGCGATGAGATCTTCACCGGGCTGGCGCGCGCGTGCGGCGTGGGCGAGTACTTCGACTTCACGCTGGAGGAGCTGGCCTCGGCGCAGCTCGAGAGCGTGGGCGTGACGCTCGAGGAGGTCTGCGAGAAGGGCGTGGTGGAGCTCGCCGACCCGCACTTCACCTACGGCGTGCCGAAGTTCAAGACCCCGTCGGGGAAGTTCGAGTTCAAGAGCGACAAGGCGGCCGAGGCGGGCCGCAGCGCGGTGATCGGCTTCGCGCCGCGCCTGGTGGAGGCGAAGGAAGGCGAGCTGTACCTGATCGGCGGCAAGCAGGGCATCCACTCGCACACCATGACCATGAACATCCCCGCGCTCAACGCGGTCTCGCGCGACTACGACCTGGAGCGCCTGTGGATGGCGGCGTCCGACGCGGCCGCGCGCGGCATCGCCGACGGCGACCTGGTCGAGGTGGCGTCGAGCGAGCATGCGGGCAAGGTGCGCGTGCACGTGACCCAGCGCGTGAAGCCGGGCGTGCTGTTCCTCCCGACGCATTACGGCATCACGTCGCCGTACCAGACGCATGCGCGCGGCTTAGGCATCAACCACATGGACTTCGTCCCCTTCCGCATGGAGCCCGGCGTGGGCTCGGCCATGAGCCAGGAAGTGGCCGTGACGGTGAAGAAGGTGGAGGCGTAACATGACTCGCTACGGAATGCTCATCAACACCAAGAAGTGCGTGGGGTGCTTCGCCTGCCGCCTGGCGTGCCAGATGCGGAACCACCTCGAGCCCGAGGAGACGTTCATCAAGTTCCACACCCTCGAGCAGGGCGAATACCCCAGCGTGTACGCCGAGGTGGTGCCGACGCAATGCATGCACTGCGTCGACGCGCCGTGCCAGAGCGTGTGCCCCACGAAGGCCACCTACACCACCGACTCCGGCGTGGTGCTCGTCGACGAGAGCCGCTGCATCGGCTGCAAGTACTGCATGGCGGCGTGCCCCTACGGCGCGCGCGTCCAGATCGAGGCGACGGGCGTCATCGAGAAGTGCCGCTTCTGCTGGGACGGCGAGGACGTGGGCAACCCTCCGTCGTGCGTGGGCACCTGCATCTCGGGCGCTCGCACGTTCGGCGACTTGGATGATCCCGGAAGCGACATCAGCCGCGAGATCGTGAGCCTGAACGCACGGCCCATCGCGGGCAACCTGACCGACTCCAAGATTTTCTACGTGAGGTGATTACGATGGTATGGGGACCTTTGATCGCATGGTATCTCTTCCTGGCCGGAGCGTCGGCGGGCGCGTTTCTGACGGCGGCGTTCGTCGAGAAGAAGTACCCTGACAGCGTGAAGATGCGTGTGGCGGGCCGCCTGATCGCGCCGATCTTTTTGGGCATCGGCCTGATCATGCTCATGATCGACGCCGAGGCCGGCCTGCACAACCCGCTGCGGTTCTTCTTCCTGGTCATGAATCCGGGCTCGGTCATGACGCTCGGCGTGTACTTCATCTGCGTGTTCATGCCGGTGGCGCTGGCGGAGGCGGTGCTCGAGCTCATGCATCGCCGCGTGCCGAGCTGGCTCACGTGGGTGGGCATCGTGTTCGCGTTTGCCGTGGCCGCCTACACGGGCTTTTTGCTGGGCGTGGTGCAGACCTTCCCGCTGTGGAACAACGCCATCCTGCCCATCCTGTTCGTGGTCTCGGCGCTGTCGGCGGGCCTGGCGGCGACGAGCATGGTGGGGCTGCTCGTTGACCGCACGCGCTTCGAGCACATGTGGCTCGTGAAGAAGACGCACGTCATCCTGTCGGCGATCGAGCTGGTGGTGCTGTTCACCATGCTCGTCATCGTGAGCTCGGGCAGCCTCGAGGGCGCGGCGTCGGTGGCCTCGCTCGTGACGGGCCAGTACGCGCCGGCGTTCTGGGGCGGGCTGGTGCTTCTGGGCCTGGTGGCCCCGTTCATGATCGAGGGCTATCCGGTGTTCATCACCAAGAAGGTGGAGACGTCGATGACCTCCCTCGTGGTGAGCGTGATCGGCGAGGCCGGCGTGCTGGTGGGCGGCTTCCTGCTGCGCCTGCTCGTGATCATGGCGGCGCTGCCGGTGGCGTTCTTGTAGCGCTCTCCGCCTTGGAGTCCGCGGGCCCGCCTGGTGCGGGCCCGCGGTGTTGTGGGGCGCTTGAGGGACGATTCGCGATTGCGCTTGCGGTTTGCGAAGCGCCCGCCGTCCCCCTTCCCTCCGACTCCCCTCTACCTTTCGGAGTCCGCGGGCCCGCCTGGCGCGGGCCCGCGGTGTTGTGGGATCTGCTTCGCGGCGGGCTTGCGGGTTACTCCTCTTCCTGCTGGGCGAGACGGTCCTCGCGCGCGCGGTAGCTGCGCCAGGTGAAGTACTGCGCCGCCAGGAACAGCGTGCCGAACATGCCGAACATGAAGATGAACATGGCGATGTCTCCCGCCCAGGTGACTTCGCCCCAGCCGAAGAGGGCCACCTCGTTGTAGAGGCGCCCGCCCACGGCGGCGATGCAGATGAGCGCGGTGATGCCGAGGGTGGGGGCGATGGCGCCCGTGTCGAGGAAGCTTCTCGCCTCCAGGTAGCGCAGCGAGTCGCTGTAGATGCCGCGCCTCGCCATGAGGAGAGCGACGAGGGTGCAGGCGGCTATCAGGAAGGCGAGCTCGAGGGAGCTCGTCGCGAGCGGGGTGCCGTCGGCGTCGGTCTGCGCCAGGTAGTTGTAGCGCGTGAAGACGTCGAAGAGGATGCCGAACGCGAGCACGTAGAAGCCGGCTTTGTAGATGGGGCCGAGTTGCGCGGATACGCGCTCGTCTTTGGGCGAGGGGGTGAAGAGGCGCTTGAGGGTGTTCATGGGGTTCCTTTCGTGAAGTGCGAAGCGATGGGATCGGGATGCGCTTGTGCGCTTGCGTTGGTGGTCTTTGCGGGCGCTCAGGTTTGCGGGGGAGGGGCAGGCTCTTCCCAGAAGAGCTCGTCGAGCGTCTTGCCGAGCGTCTTGCAGATGTGCACGCACAGGTTGAGCGTGGGGTTGTAGCTGCCCGACTCGATGAGGCAGACGGTCTGCCGCGTGACGCCCACGGCGGCGGCCAGCTGGGCCTGCGAGAGCCCCGCCGCGCGTCGCGCCTCCTTGAGGCGTGCGTTCTTGGTTCCCTCCATGTAGTTCCTTCCTGCGCATCGCGCGAGCGGATTCCTGCTTGCGTGGAGCTTGGCAGGACGGAGCAAAAGCGTTGTTGCATCTCGTCAAGTTCCAGCTCGCGGTGACGTCCGCCTCCGGCGGCGGCAATCCTCGGCTCGCGGTGGTGTTCGCCTCCGGTGGCGTCAATCCTCGGCTAGCGGTGGTGTCCGCCTCTGGTAGCGTCAGTCCTCGGCTCGCGGTGGTGTCCGCTCCGTGGCGCCGTGCTCAAGCCCGCGGTAACGTCTGTGTCGTTGACGCTGGGTTTCGGCTTGCGGTAGGACAGCGGCCGTTTGCGCGGCGTTTCGCTGTCGTTCACAAGTCGATGTCGGAAATATATGACATTCTGAGAATCATGTCAACTATATATGACAAATTGCGTGCAAGTTCTTTCAGCCTCTTGGCTCGTCTTTGACTCTCCTTCGGTTAGAACTCTTCTGCTTCCATGCGCTTTTCTTCTTTTTCGTTTAGAACTCTTCTGCTTCCCATACGCTTTTCTTCTCGTGCGTTCGATCCTTCTGATGCGCTGCCGTTCTTACGTTATCGTCCATTTCTCCCCGCCGCCCTCGCTCACTCCTTTTGATCCTTGGATCTCTTATGTTCGGAAAAAGCGGCACCCGCCAGCTGAGAAGCAGGCGGGTGCCGTAAACAGGGCAGTTTTAGCGGTTACGTTTCGCGAAACACATTTTGCGAAACGCAACCTGCGAAACACAACCTGCGAAACACGACTTTGCATCAAATACGCTTCGCTCAACGTGATTCGTAGAGCGCAATCTGCAAAGCAGAACGGTGGGTTGCAACTCGTGCATCACAACTCACACCCCATGAGTCGCAATACGAGAAGCGTGTTTCGCGAAACACGCTTCGCTGAATGCGTTTTGCAAAGCGGATGCGAATTGCAGATTGCAGATTGCAGATTGCAGATTGCAGATTGCAGGCTGTGCGTGTTGGCGCGACTAGGCGGAGGTGCCCTCCTCTTGCCAGCGCTTGAGGTGGGGGAGGATGGCTCCCATGATGGAGACGGCTTCCTCGTGGCTGACGTGGGTGGACTCCATCATGTAGGGCGCGCAGCGCTCGATGAGGTCGTCCATCGACTCGTCGCCTTGGAACTCGCCGCTTTGGTAGCACCACGTGCAGTACTCGTCCGACGTGCTTCCGTCGGCGTTGGTTCCGTGCGTCTCGGGATTGCCGAAGAATCCCATGCCGCAGCTCTGGCAGTACCCGTCGACGCTCTCCGGCGCCTCCACGAGGTGCATGAGCGGCACGTCGAGCGTGACCGCGATGAGCTTGCACATGTCGATGCCGGGTGTCGTCTCGTCGTTCTCCCAGCGCGAGACGGCCTGCCGCGTGACGTAGAGCTTGCGCGCCAGCTCCTCCTGGGTGAGTCCGCGTGCCTTGCGATGCGTTGCGATGGCGTTTCCGATAGCCATGGGGGCTCCTTTCATGAGAATGCCCTCACATTCAACCATGATACGCAGCTTGCGTAAAGCAACGCGCTGTTGCGCACCAGATGACGTATGCAGTCTGCTGCAGCCTGTGGACCGTTGCCGCTACCTTGCGCGAACGAATGTTTCACGTGAAACATTCGTGGATGAAAAGGCGAATGTATGAGCGGATTTGTTTTTGATAGGAGCTGCGGGCTTTGTCCAAACGGTTGCGATAGATTGCGTGCGCGGTTTGCAGGGCACCGCTGCGTCAGGCACGATGTGCTCGCTCGAAGGCGCGCAGGAGCGCTCTCAGGCGCGGCATGGCCTCGGCCCACGAGAGGTTCTGGCTGAGGAGGACAAACGCGGCGCCGTGGAGTTCGTAGGCGGCGAGGCGCGTGTTGCATTGCGCGAAGAGCCCTCGGGACACCATGCAGTCGAAGAGCGCAGTCTGCTGGCGCAGGGGCTGCTCGATGAATACGGCTTGGTAGAGCTCGCCTGCGCGAGGGTCCTCGAACTGGTTGACGGTGAGCATCTTGCGCAGGCAGATGAGCCCGGCTTTTTCGAAGAAGGCGCGGTAGCTACTGAAGACGAAGGCCTCGAGGTCATCTTCGCTTCGTGTGTAAGAGAGATCGGGGTCGTTAGTCGTTTCGCGGGACGCGCTGTCCTGGTCGAGGAGCGTCTGGAGGCGTGCGAGCTCGCGTTCGATGATGGCGTCGAAGATGGCGCGCTTGCTCTTGAAGTGGTTGTAGAGCGACGCGTCCTTGATGCCGACGCGCGTTGCGATGTCCTTCACGGTGGTGGCGGCGAACCCCCGCGTTGCGAAGAGATCCATGGCGGCGTTGAGGATGTCGTTGCGCGTGTCGCGCGCAGGTCCTGCTGGTCTCGGCATGGGGATGTTCCTTCCGTTACGTTTCGCAAAACTTACTATAACTAGACAATGCTAGTATAAAGATTAAACAAGCAGATGCTAGATATAATCATAGAAGATGCTGGTTATAGCAGCTGTTTTCCCCAAAACGTATGTCAACTGCCCAATCATTTTTAACCGGGCAATCGCTTGTTCATTGCCATAACCTAATGATTGCTTGTTATTCCTTGAATCTGAATCAGGGTGCGATAGCCGAAGGGGGCTGCATGTGATATGATCGCGCTGATGTCCCCGGATAGTTGAAGGAGGTGGGGTGCATGTCGAAGAAGCGACGCGCGGGTGCGCGCGGCAGCTCGAACGTGGTGTGGCGGCAGTCGGCCGAGGAGGCCACGTTGGCGAGGAAGCCGCGTTACAACGGGTTCGCTTGCGGGCACGGCGCGCAAGGCGACGTGAAGTACAACCGCGCAAGAGCCAAGCGCAGCTGGCGCGATCAGATGAGACAAGAAGGAGCCCCGCGGGGCTCCTTCCCTTTTCTTCGCATGGCTTGAGCGCTGGTTGGCGCGTTCGCTTTACCAGTTCGCGTGACGAGCGCTACTTGATCCGCGTGTACTTCTCACGAAGCTTGCGCTCGCCGAACGCGCGGATGCCGTTGGGGTTTGCGGGTGCGCCCGTGCTGCGCTTCGGCTTGCCCTTGGCTGCGTCGTGCTTCTTGGCGCCCTGGTAGCCTTGTCCGTCGCGGCTGGCGAAGCGACGGGGCTTCTTGTCGAAGTCGCGCCCGCCGCGCCCGCGGTCGTCGAGGCGACGCTCTCCGCCATGGCGGTCGTCGCGGCCCTTGAAGCCGCCCTTGCCGCCCTTGCGGTCGTCACGGTCGAAGCGACGCTCTCCGCGGTGGTCGTCCTTGCGGTCGAAGCGGCGCTCGCCATCGCGGCGGTCATCGCGCTTCTTGCCAGCGAACCCACCACGCCCGCGGTCGTCATGCTGACGGTCGTCGCGGCCCTTGAAGCCTCCCTTGCGGTCATCGCGGTCGAAGCGACGTCCGCCGCGCTCGTCTTCGCGCTTCTTGCCGAACCCGCCGCGACGGTCATCGCGCCTGCGGTCGTCACGGTCGAAGCGGCGCTCTCCGTCGCGGCGATCGCCCTTCCGGCCGAACCCGCTCTTGCGCTCGCCGAACCCGCCGCGCTTCTCGCCGCGGTCGTCGCGGCCCTTGAAGCCGCCCTTGCGGTCGTCGCGGTCGAAGCTGCGCTCACCATGGCGGTCGTCCTTGCGGTCGAAGCGTCGCTCGCCGTCACGACGCTCGTCGCGTCCGCCGAACCCGCCGCGCTTCTCGCCATGCTGGCGGTCGTCGTGCTCGAAGCGCCTCCCGTCGCGGCGCTCCCCGCGCTCGAAGCGCTCGCCGTGGCGGCTGTCTCCGCGCTCATCGCGCCTGCGGTCCTCGCGGGGGATGATGCCCTTCTCCTCGAGCATGCGGCGCTCGCGGCGCTCCTCGCGCTCCTCGCGGGCGCGCTCGCGCTGCCAGTCGAGCTCGCCCTTGTAGCCCTTGCGCTCGCCCTCGGCGCGTTTCGGCTTGCGCTTCTTCTTCCCCTTCTCGAGGATGGAGAGGTCCAACTCGTAGGTCTCCATCGGCATCACGGGGATGTCGCGCCCGATCAGGTCCTCGATCTCGCGCAGGATGCGGCGCGAGTTGGCGCTCACGAACGAGATGGCGTAGCCCGACTCGCCCGCGCGGCCCGTGCGGCCGATGCGGTGCACGTAGTCCTCGGGCATGTCAGGCAGGTCCAGGTTGATCACGTGGTCGACGCCGACCACGTCGATGCCGCGCGCGAGCACGTCGGTCGCCACGAGGATGTCGGTGCGGCCCTTGCGGAACGCGTCGAGCGCGCGGCGGCGCTGCCCCTGCTTCTTGTCGGAGTGGATGGACTCGGCGGTGAAGCCGGCGTCGATGAGCGCCTGGGCGCACTCCTCGCAGCGGGTCTTGGTGCGCGCGAACACGATGACGCGCTCGTGGCCCTTCTCGTGCAGCACCGCCTCGAGCAGCGCCTGCTTCTCCTTGTAGGGGACCGGCATGATGAACTGGTCGACGGTGGCCGCCGTCTCACCGCGATGCGCGATCTGCACCATCACCGGATCGTGCAGAAGCGAGCCGAGGTTCTTCTCGATGGACTGGTCGATGGTGGCGGAGAACAGAAGCGTCTGGCGCTGCTTCGGCAGCGCCTCCACGATGGTGGTGACGTCGGGCAGAAAGCCCATGTCAAGCATGCGGTCGGCCTCGTCGAGCACGAGCGCGCTGATCTGCGTGAGATCGACCACGCCGCGCTCCATGAGGTCGCACAGGCGCCCGGGCGTGGCGATGAGCACGTCGGTGCCGCCCTTGATCTCGCGGATCTGCGGGGCGTAGGGCGTGCCGCCGTAGACGGTGGTGGCGAAGTGCCCGGTGGCGCGCGCCACCTTGATGCAGGTGAACGCGATCTGCTGCGCGAGCTCGCGCGTGGGCGTGACCACCAGCACGCGCGGGGCGCGCTTGCCGCGGCCGGCGCGGGAGAGGTTGCTCAGGAGCGGCAGCAGGAAGGCGGCCGTCTTGCCCGTGCCCGTGGAGGCGGCGGCGATGAGGTCGCGGCCCTCGAGGACCACGGGGATTGCCTGCTCCTGCACCGGTGTGGGGTTCTCGTAGCCGAGCTTCTCCACGGCGCGCAGGGCGTCCTCGGACAGGCCCAGGTCGGCGAAGGTGACCGCGACGTCGACGTCGGCCTCCTCAGTCTCGGCCGCGGCCTCCTCGGGATCGAGGTCGTCGAGGTCCGCCTCGTCCTCGGAGTCGGCGTCAGCTTCGGCGGAGTCGTCGGGGTTGGTGACGTCAGCGTCGGCGACGTCGGTGTCGTCGCTGAGGCTGACAATGGCTTCGGAGTTGGATTCAGCTTCTATCGCCGATTCGACCGCGATTTCGGGATCTGCTTCGGTCGCGACGCCGGTAGCCGGCTCGGCCGCAGTCTCGGCAGCCGGTTCGTCAGCTTCGGCCGCGACCTCAATCGCGGCGGCGGACTCAGCAACCTCGGCAGCCGAATCGGCTGCGGCCTCGGCGGCCTCGCTGGTCAGATCCTTCTCGATAGGTTCAGTCATGGGGGAGTTGCTCCTTCTCTCTCATGACGCACGTGCCAAGGCATGCAGCGCGCGCGGCACAGCGCCGCCTCGCGTGCTCGCAGGCTTGGTGATTGCGTCGTTTCTCTTCCGGCCCGCGTCTGCGCGGTGCCGTCGCACCCATCCCCGTGGGGTGCTCTTTGCTTTACTCGAGCCGCTTTCTGAAATCTGCAAGCGAGGGCGGTTTCCACATGACCGCCTGAGCGTGAAGAGAAACGAGAAAGAATTTCGCGTGAAGCAGCCGATTAGTATGACGGATGAGCCCGTCGCAAGGGGCGATAAGAGAAAAAACGTGCCGAAAGCCCCCAAATCTCCACGATCAGAGCGCGAGGCTTCATCTTTCAGCGCCTCCTTCGTGCCATCCTGAGCGAAGCGCCCGCGTCAGGCGCCCATCCCGTGCCATCCTGAGCGAGCGAAGCGAGTCGAAGGATCCGGCCCCGGGCACGGTGCGCTCGCATGTGCAACTTGCTCGCGACCAGATCCTTCGACTCCGCGCCTGCGGCGCTCCGCTCAGGATGACACGAGAGGGAGGCGGGGTGCGGCGCTCCGCTCAGGATGACGCGGGGGGAGAGACGTCCGTCTGAGCTACCGGCCTTCCCAATTTCGCGCCCTGCGGGCGCTCCGCTCAGGACACGAAGGATGTCACAGCCTCGCGTGCCCTTACGCTAGGTTGCCCAAGTGGCTCTGCGACGGCATGCTCTACGGCAGGATCCGCGCCTTGCGTGCCCTTAGGCCATTCCCAACCAGAGCGCGATCTTCGGCACGTAGCCCATGACGAAGATGATCGCAATGAGCGCCGGCAGCCCGAAGGTGAGCCAGCCGCGCGTCCAGCGCGGGAAGCGGGCGCCGGCGCCCTTGTCGGCCTCGGCGAGGAAGCGCTCCCAGCCCCAGCCGCCGCGACTCAGGCAGAACAGCACGTAGAGCAGGCTGCCGAGCGGCAGCAGGTTGTTCGACACGATGAAGTCCTCGACGGACTGGATGTCGCCGATGCCCGGTACCGTCACGCCCGAGAGCACGTTGAACCCGAGCGCGCAGGGGAGCGACAGCACGGTGACCAGCGCCGCCGTGCGCGCGAGCGCCTGCCTGCGCGTGAGCCCCCACTTCTCCATGGAAAACGAGATGAGGTTCTCGAACACCGCGATGATGGTGGAGAGCGCCGCGAAGCTCATGAACACGAAGAACAGCGCGCCCCACAGCTGCCCGAGCGGCATCTGGTTGAACACGTTCGGAAGCGTGACGAACACGAGCGCAGGCCCCTGGTCAGGGGCTACGGCGAAGGCGAAGCAGGCGGGGAAGATGATGAGGCCCGCCACGATGGCCACGGCCGTGTCGAGCGTGCAGATGCGGATGGCCTCGCCGGTGAGCGAGCGCTCGGGCCCGATGCGGCTGCCGAACACCTCCATGGCCGAGATGCCGAGCGACAGCGTGAAGAACGCCTGCCCCATGGCGGCGTACAGCACCTCGCCGAAGCCGGCCAGGCCGCCGGAGAACATGCGCCCGAAGTCGGGGATCAGGTAGAACGCGAGGCCCTCGGCCGCGCCGGGCAGCGTGACGCTGCGCACTACGAGCAGCGCCATCACGCCGAGCAGCGCGAGCATCATAACCTTCGTGATGCGCTCGACGCCCTTCTGCAGGCCGAAGCTGCACACGGTGAGACCGATCACGATCACGGCGAGCATCCAGCCTACGAGCTCGACGGGGCTTGCGAGCATGGAGGAGAACACGTCGCCGACGCCCGCGGCATCGAGCCCCGTGAAGGTGCCGGTGGCCATCTTCGCCACGTAGGCGAGCATCCAGCCGCACACCGTGGTGTAGAACATCATGAGCAGCATGCAGCCGACGTACCCCCACCACGAGAACCAGTGCCAGCGCCGCGAGGGCTGCAGCGTGTCGAAGGCGAGCGCCGAGGTCTTCTGGCTGCCGCGGCCCACGGCGAACTCCATCACCATGACGGGCAGGCCGAGGATCACGAGAAACACGAGGTAGAGCAGGATGAACGCCGCGCCGCCGTACTCGCCGGTGATGTAGGGGAAGCGCCAGACGTTGCCCAGGCCGATGGCGCAGCCCGCGCTGATGAGGATGAAGCCGAGGCGTGAGGCGAAGTGCTCGCGCGGCGCCTCGGGGCTGTTGCCGCTGGCCCCGGCGGGGGTGCCGGCGGCTGAGGGGCTGCCGTCAGCGGGCGCCTCGGGGCTGTTGTCCGCGGCCGCAGCGGGTGCCGCGGGCGCTGCGGCGCTCGGAGCCGACATGCGCGAACCCTGCGCGTCGGCGGTCATCGTCTTGCCTGCCATGAGCCGTTCCTTCTTCTGCCTCGGGACGCGCGGCGGAAGCCCCCGCGTCTTGGACGAAATTGCAAGGGCTCATTCTACCCGATCAACCCGGCTGCGGGCAGGGAAAGCTCAGCTTGCGGTCCGCCTGCTCATCTCGGCGCTCAGCGGCGGTCCGCCCGCCCATCTCGGCGCTCCTCGGCGGGCCGCCCCGCCCCGAAAGCGGGGCGGCCCCTTCCCTCAGGCCTCTCAGGCCATGTCCATGCGCAGTGCCTCCACCACGTTGTCGGTCCGGCAGCGGCGCAGCCCGTAGGCGACGCTGGCCGCCATGACGAGCAGCGTGAGCGCGCAGGCGAGCGCGATATGCCCCCACGGCAGCGCGAACGCAACCCCCTCGACCGACTTCGCCATCGCGTCGAACAGCAGAAACGACACGATAGCCGCGACGATGACGCCGGGGACGAGGCCGCGCACGGCGTATCCGGCGCATTCGCAGGCGATCATGCGCCGAAACGCGCGGCTGCCCATCCCCACTGAGCGCATCACGGCGAACTCGCGGCGGCGCAGGGCGAGCCCGTTGGTCACCGTGTTGAACACGTTGCTCATGGCGATCAGCATGAGGATGCCCGTGAACAGCAGCGAGAACACGTTCACCACGACGACGAGCGTCTCGTAGCCCTCCTGGGTGGCCGCGTTGTCGCCCACGTAGAGGTACGCGCCCCCGTGTGCGCTGGAGCCCTCGGGGTCGAGGTCGAAGAACTCCCTGCCGGCGGCTTCGAGGTCAGCGGCGGCGATGACGTGCTCATCGGCGTTGAAGCGCGCGATCAGCTGGACTGACGACAGGGGGGACCAGGCGGCGCTGCTCGTGGCCTCGGCGAGCGTGCCGGCGGCGCTTGAGGGCAGGATGACGGTGGGGACGTCGGAGCTTATCCCGTCGGGCGCTTGGCTGGTGACGGCGACCACCTCGACGGGCAGGTACGTCAGGTCGAGCGCGGAGAGCGGCTGGCCCTCAGGCTCCTCGTCAGCTGCGGCGTTGTCGGAGGGCATGTCGGAGGGCATGAAGGCGGAGAAGGCGGCCTCGCGCGCATCCGCGCTGCCGCCAGAGCCCGCGCTCCCACCGCTGTAGGCGAAGCCCCCGATGGGAGCCCCCTCGAACGTCGTGTCGGTAATGCAGCTCATCGTGCCGGGCGCCTTGAGCATCTCGCGTTGCACGTACGCCTTCCCGTTGTTCGAATAGCCGGTGGAAAGCGCGATGCCGCGCATCACGTCGCCGGAGAGCGCATCGGGGTTCGCGCCGACGCTGCGTGCGTAGGCGGCGAACGCCTCGTCGTCGAGGAAGCACAGGTTGACGTAGCCGAAGTAGGTTCCGTCGGGCTGGCGGACGACGGGGGACGAGCTGCGGGAGGGGCCGCTGCCGTCATCGACCATGCTTGAGCCGACCATGTCGGCGGGCATGAGGGCGGGTATCGAGGCCACCATCTGCCAGCCGAGCGGCTGCACGCCTTCGACGCTCGAGAGCTTCGCGTAGAGCGCGGCATAGGTTTCGAAGGGGTTCGAAGCGCCGGCCGCGCTGGCGCCGGCCGCATCTTCGGCGCTATCGCCGGCCGCGCCTGACCCGCCGTCGCTCGCGCTCGTGCCTTCGCCGTCTGAGCCTGGCGAGTAGCTTCGGAAGGTGCTGACGGTGATGTCGCAGGTCTCGGAGGAGGCACTGGCGGCGCCGGTCATCACGTCGAGCGTGGTGCTGAGCGAGCCAGCCGTCATGAGCAGCACGATGGCGAGCGCGAGCGACACGCTGGCGGCGCGGCCCCGGGCGCGCCCGCGCTTGCGGTTCGCCCAGGCGATCTGGCCCGGCACGCCGAACAGCCGGTGGATGCCGAACCCGCGCGGCTTCCAGACGTCATCGGTCGCCGCATCTGCCGCGCCCGCCCTTCCGGCGCGCTCTCGCACGGGGCGCACGTCGCGCACGTCGCGCGTCCGGCGTATGGCGTCGATGGCGCTTGCGTTTCCGGCGCGGCGCGCGGGCAGCCACGCGCTCACCATCACGGTGATGAGCGTGAGGACGGCGGCCAGGCAGACCATCGCCGGGTCAACGGCCACGCCGAAGACGACGTCCTCGCGCTCTCCGATGATGCTCTCGAGCGACGGCCCGAGGATCCCGAGCACCGCGGCGGTGCCGCCGATGCCGACGAGCAGGCCGAGCGGGACGCCCGCCGCGGTGATGACGGCGGCCTCGAACGCGATGGCGCGCCTGATCTGCCGCTTCGACGCGCCGATGGAGGACAGGAGCCCGAACTGGCGCGTGCGCTCGGCCACGCTGATGGCGAACGCGTTGTAGATGAGCGACACGCACGCCGCCGCGATGACGCAGGCGAGCACGCCCGCCAGCTGGAAGAACGTGTTCCAGAAGGCGCGGTCGCTCGTGATGCCCGCATAGCGCAGCAGCGCGTCGTGGTGCGCGATGCCCGTGGAGTCAAACGAGCTCTTCATGGCCTCGTTGATCTCGTCGACGGTGCGAAGTCCCGCGGTCGCCACGTACACCTTGGCCGCGCCTGTCGCTCCCGCGCCGCCCGCGCCCCAGCCCGTCGTGAGCGCGGCGTACCCCACGCCCGTCGAGCTGGCGATGTTGCGCGTGTCGTAGAAGCCCACCACGGTGAACGCGTACGGCTTGAGCTCGACGAGCTCTTCGCCGAAGCCGCCGCCGTCAGACTGCGGATCGCGGTAGGCGTCTCCCGAGTCCAGGCGGTCGCCCGCCTCGTAGGGCTCGTATCCCGTGCCCTCGATGGGCGTCTCGCCGGAGCGCGTGCGGTCGTGCCCGGCGAGCGCGCTGGGCTCATCGCCCGCATCCGCTCCGGCCGCCACGAGCTCGCGCTGCCCCAGCTCGACCTCGAGCGTCGAGCCCACGCCGATCGACTCGGCTCCGAACGCGGATACGCCCTTCCACGAGCTGGGCAGCATCACCTCGCCCGGCCCCTCCGCCGCGCGTCCCTCCGCGGGCTTGACGGCGCAGATGCGCGCAAGGTCGCCCTCCGTGCTCACGAACGGCAGGTACGCGCCGTAGCGCGCTCGCGCCTCGCCGGGGTCGACGAAGCCCACGTCGCGCATGACCGCCAGGTCAGACGTGCGCGCGTCGGCGCGGGCGTGGGCGATCTCGTCTTCGCCCTCGGTCCAGGCGCTGGCCGTCCAGATGCCGTTGTCGGCCACCTCGCAGTTGTACAGGTAAGCGTTCAGGCTGGTCACGCTCGTGAGCACGGCGGTGAGGAGCGCTGCGGCCAGCGCCACGCCCGCGATGGTCACGCCCGTGCGCACGCGGTTCTTCGCCAGCGAGCGCAGCGTGAAGTTCGACATGACGCTCATCGGCGGATCCTCTCGTCGGAGGCGATCTTCCCGTCCTCGATGGAGATGATGCGGTCGGCGGACAGCGCGATCTCCTCGTCGTGCGTGATCACCACGAGGGTCTGCCCGCTCTCCCTGTTTGACGCGGCGAGCAGCGCCATGATGTCGCGGCTGTTCTTCGAGTCGAGGTTGCCGGTGGGCTCGTCGGCGAGCACCACGGAGGGCGCGTTCATGAGCGCGCGCCCGATGGCCACGCGCTGCTGCTGGCCGCCCGAGAGCTGGTTGGGGAGGTGCCGCTCGCGCCCGCGCAGGGAGAGCGCGTCGAGCAGCGCGTCGAGGCGCTGCTGGTTCACGACGCGTCCGTCGAGCGCCACGGGCAGCGTGATGTTCTCCGCCACGTTGAGCACGGGGATCAGGTTGTAGAACTGGTACACCAGCCCCACCTCGCGGCGGCGGAACACGCTGAGCTCCTCGTCGGTGCGGGCGTACACGTCCTGCCCGTTCATGAGCACGGTGCCCGACGTGGGGCGGTCCACGCCGCCCATCAGGTGCAGGAGCGTCGACTTGCCCGAGCCCGACGAGCCCACGATGGCCAGGAACTCGCCCTGGGCCACCGAGAACGACACGTCGTCGAGCGCGCGCGTGGCGGAAGCGCCTTCCCCGTAGACCTTGGTGAGGTGGCTGACGGTGAGGATGTCCATGTGCATACCTTCCTTCGTTTCCTCGCAGGACAACTGCTTCCAGCATGGGGCATGCGCCTTGTGCGCTCCTAACGCGCGCATTACAGAAGTGTAATGGAAGCGCGCGCAGCCCTATCATGGGAGGGAGCATGATGACGCGTGAAAGGACGCTTCTATGGAGAGCAAAGCTGTCGAGATGGGGAAGGGCGGCGCCGGCGGCGGCGCCGAGGTGAGAGGCGCTGCCGTGGACGCGGAGACGAGGGGCGCTGCCGCTTGCGCTGCCGAGAAGTCGGTGCTCATGGTCGTCGGGTCGCTGCGAGCGCGCTCGCTCAACCGCCAGCTCGCCGAGCGCGCCGCCGCGGTGCTGCGCGGGTGCGTGCGCGTGTCGTTCCTCGAGTACGCCGATTTGCCTCATATGAACCAGGACGTCGAGGTCCCCGTGCCCGAGCCGGTGCAGCGCGTCCGCGACGCGGTGGAGGCGGCCGACGGCCTGTGGATCGTCACGCCCGAGTACAACCACGGCCTGCCCGGCGTGCTGAAGAACCTGCTCGACTGGCTTTCGCGCCCGGTCTATGCCGACGGCACGTCGGTCATGCGCGGCAAGCCCGTCACCTACAGCGGCGCGGCCGGCTCCTCGCAGGCGCGCTACGCCTTCGCCTCGCTGTGGACGACGCTCGACTTCATGGGCGCCGACGTAATCGACGTCATGCCCACGGGCGTCCTGCTTGACCGCCGCGCGTACTCGACCGACCGCCTCGTCCTTGCCGAGCGCGACCGCGAGTCGCTTGAGCTGCAGGCGAACCTTCTGCTCATGCACATGGGCGTGCCCCGTCCCCTCGTCTGCCGCTCGGTCACGTAAGTGCGCGGCTCGTCACGGTGTAAGTGCGCGCAGTTCGGCACGGCGCAAGGCGGTGTGCGGCAGCGTTCGCGGCGTCGATGCGCGCTGCTCCCGCTCAGCCGAGGGCGCTTTTGCGCGGCCTCCCGGCTTTGGGGCGCTCTTCCAGGCGCGCCTCAACGGAAGCGCGCAGCACGCGCCTGCGGGCTCCTTCCTTCCACGAGGTCAGCTGCCCGTTTTCGCACATCTGCGATACCCGCGCGGTGCTCACGCCCAGCAGGCGCGCCGCGTCGGCGGCGCTCACAGCGTCGACGCGGGCGAGGTCGCAGTCAACCGAGACGGCTATGACGATGCCGCCATGCTCGGGTGCATGTCCGAAGGTCCCGCTTCGAGGGGTCTCTCCGCGCATGAGCGCGTACTCGATCTCGCCTCGCAGCCAATCCGTCGCCATGAAGACAGCTTCGTCAAGGCTGCTGCCGCACGTTGCCCCGTCACGACCGAAGGGGACGGCGCATATCATGTCCTCGGCTTCGTAGAACTCGAACTCGTTGAGGTAGATCATGGCAGCTCCTGGTCACACGCGGAGGTTTTCATCTCAAGCCCGCTTGGCGCAAGATGCGCTTCGCCGTTTCGTCGGGTATCTCCCGATGGCGGGGAACCATGACCACCTTCGTCCCTTTGACGAAGTGCTCGTGGTTCGTCCCTCCGTCGCTGACGTAGCCGCCCTCGACGAGCGCCCTCACGATGTCGCGTCGCTTGGTCATGGGAATCCCCTAAAAACATTAACATATGCTAATGATATTCTCAACAAAGCAGGGAGCTTATTTCGTAATTATAGCACAAAAGTTCGCATCACTACCCATTAAACGAACTATTGTTTGTGTATTACATCAGGATAGCAGAAGCGTAAATGAGCGTTTGTGCTTTGCCGTCAGCTGGCGTCTTGCTGCGCTCGCAACAAGCCGGCAGCCTGCCAAGCACGGCACCTCGCGGCAAGCCAACAGCCTGCCAACGACGCGGCGACGAGCAGGGAGTTTGGCGCGGGCGCGCCGCCGGGGGTCGCTAAGCTGTTCCTCGTCGGCAACGCGAAAGGAGCAACCTCATGAGCATCATCGTTTGGGTTATCATCGGCGGATTGGCAGGATGGGCGGGCGGCGCCCTCATGGGCCGCGAGGGCGGCTTGGTGAAGAACATCATCACGGGCATCATCGGCGCGCTCATAGGCGGGTTCATCATGAGCTTCATCGGCGCCGAGGGCTTCACGGGCCTGAACTTCTGGTCGTTCTTCGTGGCGCTTTTGGGCTCGGTCGTGCTCATCGCCATCATGAACGCCCTCACCAAGCGCTCCGTCTGACGCAGCTCAAGTATGGAGTGGCGACGTCAGAGACGCTGCCACTCCATTTCCCGTTTCCTGCTCGCAACGCGCAACCCGCAACGCGCAGCGCGAGCAGAAACGCCATGCGAATGCGAGGATAACAAGCCTCATAAAGAAACGCCGCGTGGGGCTTGGCAGGCAGAAGCCAGACAACGAGCTTGCCTGCTAAACGACCCTCCTGTAGAGGATGGGCTCATCGTATCCGAAGGTCTTCCTCCCTCTGACTTCCATGCTCTCGCTGACCTCGAGGCATTCTCTTGAGAACTGCTCATGCAAGGTGAATTTGAGCACCGGGGAGAACATGCTCGTGCTCCCGCCTTCCCAGACGCCGTCTCTCTCGACGAACAGCGCAGGGGTGAATTTCTCGGACGGCTTCAAGTCATGATAGCTGACGGGCTTGAGGTCTTTGTACGTGAACGTCTTCTTGTCGTATCCATCTGGCAGCTCGTAAGAAGTCAGCTTTATTCCGCCCTCTTCTTCCGTGAACAAGAACAAGTGAGGCGAGAGATGCGTGTTCCCGTTCGCCGTGTAATAGCTCTCCTCAACCATGAAGAATCCTTCGAAGTCCCTCGGCAAGTCCGTGATCTTGCCATTGCAGATCGTGTTGACGTGCTCTGCGTAAGGGAAGTCCGCGTTGACTTGCCTCATCCTCTTGGACTGCTCGGCATTGTCGAAGCTTCCTGTCAGCAGATCCATGAAGTCATTCAGTTTGCCCATCTCGTCTTCCTCCCATGTTTTCATTGGATTTGAGAACCAGCTTTTTCATCAGATCTGTCAGTTCCTGGCGGCTGTCATCATCCATGTCGGATAACACCTGATCATCCCATGAATGAAAAAGGCCATGGCTTTCCTCGACCGTTCTCTCGCCGTTCTTCGTCAAGCTCAGAACGTTGAATCTTCTGTCGGTGCTGCTCTTCCTTTGGGTAACGAGGTCTTTTGCTATGAGCTTCGTCAGAATGCGATTCAACTGCCCTGCGTCTAATCTGAGGTATTCCGCAATTTCCTTTGAAGAACAGCTGCTTCTCTTGCTGATGTAGATCAAGACGAACAACTGAACATACGTCACACCCAGATCGGGAATTCTCTCGGTGCAATACGATACGAAGCTCTTCCGGAGCATTGCGACATAGAAAGCAAATGACCCGTGATCCATGCGACTACCCTCCTTTCTTATTTGACAAAGTCAATTATTGAATGATCATTTGACTTTGTCAAGTGCTTTTAGGGTGGCTCAGGTAGCGTCGTGCGGCTCGGAGGAGCGCGCATGGGCGCGGCCGGCGCGTGCGGCTCGGAGGGGCGCGCATGGGCGCGGCCGGCGCGTGCGGCTCGGAGGGGCGCGCATGGGCGCGGCCGGCGCGTGCGGCTCGGAGGGGCGCGCACATTGCGGAAAACGCAAGATACGGGCATGTGCGGGCGCGGATATGCTTCGGGCGCTCTTCGATACGGGCATATATTGGCGAAGGCAGGGGGCTGTCCGTACAATAGCGTCGAGCTTTGTCAGACCACTCAGACAAGGAGGAGCTTGTATGACTCGCGACGAATTCATGGCGCTCGAATCACCCGCGAAGGCTGATGCGCTGAATGCCCTCATGGATGCTGGCAAGACCGAAGACGAGGCTATGGCCGAGTTCGGGATCACGAAGAAGGACCTCATGAGGGCCCAGGTGTTCTACAACAAGACCGCCGGCCGGTTCAAGTCCAATGCAGTTGGGGGATACTCCAACTTCCACAGCGACGTCACGGCTGACTCCGCGAAGTAAGGTTTGCAAGCCGCGCGTCGCTCGGATATCGTGATCTTCGCAGGAAGGCGGCCGCCGGCATCCCGACAGCCGCCTTCTCTTTGCGCTTGCCGCAGGGCAGCCTGCCCCTTCAGGCTCGCGCGGGCCACGTGACGCGCGCATCCGGGCGGTTCGCTGGCCCCGCACCCGCTCGCGCGAGCCCGCCCGCCCGCGCGCGCCTAGGACATCAGCTTGTCCTCCGTGAGCTTCCACGCCAAGGGCGTCATCTGCACGGGGTTGAGCTCGGAGTGCTGGCAGATGTCGGTGAGGTGCTCGACGAAGCTGTTGATCAGATCCGATGCCTGGTCGCAGACGAAGACGCGCTCCCGGTTGTCGAGCGCGACCTCCCGGGTGATCCCCGCGACCGTCAGCTGGTGTATCGCCTCGCTCGTCGCCCCGTAGCTCTTTCCGATTATGCTGGCGGCATGCTTGATGGAGAGCTGCGGCGCCCCCAGTATCACGTTGATGAGCTTCTCGATGGCCGAGTTCGACGGGATGCGCAGGCTGCTTGACTTCCAGGCGGAATGCAGGAGCTCTGTCGCATCGAGGAACGACTCCGTTATGTGCACCGAGTAGTAGGTGTTGCGCGCGTTGAACATGGCCCAGTCCTCGCGGTAGGACTCGTATGTCTCGCTCGTGGTCTCGTCGCGGGAGGAGATGCGCATCTTCGTCCGGTCCTCCCGGTTGGCCGACGCGCCCCAGCAGATCGGCGCCATGAACCCGTTGAGGAAGAGGCCGCGTTTGAACAGCGCGGAGAAGGCGAGGACGAGGCCGCAGAGGTTCGTCATGGTGTCGAACGGGACGATGCGCTCGAAGCTGTGGTTGATCGCCGACGCCTGCCCCAAGGGGGAGAACACCTCCTTGTTCATGAAGCTGCACAGGTCGTTGATCGCGGAGGGGATGGTCGAGGGGTCCGCCCCCCTCATGTTCGGCAGATGCTCGCTCCTGAACCCCCGGAAGTACCCGTCGTTCTCGAAGCCGCTCATGAGGTACTCGTGCAGCCGCAGGACCGTCTCGATGGTCACGGTGGTGTCGGCGCGTATGTTGTCCGATATCCACTCGATGGTCTGCATGTAATGCAGCGCCTCCACCGCGAGCTCGAGCTCCTCGTCGGACGGCTGGAAGCCGATGCAGGCGCTCCAGTAGCATCTCCTCAGGTTGTTCCTGCCGCCCTTGCGCTTTGACAGCTGGAACGCGGCGAGGAGGGGGACGATCGGGATCTCGGCGTCCCGCGAGATGCGCATCGCGAAGACGGCGTCGATTGCGAGCAGGGCTTCCTTTATGTACTGGGCGAGCTCGTTGCGCGCGAGCCTGCTGTCAAGCCGAATGATCTCCGACTCCGCCTTGTAGAAAGCGGCCTGCGTCGACGCGGAGTAGTGATACGTGTCAAGGTATGTCATGTTGCTGCGCCTCTCCCCCGTGATTATCTCCGCAACGAGACAATCACATGCACAAACCATCTATGTTATAAGGCTTTGAGCCGATAAAAGCGAGGAGATTTCAATATCGGCGGGGAACGGCGATTTCGCGGAAGCCCCAGGTTTCGGGGTCGTCCAGAAACTGAAACAAGCTTGCCGCTCGCCGCCTGCCTTCCAATAATAAGCCTAGCGTGATTTGTCGACAAAAGCGCGCATCTGACAACTGCATAGCGAGAGAGGGGGCATGATGTCCAGAGAGTCGATTGTTGAAGAGCTCAGCTCGCGACATGAAGGGGTCGAGTACTTCTACACGACGTGCCACAACAATGGGTGCTGGGACGCAACGTGCTTGATCAAGTGCGGTATCAAGGATGGGAAGGTCGTCTCCATCGAGCCGGACGACTCGGTCAACCCGGGCGTCGCGCGCGAGGATGACGACGAGAACGCCATCCAGACTGGCATGATCCAGGCGCGCGCCTGCCCGATGGGCCATGCGTGGCGCCAAGAGCTGTACTCCGAGAACCGCCTGCTGTACCCCATGAAGCGCGTGGGCGAGAAGGGCTCGGGGAAGGGCCACTTCGAGCGCATCTCGTGGGACGAGGCGCTTGACACCATCGCCGACAAGATGAGGAAGATGGCCGAGGAGAACCCCGACCGCCCCTGGCTCTACTACTGCTACTACGTTGCGTTCGAGAGCTCTGACTTCCCGTTCGCCTCGTACATGAAGGGCACGATCACCGGCTGGGGCGACCACTCGACCTCGGGCGGCGCGGCGGCGGAGGACTTCCACCTCGGCGTGCGCCTCACGGACTGCCTCATCAAGGGCACGAGCGACGCCTATCCGGGCTTCGAGGCCCCCGACCTGCTCAACTCCAAGCTCGTCGTCCTCTGGGGCTTCGACCCGATGGTGAGCTGGTTCGGCCACGTGCCCTACTACATGAAGCTCGCCCAGGAGCGCGGCTGCAAGTTCATCCTCATCGACCCCGTCTACAACGTGAGCGCCGAGTGCCTGAACGCCCAGTGGATCCCCATCAGGCCGGGCACCGACACGGCCTTCGGCCTCGCGGTCGCCTACGTCCTCTACACCGAGGACCTCTACGACCACGAGTACGTGGAGAAGTGGGTTGAGCCGGAGGGCTTCGAGGAGTGGCGCAAGTACGTCGTCGGCGAAGTCGACGGCGTCGTCCACGACCCTGAGTGGGCCGAGCCCATCACGGGCATTCCCGCCGAGACCATCACGGAGTTCGCGCGGTACTACGCCAGCATGAAGCCGGTGCACCTGCACCAGATGTACAGCGTCTCCAAGCGCAACCTGGGCGACTACGCCGCTGCCGTGGCGATGTTGCTCCAGGCCATGACGGGGAACCTCTCCATCGCCGGCGGGTGCGAGGGCGGCGGCGCTCTGCTCGTCACGCAGCCGCGCATCTTCGCGCCGGTTCCCCAGACCGGCCAGATCCTCGGGGACGTCGAGAACCCGATCACCAACAACAACAACAAGGTCACCGAGGTCATGCACTGCCAGAAGCTCTATGCTGCCGGCGAGATCACCGAGGAGGAGTTCCGCAGGCGCATCGGCTGCCCGCCGGGCAACCCGCTGCCCCACATCAAGATGGCCATCGTGCCCAACAACTACATCAACAACCAGCACCACGTGAGCAAGCGCATGGCCGGCTTCGCTGACCTGGAGTTCTCCTGGGGCTGGCAGTACTTCCACGACCAGCCGTCCATCGAGTTCCTCGACATCGTGCTGCCCTCGCCGGTCATCCAGTTCGAGTCCACCGACATGCACTTCTTCGGGATCAACCGGTTCTGGGGCGCTCCTTCCGGCATGAGCAACTACTTCCTGTTCGCCGGCAAGGGCGTGAACCCTCCCGGGGAGGTTCGCTCGAAGGACTGGGTCTGGATGGAGCTCGCGCGCAGGCTCGGCTTCGCCGACAAGTTCAACCCGAAGATGCTCGACGTCACGGACTGGCGCGACTGGGACGAGCAGGTCATCGATCGCATCTACAAGCCCGCGTACGAGGAGTGGGCGAAGGACGAGTACGGCTATCTCGCGTACTATGACTACGAGCCGCCCACCTGGGAAGAGTTCCAGAAGATGCCCATCGTGCGCGTCCCTGGCGAGCCGGGCGAGTGGTTCTATCCCTTCAAGAACACCGTCGAGTACGGCAGGTCCCCGTTCAAGACGCCTTCGGGGAAGATCGAGTTCGACAGCACTTACGTCAAGGAGACCGACCTCACGAAGACGCGCTACGGCGGGCACTACGACTCGTATCCGCGCTGGCAGCCGACCTACCAGGACACCACGGCGAACGACAGCTACTACCATCCGTGGACGGAGTTCTTCCCGCTCTCGATGGTGACCCCGGTGTCCTCGTATCGCCAGCACTCCGCCAACGACCAGAACCCGTGGCTCAAGGGCGACTGCTACGAGCACATGATCAGGATGTCTCCCGCGGACGCGGCAGATCGCGGCATCAAGTCGGGCGACCGCGTGCTGGTCTACAACCAGTTCGGCGAGATCGAGATCACCGCGTACGTCTCGTCGAAGCTGCTTCCCGGCACGGTCTCCATCGGCCATGGCGAGTGGTCGAAGTTCGACCATACGAGGAAGTCGAAGACGATGCGCTACGGCATTGACACGGCGGGCAACTGCAACCTCCTCATCGGCGACGCGCATCTTCCCCACATCGTGGGAGCGCTGCTGACGGCGGGCCTTGTTGAGGTCAGGAAAGTGGGTGATGAGCGATGACTCAGTATGGATTCTTCTTCGACCAGGGCCGTTGCTACGGCTGCAAGGCGTGCTCAGTTGCCTGCAAGGACTGGAACGACATCGGGCCGGGGCCTGAGAAGTGGATGAGCGTCTATATGTGGGAGACCGGCGCGTTCCCCAACGTCTCCATCGGCATGCTCGCGTTCAACTGCGGGCACTGCGACAACCCGGTGTGCGTCTCCGCATGCGAGCACTCCGCCATCATCAAGGAGGAGAAGTACGGAGCGGTGCTGGTTGATCGCGACTTGTGCGAGGGCGACCGCAACTGCTTCAACGCGTGCCCGTACGGCGCCCCGAAGTTCGCGAGCGACGAGCCCGGCACCAAGATGAGCAAGTGCACCATGTGCATCGACCGCCTCGAGAAGGGCAAGCTGCCCGAGTGCGTGGCGAGCTGCCCGATGCGCGCGCTCGACTTCGGGCCCGTTGACGAGCTCATCGAGAAGTACGGCGACTGCCGCCAGATCGAGACCATGCCGTCTCCCGAGACGACGGCTCCCAACTGGTTCGCGAAGGCGAAGCCTCCCAAGGAGCAGCTCATTCCCTACGACGTCGAGAAGGCCATCAAGCTCACGAAGCCGCGCAACGCCGCCGGTGACGTGTACTCGGACTACAAGAACCTGACCGACTTCGACGGCGACGTCATCGCCCAGACCGAGCTGTGCATGAAGAACGCCACGGTGGCCGAGGTCATGGCCAGAACCGCGAGCGACCAGGGCTAGACGCAGAGTGAGTTCGGCGGGGGCGCGGCTGCACCGGGGCCGCGCCCCCGCCAGAGAAGCGAGGGGGTGTCAGACGTGAAGCTTGAGTTTCAGCATGCGGGGATCTACTGTCGCGACATAGAGGAGTCGCTCGCGTTCTACGAGGATGTCCTCGGCTGTCGCCTGCTGTTCAGGGCGGATGCCATGGAGGGCGACAAGCCGCTCAAGATGGCCTGGGTCAAGGGGCTCGGCATGGCGTTCGAGCTGCTCGAAGCGGAGGACAAGGCGAGCTGCGATGCGGCTGCCCAGGACAGCAACCACATCGCCTTGCGCGTGGACGACCTGGACGCGTTCGTCGCGCACCTTGAGGGAAAGGGCATCGCCGTGGAGGCCGGGCCGCTTGACCCGCCCTTGGAGTTCGACCGGCCGCTCGCCGAGGAGGACGCCGACCTGTTCGTGAAGCACGGCGCTGCCGGCACGCAGCTGCGCATCATGTTCTTCCGCGGGCCGGGGGGCGAGCGCTTCGAAGTGCTCCAGGACAACATAGCGCCGCTGCCCTGACGCTACCGAACAGCGCTACCAAATGGCGCTACCGAATAGCGCTACCAAGCAACCAAAGCAGCTTCAAAACTGAATAAGGAGGGGTATTCATGGGCGTTGTAAGAAAGTATCGCAACTGGGCGCTCATTGCCGTCGTCCTGCTGCTCTTCGGCACGGCGGTGGCTTCGTCGCAGTACAAGGTGCCTGTCATCATGACGGGCCTCATGGAGCAGTTCAACATGGACGCCGGGAGCGCGTCGTGGTTGATGTCCATCTTCACGTTCGTCGGCATCATCCTGGCAATCCCCACGGGCGCGCTGGCCAAGAAGTTCGGGCCCAAGGCGCTGCTGCTCGCCGCCGGCGGGATCCTGCTGGTCGGCTCGCTCGTCGGCGTCTTCGCGACCGACGGCACGATGCTCATCGTCTCGCGCGCGATCGAGGGCGTCGCGTTCATCCTCGTGACCATCTGCGGCCCGCTTGCGGTGCAGAAGTACGTTGCTCCTGACAAGATCGGCTCCGCGACGGGCATCTGGGCGCTGTGGGTGTGCCTGGGCTCCGTGGTCGGAGGCATCGTGACGCCGACCGTCTCGGCGACTTTGGGCTTCGTGGGCGTGTGGATGGTCTACGCGGTCTTCGCCGCTATCTTCGCCGTCCTCGTCGCCTTTGTCGTGAGGTTCGCCGACGATGCTGACGGGGCCGAGGCCCAGCAGGAGCAGGCGGCAGCGGAGAAGGTGAGCTACGCCGAGCTCCTCAAGCCCAACACGCTTCTGTTCTTCCTGGCGTTTCTGCTCTTCAACCTCGTGCTCCTCGCCATGCTCGGCTTCTCGCCGACCTGGATGCAGAGCCAGGGCATGGACGCCTCGCTCTCGGGCTTTTTGAGCACGCTTCCGATGCTTCTGGCCGTCATCTCGTCCCCGTTGTTCGGCACCCTGTCCGACAAGATAGGGCGTTGCAAGCCGCTTTATATCATCGGCATGCTCGCCATGGGCCCGAGCGCGTTTCTGCTGCTCACGGGTACGGGTCCCGCGCTGTGGGTCGGCGCCGTCATCATGGGCCTTTTGGGCCTCGGCGTTCCGGTCATGGCGTTGACGTCGTTTGGCCAGGTTCTGGGCAAGCCGGAGCTCATGTCGATCGGCATGGGATTTCTCATGCTCATCCAGAGCCTCGGCCAGTTCCTCGGCACCTTCGTGGCGCCGCTCATCCTCGGCGCCAACATGGACCAGTGGATGACGCTCGGCATCGTCATGTGCGTCATAGGCCTTGCGGGCACGGCGTGCGTCGCGCTCTGCAAGTTCAAGTAGGCTTGAGCTCCGAGCGTTTTTGCCGTGCGCGTGCGCGCAGAGGGGCCGGAGGCAGTGCCTCCGGCCCCTCTCGGGTGTGCGCGGGACAACGGGGACGGAACCTTTTGCCCGTATGAGCTGCGATGAGGCCGACGTGCTTCATCTCACGTGAGGGGACTGACGCGTCCCTCTTCGTGCGGAAAAGGCGTGCGGGAAAGGGCTCCGCCCCCGTTGTCCCGTCGTCCCGCGCGTTTGGCCTACAGGACGAGCGAGTCGTCCCTCATGCTGCAGGCCGTGACTTTCTCGATCTCGTCGAGTTGGTCGATCTCGTCACGCGCGTCGCGCGCTTCCTGCTTGATCTCGCGCTTCGCCTCGCGCTGCGCGTGCTTCAAGTCGCGCTCGGCCTCGCGTTCGGCATGCTTCGCCTCGCGCTCCTCCTCGCGCGCCTCGCGGGCGATCTCCTTGTGCTGCTCGTGCTCGGTGCGCTTCAGCTCGGCTTCGGCTTTCGCGTCCTTTGCCGCGTTCTTCGCGTCGTGCGCCATGTCCTCCACGGCGTTCTTCGCGTCGTGCGCGGCGTCTTGCGCCGCCACCTTGGCGGCATGCGCGGTGTCCTTGATGTTGTCGATGAGCGAGGTCATGTGGGCTTCCTTTCGGTCGGGTTCAGTTGGATTCTGCTGGATTCTGCTGGATTCGGCGCGCCAGGTGGAGCGCGGCTCGGCTCGGTTCGGCTTGGTTCGACTGAGCCTGTTTTGGTTCGGCTGGGCTTGCCGAGGCTTGGTTTGGCTTGGCCTGGTTCGGCGGGGTTGCCTCCGGCTCCGCTCGGGCTAGTCCTGCGCGAGCGTCACGTGGGAGCGGCGGTCGGGCTTCTTCTCGTCGTCGGCGGGCGCGTGCTCGGCATCCCACGCGGCCTTGTCGGCCACGTCCACCACGTTCACGATGAGCTCGACCACCTCGAGGCCGGTCATGTCGTGCACCTGGCTCACGACCGTCTCCTTGATGGCGTCGAACACCTCGATGGCCGACCTGCCGTACTCCAGGATGATCGAGAGCTCGACGGTGGCCGTGCCGTCGTCGACGTCGGCGTCGACGCCCTTCTTGTCGGCGCTGCCGCCGAGGCCCTCCTGGATCATGGAGAACACGCTGCCCTTCATGTCGACGATGCCGTCGACCTTCTGGGCGGCCAGCGACGAGATCTTCTCGACCACGCCCTCGTCGATGGTGAGGGTGTACTTCGGCTCGCGCGCCGTGGGGCCGTCCGCGTCGGAGGTGAGCGAGGTCACGGCGTCGGAGATCTTGTCGGCGGCGGTTGCGGGCGAGGTGACGTGCAGCGTGGTGCCGTCCTCGGCCTTGCCCCCGGCGGGGGTGGTGGCGGAGTTGCCGCCGGTGGGGTCGGTGCTGGTAGCGCCAGCGCCGTTGCCGGTGGGGCCGGTGCCGCCGTGGCCGCCGTGGCTGCCATGGCCGCTGGTGGGGCCGCTGCCGGCGGGGCCGCCGTGGCTGCCGTGGCCGCCGCTGGTGGGGCTGCCGGAGCCGCCGCTGCCGGCGGCGTGCTTGTCGTGCTTGTCGCGGGTGGTGAAGGTGTCGGTCATAGGGAGTTCCTTTCCTGTGGTTTCTTTCCGAGAGAGGCGGCGATGCCGCGTACTGCGCTGCGCATGCCCGCGTCGCCGTCGCGGTAGCGTCCGATGGCGAAGCCGACGGCGGCGAACAGCGCGATGAGCAGCGTGGGCAGAAGCCCGATCCCGATGATGAGGAGCGCCGCCGCCAGGCCGACGAGGCCGTAGGCCACGGCGTGCTCGTGCCTGCTCAGGAACGGCTTGGCGGCGGCGCGCACGTCCTCGAGCACGTCGCGCGCGGAGCCTCCGGGCGGCGCGGAGCCGTGTTGCGCGCGGGCCGCGCGTCCGTCGGCTGCGGGGGAGGACGCTGTCCGCGATGCGGGGCTGCCGCGGCCGGCGCGGGCCGTAGGCTCGTCAGCTTCGCCGGGCTCGCCGTCGCAGGGGTCGCCCGCGTCGAAGTCCTGGGCCGAGGAGTTGCCGGGCCCGAGGTCGCACGAGGTCGGCGTCGCGCGCCACACCTCGCCCGCCTTCGTCACGTAGGGCTTCGCGCCGGTGCTCCGCTCACGCTCGGCGGAGGGGCGCATCTTCACTTTCACGTTGGTGCTGGACATGGTTCACCTCCTAGGCGGTGGTCAGGGTCGTCATGCGCGCGGGATGGGGCGCGGCATGGGCGTCGCGCGCGGCCATCGAGGCGCCGGACGTGCTAGTGAAGGTGATGTCGACGCTCTCGACGGGGTAGCCCGCCAGCGCGCCCACGCTCTCGGCTACCTCACGTTGCATCGCGGTTCCGAGCGTGGTCAGGCCCACGTTGGAGGAGGGGTCGACCTTCGCGCGGATGCGGATGCGCGGGTTGCGGCGCCCGCGGATGTCCACGCGCGTGCTCTTGCAGGTCATGCCGCGGTGGCTCTCGATGGTGCGCGTGGCGGTGGAACTGATGGCCTCCTTCGTGATCGCCACGTGCCCGCCCTCCTGCTCGAGGCTCAGCTGCGCGCCTCGGCCCGGCGCGGCGATGGCCGCCACGAGCATCGCCGCCACGCCGAGGGCCGTGACGGACAGGAGCACCAGCAGCGCCGCGTCGAACCAGCCCATGCGGGCGAGCCAGATGGCGAAGGGGAGCAGCGGGTCCCAGGAGAACCACAGCGTCGCGAGCAATCCCGTGCCTACGCAGGTAGCCAGCGCAAACACGATCATGGCCGCGCGGGTGATCTTTCGCATGGGTGCCACCTTTCTCTTCGTACGCGTCGAGCGTCGGGCGCGGGCGCGAGGGCCGCCCGTCGCCTGCTCCCGGCCCGCTGCCCGACGCGTGCACTGAATGACACGCCCCACTCTAGGGTGCGCCGCGCGGCGCGAGAACCCTCTGTACCGCCCTGTTGAGAACGCGGGGCCGTCCCGTAGCCCGCCGCGGGAAACGTGGAGCGCGGGTGTGGGGGTGGTGACGTTTTGGTGTCGGTTGCGCGTGTGGCGCGCGCGGCATGGACAATGGAGGGTATGAAGGCGCGTCGGCCAGCTAGCTGGCAGCTGGCATGCAGGCTGCAGGCGGCTGGCAGCTGGGCTGCAAGCGTGCGGGCTGCGGACGGCTGGCATGCAGGTTGCGGGCTGCTGGGCGGCTGGATGGCCAAGTGGCTGGCGTGCGAGCCTCGGGTGGCTGGCAGTAGGTGGCTGATGCGCGCAGGTTGTTGGCATGCAAGTTGGCATGCAGGCTGCGGATGGCTGACATGCGCGCAACTGGAGTTATGAGCAGCTGACGGCCGATCGGTTGGAATCGGCGGTGCGAAGCGAGCGGAAGGGGTGAGCGCATGGCGGACGCGAACAGGGGCGAGAGGGCGCGGGCGCTGAGGGCGCTGTTCGACGACCTGTCGTTTGCGCAAGTGGGAGCCGGTGCGTTGGCGGCGGTGACCTCCATGCTGCTTTCGTCGCAGATTGGCATCGCAGGATCGGTCATCGGCGTGGCGGTGGGCTCGGTGGTGTCGGCCGTGTCGTCGCAGGTCTACAAGAAGTTCCTCGCGGCCTCGGCGGAGAAGATCAAGGAGATCCCCGCGGCGGTCGGCGTGATGCCAGGCATGACGTCAGCTGCGGCGAGCGTGGGATTAGACGCAGGCGTGGAAACGGACGCGAAGGCGACGGCACGAGCGGATGAGGATGCAGGCGCGGCGGAGCGTGCGGAAGGCGCGGGCGCGAACGCGAAAGCGACGGCACGCGCAAATGAGGATGCAGGCGCGGCGGAGCGTGCGAACGAAGAAACAGGTGTGATGGGCGTAGGCTCCGGCGCAAGTGCGACAGCGCATGCGGAAAACAGAGGCGCGAACGCAAAGGCGAACGTGACCGGTGCGGATGTCGGCGCAGGCACAGGCACCGACGCAGGCGCGGAAGGCGAGCTCACGGGTGCGCGTATGGACGCGGAAGGCGGGCGGCAGGCGAAGAGTGCGGAAGCGGCCTCTTCGGCGGGCACCACGCAGGGCGTCTCTCCCAGCAAGACCGACGTGCTCGGCCCGCTGAACGTCACGAGCGACGAGGCGCAGGTGACGCCCGCGGCCACGGTGGTCAGGGCGCGCATCGAGCGCGAGAACCGCAAGCGCCGCCGCATCCTCGCCGTCGCCGTGGCCTCCTCGCTCGCGGCGGTGCTCGTGACCGCGGGCGTGGTGATGCTCGTGACGGGCGGCGAGGGCCTCGGTGCCAAGCCGCATCCCCCGTGGTCGCCTTCGCAGGCTCAGTCGGCGGCTTCCTCTGATGCCAGCAGCAAGAAGGACGCTGCGCAGGATGGCGAAGGCGCGAAGGTGTCCTCGTCAAGCGCGAGTTCGAGCTCTTCGGCCCAGGAGTCCTCGGCGTCAAGCAGCGCCTCGAGCTCGGCGAGCTCATCAGCAGGCTCCTCGTCAGCGGGTTCCGCCGATGGCGAGGGTCAGAAGCCTTCGTCGAGCGCGAGCTCCTCGGCTTCGAGCAGCGCCTCAAGCTCGGCGAACGTGGCGGCCTCATCGTCAGCTTCGGCGGGTGCGCAGTCGAGGCCCCACAAGGCTCCCGGCGAGGGCGCAGCAGGCCAGCCGTAAGCCAGGCAGTCCGTTCGTCTCGATTAGGGCATCAGTCGTCATCCACTGGCTGCGCAGCAGGCCAGTCGTAAGCCAAGCGGGCCGTCCCCCGCGTCTGAGCTGCCTCCCGCTTCTCGGGCACGAGAAACGGGAGGCTTCCGGGATGGGGCTCACCCCTGCCTTCTCAACCTCTCGTCCGCAACTCGGTTTCCAGCTTCGCGTGCTCTCTCCACCTTCGGCGCCATTCGGGCCGTCCAAGTATGTGGGCGCAGTCCAGCTGAGCTCCTTCCCTTTAAGGCGAATGGGGAGTCAGAGGGTCGGAAGGTCGGGGAGCGGGAAGTCGGGGAGCGGAAGGCTGAGGGTGGGAGATTCTGGATGGAAAAGGGCCGTTGTCGGTGGTTTGCACAAGCATAATCGCCGATAACGCGGCTTTTCCATCCACTTTAGCCCTTCAAACCACCGACAACGGCCCTTTTCCATCCAGGTTTTCCAAAAGGTGGCTGCAAAACCGGCGTTGTCGGTGATGGACGTCTGCAAAATCTTCGTTGTCGGTGATGGGCGTCTGCAAAAGCAGCGTTGTCGGCAAACCTCATGCGATCTTCGCCACGAGGCGTCGGCCCTTCGAGCAGCGAGGCTTCGCAAGTGGGCAGTGCTTCGAGCAGCAGGGGCACGCGCTGAGCGCTGCCTTCTCTTTGCCGCCTTTCTTTGCTCCTTTGCCGCCCTTGCCGGATGTTTTCGCGCTCTTCTTGCCCCTGCTGGTGTCCTTTGTGCTCTTGCCAGCATCTTTCTTTCCCTTGCCGGTGCTCTTCGCGTCTTTGCCGGCGCCCTTCTTGCCCTTGCTCGCGCCCTTCTCCACACCTTTGCTGTCAAGCGCCCCGCTCTTCTCCTTTGCGGCCTTCTGTGGCTTCGCTTTCTTCTCCACCGTCTCGTCGGCGCTCTTCTTGCCGGGCTTCGCGCCCTTCTTGCCCTTGCCAGCGCCCTTCTCCGCCGTCTCGTCGGCGCTCTTCTTGCCGGGCTTCTCGTCGTTCTTCTTCGTCATGATGAGCCTTTCTCGCTTTTTCGGCCAGTCTACCAGCTGGGCGATCGGGAAAACTCACCATTGGTTAACTTTTGCGCTCACCACAAATACTACTAAATTAGTAGCATATCCTATGAACCAGAAAGGGCAGTCAACCAGCCTAGCGCGTTATCACGCGCGTGCCCATGCGAACGATGGCCGGAAGCCCGGGGATTTGAAGCCTTCGCTTCACGCGGAAGAGCTCCTGGGGTATGTCGATATGCTGGGGGCATTTCTGCAGGCATGCCCCGCACTGCACGCAGTCGCCCGCGAAACGCGCCTTGCCTTCCATGGCGCCCGATGCGGTGATGTACTGCTGCATGCCCTGGTACCAGCCATGGGCGAAAGACGCGTTGTAGGCGGCGAAGCACATGGGGATGTTCACGCCCTTGGGGCAAGGCAGGCAGTACCCGCAGCCCGTGCAGGGCACCCGGTAGCTCTTGGCTATGGACTCGCGCGCCATCTCGATCGCGCGAACCTCCTCCGCCGCAAGAGAGCAGGGCGAAGCGCCGTCGGCTGTCTCTATGTTCTGGTCGAGCTGCTCCATCGTGTTCATGCCCGAGAGAACCAGGGTGACCTCCGGGTGGTTCCACACCCAACGCAGGGCCAGGCGGACGGGATCGGCGCTGATCCCCGCACGCTCGAGAACGGCTTTCGCCGCGCGCGGAAGCTCGCCTGCAAGCTTGCCGCCGAGCAGCGGCTCCATGACGACGACGGGAACACCCCGCTTCGCCGCAGCTTCAAGCCCGGCCGTTCCAGCCTGGTAGTGCTCGTTCAGGTAGTTGTACTGAATCTGGCAAAAGTCCCAGTCATAGGAGTCGAGCAGCACGGGGAAGTCCGCCTCGGGCCCATGGTACGAGAACCCGATCTGGCCGATGCGCCCCGCCTCCTTCTGGCGAGAAACCCACTCTTCGATGCCGAGTTCTTCCAGGCGCTCCCAAGCGCCTGCGCTCGTCACGTTGTGGACCAGGTAGTAGTCCACGTGGTCGGCTTTGAGCCGTTCGAGGGAGCGCGAGAGGTACTTGTCGAAGTCCTCCTGCGCCTGGCATCGGGAAATCGGCAGCTTGGTGGCGACGTTGACCTTGTCGCGAAGGCCGGGATTGCGGGCGAAGATCTCGCCCAGCGTGGCCTCGCTGCCGTTGTAGATGTAAGCGGTGTCGAGGTAGTTGACGCCGCGTTGCACCGCGGAGACGATGAGCTTCTCGGCGGCGTCGACGTCTATGCGCCCGCCGGCGGTGGGAAGCCGCATGCACCCAAACCCCAAAGCCGAGAGCTCCTTGCTTCCCTTCTGGTCAGTTCTGAATTGCACCGAGCTCGCCCTTTCTTGAGAATGCGTTTCTTGAGAGCACGTTGCCATGCGCAGCCGATTGCCAAACACTATAGTCGGCTTTGCCGCCTTCATGCCCATGGGCATGGCCTTCGGCATGATCTTCGCAGAAGAGGGCGCCAAGGGCGGGGCCCTGAGCCAGCAGCGGAAAGCGGGCCGGCAGCGGGGAACGGGCCGGCAGCAGGAAACGAACTGGCAGCGGGACCCTGGGCTGGCAGCGGAAAGCGGGCCGGCAGCGGGACCCTGAGCCAGCGGCGGGACCCTGAGCCGGCAACGGGGAGAGCTTGGGCCAGCAGCGGGAAGAGCTTGCGCGAAGTGATGCGGCGCGTGCGCGGGCGAGGCCCGCCTCGGTAGTAGAATAGAGCAGGAGAAGACCTGCCAAGAAAATCTGAGAGGGGAGCGCGGATGGTTGAGCGTGAGCTTGCTGGCGGGCATGCCCTGACCGATGAGGGGATTGATCGTCGTGCGCAGGAGCGGGGGGAAGGCACGCGCGGCGGTGCGGCGAGCGTGCGCAGCGGCGGGGCGAGCACGCGCGGCGGCGCTGCGAACATGCGCAGCGGCGCGGCGAGCATGCATGACGAAGCGTCTGGCGTGCGGGCGGCTGAGCAGGCGCTGCGGGACCATTTCGGCTACGCGGAGTTCCGGCCGGGGCAGCGCGCGCTCGTGGAGGCGGTGCTCGCGGGGCGCGACGTGCTCGGCGTGATGCCCACGGGCGCGGGCAAGTCGGTGTGCTACCAGGTGCCGGGGGTGGTGATGGAGGGCGTCACGCTCGTCATCAGCCCGCTTGTGTCGCTCATGGGCGACCAGGTGCGCTCGCTGCTCGACGCGGGGGTGCGCGGCGCGTACCTCAACTCCACGCTCACGCCCGCGCAGCAGTCCACTGTCATGCGCCGCGCGCTCGAGGGCGCCTACGACGTCATGTACGTGGCGCCCGAGCGGCTGTCCGACCCGCGTTTCCGCGCGTTCGCCGCGAGCGCCGCCATCCCGCTTCTGGCGGTTGACGAGGCGCACTGCGTGTCCCAGTGGGGGCAGGACTTCCGCCCGTCGTACCTGGCCATCGGCGCGTTCATCGAGAGCCTGCCCATGCGCCCCGCCGTGGCGGCGCTCACCGCCACGGCGACCGACCGCGTGCGCGCCGACATCGTGCGCCTGCTCGGCCTGCGTGACCCGCTCGTCCTGGTCACGGGGTTCGACCGCCCGAACCTCTTCTTCGGCGTGGAGCGGCTCGAGCCCAAGCGCAAGCTCGCGCGCATCGCGGCGCATGCGCTGGCGAACCCGGCCGACGCGGGCATCGTGTACTGCTCCACGCGCAAGGACACCGAGCGCGTGTGCGACGCGCTCGTGGGGGCAGGCGTGGCGGCCGTGCGCTACCACGCGGGGCTTCCCGCCGCCGAGCGCGAGGCCAACCAGCGCGCGTTCATCACCGACGACGCGGCCGTGATGGTGGCCACCAACGCGTTCGGCATGGGCATCGACAAGTCGAACGTGCGCTACGTCATCCACCACAACATGCCCGGCTCCATTGAGGCGTACTACCAGGAGGCCGGCCGCGCCGGGCGCGACGGCGAGCCCGCGCGCTGCCTGCTGCTCTGGAGCGACGGCGACGTGTCCACGTGCCGCTTCTTCATCGACCAGGAGTCGGGAAACGACGAGCTCACGCCCGAGGAGGCCGAGGCCGTGCGCGCCACGCGCCGCCGCATGCTCGAGGTGATGGTGGGCTACTGCTACACCACCTCCTGCCTGCGTGAGTACATCCTGCGCTACTTCGGGGAGAAGGAGCCCGCCGAGGCGGGCGGCGAAGGGGAGGCGAGCGAGCTGGCGCTAGCGGGCGAGGCGGCTGCAAGCGAGGCGGCTGCGGGCAATCCGGCTGCCGTCGCGAGCCGTTTCTGCGGCAACTGCTCGAACTGCGACGGCGACTTCGAAGCCGTCGACGTCACGTACGAGGCGCGCGCCGTCATGCGCTGCGTGCACGAGCTGCGCGGGCGGTTCGGCAAGGGCATGGTGGTCGACGTGCTGCGCGGCGCAGACACCAAGCGCATTCGCAGCCTGGGCCTCGACGGCGCGCGCACGTACGGCGCGCTCGACGCCTCGGCGGCGCTCGTCAAGGAGGTCATCGAGCTTCTGGCCGCGGGCGAGTACCTCGTCATCACGGAGGGCACCTACCCCACGGTGGGGCTGGGGCCGCGTGGGCGCGCGGCCGCGCGCGACGACTTCTCGCTCACCATGAAGAAGGCGCTGCGACCTGCCGACCGCAGGCGCCGCGCGCGCGAGAGGTCGGCAGGCGCCGGTTCGGGCGCGGCCTTCGGCACGTCTTTCGGCACGGGCGCCGGGCGCGTCTTCGGCGCGGGGTCCTTCGGCGACGACGAG
Organism: Adlercreutzia sp. ZJ176; assembly: GCF_011038975.1. Classification (GTDB taxonomy): domain Bacteria; phylum Actinomycetota; class Coriobacteriia; order Coriobacteriales; family Eggerthellaceae; genus CAAEEV01. The sequence goes on along the minus strand of NZ_JAAKEC010000003.1, from coordinate 90,500 downwards.
CTCTTCGAGCGTCTGCGGGCGCTGCGCAAGAGCCTGGCCGACGCCATGGGCAAGCCGCCCTACGTGGTGTTCTCCGACGCCACCCTGCGCGATATGTGCGCCAAGCGCCCTGCGACCGACGAGGAGCTCCTCGAGGTGTCGGGCGTGGGCCTCGCCAAGCTCAAGCGCTACGGCGAGGACTTCCTCGCCGAGATCAGGGCCTTCGAGAAGGAGGGCTAGCGGTCGGGCTCGGCGTCCGGGGCCGGCTCGGGCTGCGTGGGGTCGCGGTACGCCGCGAGGGCCTCCTCGAGGTGCGCCGCGTAGGCGCGGGCCAGCTCGCGCGGCCCCTCCACGCGCACGAGGCCCCCGAACTGCGCGAGCCACCCGAACAGCGCCGGGCTCTGCATGACCGGCGTGCTCACGCGTGCCCACGCGCCCTCGCCCCCGCCTACGTCGCGGGCGGGCGTGATGGCGACGCCCTTGCCGAAGCGGTCGATGACGCCGCTTACGGCCCGCTCGTGCACGAGCAGCGTCATCGGCTGGCGCTTGCCGTGGTACATGCCGAACGCGCAGCTCAGGTACTCGCCTGCGTCGAAGGCGCGCGTGGCCTCGTTGCTCACGGCGCGCTCATCAAGGCAGATCAGCGAGCGCATGCGGTCGACGCGGTAGTGCGCGAATCCGGCGTGCTTCTCGTTGTGCACCACCAGGTAGTAGAAGTCGTTGCTGTAGATGAGCGCGACGGGCGTCTCAACGTACGCGTCGCCGCCGTGCTGGAGCTGCTCCTTCGCGTGCACGTCGTACTTGACGTAGTGGAAGGTGATCTTGCGGCGGGTGCGCAGCGCCTCCTGGATCACGTCGACGTTGCGAAAGACGCTCGCGTTCTGCGTCCTGACGCGCCCTTCGACGTGCACGTGAGAGGAGAGCGCCTTGGCGTCGTACTTCGAGGCGAGCGCCTTGATGGAGCGCATGAGCGAGGCCGCCTGCGTCTTGGTGAGGAAGCGGGACGACTGCACGGCGTCGGCCACGAGCAAGAGCTCGGCCTTCGAGAAACGGCGCGTGGCCAGCGCGTACTCGACGGGCCGACGCGGCAGGGTCACGATGTCGAGGCCGAAGGAGCGCAGCGCGTCGACGTCGCGGTAGATCGCCTTGCGCTCGGCGGTGATGCCGCGCTCCTGCAGGTACTCGAGGATCTGCGGCATGGTGAGTCCGTGGTCCTCGTCGGTTTCCTGGAAGAACATGCGCGCGAGGTGGAGCAGCTTGAGCTTCTGCGGCTCGGCGGGGCGCGGCGGGGCGGACGCGGCGGCACGCGGTGCGGACGCGCCCGCGCTTCCCGGGGACGGCTTTCTCGACGACGTGGGGGCGGCGCTTCTCGCGGACGGCTTTCTCGGCATGGCGCGACCTTTCTCATCTTCTGCCTTGCGTGTACCTCAGGTGGTACACGCAAGCTCACGCTCGCATCATATCATGTCCTCGTCGAAAACGCAGCGGAAAGGAAGCAGCCATGGTCACCACTCTCGCACCCGCGCGCACCGCGCGCGCCCTATGCCTGGTCAAAGGCACGACGGTGGCAGGAACACGCCACGTGGCGGGCGTGAGGGACCTGGTGGGCGGCTTGCAGGCGGGAACGCGCCTCGCCTTCGAGCGCGACCGCGACAACCTCTACGACGAGTGGGCGGTGCGCGTGCTCGACGGCGCGCGCAACCGCATCGGGTACGTCTCGTGCGAGTGCAACGAGGTGGTGGCGCGCCTGATGGACGGCGGGAAGCACGTGTTCGGCGTGTTCGAGGGCGCAAGCCAGGTCGAGAGCTGGACGCGCGTGGAGATAGGGGTGTATCTCGATGACTAACGCTGCTGCCTGCACGCTGGCACCCTATGCGGTGCAGCCCTACCGCGCCCGCCGCGCGAGCCACTTGAGCGCCTCCGAGCGCCTCTCGGCGGCGGTGTTCGGCTCGCCGAGCGCGCGACGCGCCAACGGCGGTGCGGAGGCGAGCTTCACGCCGCGCGCCTTGCGCACGAAGGCGTGGCGTGCCCGCCGCGCGAGCACGCCGGTGTTTGAGGTGGACCGCAAGGGCGCCGAGGCGTCCGAGCGCCTCCCGCGCATCTGGGTGACCGAGCCCGCCTTCGACGAGCGGACGGGCGCGTATCTGGGGCGCGCGTACGTGGGCGTGTACCCCTGCGACGCTGACCGCGGCGGCTGGCGTGCGCTTGAGCTGGCCGAACGCTACTGCGGCGAGGCCCGCGGGTACGAGGGCGCCGCGGCTGAGGCCTTGCGCACGGAGTGCTTCCGCGCGGCGGAGATCCTGTACCTGCACGCGGCGCAGCGCGGCAACGTGGAGGCGTGCGCGAAGCTCGGCCTGCTGTACTTGGGCGATCTGCGTGACGCCGCGCGCTGGAAGGGGCTGCTCGAGCAGCGCGCCCGCCACGCGGCCTGCGCCGCGCCGGAGGAGCGCGCGTTCGCGTGGCTTATGCAGGCGGCGCTGCGCGGGCACGCCGAGGCGTGCTGCGCCCTCGGGGACCTGCTGGTCGAAGGCCGCGGCTGCGCGGTTGACCTGCCGCGCGCCTACCGGTTCTACCGCCGCGCGTTCGACGTGTCCGCGCACAAGGGAGATCTGGCGCTCGCGCAGGCAGGCGCGGCGGCGCTGCGCCTGGCGCGCTGCCACGAGCTCGGCCGCGGATGCGCGCACGGCTTCGACGTGGCGCTCTCGTGGTACCGCATGGCGGCCGACCTGCTCGGCCAGGCGGTGGAGGACGGCAGCTGGCGCTACAAGCGGCAGCTGCACGAGGCGAGGACGGGCGTTCGTCGCATGCGCCAGGAGATCAGCGGGGCGTACTGAGCGCCATGCCGGGCGGCGCCGCGCCAGGCGCGGGCGCGGGTGTGCGAGTTGGATGACGGGTCGCCGTCAGCGCGCGTCGGGCGGCGCCGCGCCGGCAAACCACTATAATGGCGAGGCGTGATCGTTGAGTGAGGAGGGCTTCGTGGTAGAGCTTTGCGCGCGGGTTTACCTGCATCCCAGCTTTGACGCCGCCCTGGCGGCGCGCAAGTCGTGCGCTCACGCGGAGGATGCGTGCTCTCTAGGAGCCACTTTCACCACGCCTGAGGCGTTCGTCGCCGACCTGTGGGAGGTCTGGGGCGATGCGCGCCGCATCGTGAGCGCGCAGGAGCGGCTCGTGGCGGTGCGCGCCGCGCTCGCGCGGCAGGACGCGTTCGCGCGCACGCTGGGCACCGCGCGCCTGATCGCGCGGTTCATCGGGCGCTCTGCAGGGACGCACGAGCTCGACGAGGCGCTTCGCGGCACGTTTTCGGGCGAGGACGTCACGCCGCACGAGCGCGCCGTGCTCGACCTCGTGCGCGCGTACCAGGCAGCGCTCGATGCGCGCGGGCTTGTGGAGATGGGCCAGGCGGCGCGCGTGCTGAGCGATGCGCTGGGCGGCGAGCTGGGCGACGGGTTGGGCGCGGCCGGCATGGCGTATCGCATCACGTGCGCGCCCGGACTCGACATGGCTCCCGCCGTGGAGCGGCTGCTGGCGGCGCTGGGATGGGAGCGCGAGGAGCGTGCGCCGTTTTCCATCCCCGCGCTCGACGAGGGGGTTGAGCCCGGGCTGCTCATCCCCGCCGGTGCCACGGCCACGCCCGCGGCCCTGCTCGACGAGATCATGTGCCTCGTAGGCAGAGCTGACGGGGGAGCGGGGGAGGATGGCGCGGACCCCGTCGCCGCGTTGCCAGGCGAAGCGGATGCCGCCACCGTCGGCGCGAAGGAGGGTGACGCTGTGGCGCCCCGCGTGCTCGACGTGGTGGTGTGCGCGCCTGACCCGCGCGACCTCTACCGTGCGCTCTCGCCGCACCTGGCGGAGGCGGGGATCGCATGCGGCCTTGAGTGCCGCGTCCCGTTCGGCGCCACGGCGCTCGGGCACGCCTGGGCGAGCGCGCGCGCGCTGGTCGAGGACGACGCGCGCTGGATCGCGGCGGCCACCGACTTCGCCTACGGGGCGTTCTCGGGCATGCGCGCCTTCGAGGCCCAGCGGCTCAACGCGGAGCTGCGCAGAGACCGCCTGCTCACCTGCGCTGACGCGCGGGAGCGCCTGCGCGCGGCCTCGCCTTCCTTCGCGCATTTCGAGGCGCTCGCGTGTGGCGGCTCCGAGGAGGCCCGCTGCGCGCTCGACGCCATCGAGGCGCTTGCGAAGGAGGCGGGGGGAAGCTCGCCGCTTGCTCGCCCCGAGGAGCGCGGCGCGTTGGCGGCCTTACGAGGCCTGCTTGAGACGGCGCGCAGCCTCGCTGCGGGGGACGCGTTCTCTGACGTGGTGCGCGACGTGGCCCCCACGCTGAGCGTGCCCCTCTCGACGCTCGCGACCGCCGCGCCGGGAAGTGCGGGCGAACAGCGGCAGCGCGACGGCCAGCAGGCCGTGCCTCCGCAGTCCGTCCAGGCCGTGTCTCCGTCCTTTGCCCAACCCGCGTCCGTGCGCTTCACGGGCCTGCCGACGCCGGGCTCGCTCGCGCCGAAGAGCGCCGACGCGGTCATCCTCGCCGACGTGACGGACGCGAGCTTCCCCGCCGCGCCGGGCGCAGGCGCGCTCGATGTGCTCGCCTGCAAGCTCGGCCTGCCAGGTGCGCCTGACCCGCTTGACGGTCAGCGCCGCGCGTTCGCGGCGGCCTCCTCGGCGGCGCGCAGGCGTTTCACCTGCGTGCTGCCGCTGCGCAACGAGGCGCAGGAGGAGACGTACCCCGCCTTCGCGTTTGACGAGTACGTCGAGGCGCTTGCTGCCGCCCGCGGGGGCGGCGGCGAGCCGGTCGAAGAGGGCAACGCCACGCTCCCGGGCTTTCTCGCGCGTGCCGCGTGCCGCTTCGGCGAGGACGTGCTTGCGCGCGGCATGGGGCGCGCGTTCGCCGCGCCTGCGGGCGCGGTCGAGCTTGCCCCTGCGCATCGCGGCGTGCTCGCGACGCTTGACCTGGCCGAGCACCTGCCCTCAGCCGTCGAGTGCACGCGCCGTCTGCCCGTGCTCTCGCCCTCGGCCATCGAGGCGTACCTGGGCTGCCCGTACCAGTGGTTCGTCACGCGCCGCATCCGCCTGAACGAGCTCGACGAGGGGTTCGGCGCGCTTGAGACGGGCTCGTTCGCGCACGCGGTCCTCGCCGCGTTCTACGACGCGCTCGCCGCGCGCGGCTGCGCGCGCGTGCCGGCCGACGCCGCGGGCTGGCAGGAGGCGAGCGCCCTGTTCGACGAGGTGTTCGACGCGCAGGTCGCCGCGCAGCCCGCGCAGGACCCCGCGGCCTCCTCGCGCCTCGTTGCGCGCACCGAGGCCGAGGCGCTTGCGGTCGAGCGCCTGCGCGAGGTTCTGCGCGAGAGCGTGCGCCGGCAGGCGCGCTTCGCGCCGACCTATGCGGTTTGCGCCCATGAGCTCGAGATCAAGCCCGACCAGGGCGTCGACTACGCGGGCGCGCGCCTGAACGGCCGGGTTGACCGCGTCGACGTCGACGCGGCGGCGGGCCGCTACCTCGTGCTCGACTACAAGGGCTCGTCGGAGAGGCACGCGGCGGGCTTTCCCGACGACGCCGACCCGGCGGCCTTCGCGCTGCCGCGCAAGGTGCAGGCGCTCGTCTACGCCCAGGCGCTGCGCGGGCGCTTCGACGGCCTGGCGTGCGCCGGCGCGCTCTACCTCGGCTACCGCGCGAGGTCGGACGGCGCGTTCGCGGCGGGGTCGTTCGACGAGGCAGCCCTTGACCTGGGAGGGTTCGGGAAGGACTCCTCGTGCGTGCACATGAGCTTCGCCCGCTTCCTCGACCTGGTGGAGGAGAAGATCGCCCCGCACGTGCGCGCGCTCATGGAGGGGCGCATCGAGGCCGACCCCGCCTCCAAGGAGGCGTGCGCGTACTGCCCCGTCGCATCCTGTGAGAGGAGGCTCTCGTGAACCTTGATCGCTGCACGCCCGGCCAGCGTGAGATCGTGACCACGCTCGACGCGCCGCTTCTGGTGGCCGCGGGCGCCGGCTCGGGAAAGACCTTCACCCTCACGCAGCGCGTCGTGCATGCGCTCGCGCCGGCGCAGGGGCGCGCGCCTTACCTCGACTCGATCGACCAGGTGCTCGCCATCACGTTCACCAAGAAGGCGGCGAGCGAGCTCAAAGGGCGCATCAAGGCGCTGCTCGTGAGCGAGGGTCTGCGCGACCAGGCGCTCGCCGTGGACGGCGCGTGGATCTCCACCATCCACGGCATGGCCGCGCGCATCCTGCGCGAGCACGCGCTCGAGCTCGGGCTCGACCCGGCGTTCGAGGTCCTGCCCGAAGCCGACGCCGAGCTTCTGCGCACGCAGGCGGTCGACGCGGTGGTGCGCCGCGCGCGGGAGTCGTCCGACCCGCTCGTGCGCGATCTTCTGGCAAGCGGCCTGCCGCTTTCCGACGAGGGGCGGGGCCCGAGCGCCACGAGCCAGGCGCTGCGCGTGCTGAGCCGCGTGGAGGCCATGCCCGAGGGGTTCGACGGGATAGCCCTGGCAAGGCCGCAGGCGCGCCCCGCCGACCTCATGCGCGCTCTCTACGAGCTCGGGCAGGACTTCCGCGCGACCGCCGCGGCGTGGGCGAAGCCGACGAAGACCGAATCGCAGGCGCTCGATGCGCTCGAGCGCGCCCTCGAAGGCGCCGAGGCGTGGCTTGAAGACGCGCCATCTGCGGCGTTCGATGACCCCGCCTTCGACGCGGAGGCGTTCCGCCGCGCGTTCTACGCGTTCCCGCCCACGTCGCCCCAGTTCCACGCGAAGAAGGACGACGCCGGCTTCTTCGCGAGCTACCGCAGCGAGTACGCGCGCCTGAGCGAGGAGGCCGAGGCGTGCTGCGCGTATCGGGCCGCGCGCGCCCTCGTGGGCTTCGCCCGCCTGATATCCGACGAGTTCGCCCGGCTCAAGGGGCCGTCGCGGCTCGACAACGCCGATCTGCTCGCGCAGTGCGCCCGCGCGCTCGTCACGCGCCCGGCGCTCGCGGAGCGCTACCGCCGCCAGTTCAAGCTCATCATGGTCGACGAGTTCCAGGACACCGACAAGCTGCAGGTCGCCCTCATCAGCGCGCTCGCCGCGCCGGGGCTCGCGAACGTGTGCACGGTCGGCGACGCCCAGCAGAGCATCTACCGCTTCCGCGGGGCGGACGTGAACGTGTTCTTCGCGTATCGCGACAGCCTGCGCCATAAGAGCCCGGACGTGCGGTTCGTGTCGCTGCCGGACAACTTCCGCAGCCACGCCGACGTGCTCAAGCTCGTCGACGTGGTGTTCGCGCAGCAGCGCGTGTTCGGGCGCGAGTTCCTGCACCTCGAGCCGCGCGGGGCGGTAAACGCCGCAGCTGACCCCGTCTTCGCCGACCAGCCGCGCATCAGCTTCGACTTCGTGCACTACAAGGGCTCGACGTCGAAGGCGCGGGGCGTCTCGAAGGCCGAGGCGGTCGTCGTGGCGGCGCGCCACGTGGCGCAGCACTTCGCGCGCCTGCGCGAGCGCGGGGCGCATGCAGGCGACATGGCACTTCTGCTCGGCAGCATGGGCAACGCGGGCGTGTACGCGCGCGAGCTGCGCCGCGCCGGCCTCGAGAGCGTGATCGCGGGCGGGTCGGTGTTCTCGTCCTCGCAGGAGGCCCAGCTCGTCGCCAGCCTGCTGCGCGTCGCGGTCAACGGGGGCGACGAGCCGGCGCTGTTCTCCGTGCTCACCTCACCGCTGTTCGCCCTCACCGACGACGTGCTGCTCGCGCTCGCCACCGCGCGCGACGAGGCGGGGGAGGCGTGCCCGCGCGCGCTTTCGCGCGGCTTCGCCGATGCGCACGAGGGCGCGGTTTCAGGCCTTGCGCCTGCCGACGAGCAGGCGCTCGGGATGGCGCGCGAGCATCTCGGGCGGTTCGCGGCGCGGGCGCGCAAGGGAGGCGTCGCCGAGGCGCTGCGCCGGCTCTTCGCGGAGACGGGCCTGCTCGACCGCCTGGAGGAGGCGGGCGCGCCCGGCCTGGCCGCGGCGGGGAACCTCGCCAAGGCGCTCAGTCTGGTGCGCGGCTTCGAGGACGCGTGCTCGGGCGCATCGTCGGTCTGCCTCGCGTACGCCGACCACCTGCGCTGCGCGAAGGAGGCGCCCGGCGCGCTCGCCACGGTCGAGTCGGACTTCGTGCGCATCATGACGGTGCACGCCTCGAAGGGCCTCGAGTTCCCGCACGTGGCCATCGCTGAGCTGGGGTCGGGCGTCGCGTCGCGCTCGTCGCTCGTGGTGGAGAACGTCGGGCAGCGCACCTACGTCGCCGCAAGCGCGCCGGCCGCGGGGGAGTGCGAGAAGGCCATCACGAAGCTGCGCGGCTTCGAGCGCGAAGACGCGCTCTGCGAGGACGCCGCGGCGGCGCGCACGCCCGGGGAGCTCTACGCCGCGCTCTCCGCCTACGCGCGCTCCCAGTCGCTCGCCGAGGCGCAGCGGCTGCTCTACGTGGCGCTCACGCGCGCGAGCCGCTCGCTGCTCCTGAGCGGCGTGTTCGGGTCGAAGCCGCAGGACGGCTACGAGAAGGCGGGCATCTACGGCGACCTGCACGCGGCGCTCGGGTGGGACGTCGAGTCCGAGAGGTCGGTCAGCATGGTCGACTACGGGGGCAGCGCGCCCGCCCGCGTGGCACTCGAGTATCTCACCGCGCCTGACGGAGGAGAAGCCCCTGGTGGGGAAGGCGCACCTGCGGGCGAGGACGCTCCCGCCGGCAAGAATGCGCCTGCGGGCGGGGACGCTGCGGACGGGGGTGTTGCCGGAAGCACGCCGGTCGCGCCTGTCGGCGACGGCACCTCTGTAGGCGAGGAGGGCGCGAGGTCCGCGGTCTTCCGCGTGCCCGAGCGCCCGGCGCCGCGCATGCCCTCTGCCGCGTCCCATGCGTTCGGGCGCGAGGACGTGCGCTCCTACTCCTCGCTCGAGCACGACCCGCTGCCCTGGGAGCTGCTCGGCGGCGCCGCGCAGCTCGGGGAGGCGCCCGCCGCACCTGCCCTGTCCGCCACCACGCCTGCTGCGCAGGGCGATCCCGCGTCGGCTGCATCCGCCGCCACGCCTGTCGCGCAGGACGTCGCCGCCTGCGCGGCGGAGGACGACGACGCCACGGCCCTCGGCACGGCGTTTCACCGCCTCGCGCAGCGCATGGTGCTCGAGGCGGCGGCTCGCCCGGCGCCGCGCGTGCTCGAGAAGCCCGCGCCCGAAGTCGTGCGCGCGCAGGCGCAGCGCGCAGGCCTCACCCCCGACCAGACAAGCCGCCTCGACGAGGCGCTCGACCTCTGGGTGGGAAGCGACGTGGCGCGCGCGTTCGGCAGCTGCGCTCAGATCGCCGCCGAGGTCCCGTTCATAGTCGAGGTCGGGCCCGCAGGCGCGCCTCCGCTCTACCTCGAGGGCGCCCTCGACGCGCTCGCGCTCGACGATGCGGGGCGCGCGCTCGTCGTCGACTACAAGACGGGCGGCTCGCCGGCCGAGACGGACGCGTTCGTGCGCGCGAAGCACGAGCTGCAGGCCCAGTGCTACGCGTACGCCCTGCTCAAGGAAGGGCTCTCTGAGGTTGAGGCGTGCTTCGTGCGCGTGGAGCACCGCAGCGGATACAACCCTGCGCAGCCGCAGGTGGCAGCCTACCGCTTCGACGCGTCGGACGTCGAAGCACTCGAAGACGTCATAAGGAAGCATGCATGAACCTCTCGAAGTCCCGCTACACGCGCGGCGTCCAGTGCCCGAAGATGCTCTGGATGGAAGCGCACCTGCCCGAGCAGTTCGACGAAACGGTGTTGAACCAAGCTGTGCTCGCCACGGGAAACGAGGTGGGCGACCTCGCCATGGGCTACTACGGCCGCTTCACGGAGATCCCCTTCGACGCGCACGACTTCGCGGGTATGGCGCGCCTCACGCGCGAGCTCATGGAGGCGGGCGAGCCCGTGATCTGCGAAGCCACCTTCGAGAGCGACGGCAACCTGTGCATGGTGGACATCCTGCTCAACGAGCCTGATGGCGTGCGCCTCGTGGAGGTGAAGTCCTCCACGCACCTCCACGACATCTACCTGCATGACATGGCCTACCAGTGCTGGCTGCTGGACCGGTGCGGGTACGCGGTGAAGAGCGCTGGTCTCATGCACGTGAACAGCTCTTACGTGCGTGAGGGAGAGCTTGACCTGCACGGACTCTTCACGGTGGAGGACTGCACCGAGGTGGTGCTCGGCTTGCGGGATCAGGTGGGAAAGCGCGTGGCCTTCCTCAAGGAGGTGGCGGACGATCCCGCCGAGCCCGGGGAGGCGGGCGCGCTCTCCCAGGCGCTCGGCATGGAGCCCGGCGCACGTGGCTGCTGCTCCATCGGCCCGCACTGCACAAGTCCCTACCCGTGCGGCTACCGGCGGTGGTGCTGGCGCTACGTGCCGCATCCGAGCGTGTTCGACCTGGGCGGCTACGGGCTCGTCAAGGCGTTCAAGCTCGTCGACCAGGGGCTCATCACGTTCGACGACGTGGCGGCCTCGGGCCTGCGCCTCAAGGCGATCCCGCAGCGCCAGATCGAGGCACATCGTACGGGAAGGAGCCCGCTTGTCGACGTGGCGTTCGTGCGCAGGTTTCTCGCCGAGCTCACGCCGCCGCTGTACTTCCTCGACTTCGAGACGTACCAGCCTGCCGTGCCGCCCTTCGACGGCGTGCGCCCCTACCAGCAGATCCCCACGCAGTTCTCGCTGCACGTCGTGAGCGACGCGGAGGGCGCCTTCGAGCATCGCGAGTTCCTCGCGCGCGAGGGGACCGACCCGCGCCGCGCAGTGGCCGAGGCGCTCGTGCGCGCCATCCCGCGCGACGCGCGCACCGTGGCCTACAACATGAGCTTCGAGCGCATGGTGCTCAAGGACCTCGCCAGCCAGTTCCCCGACCTCGCCGCTCACCTGCTCGCCATCCGCGAGAACATGCGTGACCTCATGGTCCCCTTCCGCAACGGGGCGTACTACGCGGCGGCGCAGGGCGGCTCGTTCTCGATTAAGTCCGTGCTCCCAGCGCTCTTCCCGGACGACCCGGAGCTCGACTACCACGCCCTCGACGGCGTGCACAACGGAGCGCAGGCGTCGGCGGCGTTCACCGACCTGGTGCGCATGCCGCCTGAGGAGGCTGCCCGCACCCGGGAGGCGCTCCTGCGCTACTGCGAGCTCGACACGCTCGCCATGGTGCGCATCTGGCAGAAGCTCCAAGAGGCCGTCGCGTAGCGACAAAGCTCCAAGGGGCTATCCTTTCGTGCTACGAAAATATGTTGCGCAATGCTATGTGAAAATGTTCATTTAAAATACATAGATACTCATTATGAATGGGGAGGGCTGTTTGCTTGGCTGCATATCTAGGTTAGGACTCGGATTATGTACGAGGTCGAAAAGCTTGAGGGAATAATCAACGGCATCGACTTGGATCGAGAGATCAACGAAAAGGAGATCGCGCGGCTTCGTTTGTGGGCGGATAGAAATCGTGACGTGGCAATCGAGCCGCGTGAGGTTGAGCTGGTCAGGATTGTGGACGAGGTTCTGGAGGATGGGTTTCTCACTGAGCAGGAGAAAGAAGAGCTGTTTTTCGCGTGCGCGAGTTGCGAAAGTTTGTCCCATGTCGAACCTCGGCTTCTCAAGCTTGCTGGCATAGTAGATGGATTACTTTGTGATGGCGTGGTCAATGAAAAAGAGGTGCACGCGCTTCGCGCATGGCTTGAGGACGGTCGAGATCTCAAAGGCATTGAAGCATATGATTTCGTCGAGGAGCAGGTAAGCGCTGTTTTGGAAGACGGCGTCTACACACCTGATGAGGCAAGGGGGCTGTTCAGTGTCCTCTCCAAGCGGTTGAGGTATGTGAGATACCGGTATGCAGTTGAGCATCTCAAGAAAAAAGTGCGACGGGGAGAGCTCATAGGGCTTGACCTCATCAATGCGCTGAACGGCGATTGCTCGATCGAGAGGGTGCACCTTGAGGCCGAACGTCAGCTTAATTCTGCGTTGAGGTCGTTTACCGGTATCGTGAAGGACAAGGAGATAGTCTTTATATCTCTCGTACTCATCGGTCTCTGCGAATATGACTCTGCGTTTTATGAAGGAGTGGAGAAGGCCTATCCGAGTCTTTATCAGAATTACTCGGATGCCAAGGTTGAGAGCCTCATCAGAGACGTCTTGAGTCATTTTCAGACGCAGCAGGGCGAATACAGCGAGAGCCGGTATATCAACGTTGCCTTGCGCAACGCAATTGTGCCGCAGTACTATCTTCCGGCCTTTTTTGATTTTGTTTTCGACATCTATGATTTGAATTTGGGCTGCAGGCTCTCTGCTGATCCAAAGGAGGATTTTCGGTTCGCCTTCGAGGGTCTGCACGAGAAGTTGCTTGATGGCGGGGATGACCTAGAGGTCGAGGTTACGAAGAGGACCTACAGGCTCGTTCGCTCCACCAAGGATGTCATCGCCAACGAGGATACGCTTGATGAGGCCGTAGCTCTGAGCGTGATGGTGGCTCGGATAATCGACGGTCATATGAGGGGGTTCGATGTTCGGCCCCATAATCCCTATTTTCGGTATGGGTACGAGAGGTGGGCGTCTTCGATATCGGGGAAGAACGCCCGTCGAGCGCGTGCTAAGGGGCGTTTCGCAGGGAGCTCGCGATGGGAGCCGCGTTTCACATTAAAGGAGAACATAGTTCACCTTGCGCCGCCCGAGCACCTTGTCGGGGATTGCTATGACTATCGGGATCTTGGGGCGTGTGTTCTTCTGGGTGATGATCGCATTATACCTGTGCCGATGGAAATCAGATCGATTATCGGCGGCTATCGGTTAATCATTGACGAGTTTCCCCTCGACGATCCGCTGGGAAACGTTCGCTATCGTATTACGGCAAAAGCGGACGTTCTGTTCGATAGCGCATGCAAGCTTCGGAGACCCCTGCTCGTCTTTGACCTTGACGGAAACGAGGTGAAGAACAACACCGATTATGATGGGACTGTCATCGTGTGCTATCGCGGCGAGACGAAGGATCTGCAGCCGTATTATCAATGCGATGGCTACGCTTTGGCGACTTATGATGCGAAGATCGGCGACGCGCTGACAGTTGGCGATGAAGTGTTCACTTCGTCAAAGTAACAAAGCCGGGGATAATGGGCGTTCTTGCGGATTCCTGTGTGGTTGAGGCGTCCGGAGGGGCCAATATACCGGTTTACACGGATGTGAGCCTTTATGTGTTCGAGTCAGACGATGCTGTCGAGAACTTCGAGATCAACATTTCGGGGAAGTCGCTTCGCCTAGACGACTTTGAATATACCGTAGTAAAGCGCCGAGGATTTAGGAAGTACATTATCGATATGGGACATCTCAGTCCCGGCGTGCATGACTTGTGCGTGTTCGAGTTATCGGACTCGTCAAAAAAGAAGCTTCTGCCCGAGATGTTTGTATATGACCCTGAATTGAGTATAAAACAAAGCGGTAGCATGGAAGACGAGGGGCTCGTGTCGGTTGTAATGAAGAGTTCCTTGTTCAGCGCTCCCTCTCGTGCAGAAATTGCTTTGGAGGGGTTCAGCGAGATGCGTGTCGACTTTATGAGTCGTGGAAGAAGGTATACATACAAGATCGCCCTCGATCTTGATCTCTATCGGATAGACGAGCGCTCGTGGCGCTGCTTCTCCAAGGAGATTTGGATCGGTGACGTTGCTAACCGGGGAAAGCTGGAATTATACAATGCGAACTATGACGGCATCAACGTTGTCGACGGTCGCGGACGGCTAGTCGATCAGCTGAGCTGCCGATCAGCTCATTCGTTTCATCAGGCGATTGAAATCGGCAGCTTGCTTTCCTATAAGACCGGTAACGACTTCGTCGTGTTGCGTCCCGTCAAAGGCTCCCGACAGGTTGGGCGGATCGTCGTTCGCAACAAGAGCTGCATGAAGCCAGATGATGTCGGTTTTGCGTTCGATGCCGTCAATCGAAAGCTGTGTATCGGATGGCGCTATATGGGTCAGGGCGACGTTGCTCTCGTTGCCAAGGATAGTGAGGGCCGTGAGTTCTATCGGAGCGATCGGCTCGACAGCGAAGGGGAGCTCAACATACTTGGAGTAATGCCTTTCGAGAGGTATACGTTCTCATTTGTCGAGCGGGCTCGTGGGCTGATGCTCGGCAGGGAAAGAACCATGTGCGAGGTAACCCGAATATTTTTTTCTTGGGAGGGTCTTCCTGGTCGTGCATTCAGACTGAAGACAGCTCATTTCATGCAGTACCGGCGAGACCATTTCGTTCCCCGGAGCACGCTGCTTGAGCATGATTATGTCATGTTTGAAAGACAGATCGACAACGACAAATTCGTAGGATACATCTATCGTCAAAAGGGAAGGATGAAGAATCCGCTAAACATCGGACTCGTGGACATTGAGATCTGCGGCTGCGCGTCTGATGGGCTCCCGAAGCTCTTTATCACGAAGGATGGAGACGGGCTGCTCCTCGACAAAGACGAAACTGGCGTTCTTGATTCGCTAACGAACCCGAGCGCGTTTGTCGTTACCTATTTTACGTCTGCCGAGCATTAGGAGATATGCCATGGAGAAGAGAAGCCCCATTGATCGCTCTCGCTACATCAACGAGCATTATAAGGAGTACATCCGCTCCTCATTCAAGTTTGGTAGTGAGCGCCTCCAAAGGCTCTTTGAGGATCAGCTGGAAAGCGAAGATCTGTTTAAGGGCCCGTTTCTTGACTTGGGTTTGCCCTTTGAGAGGGGAAAGACGCTGCGCGGACTCATCGAAGAGGGGATTGTGTCGGATCTTTTTCTCTCGCTCGAAGGAGTGGATCTCGACCGACCTCTCTACGCGCATCAAGAGAAAAGCGTTCGCCGTATATGCTCTGGTCGAAATGCCATCATCACGACAGGTACGGGATCAGGCAAAACAGAATCGTTTCTCTATCCGATCCTCAATGAGCTGATGCGTGAAATCGAGGGCGGAAACACGGAGACGGGTATTCGTGCTTTGTTCCTGTATCCTATGAATGCCCTGGTAAACGACCAGGTTTCTCGTGTGCGCGAGATTGTGCGAGCCTTTCCGCAAATCACCTTTGGCTTCTTTACGGGAGACACGCCGGAGAAGCCGAGCAAGAGCCATCGTGAGAGATACAAGAGGGGGATGGGCGCGGAGGTGCCGTCCAACGAGATCCTCTCTCGCGAGGAGATAAGAAACAATCCCCCTCATCTTTTGTTCACGAACTTCTCGATGCTTGAATATCTCTTAATCAGGCCAAACGACTATGCGATATTTTCTCCTGAGCGCTTAGCAAACTGGAAGTTCGTTGTTCTGGACGAAGCTCACTCCTATAACGGCACGCTTGGCATTGAAATCTCCTATCTCATGCGTCGTCTCACGGCCATGGCCGAGAAGAAGCCACGATTCATCCTCAGCAGCGCGACACTGGGCGAGAAAGGAACGAGCGAAGAAGGCATCGTGAGCTTCGCGGACAAGCTCACATCCTCTCGGTTCAGTGAAGATGACATCATCTTTGCCGAGAGGGTTCCCTTCAAGACACCCCAGTCACCCCTTGTCCTCACAGGTGATGATTACATCTCAATGCGCCGCGATCGCGAGGCGATACGCGATGTTGGTTTGCGGCTCGGCGTCACCGTTGGAGAGCGTGACCTCAGGGGAATCCTGTATGATCTACTGTCGAGCGATGAGAGCGTCTACCGGGTCTACGATGCTTTGCGGCTGGGAAGCAGGAACATACAGGAGGTCGTCGAATGCCTGCCGAGCTTGAATGAGGCTCAGATAACGGCTCTGATCGACTTGATTAACATCGCCCAGCGCAATGGGATCGAATTGTTTAGCTTGAAGTATCACTCCTTCGCGAGGCCCTTGGCGGGGGCTTTCGTGTCCCTAGGCAAACGCTCCTCGCTTAGTCTCATCAAGACAAACCAGATTGAAGAAGACAAGGCGTTCGAGGTTGGCAACTGCCGTTATTGCAGCGCGCCGTACCTCATCGGGAGGATGTGTCAGATAGACGGCAGCGGGATTGTCTATTTGCTTCAAAACGATGAGGTGGATATTTATGAGAACTATGGCGACAACTCTAATATGAAGGTCGACTATTTCTTGCTAGAAAAGACTGTCGAGGAGCAGGAGGTGGACGTCGAGTCTCTTGAGAAGCACGTCATTTGCTCAAGATGTGGAGCAATTCGTCCTGCCGATAGCCTTACGGCATTGTGGTGTACATGCGCAGAAGCTGATGAGGTCGTCGCGTATCGTGTCCGGCAAAGCAAAGACGATGCGAGTGCCACGAGGCACAACAACATTGGCATGTGCCCGTGCTGTGGTCGGTCGCGTAATGCGGGCGTTGTCAAGAATCTCAGCCTCGGCAAAGATGAGTCAACTGCCATTCTCGCTCAGATGCTCTTAGAATCGATGGACCACTCGGAGTCTACGAAGAAGAAGCGAAGGCTCTTGCTCAGCTTGAAAAAGAGCGAGAGAGACAAAGCCGAGGATAACAACCAGGCGGTGAAGCAGTTTCTCGCGTTCTCTGACAGTAGATCACAGGCAAGCTACTTCGCGATGTACTTCGACGCGAATAACTCTCGCATCCTAAGAAAGAGACTTATCTGGCGAGTCTTGGAAGACAATGGCTATCGCGAGATGCCTGTTGAGGAGCTTGAGGCGACACTTCAGTCGCTCATAGAGAACGACAACCTCTTCGACAACGGCCTCACTCCTTTCAAAAACGCGTGGATAGCCATTCTGTCTGAGTTGCTGAAGATCGACGGACAGAACAGCTGCGAGGGAAACGGCTTGTATCACTTTGAGGTCAACCTGTCTCCCATCCTCGATGAGGTGGATGACGAGTCGGTTTCAGAGGTCTTTGGCCAGTATGGCTTCACCACCAAAGAAGATTTGGCGAGGATTCTTCAAGCGGTTTATAGAACGTTCTCCGTCGATACGAGCATGGCGGGCCTCTCATTTGAAGAGCGAGCGGAGCATCTGCCATATCGCGATGCACTCAGCGCCGTCAGGCTCAAAGGATCGAAGGCCGTGAAGGGCGTGCGTAGTTTCCTTCCCGTCAAGGGTAAGGAAAACCTGCTCGTTTGGTATGTTGAGCGGGTATTCGGATGCAACTCCGATGAGGCGTGCAATATTCTTGAGATGCTATTTAATCTTGGGGTAGAAAGTGGGCTCTTTACTCGCGATGCAAAAAGCGATGGCTACCGCATTGCGGCCAAACAATACGTCTTGAAGAACTATCGCAATATGAGTTACTACCGGTGTTCGAAATGTGGGCGCATTACCCCGCATAACCTGCATGATGTGTGCGTTGCGAACAAGTGCGACGGCACTTTGAAGCTCATTGATCCCGATGTTGAGCTTGCGGAGAGCTACTACCGGAATCAGTACAAGACGAAGCGCATTGAGCGGCTCGTGGTGCAGGAGCATACCGCGCAGATCGACAAGGAAACGGCGAAGCGGTACCAGAACGACTTCAAGAGCAAGCGCATCAACGTACTCAGCTGCTCAACGACTTTTGAGATGGGCATTGACATTGGCAGCTTGGAGACAGTGTTTCTGCGCAATGTTCCGCCGACACCCGCGAACTATGTTCAGCGCGCTGGACGTGCCGGGAGAAGGGCTGACAGCTCAGCGTTTGTTCTGACGTACTGCGGCGCAGTGTCCCATGACTATACCTACTTCGCTGCACCAGAGAAGATGATATCAGGCGCCATAAAGCCACCCTATTTCGATGTTCTCAATCGGAAGATCATCGTACGCCACTTGATGGCGGCGTGCCTGGGGTTCTTCTTTCGCGAGAATCCGGGTTATTTCGAGTCGGTGCACAGCTTGGTCTTTGACGGGGGCATTGACGCGTTTAAGCACTACCTTAGCGAGAAGCCTCCGGCGCTTGTCGACTATTTGGACAAGAGAGTAATTCCAGAGCGGGAGTATGCTTCGTTTCACAATTTGAGGTGGTTTGATGAGGTGAAGGGCAACGACGAGAAGCTCCAACATTTTGAGGCCTCAATCCTCCAGCTTGACAAGGAATATGATGCTGCCCAGAAGCGTGCGGCGCGCGAGAAGGACTATAACTTGGCGGCGTGTTTCAAGTCGCAGATTGATTCTCTTCATGATCGGAAGGTCATCAACGCGCTTTCGGAATACTGTGTTATTCCGAAGTACGGTTTCCCCATCGACGTGGTCGGCCTTGTCGTTTACGATAAGGGCAGACCAGCTAGGGGTCAGGATGACAAGCTTAGTCGCGATCTGAAGATAGCCATATCTGAATATGCTCCTGGCTCGGAGATCGTTGTCGACAAGAAGAAATATGTGTCGCAATATGTCTCCTTGCCAAGAGGGGGGATAGCAAAGCTGCCGCGCCAGTATTACTGCACGTGTCCAAAATGCGAGAAGGTGAGCATTTCTCCGACTGCTGGGTCCTTGAACACGTGTCAGCATTGTGGTACCGAGATGAAGAAGGGCAAGAAAAACTACTTCTATGAGCCGGTGTTTGGGTTTAAAGCCAGCGAGACGAAAAAAGATGCTCTTCTCAAGCCAAAGCGATCCTATGCGGGTGAAGTGACCTACATCAAGAGGAGCGACGAGGAAGGCTTAACTCTTGCTATCGAGGGGGTGCTGTCAGTTGAGACATCCTCAAATGACGTGTTGCTTGTGATGAACCGCTCATCCTTTTTCCTCTGCAAGGAATGCGGGTACGGGGAAGTGGCCGATCCGTTCTCCGGGGTTCCCAAGAAGGAAGAAAAACACAAGGACTGTCGCGGCTTCGACTGCAAGAACGCTTCGCTGGATCGCGCCTATCTTGGCCATCGGTTCCAAACTGACGTTGCGCGCATCCGCATACCGGCGCTGTCCTTGTCGGTCGAGAGGGCGAAGCCCAAGGCGCTGTCGTTCATGTACGCGATGCTGGAAGGCGTCTGTGAGGCGCTTGAGATTGAGCGGACCAATGTGAGCGCGCTTCTTGAGATGAGCTTGAAGACCGATAGTTACGACATTCTTATGTACGATGACGTTCCCGGCGGCGCTGGTCTGGTGAAGAGGCTAACGGACAAGGAAGCTGTTATCTCCTCGCTCCAGGCAGCTTTGCGGAAAGTGTCGCAAAGCTGCTGTGACGAGGATACGTCGTGCTATAACTGTCTGCGCAGCTACTACAACCAAGCGCATCATGCCTCGTTGCGCCGCCGATATGCTAAAGAGCTCATCGAGGGCATCCTTCCTGCCGTTGAACGGGGGTGTGCGTGCGTTGAGATCAGCACTCCTGCGGAAGCGCGGGAGCCGCTTCGCGTAATTGAGGGCGGAGCAGACTGGGGGTCCTGCAGTTTCCGCGAGGCTTGTGAGAGGTCTATTCGTCCGGCTTCGAGTGACAAGTGGGCTTCGCTTGCAATGAAGCTCGGCGAGATCGGTGATAGGGAGACTGAGGTGCCAGGTGTTGACATTGAGGTGGGCGATGGCTCTGGGAAGTCCGCTTTTGCTTCTCTCGCGTGGGCTGATGCTGCGGTGATGGTGCTCAGTGAGGACGACGCGCGCAGTTTCGACGAGGAACTCGGCGAAGGATGGAGCCAAGGCTGCGGGTGGAAGGTGTTCATTGCGGGGGAGTGTACTGCCGAAGAAATAATCACGAGCTTGTGAGAAGGGCTGGCCATGGCGCGCATGATACCGAGCTTCGGTCCCGGTGAATTCGATGAGAGAAGCAGGGAGGGCGAGATCTACGAGGCTCTCGCGAGGGGTCTTGATGACGAGTATCTCGTCATCCACTCGCTTAAGCAGTCGCGGGTGAAAAACAACAAGGTGGAGGAGTCGGAGGCTGACTTCGTCGTGTTTCACAGAAAGCTCGGGATTCTTGTCATTGAGGTGAAGGCAGGTCGGGTCAGATGCGATGGCGGTGAGTGGGTGTACGCCGACGGCAGGCCCATGAAGCACCGGGGCCCATATTATCAGGCTGAGCAGAACAAGTGGATGCTATCTGACCGCTTCGATGAGATGGGCTTGAGTCATCTGAAGAAGCGATGTAAGTTCGTTCACGCCGTGTGGTTTCCGAGTCTGTCGTCATGTGATCTTGATGATCTTCGCTATGATATGAACTCATGCAGAGGGTTGACTTTCAGTCGGTCTGATCTGGGTGATCCGCAGCGTCCTATCAACAGGGTTTTCTCCCTCAGGGTCAGGGACGAGGGTGACATCGTCACGCGTCTGTCTGACGAAGAGGTCGGGTTGATTCTCGATAAGGTTCTTTGTCCAACCTTCAACATCGTCCCAACGGGCATGATGGATTACGGTTACAGCGAGTTCGTCTTTGCGCGCCTGCTCGATTCGCAGGCGCGTGTGCTCGGATTTCTGCAGGACCAGAAGATTGCGGTAATCGCCGGTGCTGCCGGTACAGGCAAGACGCTAATCGCCATAGAGCGCGCAAAGCAAGCAGCGCGGAGCGGTAAGGTCTTGTTTCTGTGCTTCAATGCGCTTATTGCGGAGGACATTAAACGCCGATGCGCAAAGGTGCCGCGCATCGAGGTGCGGACTATCGCCAGCTTCGCCTGTCGTTTCTGTGATACGCCCGTGCCGGACTACTATGTCCTCAGCGAGATGTTGAGCGATCATCCCGAGCGATTCGTCTACGACCACGTTGTCATAGACGAAGGACAAGACTTTGGGCTCAAAGACATCGAAGAGGCGGGGTTTTTAAGCTACTTGCTCGACGTGGTGAGAAGTAAGGACGCCACGCTCTATATGTTCTACGACAGGCGGCAGTTCGTCCAAGGTACGAACATGCCGGAATTTATCAATGAAGCCGACTGCAAGCTTACCCTCTATGTGAACTGCCGCAACACTGAAAGTATTGCCAGATGCTCGTTGCGATCTCTCAGAGAGGAATTCGTTCCGAGTGAGGAGCGTCGAACGAAGACGGGCAGACCGCCTCTTATGCGTGTATCAACTGACGTGTCTAACCTCGAGTCTTTCGTGGATGAGCAGATAGACGCGTTGGTACGGTCTGGACTGGAAGACATCGTTGTCTTGACATGCTCGACCATTGATAAGTCTCGCTTTGATCGCTGCTTCAGCAGGAAGAGCAAGACGTTTCGCTGGAAAAACACTGGCGTGAAGGTATACACACATAGACAATTCAAAGGAATGGAAGCTCAGGCTGTCATCCTCATTGATGTCGACGAGCGTCTGTGGCTTCCTCCGGAGACAGAGTACGGAACTGAGCCTGGTCTCGCTTTCTACACGGCTTCCTCTCGCGCGAAACATGAGCTGCGCATAGCGGCGAGCATGGGTGATGACGGTTGCATAGATGTATTGGAGCGACTGGGCGTTTTGGCGCGAAATAATCCTGTGAAGCGTCTCTGCAAAGCGCTTGGGGCAATTGAGTCGTAGACGTCGGCTTTGCGCTATTCTGCTTGGCCGATTGCCCACTCCATTCGCTTTCCGGTTTTGCCTCCTGCATGCTTGCTAGGCGGGCTTTCCCATGGAGTCAAGGCGCTCTACGATCCACGTCTTGATGATGGCTTGCCGACCTACGCCGATGCGCGCGGCCTCTTTGTCAAGCTCGTTGACGACCCATTGCGGAAAGTCGACGTTGACGCGCTTCACCTCGCAGTTCAAGTGCTCGATTGCTGCGGTGTCGAAGTAGTCGAGCACGTCCGCGCCCTCGTCGAAGAGTCCTTCTAAGTTTGCAGTGTTAACGTTTACGGCGCTCATAAAGCCTGACCTCCTCTTCATGTGACCGACGAACGGATATGATCCTCACGGCGTCTCCCCGATTGGTTGCGATGGCGGTCCAATGCTTGCCGCTGATCATGCCGACGACCAGATAGCGCGGTTCGCCCCGATCCTTTGCCGGTAAGCGGATCGCATCATCGTCTTTCCACAGTGCTTGTGCCTCAAGGAAGCTCATGCCGTGCTTCTCGATGTTGGTGGCGTTCTTCTTCGGATCGAACACGAATAGCATTATACGCTCCTCCAATATACTGATTCAATATAACTGAGGTATGAAAATGCTATTAAAAGGGAAGCAACATAGGACATCACCGCTTTTCGAAGAGGAGGCTGTCCCGTGAGGTTAGGATTGTTCCAACCGAAATTGATGTTACCACAATTATATAAAACATATGTTCTTATTTCAATACGGAAACCAAGAAAACCTCATCGTGCTACCATCAAGGGAAAAGGCAGGAAGGAGCTCGGTCTATGATAAGCACGGCATTGACGGCGGCTGCGGCGGGGATTGCCCGGCGCGCGCACGAGGGGCAGCTCGACAAGGCGGGCGAGCCCTACATCAACCATCCGCTGCACGTGGCGGAGGCTATGGACACCGAAGAGGAGACGTGCGTGGCGCTTCTGCACGACGTGCTCGAGGACTCCGGCTTCACGGCCGAAGACCTGCGCGCGGCAGGCATGCCCGAGAGCGTGATCGCGGCGGTCGAGCTGCTCACGCATGACGAGCGCGTGGACTATCTGGACTACGTGCGCGGGGTGCGGAAGAACCCCGTGGCCGTCAAGGTGAAGCGCGCCGACCTCGAGCACAACCTCGACCCCAAGCGCCTGAAGCGCCGCCTCACCGCGGTGGACATGAAGCGCCGCGCGCGCTACCTCGAGGCGCTCGCCATCCTCGACGGCAAGGGCGAGGCTGCAGCGCCAACGGCTCCCGCAGCTCCCGCAGCGCCAACGGCTCTCGCAGCTCCCGCAGCTCCCAAGCCGCCAACGCGCTAGCGTTTCCAGCGCGTCTCCACCTCGCATCTAAGCCGCATTCTGGAGCATCCGTGTGTCGTCAGTCGGGCGTTTCGCCTGTTTCGCGTCGAGCCTCGGCCAGCCAGCTCGCACGTCACCCCAGCGGGCTCACGCAGGTCAGGCGGCGGTCTCGAAGGTAGTCGGCGTTCTCCGCCTCGAAGCACCGCTTCGCCTCGCGGATCAGGCGGCGCTCGCGCGGCGAGGGAGGCGCGTCGGTGCGGTAGAGGAACCCCACGCGCGTGACGGCCTCCTCGTGGGCGAGCGGCGTGAAGCGCAGATGCAGCGCGCGAAACTCGCTGCTGCGCATGCCGACGTGATACGCGTAGGAGTCGAACAGGCTCATCACCTCGCCCGTTCCCACGTACTCGATGAGCGAGGTGCCGTTCGTCGAGGTCAGGCGTACGTTGGTCAGCGGTGCGTCGGCGAACATGCGGCTCACGAACCGGTCGACGGCGCTGTCGCAGTTGTAGGCCATGGGCACCTTCGCCAAATCGGCGCGGTGCACGGGCCCGCGGGGCTGCAAGGGGAAGCTCTCGTGGCAGATCACGCCGAGCGTGCTGGAGAACAAAGGCTCGAAGGCGAGCGCGCCGCTGCGTGCGAGCTTCGCCATGGTGTCGGGAAACAGGTCCACGAGGTACAGCTCGTCAGACGCGCCGGCTTCCAAGCGCTCGAGCAGGCGGTTCAGCAGCATTTCGCGCGTCTGGGCGCGCTTGGCCAGCTGCGTCCCGCGGATGGGCGCAAGTCCAAGTTGAGACAGGTACGATGTGGTGACCAGCGTCAGGGGGCTCGCGGCCTCGCCTTCGTCAAGCAGGCTGTCGCCGATCTCGGCGGTCAGCGCATCGTATTCGCTCACGATCACGCGTGCGTGCGCGAGGAACGCCTCGCCTTGTGGCGTGAGGCGCGCGCCCTTGCGGCTCCGTGTGACGAGCTTGGCTCCCAGCTCGTTCTCAAGCGAGGTTATGGCGCGGTTGAGTCCCTGTTGCGAGATGAACAGCTCCTCGGCGGCGCGGTTGAAGGACCCCGCCTGGCTCAGGGCGATGAAGTAGCGGAATCCGTCGATGTGCATGAGATCCCCCGTGGTCGACGTGCCTGATGACCTCATTCTACCATGCGTCGCAGCAGCGGTTTGTTGCAGGGCGCGGCAACCATTCGGTTCTATGCCCTGCGCCTCGCGCCCCTCCATAATAGGGGGAGTAGTCCACAACGCGGAAGGGGGAAGCATGGCCATCAAGAAGACCAGAACCCAGTGCACCACCTGCCACGCCCGCTGCGGCGTCTTCGTGTACTCCGAAGGCGACAAGATCCTCAAGGTAGAGGGTGATCCGGGCAATCCGAAGTCGCAGGGCGTGGTGTGCGGCGCGGGCATGTCGCAGCGCGAGGTGCACAACAACACCGAGGGGCGCATCCTGTACCCCATGCGCCGCGTCGGCGAGCGCGGAAGCGGGGAGTGGGAGCGCATCACCTGGGACGAGGCGCTCGACGTCATCGCGAAGGAGTGCGAGCGCATCATCGCCGAGTACGGCCCCGAGGCCATCGTCACCGGCCAGGGCACGGGCCGCACGTCGAACCATTGGCACTGCCGCCTCAACTCGTCGCTGGGCTTGGAGGGCTGGTCGCTCGTGCCCACGCACGTCTGCCTCATGCCCCACATCCTGCCCAACGCCATCTCGCTCGGTATCTTCTCGCCAGCTGACGGCGACATCGCGCAGTCGAAGACCGTCGTGCTGTGGGGGCAGAACCCCGCCATGGAGCGAAGCGGCATGAAGCACATCTTGGCGAACCTGAAGCGCGGTGCGAACCTCATCGTCATTGACACGCGCTTCCATGACATGTCCAAGCACGCTGACGTGGCTCTGCAGCCTCGTCCCGGCACCGACGGCGCGCTTGCGCTCGCCTTCATCCACGAGGTCATCGCGCACGGCTGGTACAGCGAGGAGTGGGTGGAGAACTGGACGCAGGGCTTCGACGAGCTGGCAGCGCGTGTGGAGGATTGGACGTGCGAGCGCGCTGCCGAGGTGTGCGAGCTCGACGCCGACGACATCCGCGAGGCCGCGTGCCTGATGGGCGAGGAGGGCCCCGTGGGCATGATGGTAGGGCTCGGGCCCGGCTGCATGCACACCAACGCCATCCAGAACGGCCGCGCCATCGCCTGCCTGCAGGGCTTGCTCGGCTGGATCGACGTGCCCGGCGGCGTGAACGTGCCGCTGTCGTTCTCGGTGATGCTCGATGACAAGATCACGCTGTGGGACTCGATGAAGGACCCCGGTCGCCCGGAGCTCTTCACCTTCGGCGGCGAGGAGCATCCGCTCTACAAGTCGTTCGGCCGCTCGAACGATCCGCATGCGGTGTTCGAGGCCATCATCACCGGCGAGCCGCGTCCTGTGAAGATGTTCGTTGCCATCGCGAACGACCCGCTTCTGTGCTACGAGAACACGAACCTGACGTACCAAGCCATGACCAGCCCCAATCTCGACCTGGTGGTGGTGAAGGACTTCTACTTCTCGCCGACGGCCCAGCTTGCCGACATTGTGTTGCCGAGCTGCGACTGGTCTGAGCGCTGCACGTACGACGAGGAGCTCGACGGCAACGTGATCCTTGCGTTCGACCAGGCCGTGGCCGCGCCGGGCGAGTGCTGGGACGACTGGAAGTTCTTCCTGGAGTGGGGTCGTCGCATCGACCCCGAGCATTGGTGGTGGAAGGACGAGAAGGAGATGGTGCTCTGGCGCCTGCGCGAGTTCTACGGCTTCGACCTCACGTGGGACGAGTTCCAGGCCGTGCCGGTGCGCTCCACCGAGCCTGGCGGCGGCGCGGGCGAGAAGGTGTACAAGAAGTACGAGCTGGGCATGCTGCGCCCCGACGGCCAGCCTGGGTTCCCCACGCCCTCGGGTAAGATCGAGTTCCTCTGCCCCACGATGGCGGCGTTCGGCTATGACCCTCTGCCTGACTACACGGAGCCCTTCGAGAGCCCCATCAGTCAGCCCGAGCTCGCCGAGGAGTACCCGCTCACGGTGATAACGGGGCATCGCGTGTACTCGTTCTTCCACTCGGCATGGACGAACGTCCCTGCGCAGCGCAAGTTCTACCCCGACCCGTTCGTGGTCATTCATCCCGAGGACGCGCAGACCTACGGCATCACCGACGGCGAGTGGGTCACCATCACTTCGCCGCGTGGCAAGATCATCTCGAAGGCGCAGGTGTCCCGCGAGGTGAAGAAGGGGGTCGTGGCGGTTCCGCGTCCCGGGTGGCGTGACGCGTGCCCCGAGCTCGGGCTTCCGGGCTACGGTTGGGACAAAGCCAACGGCAACATCCTCGTGCCCTCCACGCCCGCTGAGCCGGGATACGGCGCTACGCCGATGCGCTCGTCGCTGTGCAAGATCGAAGCCGGAAGAGGTGATATGTAATGAAGAGCGTTGCCGGATCCAACATCGCCATGATGGTCAACCTCGACGACTGCCTGGGCTGCTTCGGCTGCGAGGCGGCTTGCCGCGAGACGCACCGCTATCCGTACGACGAGGATTGGATGCGCGTGGTGCGCCGCGAGCCCTACCTGGTTGACGGCAAGCTGCGCCAGTACCATCTGGTAGCGCCTGAGCTGGACAAATGCGCTGCCTGCTACGCCGTCGACCCCGACCCGCTGTGCGTGAGGGGCTGCCCCGCAGGTGCGCTTGCCATCGGCGCGCTCGCTGACCTGGCGCAGGAGGCGCAGGGCAAGCACGTGGCCATCTTCTCGGCCTGACGCGTCGAGCGCTCGGCCCGCAGCCTGCGGCCCGCGCTTGCAGCTTGCGGCTCGCGGCTTACGACTTGAGCGCGGGTGCGAGCGGCCCCCTTCGATGACTTCGCTGGCAAGGGCGGGGGCGTGCGCCTGGAGCGCACGCCCCCGCTTTGTGCTACCATCGGCACGGTACGACAGGGCTTCGGATGAGCGGAAGGCGGAGGGTTGCGTCAGGTGACATCACGGGAGGCGGCATCGCACGGGGGGCCGCGCAGGCCGTGCAAGCCGCGCATGAAGGTGGCGGTGAGCGCGTGTCTGCTGGGGCAGGCGTGCCGCTACGACGGCGCCTCCAAGCCATGCGAGGCCGCCCTCGCCCTCCTCGACCGCGATGACGTCGAGGTGATCCCCGTCTGCCCCGAGGTGGCGGGCGGCCTGCCCACGCCGCGCGAGCCGAGCGAGATCACGCACGCGGGCGCGCGCTGGCAGGTGACGGCGCGCGACGGCGCCGACGTCACCGACGCGTTCGTGCGCGGCGCCGAGGCCACGCTCGCGCTCATGCGGCGCGAGGGGTGCCGCATGGCCGTCCTCAAGGCGAAGAGCCCCTCGTGCGGCAGCCGCCAGGTGTACGACGGCACGTTCACCGGCACGCTGCGCCCCGGCTACGGCGTCACCGCGAAGCTTCTGCGCGACCGCAACGTCTTCGTCATCGACGAGGCGGAGCTCCCCCTCCATCTGGGAAAACGCTATGAGCCGCCGCGCGGCACCCTCTCCATGGCGCGCCGGCACCTGCGCACCATCAACGCGCACAAGATCCAGGTCATGCGCCACTGCTTCCGCGTGGGGCTCTACAAGCAGGGCCTCCTCCACGACCTCTCGAAGTACACGCCCACCGAGTTTCGCACGGGCATGCGCTATTACCAGGGCACGCGCAGCCCCAACACCGCCGAGCGCGAGGAGCGCGGCTTCTGCGAGGCGTGGCTTCACCACAAGGGGCGCAACCGCCACCACTACGAGTACTGGACCGACGTGCGCGGCAAGGGCGACGGGCGCATCGTGGGCGCGCCCATGCCCACGCGCTACGTGGTGGAGATGTTCTGCGACCGCGTGGCCGCCTGCAAGGTGTACCAGGGCGACGCCTACACCGACGCGAGCGCGCTCGCGTACTACGAGGAGGGACGCGCCCGCTACACCATGCATCCCGAGACGGCGAACCTGCTCGAGTACATGCTGCACCTGCTCGCCGACCGCGGCGAGGACGAGGCGTTCCGCATCATCCGCGATGACATCGTGCGCGCCCGCTACACGAGCGGCGCCCAGGGGCGCTTCTAAGCGGCGAAGGGGCAAGATGCGAAGGCAGCCGGCGCGCGGGGCGAAAGAGGCGCGCGGGGCGAAAGAGGCGCGCAAGGCGAAGGCAGCGCGCGGGGCGAAAGAGGCGCGCGGGGCGAAGGCGACCTTCGCGCCAAAGTCGCCAAGCAAGCATACGCGTTCTTTTGCGAAGCCAGGACCCCTCTTTGCGCTTATCGTTGCCGTGAACAGCGCTGAAACAAGCCCTTGATTCAGCGCGATGTGCCTGCGTGCGCCACGATTTGTTGCGCAACATTATTCGCGTTTCTCGGGTTATGCTACCTAAAACTAAACGTTCAAATCGCAGCTTCTTCTCGGCTGTAGCGTCAGTCTGCCTGCGGGCAGGGGGCGTCTTGCGCCGTCAAGCTGCTTTGGGCATCGAGCGAACGCGAGTTGGTTTCGCGGGCGAGACTGAGCAGGAGGCTGTTAGGTGGGGAACCGATTCGTGCGCTATAATTGTGAGGAATGCTCATCTTCAACACGTGCGGAGTGGTGCTGTGGTGCTAAACGAAGAAACAGTCATGGGGGGGGGTCTCTCAGTAGAGAGCATTTCCTCCTAAGGGAGATGAGGCTTGTGGCCGAGCTGCGGCTGCAAGGCAAGAGCACTCCCGAGATCGTGTCCCTCGCCAAGGGCGAGAACCTCTTCCAATATCCCACCGTCAACTCCGTTCCGCGCATCGCACGCGCCTGCGCGCGGCGGCTCGACGCGTTGCAGTCGGACGAACTCGTCGAGCTCGTGGCGCGTGGCGCGCACGACCAGGCCGCGCAGGCCAACCTCTACGGCATGGCGCGCGTATTCGACATCGTCTACCGCCTGCTGCTCGACGAGGTGGCCGTGCGCTACCGCACGCTGGACTACCGCTTCACGCGCGCTGACATGAGCGCGTTTCTCGCTCGCTACCAGGCTGAGCGCGAGCCGGGGGCGCGCCTGTCGGAGTCGACCGCGCAGCGCGTCGCGAGCACGCTGGCGAACAGCCTGCTCCAGGCGGGCATGCTCTCCCAGGTGCGCTACCACGCCCTCGAGCCCATCCTGCTCGACCCTGACCTCAAGCGCGTCATGGTCGCCAACGGCGACGCCTGCCTGCTGCCCGCCTTCAACTGCACGGAAGGGGCGTGAGCATGGCAGGTCAAGTGTCTGGCACGCGCCGTCCGTCCGCAGGCTCATCCACGTCGTGCCGCTCTTCTGAGCCCGCGTCCTGTCGTACGCGCCGCGAGAAGGCGCAGGCGGACTTCGATCACCGCTGCGCCGTCCTGCGCGAGCGGCTCGCCCAGCCTGACTTCCTGGGCAATCGCGGCCTCGGCAACGAGGTGGGCATCTTCACCTTCTGCTACGACCCCGCCCTCGAGCTGCAGATGCGGGCTTTCGTGGTCCGCCTCAAGCACGAGGCGGACGCGGGCATCCTTCCCTGCCGCATCGTCGAGCGCAACCTCTACGATGCGCTGCTCGAGATCTGCCGAAGGAAGCGCATCCTCGACGCCATACCCAAGCAGGAGCAGAAGCGCGGGCAGGAGGGCCTGCTCAAGCAGCTGCAGAAAACCGCGACGCCCGAGGCGTTCGTGAGCGAGGTCAACTACCCCGACCACCAGCCCGGCGACGTGCTGCTCATCACCGGGGTGGGGGAGGTGTACCCGTTCCTGCGGGCGCACGTGCTGCTCGACAACATCCAGCACCTCTTCGAGGACATGCCGGTGGTGCTGATGTACCCCGGGTCGTTTGACGGGCAGTCGCTCGTGCTCTTCAACAAGCTGACGGACGGAAACTACTATCGGGCCTTCGACCTGGTGTAAGGAGCTCCCATGCAGGTTAAATCCCTCTTCTCCAAAGACATCAACCGCTCGATCAACGGCGTCGTCAAGGTCGCGCAAACCGACGAGGAAGCCACGCGGCAGGAGCTTTCCGAGTACGTCATCACGCGCGAGCTCCAGCGCCACTTCGCAGACTTCTTCGAGAGCTACACGCGCGCCATCGACGTGCCGACCGACAAGATCGGCGTGTGGATCTCGGGCTTTTTCGGCAGCGGCAAGTCGCACTTCCTCAAGATGCTCTCGTATCTGCTGTCGAACCAGGAGGTGGGCGGCAGGCAGGCCATCGACTACTTCGACGGCAAGGTCGCCGACCCGCTGGTGTACAGCCAGATGAGGCGCGCATGCTCGGTGCCCACCGAGGCCATCCTGTTCAACATCGACAACAAGGGCGGCCAGTGGAAGGAGGGCGCGGAGGCCAAGACGGCGCTTCTGCGCTCGTTCGCGCGCGTGTTCTACGAGCACCGCGGCTTCTACGGCGAGGACTTGAAGCTCGCGCGCCTCGAGCAGTTCGTGGAGCGCGCACGCAAGACGGGCGAGTTCCGCGCTGCGTTCGAACGCATAAACGGCGCAAGCTGGCTTGAGGCGCGCAGCGACTACGTGTTCTTCGAGGACGACGTGGTGGAGACGCTCGTGGAGGTCCTGGGCATGAGCCGCGAGGCCGCGCAGCACTGGTTCGACGGCACGGAGAGCGACGCCATCAGCGTTGACCAGCTCACCGACGAGGTGCGTGCCTACGTGGACGCGCGCGCCGCGGCGTGCGGCGGTAAGTTCCGCCTGCTGTTCATGGCCGACGAGGTGGGGCAGTTCATCGGCTCGGACGTGAACCTCATGCTGAACCTGCAGACCATCGTGGAGGAGCTCGGCACGAAGTGCAGAGGCCGCGTGTGGGTGATGGTCACCAGCCAGGAGGCCATCGACGAGGTGACCCGCGTGGCGGGCAACGACTTCTCGAAGATCCAGGGGCGCTTCAACACGCGCCTGTCGCTCTCGTCGAGCAGCGTTGACGAGGTGATCAGGCGCCGCGTGCTGGAGAAGACCGACGCCGCGCGCCTGCAGCTCGAGGCTGACTACGCGGGCCTGTCGGCCGTGCTGAAGAACCTGTTCACGTTCGACGAGAGCCAAAGCGACCTGCGGGGATACGCCAGTGCGGCCGACTTCGCGGAGAGCTACCCGTTCGTGGGCTACCAGTTCAAGCTCATGCCCAACGTGCTGGCCGAGATCCGCAAGCACGGCAACGCGGGCAAGCACCTCTCGGGCGGCGAGCGCAGCATGCTGTCGGGCTTCCAGGAGGCCGCGCAGAAGGTCCAGGACCGCGACACCGCGGCGCTCGTGCCGTTCTGGCGCTTCTACGACACCATCACCACCTTCCTCGAGCACGGCATCCGCCAGGTCATCGACCGCTGCCAGCGCGCGGCGGAGGAGTCGCACGGACTGCAGCTGCAGGACGTCGAGGTGCTCAAGACCCTCTACCTCATCCGCTACGTCAACGACGTGAAGCCCACGGTGGGCAACATCGCCATCCTCATGGTCGACGACGTGAACGCCGACAAGATCTCCCTGCGCGAGCAGGTGAAGCTGTCGCTCGAGCGCTTGGTGCGCGAGAACTACGTGGCGCGCAACGGCGACGCATACAGCTTCCTCACGGACGAGGAGCAGGACGTCACGCGCGAGATCAACGACACCGAGGTGGACGTGGCACTCGTGCTCGAGCGCGTGAAGCGCATCCTGTTCGAGGACATCTGCAACAGCCGCAAGCACCGCAAGGGCGCCAACGACTTCCCCTTCGACCGCCTCGTGGACGATAGCCCCTATGGGCCGACCTCCAACGGCATGAAGCTCAACGTGATCACGGTGGCCCACGCGCTCGCGCAGGCCGACGATGGGCAGCTGGCGCTCAGGTCGGCGGCGCAGGCGGGTCAGGCGCTCGTGGTGTTGTCAACCGAGTCCGACTACTTCGAGGCGCTCTCGTACGCGGCCAAGGTGGACAAGTACGTCAAGCGCCTCAACGTGGCGCAGCTGCCCGAGGGCCGGCAGAGCATCATCAGGGGCAAGCAGAGCCAGGCGCGCGCGAGCGAGAAGGAGGCGCGCGCCATGCTGGAGGACGCGCTGCTGCACGCGCGCTGCGCGGTTGCCGGCCACGCGGTGCGCCCGCGCGCGACCACCGCGAAGCAGGTCATGGAAGGCGTGCTCGACGAGCTGGTGACCTCCACGTTCACGAAGGCCGACTACGTTGTCACGCCCGCCTTGGGCGACGAGGACCTCATCCGGGCCTTGCGCGGCGAGGCGCAGCCGGGGCTTGCCGGCATGGGCGGCGGCAACGAGCGCGCCTTGGAGGAGGTGGCGAAGTTCCTGGAGCTGCAGCACCGCACGCACCAGCCCACGAGCATGGGCGACATCCACCGCAAGTTCGCCGCGGCGCCCTTCGGCTGGCGCGAGCTCGACATCGCGGCGACGGTGGCGCGCCTGGTGGCGGACCAGAAGGCCGTGGTGCGGGAGGCGGGGAAGCTGCTCGACCCGCGCGACCTGTCCGACCAGCGCAGGCTGCTGAAGGTCCTGCGTGAACGCGAGGCCGACCAGGCGACGGTGCAGAAGCGCGAGCTCCCCTCGGCGGCGCTGGTGAGCCAGGCGCGAGGCCTGCTGTCAGACCTCACGCACAAGGCGGCACCTGAGGACGTCGACTCGCTCACGCGTGCGGTGCGCGAGGCGCTGCAGGATCAGGAGGAGGGCTGCCGCGGGCTTCTGGCGAAGGAGTACGCGCGCGCCCCGTACCCTGGCAAGGACGTGGTGACCCAGGGCGCCCGTCTCGCGCAGGAGATCCTGGGGTGCGCGTCCGACGAGAAGGCGCTGCTCAAGGAGTTCACCGCCAAGGAGGACGACCTGCTCGACTGGCAGGAGGACATGGAGAAGGTGAGCGGCTTCTTCCCGAACCAGCAGCGCCTGTTCGACGAGGCGCGCGCGGCGCGCGAGCTTGCGCGCCAGGAGTCCGTGTACTTGGCGGGCGACGCCGCGGCGCAGGAAGCGGCCAGCGCCCTCGACGAGATCTTGGGCATGGACGCGCCCTATGAGCGCATTCCGAAGCTCAACGAGCTCACCCGGGCGATCTCAAGCGCGCACGACGAGGCCGTCCGCGCCAAGCGCGGCGACGTGCTCTCGCTCGTCGGCGCCGTGTGCGACGAGGTGAGGAAGTACGCGCAGGAGGCGGACCCCGTGGGCACCGCAACCTCCGCGCTCGTCGCCGACGTGGGCGAGCGCGCGGAGCGCCTTGAGTCCGAGGTTCATGCTGCGCGGCTCTGCAAGGACCTCGACGCGTTGAAGTCGCAGCTTGAGGCGTGGCGAATCGCGCAGCTGCGAAGCGTTGACAACCGGCTGGTCGAGCCGCAGGAGCGCGAAGCGAAGGAGCCGACGCCGCGCCCGCGCAAGCCCAAGACGGTATCGCGCGCCGAACTGTGCCCGGTCAAGCGCCTGACCAGCGAGGACGACGTGGACGCGTACGTGGAGGCCATCCGCGCCAAGCTCATGGAGGCCCTGCGCGACGCCGATTCCGTGAGCGTGCGCTAGGAGGGGGAGATCATGAACGACACCGCCGTCAAGAACTTCTGCACCTGGGCGCGCGCCGAGCTTCTGCGCCAGGTGAGGCAGCGGGCGCTTTACTGGGGCATCCGCGAGGACGGGCACGACCCGAAGGACGCCGACGTCATAGAGGGCCGCGTGCTCTCAGGTGCCGAGAAGCGCCGGCGCGGCCTGCTCATCGACAAGCTGGGGCCGGCCGCGGGCGCGGGCTACGCGGACAGCTTCGAGCGCCTCATGGAGGAGGCGGCTTACACGTGGTTCAACCGCATGGCGGCCATCCGCTTCATGGAGCTGAACGACCGCATTCCGCGCCGCGTGCGCATCCTGTCGGGCGAGGACGGCTCGTTTTCCCCGCAGGTGCTCACACGCGCGCTTGACGTGCGCATCGAGGGGCTCGACGCCGATCGCGTGGTGGAGGCCATGGGCTCAGGCGACGACGAGGCGCTGTTCCGTCTGCTGTTCCTCGCGCAGTGCAACGAGCTGTCCCGGTGCATGCCCGACGTGTTCGAGCCGGTGGGAAGCGCCATGGAGCTGCTGCTGCCCGCGGGGCTCCTGCACCACGACGGCGTGCTCGCGCACCTGGTGAGCGACATCCCCGAGTCCGACTGGCGCGAAGGCGAGGGGGAAGATGCGGGCGAGGGCGTGCGCATCGTCGGCTGGATGTACCAGTACTACGTGTCGGAGCGCAAGGACGAGGTGTTCGCCGGCTTCAAGAAGGGCAGGAAGGCGGAGCGCGACGCCATCGCGCCGGCCACGCAGCTGTTCACGCCCGAATGGATCGTGCGCTACCTGGTGGAGAACTCGCTCGGGCGCTTGTGGATGCAGAACACCCCGAGCTCGCAGCTCGCTGGGCGCATGCCGTACTACATCGCGAACGAGGATGATGCCCGCGTGGCGTTTCGGCGCGTGTCCTCGCCCGAGGAGATCACCGTGGTTGACCCGGCGTGCGGTTCGGGCCACATCCTGGTGTATGCGTTTGACTTGCTGGCGAGCATCTACGAGGAGGCGGGCTACGTGCGTCGCGACATCCCGCGCCTCGTGCTGGAGAACAACCTGTCGGGCATGGAGATCGACCCGCGCGCGGCGGCCATGGCGAGCTTCGCGCTTACCATGAAGGCGTGCGAGTACGACAGCCGCTTCCTGCGCAGGGGAGTGCGGCCGCGCATCACGTGCCTGCGAAGGGCTGAGCTTGACGAAGGCGAGCTACAGCTCGTCTCTGAGCTGGGAAAGCGCACGGCGTTGCTGGACGCCATGGCGCACGCCGACGAGTGCGGCAGCCTGTTCGCGCCCGATGCCGCAGACTTGGCGGCGCTTGACGAAGCGCTGCGCGTCTTGGATGAGCAGGCCGCAGCCGGCAACCTGTTCGCCGACGCCGCTCGCGACAAGCTGCGCCAGATGCAGCAGAACTGCGCGCCTCTCGCAAGAACCTACGACGTCGTCGTGGCCAATCCGCCCTACATGGGCTCGTCCAACATGAACAAGTGGCTCGCGAGCTGGACGAAGAAGAGCTACCCCGACAGCAAGCGCGACCTCTGCACCTGCTTCGTCGAGCGAGGTTTCACTCTGGCGGACGCCAGCGGCTACTCCGCCATGGTCACCATGCAAAGCTGGATGTTCCTCGGCAGCTTCGAGGCCATGCGCGGGAAGCTTCTCGCAAGTTGCTCGATCGTCTCGATGGCGCATCTCGGCACGCGCGCATTCAGCGCGATTGGCGGGGAGGTCGTCGCGACAACGGCGACGGTCTATTCGGGTGCTCACACCGATGCTGCAGCAACGTACCTGCGCCTTGTTGACTTCGAGAACGAGCAGGCGAAAGAGCAGGCGATAAGGGAGGCCATCGAAAACCCAGACTGCGGCTGGTTCTACCGCCGAAGCGCCAGCTCCTTCTCAAAAATCCCCGGCACCCCCATAGCCTACTGGGCCAGTGGCGCCATGTTGAAGGCGTTCGAAAATCCATCTCTCGGTTCGAATACTGAAACGCATTTAGGGATGGCTACCTGCAATAATGATAGATTCTTGCGCTTATGGCATGAAGTGTCTTCGGATAGAAGAGGTGCTCCGAGCGATTATCCCTATTCGGATTTCATAATATGGCTTCCATACAACAAAGGCGGCCAATTCAAGAAATGGTATGGAAATAACGAGTATGTGGTTAACTGGGGAAAGGGTGGCGTTGAGTTAAGAAAAGCGGGCGCTGTCCTTGTAAAAGACTCTCTAAACTTTCAGCCAATGGTATCTTGGTCTCGCGTGTCGAGTGGTGTTCTGGCAGTTCGCTACAAAGAACAAGGGTATTTGTTTGATATGACGGGCCCGGCTGCGTTCGGGAGACGTCCAAATTTATTGGCGTCCATGGCCTTTCTTAATTCGGCAGTTGGTATGCATGTGGCTAGGTTTATGTCGGCAACCTTAGATTTTCAGCCTGGACAGATCTCTCAATACCCTTTCAATATGAAGATCACTGAATCTGAAGACGTTCTGGTGGCTGCTTCTTATTCCGTTGATCTTTCCAAATCTGATTACGATTCGTTTGAAACCTCCTGGGATTTCAAACGTCATCCGCTGGTGTGATGCTGTATGACTGATAAGCAAAAAAGAAAAAAGACCCCTGCAAGCGATTTAGTTATTGTGCAGAAGAGCAAGTTCCCTGTACTTGAGAAGTATCCACTTGACGGAATTGGTGAAGTCTATAGACGTGTGGAAAAACTTGCATGTTGGTTCTTGCTGCGAACTCCGATTAAAGAAATAAGCTGTTTGGCTAATCCGTCGTGCATTAATATGTTCTGCTCATCCTGCGATCCAAAGAAGGGGTCGCGTACTCAGAACAGAGCATTTTTTGATGAACAATTTCTACTCCCATTCGGTCTGGATTGCACAAAATTTGAGTTTGTGTATTTGCGTAAAGGAATGAAGCTGAATCTCGCGAACCTTGATTTGTCGAGCAATGGTGCAGATGCTTTTGATTCTCTCGACGAACGCGCTGCACTGTTTATCGGAAGAAAGGAAAACGGCGAAGAGGATTCGTGCATCGAAAGTGTGTGCAGACACATCAGAAACGCCTTTGCTCATGGTCGAATAGCGGTGCTGCTTCGTGGAACAGATGCATATATTTTCCTTGAAGATGGGAATAAACCACAAAAGGTTGAATATGAAGGAGAAGAAAAGCCAGAAGGTTCTTTGCTTGAGATTCGTATGCGGATGATAGTGAAACTAGACACGCTGGAAGCCTGGTACAGGATTTTAGTCGAATCCATTGATCAGCCAAATGTGATTGACAGTGTGCAAGAATGATAAAGTCTGGCAATAATTTGAGCTTTACTTCCTCGGCTGTTCAGCTTGCTTTTGCGGCATGCTACTCTGTTTCACAGATGCCGCCCCTGCGGGGGTTAGGAAGTGGAAGCCGGAGTACCCGCGTGTTCGCGGGGCCCGGCTTCCGCGCTGTCTCCATAGCCCTACAGACTTTTTCGTCTCAGCTTCTTCAAATAGTTTTTCTTGAAACTCACGGAACCACCGAAGAACAGCTCGTCGGTGGACGTTTGGCATTGCTGGTCGAACTTCAAGGCGGTCAGTTCGATTCCGCAGATGAAGTCTGCGAGTTGGAAAGGCCGATAGTCTCGAGGCGACGCGTCCTTGTAGATGAGGGCATTCTTGGAAAGCGCGTACTCCACGGCCCTATGCAGCGCTTTGGATATTTCCTCTTGTCCGTTGTCGTAATAGATTTTGATGACGTCGAACGACTGAAAGAAATCAAGATTGTCGAAAAGAAACAGAGTGAGTTCCTGCTTGAGCTTTTGCATGAGTTGCGCGGAGCTTCGGAAGCGATTTTTACGGTGCGCGAACGTTTTGTAGCGCACGGGCAAGTGCATGGCGAACACTTGGAAGGCGGAAAGCAGCAACTTCCTCTGACCAAGGCTCAGCTTCCTGTAGCCGTTGTTTCCGTTGATCAGCGGGCTGAAGTGCATGGGTATGTTCGGCAGGTTGCGACTTTGCAGCGATGCCTCGTAACGGGAAATGCTTTTGATGATGTCGATGGATTGATCGTGGACGACAAGCGTGATCAAGTAGAAGCGGGATGTTTCGCCGAAATCGCCCGATTCATCGACGAAGACGGAGACCTCCCTCATTTTCTCGCTCCTTCCGACTTGCCGCTCGCGTCTTGTGCTGAGAGGCGAAATGAAGCTGAATATGCTGTGCTCTTCTTTTTGGTTCACTCGGTGAAGCAATATAAAAATGCCGGGGGACATCCCCCGGCTCTTGGAGGCCGACCCTTGCGGGAGGACCAATTGGGTACCGGGGCCTTGTCCCCGATCGTCGGTGCCCCTCTCTCGAGGACTCCGAATCTTTGTCGTAAGCTCTCGCTTTCGACCCGGACGAGCAATCTTCCGAAGAAGCCGCTGCCGGTTGCCGGGGGGCACCCCCCGGCTCTTGGAGGCCGACCCTTGCGGGAGGACCACCTTCCTTATACCACGCGCTGCTGTCGCTTGCAAGATGCTGTATTTTGCAAGTTGAGCGAGCGCACTTGCATTTCCAACGGTTCCCAGGAAAACACACGTATTCTTTACGTTGCCGATGGCTATCAGGTGTGCGATTCCTGCTATAATATGGCCAGCGGATGCCCGTGTTTCCCGATGCGGGCAGCGCCGTTGGTTTTCCAGGCGGTCGTAAGTCAACTAGCGCTTACGACCGCCCTTCAGTTTGGGGCGCTCGCCCCGTGCTACGGATATGGCTTTAACTATCGTCGACACCAGGCTCACAACTGCCGTCGCAAGTCCGATAATCTGAATAATCAACTCCATAGGCACCTCACCTCCTTCCTGAGAAGAAGGCGCTGCCAGCACACGGGACTTACTCCGTTGACCGGCTTCCATTATACCAAAAACACAAGAACATTTGTACCCTATAAAGCCGCTCGCAACGAAAGGAGGGCCGCCTGATGGCTACGCTCATCGCCGACAAGTACGAGGCGTGGAAGGCCGAGGCCAACGCCCGATTCGACCAGCTCAAGGCCAACGAGGAGGAGCTCAACCGCATCTTCGCGGAGATCTACGACATGGTGGGCGAGGTGCCTATCGAGGTGGAGGACAAGTACGTGTCGGTGGCGCGCGTGTTCGACACGCCCGAGGAGATCCCCGCGTCGTTCAGGGGCAACAAGTACGTCCGCACCAAGCGCGACGAGATCACCTCGCTCATCAGCTACGCCGTGGGCTGCATGTTCGGCCGCTACTCGCTCGACGTCGAAGGCCTGGTGCTGGCCAACCAGGGCGACACGCTCGACGACTACCTGGCCAAGATGCCCGATCCCGCGCAGGTCACCTTCCTGCCCGACGCCGACAACGTCATCCCCATCACGGACGACGACTACTTCGACGACGATATCGTGGGGCGCTTCGTCGAGTTCGTGCGCGCGGCCTACGGGGCCGACACGCTCGAGGAGAACCTGGCCTTCGTGGCTGACGCGCTCGGCGGCACGGGCTCGCCGCGTGCGGTGATACGCAGCTACTTCCTCAAGGAGTTCTTCAAGGACCACTGCCAGACCTACAAGAAGCGCCCGATCTACTGGCAGTTCGACTCGGGCAAGAAGAACGGCTTCAAGGCGCTCGTCTACCTGCACCGCTACCAGCCTGACCTGCTCGCGCGCCTGCGCACGGAGTACGTCCACGGCATGCAGGCGCGCTACGAGGCACAGATCGACCACCTCGCCGACGCGCTCGACGCGGCCGAGAAGTCGCAGAAGGTGCAGCTGCAGAAGCAGCTGACGAAGCTGCGCGCGCAGCTTTCCGAGACGCGCGCGTTCGAGGAGAAGGTGCACCACCTGGCGGACCAGATGATCGAGATCGACCTCGACGACGGCGTGAAGGTGAACTACGCCAAGTTCGCCGACGTGCTGTCTCGGGTGAAGTAGGGAAGGACCTCATGCATATCGACGTAGAAGACCAGCTCGCACGGCGCTTTGCCGCTCCGCTGCCCGACTGCGCGCGCCGCCGCATCGTCATCTGGCACGACGCGGAGGGCGAGTTCGCCGACGTGTTCGCGAAGCTCGAGGCCGCGGGCTTCGGCGGGGCGGATGCGCCCCCGCTCCCGCGTCTGGTGCGCCTCGTGCGCGCCGAGCCAGGCGGGCTCTTCGCGGTGAAGAAGCTCCTCGCGCGCGACGACGTGGAGAGCGACGTCCTGGTGTACCGCCGTCGCGCCCGCGGCAGCCTCGAGGGCGACTGGCTCGCCGACGTGGAGCTGTACGCCGAGAGCTTCCAGGCTGACTACCTCTCGCTGCTCGTCGACCAGCTCGACGCCGCCGACACCGACGAGGTGCGCGCGGCGCTCTCTGAGCTCAAGGGCTTCTTCGCGGCGAAGGACCGCGCGGCGCGCTTCAAAAGCCGCGTGGGCGCACCGCGGACCTCGGCTGAGGTCCGCTGCGGCGTGCTGGCCGTGCTGCTCGGCAGCGCCGAGGTGTCGCCTGAGGCCATCGTGCGGGCGCTTCTGCTCAGGCTTCGCGCGGGGGAGGGCGCGCTTTGCGGCGTGGAGAAGTTCGGTGCCCGCGCGGCGCTCGAGCGGCTGGTGGAGCACGTGACCGGATATGCGGGCGACGTGGCCGACTCCCGCTCCCTCAGCGCGCACGTGCTGGTCACGGCTTCGTCGGCGACGATGGATCCCGCCCACCTCAAGGGCCTTGAACGTTACCTGGCGCCCGCCTGCGCGCAGTTCTGCCTCAACGTGGTGCGCGGCTGGATGTCCTGCGACGACGAGGCGGCATATGCGGCGCTCTACGAGGCGTGCCGCGAGGTGGAGGACGCCTGCAACCTGCCGCGGCGCTTCGCCGAGCTTCCGCTTGCGGCCCTCGGGCGCTGCGAGGTGTTCCCCTGCGTGAACGAGCGCATCCTGCAGGACCTGATGGGCTCGCTGGCGCAGGGCGCGCACCGCTGCGAGGAGGTGGGGCCCGTCGTGCAGGCGCGCCGCTGCCTGGGGTGGTACGAGTGCGTCGAGCCGTACTTCGACCTGCTCTCGGCCGCCGCCGACATGCAGGCGTTCTACCTGAGGCACACCCAGGGGTTCCACCTGGCCCGCGCCCACGAGGCGTGGCGCGCCTACGTCGAGGACTGGCATGCCATGGACACGGCGTACCGGAGGCTCGTCTGCGCGCTCAACCGCAGCGCGAAGGATCCGAGCCCGCTTCTCGAGGAGGAGGCGAGCGCCCTCGCCGACTGGGCTGACCGCCTGTACAACGGCTGGTTTCTGCCCGAGAGCACGGCGTGCTGGACGCGCGCGGCGCTTTCGCAATGGGCCGTGCGCGGGTGCGTGGAGGACGTGCCCGACCAGCGCCGCTTCTTCGCCGACGTGGTGGAGCCGGAGCTTTCCGCAGGGCATCGCGTGTGCGCGATCGTCTCCGACGCGCTGCGCTTCGAGGTGGCGTGCGAGCTGGCGGACCGTCTCGAGCGCCAGATGCGCG
Organism: Adlercreutzia sp. ZJ176; assembly: GCF_011038975.1. GTDB lineage: Bacteria > Actinomycetota > Coriobacteriia > Coriobacteriales > Eggerthellaceae > CAAEEV01. Next base: position 49,964 of record NZ_JAAKEC010000003.1, on the reverse strand, counting down.
GGCAGGCGCGCCTCGACACCATGCAGGCGGCCTTCCCCTCCGTCACGGAGTTCGGCATGGCGGCCCTGCTTCCCCACGCCGCGCTCGCCTTCGACGCCGGCGCGCGCAGCGTGCTCGCCGACGGCCTGCCCACCGGCACAACCGAGCAGCGCCAGGCGGTGCTGCGCGGGCGCGTGCCGCAGGCTTGCGCCCTGCGCGCGCCCGACGTGCTCGGCATGAAGACGGCCGACCTCAAGCAGGCGACGGCGCAGGCGCGTGTGGTCTACGTGTATCACAACAAGATCGACGCCGCCGGCGAGAAGCTTCCCACGGAAGGCGAGGTGTTCGAGGCGTGCGCCGACGCGATCGAGGACGTCTGCGCCTTGGCGAAGCGGGCGGTGAGCGGCATGGGCATCACGCGCGTGGTGGTGACCGCCGACCACGGCTTCCTCTTCACGCGCAAGCCCCTGCGCGCCTTCGAGCGCGTGGGCCGCGACGTGCTCGAAGGCGAGAGCGTGCTCGAGGGCCGCCGCTTCGCCGTGGCGCGCGACGGTGCGACCTCCGACGTGCTCGCGCGCGTCGACATGAGCGCGTACGGCCCCTTCGCCGGCTTCGCCCCGCGCGACTGCACGCGCATCAAGCGTCCCGGGGCGGGCGAGCGCTACGTGCACGGCGGCGCGAGCCTGCAGGAGCTGTGCGTCCCGGTCATCCGCTTCCGCAGCCTGCGCGCAGGTGCGAAGGGGGCGCAGGAGACTCGCCCGACGACGCTCCAGCTCGTCTCGACGAACCGGCGCATCACGAGCGCGCTGTTCCGCGTGGAGCTGTTCCAGACCGAGGCGGTGGCGGGCAAGGTGGCGCCGCGCGCCTACGACCTGGTGCTCACCGACGCGTCAGGCAACGAGGTCAGCGACGTGCGCCTGGTGCACGCGGACAGCGCGAGCGCAAGCGAGCTCGAGCGCGTCACGCAGGTGGCCTTCGCCCTCTCCGCCAAGCGGGCGTTCGCCCCGGCGGAGCCGTGCTATCTGGTCGCGCGCGAGCACGAGGGCGGGCGCGTTGCGTGGAAAGAGGAGTTCTCCGTCGACATCGCGTTCATGCCCCTGGATGACTTCGGATTCTAGCGAAGAGGGCGCAAGGAAAGGACATCACGCCATGAGCCAAGAGGCGAACACGTTTTCAGCGGACGAGCTCGACGCCAAGGTGGTGGAGCGCTTCGCAGGCAAGATCGTGCGCAAGGACTTGACGGCGCTCATGAAGCGCGGGGCCAACGTGCCCACGTTCGTGCTGGAGTACCTGCTTGGCATGTACTGCTCGACCGACGACGCGGACACGGTCGAGGAGGGCTTGGCGCGCATCAGGCGCATCCTGGCGGAGAACTACGTGCGTCCCGACGAGTCCGAGCGCATCAAGTCGAAGATCCGCGAGCTGGGGCAGTACACCATCATCGACAAGGTGTCGGCGCGCCTCGACGAGTACAAGGACATCTACGTGGCGTCTTTCACGAACCTCACCATCGAGCCGTTCGTCATGCCCGCCGAGTACGTGCGCAACTACACCAAGATCCTGCAGGGCGGCATCTGGTGCATCATGCGCATCGAGTACCTGCGCATCGGCGACGAGGAGGAGGACGCCCTGGCCGACGTGTTCGACCTCGACGGGTCGACCCCCGCACGCAGGCGCGCCGCCGCCGGCAAGAAGCGCGGGCCAGAGGACTCGCCGTTCCACGTGGTGAGCCTCACGCCCATCCAGATGCCCAACCTTGACCTGGACGCTCTCATCGCCGAGCGGGAGCGCTTCACCGCCCGGGAGTGGGAGAGCCTCATCCTGCGCTCGGCGGGCTACGAGCCCGACGCCCTCACCGAGCGCGAGCGCCTGCACTTCCTCGCGCGCATGGTGCCGCTCATCGAGCGCAACTACAACCTGTGCGAGCTGGGGCCGCGCGGCACGGGCAAGAGCCACCTCTACAAGGAGGTGTCGCCGCACTCCATCCTGCTCTCGGGCGGGCAGACCACCACGGCCAACCTGTTCGGGCGCATGAACAGCATGCGCGCCGACCGCGTGGGGCTCGTGGGGCATTGGGACTGCATCACGTTCGACGAGGTCGCGGGCATGAACTTCAAGGACAAGAACGCCGTGCAGGTGATGAAGGACTACATGGCCTCGGGCAGCTACGCGCGCGGGCGCGACCAGCTCAACGCCGATGCGTCCATCGTGCTCGAGGGCAACATCAACGACTCGGTGCGCAACATGCTCAAGACGACGCATCTGTTCGAGCCGTTCCCGCCCGAGTTCCACGACGACTCCGCGTACTTCGACCGCATCCACTGCTACCTTCCCGGCTGGGAGGTCCCCAAGATGCGCAGCGACCTGCTCACCGAGCACTACGGCCTCATAACCGACTGTTTGAGCGAGTTCTGCCACGAGATGCGCAAGCGTGACTTCACGCACCTGATCGACGCGCACTTCCGGTTGAACAACGACTTCAACAAGCGCGACGAGATCGGCGTGCGCAAGACGTTCTCGGGGCTGGCGAAGCTTCTGTTCCCCGACGGGAAGATGGGGAAGGACGACGTCGCGCGGCTGCTCGACTACGCGGTCGAGGGGCGGCGCCGCGTGAAGGAGCAGCTCAAGATCATGGCAGGCGTCGAGTTCATCGACGTGAACCTCGGCTACGTCGACGCCGACAACCCCATGGGCGTGCGGGTGGTGGGCGTGCCCGAGCAGTCGGGCGGCACGCTCGTCCCCGAGGGGCCGCTGCAGCCGGGGCACGTGTTCGCCATCGGGTGCTCGCTCGAGGGCGAATGCGCCATGTACAAGCTCGAGAACAAGGCGGTGGCCGGCAGCTTCGGCTTCGAGACGGAGGGCATCGGCCGCGCGCGGACGGTGCACGAGAGCATGCAGGCGGCCTTCCACTGCTTCGAGGGCAGCGGATCGTCTGTGGCGGCGGGCATGCACAGCGAGCAGAAGGACTATCTGCTCTTCTATAATGACCTGCAGGGAAAGGGGCTCTCTGACGAGCTCTCGCTCGCCGAGTTCGTCGGCTTGTGCTCGGCGGCGTGCAACCGGCCCGTGGTGGCGTCGATGGCCATCCCGGGCATCGTGCGCCTGTCGGGCACGATGGACGAGCTGCGCGGGCTCGAGGAGATGTTCCGCGTGGCGCGCAACGCCGGCGCGAAGAAGATCCTGCTGCCCATGAGCTCCATCCGGGACCTGCAGAGCGTGCCGCCCGAGCTCATGGGGGCGGTGAGCCCCGACTTCTACCCTGACGGGGACGCGGTGGCCGCCGCGCGCAAGGCGCTCGACCTGTGACGTGAGGAAGGGGATTCCATGACCGAGATCAACGTTGACGAGCTGCGGGAGCATCTGGAGGACCTTTGCGGGACGGCCGCCTTCGGAGGGTTCCCGGGCGCTCTGCTCGACCTGGCCGACATCGAGGACATGGACGGCTGCGAGCTCTGCGAGAAGGCCGAGGAGCTCGGGGTCGACCTGTGGGAGTTCGCTGAGGAGTAGCGCCAGCCGCTGTGCGCGCTCGAACGGGCGCGGGGGAGAACCGCTATACTTCTTCGCATGGAAGATTTCGAGAACAACTCCGTCCCCGCGCCCGCGCTCGCCAGCAGCGCGCCCGCGGCCCCTGAGGCCCCTGGCGCCACCGCGCCTGCCGGCGTCGGCGCACTCGCGCCTGAGGCCCCTGGCGCCCCCGCGCCCGCCAGTCCCGCCGCGCCCGCCACCCCTGAGACCCAGGCCACCAAGATCGCGCGCATCAAGCGGGAACTCGACGCGGTGCCCACGCTCCCGGGCGTGTACCTCTGGAAGGACGCGTCGGGCCAGGTCATCTACGTGGGCAAGGCCAAGCAGCTGCGTGCGCGCATGCGCCAGTACGTGAACTTCCAGGACGACCGCGCCAAGATCCCGCTGCTCGTCGACCAGATCGACTCGTTCGAGTACATCGTGGTGCAGAACGAGCACGAGTCGCTCGTGCTCGAGAAGAACCTCATCAACCAGCACAGCCCGTTCTTCAACGCGGACTTCAAGGACGACAAGTCCTACCCCTTCATCGCGCTCACCAAGGGCGACGCGTTCCCCGCCATCAAGTACACGCGCGAGCGGCACAGAAGCGCCACGCGCTACTTCGGCCCCTACACCGACTCGCGCGCCGCGCGCGAGATGGTCGACATCGCGCGGCGCGTGGTGCCGATCTGCGCCGCAAGCTGCGCGGACTGGCGCAACCTCACGCGCAGGCTGGAGAAGCTCGCCAGCAGGGGCGAGGCCGCCACGCCCGCCGCCTTCCTCACGTCCGACGGCTCCATCCGCCCGTGCTTCGACTGCCACGTGGGGCTCGGGCCGGGCGCGTGCTGCGGGCAGATCACGCCCGAGGAGTACGCGGAGAACGTGCGCCGCGTCGAGCGGTTCCTCGCGGGGCACCACCGCGAGTTCGTCGACGAGCTCTCCGCCGACATGCGCGCGGCCGCCGCCGAGCTCGACTTCGAGCGCGCGGCGCGCATCAAGAGCCGCATCGACACCATCGGCTCGCTCACCGACAAGCAGCACGCCGTGTCGGCGCGCAACCTCAACGCCGACGTCGTCGGCTTCTTCCGCGAGGAGACGGTGGCTGGCGCGCACGTGCTCATGGTGCGCGAGGGGCGCATCATCAACTCGAACGAGTTCACCTTGAACCGCGGGCGCGACGTGCCCGACCAGGACCTGCAGCACAACTTCCTGCTGCGCTACTACGACGCCACCACCTCCATCCCGCACGAGGTGATCGTGCGGGAGCTGCCCGAGGACGCCGGCGCCATGGAGGAGTGGCTCACGGGCAAGCTCGGCTCGGCGCACGGGGCGAAGGTGCGCTTCACCGCCCCGAAGAAGGGGGAGAAGGCCGAGCTCGTGGGCATGGCGGAGACGAACGCCAAGCACACGCTCATGCGCTACAAGGTGCGCACGAACTACGATGACAAGCGCATCAACGACGCGCTCCTGCAGCTCGAGAGCGCGCTCGCGCTCGACGGCCCGCCGATGCGCATCGAGTGCTTCGACATCTCCACCATCCACGGCTCCTACACGGTGGCCTCCATGGTGGTGTTCACGGGCGGCAAGCCCGACAAGAACCAGTACCGGCGGTTCAAGATCAAGACGCCGCTCGACGAGGCGAACGACTTCCTCTCCATGCAGGAGGTCATGAGCCGCCGCTACGCGCCCGCGCGCATGGCCGACGAGCGCTTCGGCAGAAAGCCCGACCTCATCATCCTCGACGGCGGAAAGCCCCAGCTCACGGCCGCGCTCGAGATGTTCGACGCAATGGGGGTCACAGGCATCGCGCTGTGCGGTTTGGCCAAGCGCGACGAGGAGCTCTTCGTGCCCTGGCAGGACACCGGGCCCGTGGTCCTGCCCGGCGGCAGCGCGAGCCTGTATCTGGTGAAGCAGGTGCGCGACGAGGCCCACCGCTTCGCCATCACGTTCCACCGCGAGCTGCGCGGCAAGGGCATGACGGCCTCCATCCTCGACGACGTGGCGGGTCTCGGCCCCGTGCGCAAGAAGGCCCTGATGAAGCACTTCAAGTCGTTCAAGAACCTCAAGGCGGCCACGCTCGAGGAAGTCAAGGCGGCGCACGTGGTGCCCGACGAGGTGGCCGAGGAGCTCGTGCGCGTGATCGAGCAGTATAATGAGGACAAGAGAACCGCCGAGGACGCGCTTGCGCGCGCCGCGACCGAAGGAGGCGCCCATGACTGACGAACCCGTGGATCTGAAGAACATGCCCGACCTGGTGATCGTCACCGGCATGAGCGGCGCGGGGCGAACCGAGGCCATGCACGTGTTCGAGGACTTGGGGTACTTCTGCGTGGACAACCTACCGGCGAGCCTCATCGGCAACCTGATCGAGCTCAACGAGCGCCCGGGCGGGGAGGGCGAGCGCAAGCGCCTCGCCGTGGTGTGCGACGCGCGCAACGGCGGCTACTTCGGCTCGCTCGACGCGCAGCTCGGGCGCCTGCGCGAAGAGGGCATCGACTACCGCATGCTCTTCCTCGACGCCGATGACGAGAAGCTCGTCGCGCGCTACAAGTCGAGCCGCCGCCGGCACCCGCTGTGCACCGACGGCACCACCATCGTCCAGGGCATCCAGCGCGAGCGGCAGCTGCTCATGGACTTGCACGACGCCTCCGACCACGTGATCAACACCACCGAGATGCTGCCGCAGAAGCTGCGCACCACCATTCGCTCGCTCTTCGGCACCGGCAGCGAGCGCCGCGGCCTCGCCGTCACGGTGTACTCGTTCGGCTTCAAGCACGGCGCGCCGCTCGACGCCGACCTCGTGATGGACGTGCGCTTCCTGCCGAACCCCTACTACGACCCCGACCTGCGTCCCCTGACGGGCCTCGACGCGCCGGTGCGCGACTTCGTGATGCTGCGCGAGGAGACGATCGAGTTCAGGCACCGCTGGCACGACCTGCTCGACGTGGTGATGCCGGGCTACGTGGCCGAGGGCAAGCAGCAGCTCGCCATCGCCGTGGGGTGCACGGGCGGGCAGCACCGCAGCGTGGCGCTCGCCGAGTCGACGGGCGACTACCTCAAGACCAAGGGCTACCGCGTGTCGGTGGCGCACCGCGACCTCAAGCTGGCCGACCGCCACGTGGGCGAGGCGGTGCTCGCCGAGTCGCCCGACGTGCACGCGGACGTGGACGCGGCCGGCGCGGCTGCGGGCGGAGCGGCGGCCCCCAGCGCTGCCGGCGCCCCCGGCGCCCCCGGCGCCCCCGCGGCTCCCGGCATCCCCGCCGCGGCCCCCGCTCCCGCGGACGCGTGCTAGGCAGGAACATCATGGCCACCAAGCAGCCGTTCCGCGTCGACCCGTCAGCCACCGGGTCGTTCTCGGCGCTTCGCAGCAAGCTGCCGCGCCTCGACGTGCTCGCGCACGGCGGGCCGCGCCTGCGCGCCGTGGTGGTCGGCGGCGGCACGGGCGCGCCCATGTCCATCCGCACGCTGCTCTCGCTCGGCATCGAGACGAGCGCGGTGGTGGCCATGGCCGACGACGGCGGCTCGACGGGCATCCTGCGCGAGGAGGCCGATGTCACGCCCCCCGGCGACATCCGCAAGTGCATCGCCGCGTTCGCGCGCGACCCGCAGGACCCTCTCGTGCGCGCGTTCAAGTACCGCTTCGCCGTGGCGCGCGACCACGCGCTCGGCAACCTCATGCTCGCCGCGCTCGAGGACGCGTGCGGCTCGTTCCCCGAGGCCATACGCATCTGCGAGCGCCTCGTCGACGCGCAGGGGCACGTGCATCCCTCTACGCTCGACCACGTGACGCTCGCGGCCACCACGCGCGACGGGCGCGTGCTCGACGGGCAGGCGGTGGCGTGCCACTCGCACACGGCGCTCGAGCGCGTGCGCCTGTGCGCGTCCGCGTCAGGCGGCGGCATCACCGCGTACGAGCCGGCGCTGCGGGCGCTGCGCGAGGCCGACCTCATCGTGCTCGGCCCCGGGTCGCTGTTCACCTCCATCATCCCCAACCTGCTCGTGCCCGGCATCATCGACGCCATCCGCGCCTCGCGCGGGCGCGTGCTCTTCGTGTGCTCGCTCGCCGACGTGCAGGGCGAGACGTGGGGCCTCACCGCGCGCGAGCACGTGGAGGCGCTCATGGACCACGGCATGGCGGGGCTCGTGGACTACGTGCTCGTGCACACGCGCGTGCCGCTGCGCGCCGACAGCCCGGCGAACGACCGCTTCAACGCCATGACGGGGCGCGATTCCGACCACGCCTCCACCGCCGGCCTCGACGACGCGCGCCTTGCGGGCAAGGTGCGGCCCGTGTCCATCAACTACCACGACCTCCAGGCCATCCAGTCGATGGGCCCGGTGGTCCTCGCGCGCGACCTCGCCGACGCCGAGCGTCCCACCTGGCATTCCCCCGAGGCGCTGCGCAACGCGCTTCTGCAGGTCGTCAAGCTCACGCAGGCGAGGCGGGGGTAGGGTCTTAAGGCATGTCGTTTACCTCAGATGTGAAGGACGAGATCGCCCACGTCGCGCCCGAGTGCTCGCACTGCGAGAAGGCCACGCTCGCCGCGCTCGTGCGCATCGAGGGCACGCTGTTCGTGAGCGGCCCGGGGCGCTACCGCATGGAGGTGGCCACCGACGTGCCCTCCGTGGCGCGCCTCATCATCCGCCTTCTGCACACGCTCTACCAGCTCAAGACCGACCTCACCGTGCGCCGCAGCGTGCTGCACAAGACGCCGAACTACCTCATCGAGGTCCCCGCGCAGCCCGCCTTGGCCCCCGCGCTGCGCGACATGGGCGTGCTCTCGCCCGAGGACGGCCTCGAGCTCGGCATCAAGCCCGACCTCGTGGCGAAGCAGTGCTGCGCGGCGGCGTACCTGCGCGGGGCGTTTTTGGGGTCGGGCTTCATCTCGAACCCCAAGAGCGACTTCCACTTCGAGATCACCGTGGAGAGCGAGGAGCTCGCGGAGGGGCTCGTGGCGCTCATGGCCGAGAAGGACATCACCGCGCGCGTCATGCAGCGGCGCAGCTCGCACATGGTCTACCTGAAGAGCGGAAACGCCATCCTGGAGTTCCTGGCGTTCGTGGGCGCGCACGCGTCGGCCCTGTTCATGGAGGAGCAGCGCGTGGTGAAGTCAGTGCGCAACGACGTGAACCGCGCCATCAACGCCGAGCTCGCCAACCAGCAGAAGGCCTCGAACGCCGCGGTGGAGCAGCTCTTCACCATCCGCGCCGTGCTCGAGCACTACGGCATGGAGAACCTCCCGCCTGCGCTCCAGGAGTTCATCCGCTTGCGCGTCACCTTCCCCGACGCGTCGCTCAAGGAGCTCGGGAGCCACTCGACGCCGCCGCTGTCGAAGTCAGCCGTCTACCATCGCGTCCGCCGCCTCGAGCAGATGGCCCGCGAGATACCGGGGGACGAGCGCGTATACTGAAGCTGACACGCGCCCGCGATTCGGCGCGAGGCGTGCTATGCTGTACGAGTCAGGTAATCAACCCTGAGCAAGGGTTTTTGAGGAGTATCTTGTGAAAGGAGATACGTATGGCAACCAAAGTAGGCATCAACGGATTCGGCCGCATCGGCCGCCTCGTCTACCGCGCGATGGTGAACGACCCCGCGATTGAGGTCGTGGCTGTGAACGACCTGGGTGACATCCCCACGATGGCGCATCTCCTGAAGTACGACTCCGTCCACGGCCGCGCGTTCGACACGGTCGAGGTCACCGAGGACGGCTTCGTGGCCGACGGCCATGCCGTCAAGGTGCTCTCCGAGCGCGACCCGGAGAACCTGCCCTGGGGCGAGCTCGGCGTCGACATCGTGGTCGAGTCCACGGGCATCTTCAAGACCGGCGAGCTGGCCGGCAAACACATCAAGGCCGGCGCCAAGAAGGTCGTCATCACCTGCCCCGCGAAGGGCGAGGACATCACCATCGTCATGGGCGTCAACGACGACCAGTACGATCCGGAGAAGCACCACATCGTGTCGAACGCCTCCTGCACCACCAACTGCCTGGCCCCCATGGCGAAGGTCCTCATGGAGAACTTCGGCATCAAGCGCGGCTACATGAACACCATCCACGCGTACACCAACGACCAGAAGATCCTCGACCTCCCGCACAAGGACCTGCGTCGCGCCCGCGCGGCCGCCATGTCGATGATCCCCACCACCACCGGCGCCGCCCGCGCCGTGGCGCTCGTCCTGCCCGAGCTCAAGGGCAAGCTCGACGGCTTCGCCACCCGCGTTCCCACGCCGGACGGCTCCATGGTCGACCTCACGGTGGAGCTTGAGCGCGAGGTGACCCGCGAGGAGATCAACGAGGCCATGAAGGCCGCCGCCGAGGGCCCGCTCAAGGGCATCCTCGAGTACCAGGACGACCCCATCGTGTCCATCGACATCGTGGGCGACAACCACTCCTCCATCTTCGATAGCCTGCTCACCATGGTGATGGGCGAGAAGTCCGACATGGTGAAGTGCATCAGCTGGTACGACAACGAGTGGGGCTACTCCAACCGCGTGAAGGACCTCGTCAAGATCATGCTGTAAGTTTGTGCCGCCGTTGCTGACGCAACGGCGGACGGCTCGACGCTGCGCGATTTATGATTTATTAAGCCCCGGGTTCCTGGTCGGCCCCCGGGGCTTTTCTGCAAAGGAGGTGCTCTGCCTATGGGGAACATGCTCCCAGCCGTCATGGCCGCTTTCATCTATCTGATCCCCCTCGTCGTCGCGCTGCTCATCTTGAAGAAGTTCTTCGACATGGCGCAGGCTACGAAGGAGAGTGCCGAGGCTCTCAAGCAGGTTGCCGCAGCGCAGCGCGAGCAGACTGAGATGCTGCGCGAGCTGATGAGCACGCTCGGCGGCATGAACAAACCCGATTTGCTAGGAAGTGAACATGAGCAAGATTAACTCGGTTGACGAGCTCGAGGCGCGCGGGAAGCGCGTTCTGGTGCGCGTCGACTTCAACGTGCCGGTGAAAGACGGCGTGGTGACCGACGACACGCGCATCCGCGCGGCGCTGCCCACCATCGAGCGCCTCGTGGGCGAGGGCGCGCGCGTCGTCCTCATGAGCCATCTGGGCCGCCCGAAGGGGGAGGGCTTCGAGGAGGCGTACACGCTCGCCCCCGCGGCCGAGCGTCTGGGCGAGCTTCTGGGCCGCCCCGTCGCCTTCGCGTCCGACACCGTGGGCGCCGACGCGCAGGCCAAGGTGGCCGCGCTTTCCGACGGCGACGTGGTGGTGCTCGAGAACCTGCGCTTCGACAAGCGCGAGAAGAAGAACGACCCGGCCTTCTGCGCTGAGCTCGCCGCGCTGGGCGACGCCTACGTGAACGACGCCTTCGGCACCGCGCACCGCGCGCACGCCTCCACGGCCGGCGTCGCATCGCTGCTCCCGGCGTACGCGGGCTACCTCATGCAGCGCGAGGTGGCCACGCTCACCGGCATGCTCGATGAGCCCAAGCGCCCGTTCGTGGCCATCCTCGGCGGCAGCAAGGTGTCCGACAAGATCAAGGTCATCGACGCGCTCATGGATAAGGCCGACACCCTCATCATCGGCGGCGGCATGTGCTTCACCTTCCTGCTCGCGCAGGGCAAGGCCGTGGGCACCTCGCTCAAGGAAGACGACTGGGTCGAGCGCGCCGGCGCCATGATCGCGAAGGCCGAGGAGCGCGGCGTGAAGCTGCTGCTCCCCGTCGACGTGGTGTGCGCTGACGCCTTCGCCGAAGATGCCAACACGAAAACGGTTTCGGCGGACGAGATCCCCGCGGATATGATGGGCCTTGACATCGGGCCCGAGACGGCCGCGCTCTACGCGGAGGCCATCGCGGGCGCCGCGAGCGTGTTCTGGAACGGCCCCATGGGCGTGTTCGAGATGAAGGCGTTCGAGGCGGGCACGAAGACCGTGGCCGAGGCCGTGGCGGAGAACGTTGCGGCCGACACCATCATCGGCGGCGGCGACTCGGTGGCGGCGGTCAACAAGTTCGACCTCGCCGAGAAGATGACGTTCATCTCCACCGGCGGCGGCGCCTCCATGGAGCTCGTGCAAGGCGAGAAGCTGCCCGGCGTCGAGGCGCTGCGCGCAGAGTGAAAGGACCTCACATGACCAGAAAGAACCTCATCGCGGGCAACTGGAAGATGAACAACACCATCGGCGAGGCCGTGGTGCTCGCGCAGGAGATCTCCTACGACTTCTACCGCGACTGGCTCGAGACCGTCGACGTGGCGGTGTGCCCGCCGTACGTCGACCTCAAGCCGGTGGTGAACGTGTTCGAGTTCGACCACCTGAAGGTGGGCGTGGGCGCGCAGAACGTCTACTGGGAGCCGAAGGGCGCCTACACGGGCGAGATCTCGATCGAGATGCTGCGCGAGATCGGCTGCGAGTGGTGCATCGTCGGCCACTCGGAGCGCCGCGGGCTGTTCGGCGAGACGAACGAGGACGTGAACAAGAAGGTCAAGGCGCTCGTCGACGGCGGCATCAAGCCCATCGTGTGCGTGGGCGAGTCGCTCGCCGTGCGTGACGAGGGCTCGTACCTCGAGTACGTGTGCGCCCAGGTGCGCGCGGCGTTCGCCGGCGTTGACGAGGCGGCGGCGAAAAGCGCGGTGGTGGCCTACGAGCCCATCTGGGCCATCGGCACCGGCCGCACCGCCACCCCCGAGCAGGCCGAGGAGGTGTGCGCGGCGGTGCGCGCCACGCTCGCCGAGATCTACAGCGACAAGACGGCCGACGCCATGCGCGTGCTCTACGGCGGCTCCATGAACGAGGGCAACGCTGCGCTCCTGCTCGCCGAGCCCGACATCGACGGCGGCCTCATCGGCGGCGCGTCGCTCAAGGCGAAGTCGTTCATCGAGATCGTGAAGGCAGCGATGTAGATGGCGTCTGAGCAGTTCAACGAAGGAAAGGAGGCGCAGGGCGCCGATCGCGCGTCCCTGCGCCTCCCGGCGTGCCTCATCATCATGGACGGCTTCGGCCTCGAGGAGCCGGGGGAGGGAAACGCCATCTCGCTCGCGCAGACTCCCGTGCTCGACGAGCTGTTCGCCACGCGCCCCTGGGTGCGCCTCGAGGCGTCGGGCGAGGCCGTGGGCCTGCCGGCGGGCCAGATGGGCAACTCCGAGGTGGGGCACCTCAACATCGGCGCGGGACGCGTGGTGTTCCAGGAGCTCACGCGCGTCAACCGCGCGTGCGCAGACGGCTCCATCGTCACGAACCCCGAGATCACCGCGGCGTTCGAGGCGGCGAAGGCGCCGGGCGCCGCGCTGCACCTCATGGGGCTCCTAAGCGACGGCGGCGTGCACTCCTCCAACGCCCACCTCTACGCGCTGCTCGAGGCGGCGCGCGACGCGGGCGTGCCGCACGTCATGGTGCACTGCTTCATGGACGGCCGCGATGTGCCGCCCTCGAGCGGCGCGGGGTACGTGCGCGAGCTGGCCGACGTCATGGCCCGGCTCACGAAGGAGGCGCCCGAGAGCGGCTGCGTGATGGAGATCGCCTCCATCGAGGGGCGCTACTACGCCATGGACCGCGACAACCGCTGGGACCGCGTCGCGCGCGCCTACGACACGCTCACGAGCGCGGCGAACCTCACGCAGCTCGGCCCCGTCGAGGCCATGGAGGCGTCCTACGCCGACGGCGTGACCGACGAGTTCGTGGTGCCCGTGGCCCTGAGCGGGCGCGGCATGCGCGACGGCGACGCGGTGATCTTCTTCAACTTCCGCCCCGACCGCGCGCGCGAGATCACGCGCGCCCTCACGGACGCGGGCTTCGCGGGCTTCGAGCGCGCGCGCTGGCCGCAGGTCACGTTCGTGTGCCTCACAGAGTACGACCCCGACATCCCGGCGGCGGTGGCCTTCCCGAAGGAGTTCCCCGACAACGTGCTGGCTGACGTGCTGGCTGATGCGGGGCTTGCTCAGTACCACATCGCGGAGACCGAGAAGTACGCCCACGTGACGTTCTTCTTGAACGGCGGGCGCGAGGAGGAGAAGGCGGGCGAGGAGCGCAAGCTCATCGCGAGCCCGAAGGTGGCGACCTACGACCTCAAGCCCGAGATGAGCGAGCCCGAGGTGGCCGAGGCGCTGGCCGCGGCCATCGACGATGACGCCGCCGACGTGTACATCGTGAACTTCGCGAACTGCGACATGGTGGGGCACACCGGCGTGATCCCCGCCGCGGTGGCCGCCGTCGAGGCGGTCGACGCGGGCGTGGGGCGCGTGCTCGACGCGGTGGCGCGCAAGGGCGGCGTGGCGTTCGTCACGGCCGACCACGGCAACGCCGACAAGATGATCGCGCCGGACGGCACGCCGCACACGGCCCACACCACGGCGCCCGTGCCGTTCGTGCTGGTGGATGAGACGGGGGCGGGCCTCGCCCTAAGCGGGGAGGTAGGGTGTCTGGCCGACATCGCGCCGACGCTTTTGGCCGCCGTGGGGCTTGCGGTGCCCGGCGAGATGACGGGCTCGTGCCTGCTTGCCTCGTAGCGGAGGTTGCGCTATAATAACGAATTTGTGTAAAGGTAGTTATTCCTCCGAGAGAAGAGTGAAACTTTGAATCCTCTGGTTATTGTGTTTCTCATCCTGCTCGTGCTGTCGGGCGTGGGCATGATCGTGTTCATCCTCATGCACTCGGGCAAGGGCACGGGCATCTCCGACATGATCGCGAGCTCCATGTACTCCACCCAGACGGGCACGAGCGTCATCGAGAAGAACCTCGACCGCATCACCATCGCGTGCGCGATCGTGTTCATGGTGTCGCTTTTGGTGCTCATGGTCATTTACCCGCATGGGACGATCGGCGCCTAGCGCCAGCGCAGCCCAGCGCGCCGCAGCAAGAAAAGTTGAAAATTCTTGTTGCATTGCAGCGCCATTCTGCTAAACTATTCGTCGCTGCAAAAAAGCATGTCGGAGTGGTGGAACGGCAGACACGCTAGCTTGAGGTGCTAGTGCCCACATACCGGGTGTGCGGGTTCAAATCCCGCCTCCGACACCATTGAAATTGAAAGCCCCGCTCAGCGGGGCTTTTTTGCATCAGATTCCGTCTTGTGGGGAGGAGGGCGCATGGCTCGTTTCGGCTCCTCGGAAAAGACCGACCACGCGCGCAGCGTGGAGCGGGTGCTCTGGATCGTGTTCGTGCTCAACCTGGCGGTGGCGGCGGCGAAGTTCTTCTACGGCCTGGCCTCGAACTCTGCCTCGATGCAGGCCGACGGCATCCACTCGGTGTTCGACTCGCTCGGCAACATCATCGGGCTCGTGGGCATCGCCGTGGCGGGCCGCCCGGCCGACGCAGGGCACCCCTACGGGCATGCGAAGTTCGAGACGTACGGTTCTATGGCCATCGGCGTGCTGCTCGTGCTCGCAGCCTTCGAGGTGGGCACGGGCGCGGTGGGCAAGCTCATGAGCCAGAGCTACACCGCGGAGGTCACGCCCGTGTCGTTCGTGGTCATGGTGTCCACGCTTGTGGTGAACCTTGGCGTCACGCTCTACGAGCGGCGGCGCGGCAAGGAGCTGCGCAGCGAGATCCTCGCAGCTGACGCGGCCCACACGCTCTCCGACGCGTTCGTGTCCATCGGCGTCATCGCGGGCCTCGGCTTCGTGGCGGCGGGCTTCCCGGCGGCTGACCCCATCATGGCGCTCATCGTGACGGTGTTCATCCTCCTGTCGGCGGTGGGCGTGTTCCGCACGGCGCTGCGCACGCTGTCCGACCACGCGTGCATCCCGCCCGAGGACATCGAGTCCATCGCGCGGGAGATGCCGGGCCTCGTCGAGGTGCACTGCGTGCGCACGCGCGGCACCGAGGCGGAGGTGTACTGCGACCTGCATGCGCTCGTCGACCCCGAGATGACGGTGCGCGCGGCCCACGAGCTCGGCGACGCCTTCGAGCGCGAGGTCATCAAGCGCCATCCCAACGTGAAGGAGGTCCTCGTCCACATCGAGCCCTACGGCGAGGACGAGTCCTACCGGTAGCGCCCGCCAGAGCACCAGAAAAGCGGCGAGGAGAGAGCTGGGGGAGTACGCCAAGGCGTGCGACGGGATTCCCTTGGGACAGGGAGACGCCCGTGAGGGCGCCTGGGAGACGGCGAGGAGGGAAGAAGCGCCAAGGCGTGGCTAATTCCCTAGCGGCAGGGCAGCGCCAAGCTTGCGGACGGGGATATAGGAACAAAAGTGTGTAATCGTGATTAATCGATCGCGTAAGGATACGACGTCACACATAGGTCACGCATGGCGGAGGAGCGCCTTGGCCCGGCATGAGGGTGTTTGCGCTGATGGCAGCAAAAAAGCGGCCAGAAGACCGCTTTCGAATTTCAATGGTGGGCGGTACAAGATTTGAACTTGTGACCCCTACCGTGTCAAGGTAGTGCTCTCCCCCTGAGCTAACCGCCCACGTATATGGTGTGCATCGCATTACCGCGTCAGCAAGAAAATATTTTAACAGAGCAACAGAATCTGACAAGCCCCTTTTTCAAGAATTTTTGCCAGAAGGGGAGGGTGGAAGGGGTTGCGTCCCTCCTGCCCGTGTCGCCGTCTGCGTTGCCGCTTTTTTGCTGCCCTCAGCCCGCGCGCCAGCTGGTGCGCGCGGTAGCTTTTCAAAGCAACCGCAACGCCTGTGTGAGGTGCGCCCAATATCTTGGACCAAAACCGAGAGAGAGGTTTTGAGGTACGCCGAGCATGATGAGTTTCGGGGCTGGTGCGTGCCGCACGCCTCGGCAAGACGTTCGTAAAAAAGTTGAAAAAAATGCTTGCATGAGAGTTTAAGTTCCTCTAATATATCTCTTCGCGACGCGGACATGGCTCAGCTGGTAGAGCACCACCTTGCCAAGGTGGGGGTCGCGGGTTCGAACCCCGTTGTCCGCTCCATTGTCACATCGAGGCTGGTCAGGCTTACGCAATGGCCAGCCTCTTACATGACGGCAAGCTTGAAAATGGCGACGTGGCCAAGTGGTAAGGCAGAGGCCTGCAAAGCCTTCACCCCCGGTTCGAATCCGGGCGTCGCCTCCATTCGGCTTTGACAACCTAACATGCGGACATGGCTCAGCTGGTAGAGCACCACCTTGCCAAGGTGGGGGTCGCGGGTTCGAACCCCGTTGTCCGCTCCATTGCTCATCGTGCAGCCCTGGGAATCTCCCAGGGCTGCTTTGCTTTTCGGATCCTTTACGGGTCGTTTGAGGGGTTCGCTCCAGAAGCGTTGGCGGGGATCGCGGGCGTATCGCGGGATATAGGGTTAAGTTTCAAAAAGTGTGTAATCCATCATCAGTCGATCGCATATGGGCGCGGCGTCTGATGATGGAGCTCCGACCACACGATCCCCTCGCCCCATCTGGGATATAGGCGAAAAAGTGTGTAGGGACCGTTTATTCGCGGGTGGCATATGGGCAGAAAGGCATGTTCGCAGTCCGGTTACCGACAACGACGCTTTTCCATCCACCCCTCAGGTGATTCTGGATGAAACGAGGCCGTTATCGGTGATTTCCCGAAGAAAGTGGATGCAAAAGGCGCGTTGTCGGTGGTTTTTGGGGCTCGAAGCACCGACAACGGGCGTTTTCCATCCAGCTTTCCCGAGGAGGTGGATGGAAAGGGGGCGTTGTCGGTGTTCCGAGTGAGTGGCGGGCAGGGCGTTCTCCACCGAAGCGCCGAAAGGGGCTTGCCGCCGAAGCACCGACAGGGCGTTCTCCACCGAGGCACCGACAGGGGCTTGCCGCCGAAGCACCGACAGGGCGTTCGCCGCCGAAACACCGCCGAAAGCGCTCCGTTACAGCGGGAATCAACCTGATCGAGCCCTAGCCGGGGGCTTGGCCGGCTTCGCCGGGGGGCTTGACAGCCCTGGCCGGTTTGGCCGAGGGGCTTGGCGGCCATGGCCGAGGGACCTGAACGCCCTGGTCGAGGGGCTTGGAAGCCCTGGCCGGCCCTCCCTTACGCGCTCGTCAGCTTGATTCCGACGTAGCTGGCGCTTGCGGGGATGCCGCTGATGTCGTACATCTCGGAGAGCGGCAGGGCGGACACGCGCCAGTTGTAGACGTTGCCCTCGCTCTCGATCACGCCGGCCGCGTAGGTGTTGCCCGACTCGTCGACGCCCGAGTCGTCGATGGCGCATTCGGCGAGCCCGGCGGCGTTGATGGCGCTCTGCACGGCCTCCTGGACGGACAGCGAGGTGAAGTCGGCGTAGCGCACGCGCGCAAACGAACCGCTCGTGTGGTTCACGGTGAGGTCCCACGCGCCGTTGAGCAGGCGCACCGCGTCAGCCGCGCTCAGGTTGTCGATGCCGGTGAGGTACATCGCGCCCGCGTCGGCCACCGTCACGCCCTCGGGCAGCTTGATGACCTCGAAGCTGCCGTCCTCGGAGGTGCCCGGCGCCACGCGCTCGTACAGGGTGGCGCCTGACGCGTTGAGCGCGTCCATCACCTCCTGGTCGCTCATCGTCATGAACGACACGAGCGCAGGCACCTCGATGGGCACCTCGCGCGCGAGGTTCTCCTCGAGCGCCGCCTGCTCGCGCGCAGGCGCGTTCACGATGGCGTCGAAGTACTGGAACAGAAACACCCCGCCGATGACCGCGGCCACGAGCATGCCAGCGAGCGCCCCGGCGCGCACCGGCTGCGGCAGCTCGAGGGGGCGCGCGAGCGCCGGCGCGTCGAGGTAGCGGATGTTCTCGTTCTCGAAGCCCGGCAGCGGCGCAGCAGCGGCCCGCGGGCGCTCCATGCGCGCGGGATCGCGCAGGGAGCCGAAAGGAAGCTGGAATGCCATGCAAACTCCTTGTAATATTTTGTGACTCCGCCGATTATAGCATTGCGGCTGGCTCTGCCCTCTGATAGCATGAACGCACTCCATGGGGGAGTAGTTGGCGCGAAACAGCGCGATGCGTTCAACATCATGGCAGCGCGGTTGCACCTTGGCAACAAGCGGTCTGGCGCATCTTAATTAACGAGACTCATGGCGCAGAATCGATGACGCAGCGGATCATCGGCTTTGCGCCATGAGTTTTTTTGTGGAAGCAAACCGAAAGGAGCGCGTGTGGACTTCTCGATCTTCGCGACACCCGAGGCGTGGATCAGCCTCATCACCCTGATATTCCTCGAGATCGTGCTCGGTGTCGACAACATCGTGTTCATCTCGATCACCACGAACCGCCTGCCCGAGGACAAGCAGCACATCGGCCGTAAGCTCGGCTTGGCCGGCGCGCTCATCATGCGCTGTTTGTTCCTCTGCTTCGCCAGCTGGCTCGTGCACATGACCACGCCGCTGTTCACCCTCGACCTCGGCGACTTCTCACACGGCTTCTCCATACGCGACCTCGTCATGCTCGCCGGCGGCGGCTACCTCATCTACAAGGGCATCGTCGAGCTCCTCGACGCGCTGCGCCTCACCGAGATCAAGGCGAAGAGCTCCGAGGTTCACGCGCTTCTGCATATGCTCTCGCTTCCCCAGGCCGTCGGCACCATCATGGTGATGGACCTCGTGTTCTCCATCGACTCGGTCATCACGGCGGTGGGCCTCGCCGAGCACCTCATCATCATGATCATCGCCGTCATCGTGGCCATCGTGGTTATGATGGTGTTCATCGACTTCATCGCCGACTTCATCAACCGCAACGTCGAGATGAAGCTTCTGGCGCTCGTGTTCATCACCGCCATCGGCGTCCTGCTCGTGCTTGACGCGGCCGGCATCACCACGGGCATCGAAGTGCTCGACATGCACCTCGAGAAGCTCATGGTCTACTTCGCCATGGTGTTCGCGGTGATCCTCGAGCTCATCCAGATGCGCTACAACGCGAACCTGGCGCGCTGGAAGGCCAGCCAGGCCGTCAAGGAGCGCACGCTCGACGACCGCGCCTAGACGCTGCGCGACGCGGGGACGTCTGGACGCGCGACGTGCAGGCGCCCCTGTTGTGTAGTGGCCCGCGCTTGGGCGCTCGCCCCCCATGTCACCCGAGCGGAGCGCCCTTCTATGCCCTCCCCGTGTCATCCTGAGCGGAGCGCCGTAAGGCGCGGAGTCGAAGGATCTGGTCGCAAGGGGGTTGCGCATGCGGGCGCACCGTGCTTGGGGCCAGATCCTTCGACTCGCTTCGCTCGCTCAGGATGACACGGGAGTTGTTCTCTTAGGGTGGCACGGGGAGGTTGCTCGCTTGGGATGGCACGGGGAGGCTGCTCGCTTGGGACGATACGGGGGAGGTCCTCGCTCAGCGGACTGGCCGCCCGTCAGACGCATCCGGCGCCCCTGATGCGCAGCAGCCCCGCGCCCAGGCGTCCCCATCCCGCGCAGCCCCTCGCGCCAAGGCGCCCCTGATGCGCAGCGGCCCGCGCCCAGGCGCCCTTCGTCCCTGTTGCGTAGTGGCCTGGATGCCCAGGCGCCCTTCGCCTCTTACGCCTCGGCGAAGACGCGGCAGCATTCCTCTGACACGATGAAGCGCGCCGCCTTGGGCAGCATGCGCACGGCGAACGGCGTGGTGTAGCTCGTGACCTCGCCGTCGTACTGCACTACCAGCGGCGGGTCGGCCTCGACGGTGATCTCGCGCCCGCGGTAGATCTCGAGTGCGTCCGTGCGCCCGGGGAACTCGCCCGAGCGGTCGAGCACGCAGGCGATCAGGGCGGGGATGAGCCCGAAGGCGTCCTTGGTGTTGAGCACCACCACGTCGAACGCCCCGTCGCGCGGGAGGTTCTCATGCACGAGCGAGAGGTCGAACTGGATCTTCGAGAAGTTCGCGATGAGCACGCCCACGCCCGAGCTTCTCACCTCGCGCCCGTCGATGCTCAGCGTGAACGTGGCGTGCTGGGGCGTGGCGTTGGCCACGGCCGAGGTGAAGTAGGCCATGGGGCCGAGGAGCTTCTTGCCTGCGGCAGCGCCCTTCATGATGGTGGCGTCGTAGCCGGCGCCCGCCATGATGGAGAATCCGCAGTGCTCGCCGCCCGGGAGCTCGATCTCGCCGATGTCGAAGTCCATGCAGCGCATCTCGCGCGTCATCTTGGCGAGCGCGTGCGGCTCGGTGGGCGAGGCGAGGTTCATGGCGAGCAGGTTGGCGGTGCCCGAGGGGAAGGGGAGCACCGGGATACCAGTGTCCGCCAAGAGGTAGGTTACCGTGGCGATGGTGCCGTCTCCGCCGGCGGCCACCACGGCGTCGTAGTCCTCGGCGTCATGGAGGAAGGTGCGCAGATCCGAGCTGCCGTCCGTGGAGCGCATCGTCACCTCGTCGCCGTCGGCCGCGAACGAGCGCACGAAGTCGTAGACCGCGCCCTCGCCGAAGCCGGAAGCCAGGTTATTTATCACGAGCAGTTTCACAGATTTCCTTTCCCAAGCTACAATGGCATGGTACTACAAACTGTGATCATGTTAGGAACAACTCGGTGTACATAGCGAACCAGGAAAGCCTCGAGGCGTTCGTCGAGCGCGCGAGGTCCTCCTCCCTTCTTGCCATCGATACGGAGTTCCTTCGCGAGAAGACCTACTACGCGAAGCTGTGCCTGCTCCAGATGGCGACCGACAGCGAAGTGGCCGTCATCGACCCGTTCGCGGTGCGCGACCTGCGCGTGATCGCCCCGCTGCTTGCTGACGAGTCCGTCCTGAAGCTCTTCCACGCGGGCGGGCAGGACCTCGAGATCCTCTACCGCGAGATCGGCGTGCTGCCCCACCCGGTGTTCGACACGCAGATCGCAGCGGCGCTCATCGGGCACACCCAGCAGATCGGCTACGGGGCGCTCGTGAGCGCCACCTGCGGCGTGTCGCTCAAGAAGATCGACTCGTTCACCGACTGGTCGCGCCGGCCCCTGTCCGACTCGCAGCTCAGGTACGCGGCCGACGATGTGGTGTACCTGCCGCAGGTCCACCGCGTCCTCACCGAGGCGCTCGAGAAGAAGGGGCGCCTCGGCTGGCTCGAGCGCGACTTCGACGACCTGGTGGACCCAGCGCGCTACGAGAGCGACCCGCGCGAGCGCTTCCGCCGGCTCAAGCGCGGCAACCAGCTCTCGCGCAAGCAGCTCGCGGCGGCGCGCGAGGTGGCCGCGTGGCGCGAGGTGGAGGCGCGAAGGCGCGACGTGCCGCGCAAGTGGGTGCTCACCGACGAGCAGATCGTGGAGGTGTGCAAGCGCGAGGCGGCGACGATCGACGATTTGTTCATGGTGCGCGGCGTGCGCGAGCGCCTCACCACGCGCGACGCGCGCACGGTGGCCGACCTCATGAGGAAGTCGTACGCCCTGCCCGAGGACGAGTGGCCGGAAGTGGACCGCTCATCGCGCAACGAGCCGAACGTCGACGCGGAGCTCGACCTCATGAACGCCGTCGTGCGCCTGCGCGCGCGGGAGAACGGCGTAGCCATGCAGACGCTCGCGAGCCATGCGGACCTCTGCCAGGTGGCGCGCGGGCACACCGACGTCGACGTGCTGCACGGGTGGCGCCGCGCCATCGTGGGCGAGGAGCTGCTCGACCTTCTGGCCGGCAGGATCTCGCTGAGCCTCGAGGGCGGCGGCGTGAAGGTGACGCGCGTGGGACAGCCGTAGGAGGGTGCGCGGCGCGCGTGGGAGCGGTGACGTGGGGCGCGCCCCGCATGCGGGCAGGGGCCTGCGCCCGCGCGGGTTGCGAATGTTTGACGGTGTTCCACCTGTGGTACATCATTCGTACGTTTGTCGGATATAATGCCCCCTAAGCACGTAGACCAACCGAGAAGGAGTGAGACGCAACATGTCCATGAGTTACCTTTCCCTCATCGTGGTGACGCTCGTCATCGGCATGGGGGCAACGTGGTGGGTGAACCACCAGCTGAAGAAGTTCCGCAGCGTGGGCTCGGCGAGCGGCTACACCGGCGCGCAGATGGCCCAGCACATGCTGTCCTACCACGGCGTGTCGGGCGTGGAGATCCGCATGGGCGGCCCCGACCAGAACCACTTCGACCCGCGTGACAACTCCATCACGCTCGACCCTGACGCCTACCGCGGCACGTCGATCACGTCGATCGCCACGGCCTGCCACGAGGTGGGGCATGCCTGCCAGTTCGCCGAGGGGTACGCCCCCATGCGCATCCGCGGCTCGCTCGTCCCGGCGGTGAACCTCGCGTCGAACGCGTGGATCTTCCTGCTGATGCTCGGCATCATCATGAACATCTTGGAGCTCACCACGCTGGCCATCATCATGTACGCCGTGGTGGTGCTCTTCCAGATCGTCACGCTGCCGGTCGAGTTCGACGCGTCGCGCCGCGCGAAGGCGTACCTGGCCAACGTCGGCGCGCCCGCAGCCGAGCAGGGCGGCACCGCGAGCGTCCTGCAGGCGTGCGCGCTCACGTACGTGGCGGCGGCCCTCACCTCGATCCTGCAGCTTCTGTGGCTGCTCGGCCAGCGTGAGGAGTAGCGAGCGGCAGGAGGCTCTCTCGGTCTCGGGCGCGGTGGCGCTGGCCAAGGGCGCGCTCGAGGGCGTGGTGGTGCGCCTCGTCGGCGAGGTGTCCGAGGTCTCCAACAAGCCGGGCTACAAGGCCGTCTACTTCACGGTGAAGGACAGAAGCGCCTCCTTGCCGTGCATGATGTGGAACAACCGCTACCAGGCAGCGGGCGTGCAGCTGCGCGTCGGCGCGCTCGTGGAGCTCACCGGCCGCTTCACGCTCTACGCGGCGAAGGGGCGCATGAACTTCGACGTGTTCTCGGTGGCGCTCGCGGGCGAGGGCAACCTGCGCCTGCAGGTGGCCGAGCTCGCGCGCAAGCTCGCGGCCGAGGGTCTCACCTCACCTGAGCGCAAGCGGCCCCTGCCAGCGTATCCGCAGGCAGTCGGCCTGGTCACGTCGCCGCGCGGCGCGGCGGTCCATGACGTTTTGCGCACGCTGCGCCGCCGTTGGCCGCTGGCGCGCGTGCTTCTGGCCGGCGTGCCGGTCGAGGGCGCGGGAGCGCCGGCGGCCATCGTGGAAGGCATGCAGCGCGTGGTGATGGCCGGCGCCGAGGTGGTGCTCGTGGTGCGCGGCGGCGGGTCGTTCGAGGACCTCATGCCGTTCAACGACGAGCGCCTCGCGCGCGCCATCGCCGACATGCCGGTCCCGGTGGTCACGGGCATCGGGCACGAGCCCGACACCTCCATCGCCGACATGGTGGCCGACGTGCGTGCCTCGACGCCCACGTACGCCGCCGCGGGCGTGGCGCCCGAAGGCGCCGAGGTGCGTGCGCGCCTCGATGCGCTCGCGTCCGCGCTCGCCGCGCGCGAGCGGGCGCGCGTGGTCGCGTCGAGCCGCCGGGTGGAGCTCATGGCGGCGTTGCCGCTCTTCCGCGAGCCGATGCGCCTGTTCGAGGCTGACGCGCGTGCGCTCGACGAGCTGTCCGGGCGCCTTCACGCGGCGCTCCCGCAGGCCATCGCGTCCGACCGCCGTGCGCTCGAGGGCATGCGCGCCCTGCTCGCCGGCTCGCTCTCGCGCCTCGGCGAGCGCGAGGGGCAGCGCACGTGCGCGCTCGCCGAGCGCCTGCGCTATCAGGGCCGCGCGCTGCCGCGGCGCTTCGCGGGCGACGTTTCGATGATGGCGGCGCGCCTGAACGACCTGTCGCCGCTTATGGTGCTCGCCCGCGGCTACGCCATCGCGCGCGACGAGCGCGGGGGCGTGGTGAAGTCCGTGGACGACGTCCGCTCGTCCGACGCCGTGGAGCTCACCGTCTCCGACGGCGTCGTCAACTGCAAGGTAGTAGGCACGCAGCGCATCACAACGGCGCTGGAACCATGGGAGGATAGCGATGAATGAGGAATTGAAGCCGGTCGAGGAGCTGACGTTTCGCCAGGCCATGGCCGAGCTCGAAGGCGTCGTGAACGTGCTCGAGTCCAACACGCTCGAGCTTGAGGAGTCGCTGGAAAGCTACGCGCGCGGGGTCTCCCTGCTCGCGTCGCTGCAGAAGCGCCTCGACGCCGCCGAGCAGCAGGTCGACGTGCTCATGGGCGAGCTTGCGCCTGCACCTGACGACGCGACCTTGGACACCACGCTCCAGAAGGCGTAGGCGACAACCTGCCTGCGGGCAACCCGCCTGCGGCAGCTCATCTGCGGGAGCTTTTCCGCAGCAGCCAACCCGCAGCAACCCGAAAGGAACCGACGAAAAGGAGAGAGAACCATGCGCAAGGACGACTGCCTGTTCTGCAAGATCGTGGCGGGGGAGATCCCCTGCACGAAGGTGTACGAGGACGACGACGTGCTGGCCTTCGAGGACGTGAGCCCCATGATGCCGGTGCACACCCTCATCGTGCCGAAGAACCACTACGACAACATCGCCGACGGCATCCCCGCAGACGAGATGGGGCGCCTCTTCGGCGCCGTGGCGAAGGTGGCCGAGATCAAGGGCGTGACCGAGGGCGGCTTCCGCACGCTCGTGAACACGGGCGATCATGCCTGCCAGAGCGTGCACCACATCCACATCCACGTGCTCGGCGGCGCGCAGATGAACGACGGCAGCCCTGCGGTCGAGTAGCGTCCCTGTGCGAAAGCGCGGCGGGTGCCTGGTGAAGGCTCGACGAAAGCGCGGCGGGAACGCGGTGGGAACGTGGCTAAAGTTCGACGGAGGCTTGGCGCGGAAAGACACGTGCCTGCCGCGCGCCACTCGCCGAAAGTGTCTCCTCATGATCGGGGTCACCTTTGGCGACAGCGTAAAATAACGGGATACAACTCGTTCTAAGGGAGGCGGATCGTTGAACGTACTCGTAATCAATGCAGGATCATCTTCCTTGAAATACCAGCTCATCAACGTCGAGACCCACTCGGTTCTCGCCAAGGGCATCTGCGAGCGCGTCGGTTCGGCCGAGGCGTTCCACAAGCACGGCCTCGACGACAACGAGGTGGTCATCGACGCCGCGATGAGCGACCACAACGACGCCATGTCGCTCGTGCTCGAGGCGCTCATCTCCGGTCCCACCAAGGCCATCGACTCGCTTGACGAGATCGACGCCATCGGGCACCGCATCGTGCAGGGCGGCAAGTACTTCGACCGCTCGGTGCTCATCGACGATGACGTGATCGCCAAGATCGACGAGCTCGCCGAGCTCGCGCCTTTGCACAACAAGGCGGCCCTCATGGGCATCAGCGCCTGCCAGCAGCAGATGCCGGGCAAGCCCATGGTGGCGGTGTTCGACACCTCCTACTTCCAGACCATGCCCCCGAAGGCGTATATGTACCCGCTGCCGTACGAGATGTACGAGAAGTACTCCATTCGCAAGTACGGCGCGCATGGCACGTCGCACCGCTACATCGCCGAGCGCGCGGCGGCCTTCCTCGACGAGCCGCTCAACGACCTCAAGCTCATCACGTGCCACCTCGGCAACGGCTGCTCGATGTCGGCCGTCGACCACGGCGTGGCGGTCGACACCTCGATGGGCCTGACGCCGCTCGACGGCCTCATGATGGGCACGCGCTGCGGCGCGGTGGACCCAGCTGTCGTCCCGTTCCTCATGGAGCATGAGAACCTGAGCGCCGAAGAGGTCAACAACCTGATGAACAAGCAGTCAGGGCTTTTGGGCATCTCAGGCGTGTCGAACGACCTGCGCAGCGTGCGCGAGGCGTCCGAGAGCGGCAACGAGCGCGCCCAGCTCGCCTACGAGATGTACTCGAACTCGGTGAAGAAGTACATCGGTCAGTACATCGCCGTCATGGGCGGCGTCGACGCCGTCGTGCTCACCGCGGGTGTCGGCGAGAACTGCGACAAGATGCGCCGACTGATCTTCGCGGGCTTGCAGCCGCTCGGCATCAAGCTCGACCTGCAGAAGAACAAGCTGCGCGGCGGCGAGCGCGAGATTTCCACCGACGACTCCGAGGTTCAGATCCTCATCATCCCCACCAACGAGGAGTACATGATCGCGCGCGACACCTTCGAGATCCTGCACGAGAAGATGCTCGCCGACGAGCTCCACCTGTTCTAGGGCTGCGCTCTCATCCTGTGTCATCCCGGGTGGAGCGCCCGCCGTTAAAGTGCTAAGCGCTGACGCGCTTGCTTTTAATGCCACGGGGTTTGGGCGTTCCCGCGCATCATGACGCGGGCACACACGCTTGAGCTCGCCCTTCGTGCCATCCCAGGCAACTCCTTTATGTCATCCTGAGCGGAGCGCCCGCAGGGCGCGGAGTCGAAGGATCTGGCCGCGGGTGGGTTGCGCATGCGGGCGCGCCGTGCCCGGGGCCAGATCCTTCGACTCGCTTCGCTCGCTCAGGATGACACGGGGAAAGGAAGGATCACTCGGGGTGACGCTAAGGCGCTTTCGCGTTTGGGATGGCATGCGGGCGCGCCGTGCCCGGGGCCAGATCCTTCGACTCGCTTCGCTCGCTCAGGATGACATGAGGGGGGCTGCTCGCTCAGGATGACACGAGGGGAGGAACGCTCGCTCAGGCTGGCGTGAGGTGCCCCTTGCGAACGCACCTAGGCACGCACCCAGGCACCCGCCCAGGCACGCACCCAAACACCCGCCCAGGCACCCGCAACCGCCCTACTTCTCAGTCGCGTGGGCTTGCGCTTGCGCTTGCACGCAGGTGATGGCGATCACGCCTACGATGTCATCGGCGGTGCAGCCGCGGGAGAGGTCGTTCACGGGCGCGGCGATGCCCTGCGTGATGGGGCCGTATGCCTCGGCCTTCGCCAGGCGCTGCACGAGCTTGTAGCCGATGTTGCCTGCGTCGATGTCGGGGAACACGAGCACGTTGGCGCGCCCGGCGACGGGGGAGTCGGGCGCCTTCGAGGAGCCCACGGAGGGCACGATGGCGGCGTCGAGCTGCAGCTCGCCGTCAAGCGCAAGCGCGCCGTCCAGCTCGCGGGCGATCTCGACGGCGCGCACCACCTTGCTCGCGTCGTCGTTCTTCGCGGAGCCGTACGTGGAGTGCGACAGCAGCGCCACCACGGGCTCGGTGCCGATGAGCGTCTTCCACGAGCGCGCGGAGTTCACGGCGATGTGCGCGAGGCGCTCGGAATCGGGCTGCACCTCCAGCCCGCAGTCGGAGAAGATGAACGTGCCCTGCTGGCCCAGGTCGCAGTCAGGCACCACCATGACGAAGAACGAGCTCACGAGCTTGACGCCTGGCGCCGTCTTGAGGATCTGCAGGCAGGGGCGCAGCACGTCGCCCGTGGCGTGGCACGCGCCCGCCACCATGCCGCCGGCCAGGCCCTGCTTCACCATCATCACGCCGAAGTAGAGCTCGTCGCTGATGAGCGCATCGGCCTGCTCAGGCGTCATGCCCTTGTGCTTGCGCAGCTCGCAGAGGTGCTCTGCCAGGTCAGCGCGCATGTCCGAGGTGCGTGGGTCGATGATGCGCGCCCCGTCGAGCGCGTGCCCGCTCGCGGCGATGGCGGCCTCGTCGCCCAAGATGATGAGGTCGGCCACGCCGAGCGCGAGGATCTTCTCGGCAGCGGCCAGCGTGCGCTCGTCGTTGCCCTCGGGCAGGACGATGGTCTGCTTGTCGGCGCGGGCGCGCTCGAGCATGGTGTCAAGGAAGGTGCTCATGGAAAAAGTCCTTTCTGGTGCAGATGACGTGAGCCCATCATACGCGCCCGGCGCGCCCGCGCACCCTGCGTGCGTGCCGTGCGGCTGAATTATTCGGTTTGTATGGTGTTGCCCGCGGAGAGACGGCGCGCGGGTCGGAGTCGCCGCAGGCTATCGTACAATATCCCCGATAATGCTGCGGCGTTCGGGCCGCGGGGTGCGCGAGGTAGGCAGCGTGCGGCCCGCCCTCGGCGCCGTGCTTGCGGTTCGGCCCGGCGCACGGCGCGCGGGCATGGCCCTCGTCAAACAGAAAGGAACGCTCGTGGGCGTGCAGTACACCGATTACAAGGACATTGACATCAATAGCTTTGACGCTGTCGTCGTGGGCAGCGGCTTCGCCGGCGCGGTGTGTGCGCGCGAGTTCGCCGAGCGAGGTGACATGCGCGTGCTCGTCATCGAGAAGCGCGCTCACATCGGCGGGAACATGTACGACGAGCACGACGAGGCCGGCATCCTCGTGCATCGCTACGGGCCGCACATCTTCCACACCAACGACGGCCGCGTGTTCTCCTACCTGCGCCGCTTCACGGGCTGGATCGGCTACCAGCACAACGTGCTCGCCGACTGGTACGGCACCTACCTGCCCGTTCCCTTCAACAAGAACTCCATGGAGATCGCGTTCGGCAAGGAGCGCGCCGCGCACCTCACCGAGAAGCTGATTGACGTGTTCGGCGACGGCCGCAAGGTCACCATCAACGAACTGCGCGCCCAGGACGACCCCGAACTGCGCGAGATCGCCGACTTCGTGTACAAGAACGTGTTCCTCTACTACACGCAGAAGCAGTGGGGCCTCACGCCCGAGGAGGTCGACCCGAGCGTGACCGCGCGCGTGCCCGTGTTCATCTCGCGTGACAACCGCTACTTCCAGGACCAGTACCAGGGCATGCCCGTGCGCGGCTACACCGACCTGTTCGAGCAGATGCTCGACTACGAGGGCATCGAGGTGTGCCTGAACACCGACGCCACGAGCGTGTTCGAGCTTGAGTTCGAGGACGACTCCGAGGACGCGCAGCTGTCCGCCATCAAGCTGCACGACGTGAGCTTCACCGGCCCCATCGTCTACACCGGCCCGCTCGACGAGCTCTTCCTCGCGCGCTTCGGGCGCCTGCCCTACCGCAGCCTCGACTTCGTCTACGAGACCTACGACGAGGAGTACAAGCTGCCCTGCGGCACGGTGAACTACACGGTGACCGAGGACTACACGCGCGTCACGGAGTTCAAGCACATGACCGGCCAGAAGGCGCCGAACACCACCATCATGAAGGAGTACTCGCGCGCCTACACCGACCCCGACGCGCAGATTCCCTACTACGCCATCATCAACGACGAGAACAACGCGCACTACGAGCGCTACCGCCGCCTCACTGAGTCGCTGTCGAACTTCCACCCGCTCGGGCGCCTCGCCGAGTACCGCTACTACAACATGGACAAGATCGTGGGGCTCGCGCTCGACCTGTCACACGGCATCCTCGACGAGCGCGCGTCTGCGCAGGAAGCTGCGGAGGAGTAGGGCGCGGGCATGAAGACCATCACGTTTGCAGTTCCGTGCCACAACTCCGCGGAGTACATGGACAAGTGCATCGAGTCGCTTCTGGCCTGCGGCGACGACGTTGAGATCCTCATCGTCGACGACGGCTCCACCAAAGACGCCACGCCTGAGAAGGCTGACGAGTGGGCGCGCCGCCACCCCGACGTCATCCGCGCCATCCACCAGGAGAACGGCGGGCACGGCGCGGCGGTGAACGCCGGGCTCGCGCACGCCTCGGCGCGCTACTTCAAGGTGGTCGACTCCGACGACTGGCTCGACGCCGACGCCATGGAGCGGGTCATGCGCTACCTGCGCCGCCAGATGGAGCTCAAGGACCCCACTGACCTCGTCATCGCGAACTACGTGTACGAGAAGGTCTACGAGAACACGCGCACCGTGATGCGCTACAAGAACGTGTTCCCCGTCGAGCAGGAGTTCACCTGGGACGAGGTGGGCACGTTCGGCCCGTCGCAGTACCTGCTCATGCACTCGGTGATCTACCGCACCGAGCTTCTGCGCGACATGGCGCTCGAGCTGCCGCGGCACTGCTTCTACGTGGACAACATCTTCGTGTACGAGCCGCTGCCCCACGTGCGGACCATGTACTACCTCGACGTGGACATGTACCGCTACTTCATCGGGCGCGAGGGGCAGTCGGTGAACGAGAGCGTGATGATGGGCCGCATCGACCAGCAGCTGCGCATCACGCGCATCATGATCGACGCGGTTGACGTGATGTCCATCGAGCAGAAGCGCCTGCGCCACTACCTGGAGAACTACCTTGCGATGATGATGTGCATCTGCTCGGTGTTCCTGCGCATGCGCAACACGCCCGAGGACGAGCGCAAGCGCGAGGAGATCTGGGCCTACCTGAAGGATGCCGACGTGGCGCTGTACCGCCGCATTCGCACGAACGTGCTCAACCTGAGCACGAACATCCCCACCGAGGTGGGGCGGCGCGCGGGCCTCGGCGGCTACCACATCGCGCAGAAGATCTTCAAGTTCAACTAGGCGAAGGGAAGCGGGGCATCGTGGCGAAAGGCGGCGAGGGCATGCGCGAGTCGGTGCTCGTCATCGACGCGGGCAACACCACCACGCGCTTCGGCGTGGCGCGCGACGGCGCGCTCCTCTCCACCTGGGAGACCTCCACTGACCCGCGCGCGACCGCCGACGAGGCGCTCTGCGCACTGCGCGCCTTCCTCGGCGCGCTCGGCGAGGGGCTCGCCCGCATGGACGCGGCGGCATGCGGCGATGGGGCGGTGCCTGCGCGCGGTGGCGCGTTCGCATGCGGCGGTGCGCCCGCGTCCGCGCGCGGCGGTGCGCCCGCGCCCGCGTTCCCGTCCGCCCCCCTGCGCCCCCGCGACGGCATCGTGTCGTCGGTGGTGCCCCCGCTCACCGACGTGTGGGTCGAGGCGGCGTCGCGCCTCTGCGGCCGCGCGCCGCTCGTGGTGGGCCCGGGCCTCAAGACCGGCCTCAAGATGAGCTACAGCGACCCGGGCGAGGTGGGCGCCGACCGCGTGGCCGACATGGTGGCCGCCAAGGAGCTCTACGGCGCGCCCGCCGTGGTGGTCGACCTGGGGACCACGACCAACATCGAGGTGCTCGACGCCCGAAGCGCGTTCGCGGGCGGCATCATCGCGCCGGGGCTGCGCTTGTCGGCCGAGGCGCTCGCCACGGCGGCGGCGCGGCTGCCCATGGTGGAGGTGAAGGCGCCCGCGTCGGTGGTGGGGCGCTCCACGCGCGAGGCCATGCAGGCGGGCATCGTGATGGGCGAGGTCGCGCGCATCGACGGCTTGATCGACATGGTGTGGGCCGAGATGGGCTGCGAGCGCACCACGGTGGTGCTCTCGGGGCGCGACGCCGGCGCGCTCGGCGCGCTCATGCGCCACGACGTGGTGGTTGAGCCCGCGCTCACGCTCAAGGGGCTCGTCCTCCTGCACGCCGCGAACCGCCGGTAGGCGAAGGGGGGGCGGGCCTGCTTGCAGCCGGCCGCAAGGATCGCCGTGCAAGGTGCCCCGAAGGCTCGTTCGGCCTACTTGTAGTCGGCCGGGTTCTTCGAGCTCGAGCCGGTGGTGTTCCGCTCGTTGCGCAGCTCGCAGCCGAACCGCACGGCCGATTCCCCGAACTTCTCCTTGAGCGCGTCGGTGGCCGCCAGAAGGCCGCGCCGCTTCTCCTCGCTTGCGATCAGCGGGCTGCGCACGCCGTCGTCGAGGGGCGCCGCCTCGTCCACGTCGAAGAGCGCCTCCTGCACCACGCCCTCCTCCTCGAACCCCGTCATGCTCACGCCGAGCAGGCGAATCCTCATGCCGGGCTGCCACAAGTCCTCCAAGAGGCGCAACGCGTAGGGCGTGAAGAACAGCTCGTCGTCGGTCTGCCGGGGCAGGCGCATCTGAGCTGAGCGCGTGGTGCGGTCGGCGTAGCGCACGCGGATGCCGAGCGTGCGCCCGGAAAGCTGCTTGCGGCGCAGGCGCCGGCCCACCTTCGCGGCGATGGTGGAGAGCGCCGAGGTGACCTCCTCGCTCTCGGTGAGGTCGCGCGCGAAGGTGACCTCGTTCGAGATCGACTTCACCGTGTCGTCAGCCTCGACGGGCGATGTGTCGCCACCGGCAGCGCGGGCGCGCATCATGCCCGCGTTCTTGCCGAACACCTTGCGCAGAAGCCCCTCGTCGGCGCGCGCCAGGTCGCCCAAGGTGC
Organism: Adlercreutzia sp. ZJ176; assembly: GCF_011038975.1. Lineage (GTDB taxonomy): Bacteria > Actinomycetota > Coriobacteriia > Coriobacteriales > Eggerthellaceae > CAAEEV01. The sequence continues at coordinate 17,850 of NZ_JAAKEC010000003.1, read as the reverse complement.
GCACCCCGTGGCTCACGAGCGCGCGCTCGGCCGAGGCGCCCACGCCGCTCATCGTGCGCACGGGCAGAGGGGCGAGGAACGTCGCCTCGCTGCCGGGGTACACCACGGTGAGGCCGCGCGGCTTGTCCATGTCAGAGGCCACCTTCGCCACCGACTTCGTGGTGCCCACGCCCACCGAGCACGTCACGCCGAGCGCGGCCACGCGCGCCTGGATGCGCCGCGCGACGCTCACGGGATGCTCGTGGTTCACCTTCGTGGGGGTGACGTCCATGAACGCCTCGTCGATGGAGACCTGCTGCACGTGCGGCGTCTCGTCGCGCAGGATGCCCATGATGGCGTTCGACATCTCACGGTAGCGGCTGAAGTGGCCGCGCGTCCAGATGGCCTCGGGGCACAGCTCGCGCGCGAGCGAGGCGGCCATCGCGCTGCGGACGCCGAAGGCGCGCGCCTCGTACGAGCAGGTGGACACCACGCCGTGCGCGTCGGCGTCGCCGCCCACGATGACGGGCTTGCCGCGCCAGCCCGGGTGGTCGAGCTGCTCGACCGAGGCGAAGAACGCGTCGAGGTCGACCAGCAGGATGGCCGGTCCCTCCCAAGGGAGAAGCAGGTTGTCGGTGTCGTCGCTCATAAGGCTAGTGTAGCGCAACCAGGCCCTCGCGCGCGAGCGCCAAGACGCGCAATCGGACGGCCGCCATAGACCCCTGCGCTTCTTGTGAATGACCTTGTTCATCGCTTGACACGTGACGCCAAGCTCAGCGATCGCAACTGTTCTCCCAGGTAATTCCCTGATTTGGCAGATCATGCCCGCAGGCTCTACTTCTCGATGCGCTATAGGTATTTGCAATTCCGCTGATTCAGCCAAATAATAATGAGCCGATCTAACGGAGTATCTCTGGTCGGAGGAGGCTCAGTGAAACGCGGGAACGCCGTTATGGGCTCAACGGCGACGATGGCGACGATGGCGACTTTCTGTCTCATCGTCGCCTGCCTGGGAGCCGGCTTGGCCGGTTGCAGCGCGCAGCCAGAGGGCCAGCAGGAGCCGTTAGCCCAGGAGCAGGCCCAATCCCAGGAGCAGGCCCAGCTTGCGGAAGCGTCCGGCGGACTGCCCGGAGGATCATCCAGCGGATCGTCCGGCGACCTTGATGCCAAGGAGGCGGGGCAGGCGGATGCTCAAACTGTTCAGATCGCCGTTTCAGTTAACGGGCGGGAGCTTCGCGCCAGCCTCGAGGAAAGCCCCTCGGCGCAGGCTCTCGTCGAGCTGCTGGCCCACGGACCCCTCACCATCGCCATGCGCGACTACGGCTCCATGGAGAAGATCGGGCCTATCGGCCAGTCGCTCCCGACCTCCGACGCGCAGATCACCACTGCGCCTGGGGACATCATTCTCTACCAGGGAGATCAGCTGACGATCTACTACGACGTCAACTCCTGGAGCCTCACGCGCGTCGGCAAGATAGAAGGCGTAAGCGATGCGGAGCTCAGGGAGATCCTCGGAAGCGGCGACGTCGAGGTGACCTTCTCTTTGGATTGAGGTCATTGCGCTGATGGTGTGCGTGTCACCCGGCGGCCATCGCCAGCTCGGGCACCTCGAGCGGCTCCACCTTCTCGATGTCCTCGCAGTGCAGCTCCATGGAGTTCCACAGGTCTACCTTCTGCTGCATGTTCATCCAGAACTGCGGGGTGGTGCCGAACAGCCGCCCCAGCCGCAGGCACATCTCGGGGCTGAGACCGCGTTTCTCGCGAACGATCTCGTTCACCGTCTGGCGCGTGACGCCAAGCCGCTTTGCCAATTCCGCCACGCTCAAACCGAGCTCCGGCATGTAGTCCTCCCGGAGAAACTCGCCGGGATGGATAGGCTCTCGGCCTATGAGCAGGGCATCTTCCCTCAAATAGATCTCATCGCTCATGGCATCCTCCCGATTCAGTGGTAGTCGCAAATTTCAACATCGTATACGCCATCGGGCTTGAAGTAGCTAAGAAACTTAAACGAAGAGAACCGAGACGGTAGGGACCCAATCATCACCGTGCCTCGGTTCTAACAGCCCCATTATAGCAGCTACTTGGGTGCGGCAGGACTATGCGTGTGCTCAGCGTCCGGACGCCAGGAAGAAGAGCGCCATCGTGCCGGGGCCGGAGTGCGCGCCGATCACGGGGTCGACCCAGTTGATGACCACGTCGCGCACGCCGAGGCGCTCCTTCACCTGCGCGGCCACGTACTCGGCGTCCTCGAGGCAGTCGCCGTGCGTGATGAACACCATCTGGTCCTCGACGGGCGCCAGCGCCGTCTTCGCCATGTGGTCCACGAGCGCGTTGAGCGACTTCTTGCGCCCGCGCACCTTCTCGAGCGGGATGAGGTGCCCCTCGTCGTCCACGTGCATGACGGGCTTGATGTTCAGGAGCGTGCCCGCCCACGCGCTCGTCTTCGACACGCGCCCGCCGCGGAACAAAAACATGAGGTCGTCCACCGTGAACCAGTGCGCCAGGTGCAGCTTGTTCTCCTCGAGCCACGCGTGCACCTCGGTGATGCTCGCGCCTGCGCGGGCGCGCTGCACGGCGTGCCAGACTAAAAGGCCCTCGCCGCCCGAGGCGGCCAGCGTGTCGACGGTGCGGATGGTGCGCGCGGGGTACTCTTCGGCCAGCTCGCGAAGGAGCAGGTCAGTTGCCTCGTAGGTGCCCGACAGCCCGCTTGAGAACCCGATGTAGAGCACGTCGCGCCCGGCCTCAAGCAGGGAGCGCAGGAGCTTCTCGGACTCGGCGAGGTTGGGCAGCGAGGTGGTGATGACCTTGCCCTCGCGCATCATGCGGTAGAACTGGGAGAGGTCGGTGTGCGCCCCCTTGAGGTAGCTCTGGCGCTGCTGCCCGTCGACCATGAACGTGAGCGGCAGGATGTGCAGCCCGAACTCCTCGATCATGTCTTCGGTGAGGTTGCTGCTCGAGTCGGTGACGATTTCGAAATCCATGAGCGCTCCTTGTGGTCAGGGTGAACCTGTGCCATTCTACCGCATGCGCGTCCGCATGCGTGTCGCCGTCGGCTCGTTTGTCACGAATTCGCTACGTGGGGATAAACCGACAGGCTCCAAGCGGCCGTGCATCATCTGCGCGCTTTTCGCATCCGTTTTTCCTGCGAGCGATAGAAACGCCTGCGAGGTTGACATATACTGAACAAGTTTACGTTAAGAGGCTTTTTGAAGTACGTACGAAAGGTTGGGAAGCTCCGGTGGCTAACAGCTATAAAGAGACCATGAACCTCCCTCAGACCGACTTCGCCATGAGGGGCAACTTGCCCGCCAACGAGCCGAAGCGCTTGGAGAAGTGGGCTGAAGAGGACATCTACCATCGCGTTTTGGAGAAGAACAAGGACGGCAAGCCCTTCGTGCTGCACGACGGCCCGCCCTACGCCAACGGTCCCATCCACATCGGCCACGCCTTCAACAAGATCCTGAAGGACTTCGTGGTGAAGAGCCATGCGCAGCGCGGCTACTTCACCCCCTACATCCCCGGCTGGGACTGCCACGGCCAGCCCATCGAGCACATGGTCGAGAAGACCCTGGGCCCCGAGAAGATGGCGGCCACGAGCCAGCCCGAGCTGCGCAAGCTGTGCCGCGACTGGGCCACGAAGTACGTGAACGTCCAGCGCGACGGCTTCAAGCGCCTCGGCGTGAACGCCGAGTGGGACAAGCCCTACCTCACCTACCTCCCTGACTTCGAGGCGGGCAACGTTGAGATCTTCAAGGAGATGTACCTGAAGGGCTCGGTGTACCGCGGCCGCAAGCCCATCCACTGGTGCAAGCGCTGCCACACCGCGCTCGCTGAGGCGGAGATCGAGTACGGCGACGAGGTGTCGCCGTCCATCTTCGTGCGCTTCAAGATGGACCTCATGCCCGGCGTGTTCGAGGCCGCGGGAGCCGAGGGCGACGCCTACGTGCTCATCTGGACAACCACGCCCTGGACGCTGCCGGCGAACACCGCCGTGTCGCTCGCGCCCGAGGCCGACTACGTGATGGTGGTCGTCGACGGCGTGAACATGATCATGGCGCGCGAGCTCGTGGAGCAGGTGGCCGAGGTGGCCGGCTGGGAGGGCTACCGCTTCGTGGAGAGCGCGCAGGGCGAGCCCGTCACCCTCAAGGGCAAGCAGATGTGCGGCCTCACCTACACCTGCCCGGTGCGCCAGGACCTCAAGGGCACCATCATCTACGGCGACCACGTCACGCTCGACACCGGCACCGGCTGCGTGCACACCGCCCCGGGGCATGGCCAGGACGACTACCTCGTGGGCATCGAGTTCGACGTCCCGCTGCTCATGCCGGTCGACGACAACGGCTGCTTCACCGACGAGGCGGGCCGCTTCGCCGGGCTCGACGTGGACGAGGCCAACCCCGTCATCATCGAGTGGCTGCGCGGGCAGGGCACGCTCGTGGCCAAGCAGGAGATCAACCACTCCTACCCGCACTGCTGGCGCTGCCATGAGCCTGTCATCTTCCGCGCCACTGACCAGTGGTTCGTGTCGATGGACAAGAACTCCCTGCGCGAGGACGCGCTGCACGCCATCGGCTCCGAGGTGACCTGGATCCCCGAGTGGGCCAAGAACCGCATCGGGTCCATGGTGGCCGACCGCCCCGACTGGTGCATCTCGCGCCAGCGCTCCTGGGGAGTGCCCATCCCCGTGTTCAAGTGCGCGAAGTGCGGCGAGACGGTGGCCACGGCCGAGACGTTTGACGCGGTGATCGAGCTGTTCCGCACGGAGGGCGCCGACGCGTGGTTCACGCGCGAGCCGCGCGAGTACCTGCCGAAGAACACGAAGTGCGCGCGCTGCGGGGGCACCGAGTTGGTGCCCGAGAAGGACATCCTCGACGTGTGGTGGGAGTCGGGCGTGACGCACACGAGCGTGTGCAAGCACCGCTCCGCCGAGGGCCTCACCTTCCCGGCGGACATGTACCTGGAAGGCTCTGACCAGCATCGCGGCTGGTTCCAGTCCTCGCTGCTCACCAGCATGGGCGCCTACGGGGTGCCGCCCTACAGAAGCGTCATGCACTGCGGGTTCACCGTCGACGAGCAGGGCCGCAAGATGTCCAAGTCGCTCGGCAACGGCATCGACCCCGCCGCGGTCTGCGACAAGTACGGTGCCGACGTGCTGCGCCTGTGGGTGGCCAGCGTCGACTACTCCCAGGACGTGTCCATCTCCGACGGCATCCTCAAGCAGGTCTCGGACGCGTACCGCCGCTTCCGCAACACCTTCCGCTTCCTGCTCGGGAACTTGAACGACTACGACGACGCGGCTGCCTCGTCGATGACGTGGGATGACCTCGAGCCCATCGACCAGTACATGATGGCGAAGACCGCGGCGCTGCTTGCTGAGGTCGAGGCCAGCTACGAGGCGTACAAGTTCAACAACGTCTACCGCCTCGCATACGACTTCGTGAACGACCTGTCGGCCGTCTACATGGATGTGACGAAGGACCGCCTGTACTCCGAGGCGCCCGCGTCCATGCGGCGCCGCGCCGTGCAGACCGTGCTCATGAACATCCTCGAGGTGCTCGTGCGCGTGCTCTCGCCCATCCTGTCGTTCACCTGCGACGAGGTGTGGGAGCACTTCCCACCGGCCGCGCGCACGCGCGCCGACCGCGCCTGCAGCGTGCAGCTCGCCGGCTGGCCCGCGCGCGCCGATTTCGCGCCGGCGCTGCCCGACGAGGCGGTGTGCGCGGGGATCCTCGGCACGTGGGAGCAGGTGCTCTCCGTGCGCGAGGTGGTCACCAAGGCGCTCGAGGACGCGCGCACGGCGAAGGCCATCAACAAGAGCCAGGAGGCTGTGGTGCGCGTGAGCGTGCCGCTTGCGACGCTCGAGCAGCTGGAGCGGTTCGACGCCGGCGTGTATGAGGAGCTCTTCATCGTGGCGGGCGTGACGTTCGAGGCATGCGCGGACGCGCAGGAGCCGAGCGCGCGCGTGGAGCCGGCGTCGGGCGAGAAGTGCCCGCGCTGCTGGAACTTCCGCGAGCTCGGCGGCAACGCGGCGCACCCGGACGTGTGCGCGCGCTGCGGCGATGCGCTCGACGCCATCGGCTTCTCCGCGTCTGCGGAATAAGACTTGCTGAGCGGCATGGCTGACGAGCGATTTGGCGAAAAGGGCGCGGGCGCGGAGGGCGCGGGGCCGGTGGAGCTTGCGGGCGCGGACGCTTCGGTGGGCGTGGAGCTTGCGGGCGCGGCAGAGCTTGCGGGCGCGGCTGCCCCGGGCGTCCCGGCGTCCCGGCGCGTCCGCAACCTGGTCGCGTTCTGCGCGGTGGCGTGCGCGTGGCTGGTGCTCGACATCGCCTCCAAGCAGGCGTTTAACGCCTACGAGCCCGGCGAACTTGTCGCCGGGCCCTTCGCGGGCGTCTTCCAGCTGCGCCTCGTGCACAACACGGGCGCGGCGTGGGGCATGTTCGGCGACATGACCTTCGCCCTCGGCGTGCTCGCCGTCGTGGTGTGCGGCGCGCTTCTGGCCTACGCCGTGGCCTCGGCGCGCACCTCCTCGCTCGTGATGAACGTCGGGCTCGCGCTCGTGTTCGCGGGCGGCATCGGCAACGCGCTCGACCGCTTCGCCCTGGGGTACGTGGTGGACTTCATCGAGCCCACGTTCATCGACTTCCCGGTGTTCAACGTGGCTGACATCGGCGTGACCTGCGGCGTCGTCCTGGTGTTCGCAGCGCTCGCGCTCGAGTGGCGGCAGGAGAGCGCCTCATGAGCCGCTCGGTCTGCCACGTGGCCACCGCCGCCGACGCGGGATCGCGCCTCGACGCGCTTCTGGCTGCGCATGCCCTGTACGCGAGCCGCTCGGCGGCTGCGCGCGCCGTCGAGGAGGGGCGCGTGCTCGTGGGAGGGCGCGTGGCCGCGAAGAAGCACAAGGTGAACGCGGGCGAGGCGATCGTCTGCGAGCTCGACGATGAGCCCGAGCAGCTCCCCGTGTACGGGCAGCCCATCGACCTGGACATACGTTATGAGGACGAGGACCTCATCGTGCTCTCGAAGCAGGTGGGGCTCGTGTGCCACCCGAGCGTCGACCACGCCGACGGCACGCTGGTGAACGCGCTCATCTTCCACTGCGGGGCCGAGAACCTGTGCAATGTGCAGGGCGAGGACGACCGCCTCGGCATCGTGCACCGGCTCGACCGCGACACGAGCGGCCTCATGCTGGCGGCCAAGACCGACGAGGCGGGCCGCGCGCTCATGGACGACATCCGCGCCCGCGCCATCGACCGGCGCTACATCGCGCTCGTGCACGGCGTCATGGCGCACGACACGGGCATGGTCGATGCGCCCATCGCGCGCGCCGCCAGCGAGCGCACGCGCATGGCGGTGCGCGACGTGCCCTCCGCGCGCGAGGCCATCACGACGTTTCGGGTGCTCGAGCGCTTCGAGCACGCTCGGCGCGACGACGGCTACACGCTCATCGAGTGCAAGCTGTTCACGGGGCGCACGCACCAGATCCGCGTGCACATGCAGTACACGCGCCACCCCATCGTGGGCGACCCGGTGTACGTCGCGAACGGCCCGCGCGACCCCGAGGCCCAGCTCGGCCTCAAGCGGCAGTTCCTGCACTCCTTCCGCGTGGGCTTTGAGCACCCCCTGACGGGCGAGGAGCTCTCCTTCGCGGACAACCTGCCGCGTGACCTGGCCGCGGTGCTCGACGGCTTGGAGGCGCGCAGCATGGGCAAGACGGCGGCGGGCGAGGAGGTGGCCGCGCTCATGGCGCGTTCGCCAAAGCCTTCGATCGAAGGGGTCATCTATGACTGAGGCCGCGGGCGGGGCGAATGCGGGCGTGCGCGCAGGCGCGAACGGGCGGCGCGCGGGGAGGACGCGCGGCGCGGCGGGCGATCAAGCTGCCGCGGGCAGGCGCGCGAGGACCGGCGTGCTCCTCGTGAACACGGGGACGCCCGAGGAGCCCACGCCGGCGGCGGTGCGGGCCTATCTGGGGCGCTTCCTCATGGACCCGCGCATCGCGCCGATGAACCGCGTGCTGTGGTGGTGCATCCTGCACCTGTTCATCCTGCCGAAGCGCGCCGTTGCCTCGGCCGAGAAGTACCAGGCCATCTGGACGCCCGAGGGCTCGCCGCTCATCGTCGCGCACGAGCGACTCTCCCAGGGACTCGCGGCGTACTACCGCGAGCGCGGGCTTGACGTGGAGGTGCACTTCGCCATGAGCTACAGCGCGCCGACCCTGCCGCACGCGGTGCGCGACCTGCGCGCTTCGGGGTGCGACTCCCTCGTGGTGCTGCCGCTGTACCCCCAGAGCGCGTACTCCACCACGGGCGCGGTGTCTGACGGCGTGGCGCGCGCGGTGCGCAAGGCGCGCTTCAAGGGCGAGGTCACCGTCATCGACAACTACCACGATGACCCGGTCTACCTGCGTGCCATCGCGGCTTCCGTGAAGCGCGCGGGCTTTGAGGTGGACTCCGACGACCGCCTGCTGTTCTCGTTCCACTCCATCCCGCTCTCGGACATCGAGCGCGGCGACACCTACGAGCTTCAGACGGGCGCCACGAGCCTGGGCGTGGCCAACGAGCTCGGGCTTGAGCGCCGGCGTTGGACGGTGGCCTACCAGTGCCGCTTCGACAAGGGGCGCGAGTGGCTGGCGCCCTTCGCATCGCAAAAGCTTGCGAGCTGGGCGGAGTCGGGCGCGCGCTCGCGCGTGTTCATGGTGTGCCCGAACTTCGCGGTGGACTGCCTCGAGACGCTCTACGACGTGGAACGCGAGCTCAAGCCGGGGTACCTGGCAGCGCTGCGCGCGGCTGGCGCGGGCGCGGAAGGGAAGGGCGGTGCTGGCGCGAAGAGGGAGACCAGCGTGCCGCGCGTGGCGAAGGGGGCTGGCGCGCAAGGGGAGCCTGGTGCGGTTCGCATGGCGAAGGGGGCCGGCGCGCATGCGGCGCGCGCGGTGCGCGAGGCGCCTGAGGTGCGCGAGGCGTTCACGTACGTGCCGTGCCTCAACAAGAGCAAGGCGCATCTGCGCGTGCTGGCGCACGTGCTCGCGCCGTACGTGGGTGATGCGCTCGACGAGGACCGCGCGGGCGCGGCAGAAAGCGCGCGAAAGGACGAACGATGAGCGAGCCGTGTGTTTTGGTGGGCGTGACCGGGTGCATCGCCGCCTACAAGAGCTGCGAGATCGTGCGCGGCCTGCAGAAGGCGGGCGTGCGGTGCAAGGTGGTCATGACTGAGCACGCGTGTGAGTTCGTGGGCCCCACCACGTTCCGTGCCCTCACGCACGAGCCAGTCGCCGTGGGCCTGTTCGATGACGCGAGCGACCCCATCCACCATGTCTCGCTCGCACAAGAGTGCGACGTGTTCCTCATCGCGCCGTGCACGGCCAACGTGGCGGCCAAGATAGCCTGCGGCATCGCCGATGACCTGCTCACCACCACCGCCCTTGCCACCACCTCGCCGCTTCTGATAGCGCCCGCCATGAACGTGCATATGTACGAGGCGGCTGCCACGCAGGAGAACCTCGCGCGCCTGCGCGGGCGCGGCGTGCGCGTCATCGAGGCGGACGAGGGGTATCTGGCCTGCGGGGACGTGGGTCGCGGGCGTTTGGCTGACGTGGACGTCATCGTGCGCGCCGCGCTCGAGGCGCTGCGCGAGGCGAGGGCCGCGGGCGAGAGCGTTGGCAGTGCGGAAGCGGAAGCGTCGGCGGAGGTAGGCGCTGGCGGCGCGGAAGCGTCGGCAAGTGTGGCGGACGGTTGCTCGGACGAGGAAGCATCAGCGGGCGCGGAAGCGGCCGCTGCCGGCTCTGCGACCTTTGGCACGCCGGCGCGTGACCTGGCCGGCCTGCGCGTGATGGTGACGGCGGGGCCGACCGTGGAGCCCCTCGACGCGGTGCGCTACCTCTCCAACTACTCGAGCGGCAAGACGGGATACGCGCTGGCCGCCGCCGCGGCGGCGCGCGGCGCGCAGGTGACGCTCGTCTCAGGGCCGGTGGCGCTCGAGGCGCCCGAGGGCGTGAGCGTGATCCGCGTCAAGACGGCGCGCGAGATGCTCGACGCGGCGCGCGCGCCCTTCGCAGGCGCCGACATCGCGGTGTTCACGGCGGCGGTAGCAGACTTCAGACCCGCCCGCCCTGCCGAGCGCAAGCTCAAGAAGGGCGCTGACGACGCGTCACTTCGCGTCGTCGAGCTTACGGAGAACCCCGACGTCCTCGCGACGCTCGCGCGGGAGAAGCGCGCCGACCAGCGCGTGGTGGGCTTCGCCGCCGAGACGGACGACGTGCTCGGCAACGCGCGCCGCAAGCTCGCGTCCAAGCACGCCGACCTCATCGTCGCCAACGAGGTGGGGGAGGGCCGCGCCTTCGGCACCGATGACAACAAGGTGTGGCTCGTCGACGCGGAAGGAACGCGCGAGCTGCCGCTCATGAGCAAGGCTGTGCTCGCAGATGCTGTCCTCGATGCGGCTGTGAGCTTGCGATAGGAACGCAGCGTGCGAAAACCCGAGGTAGAAGAGGGCGCGCTCGCGCAGCCGCCTGCGGCGGCGAGCGCGGCCGATGACGTCCTGCGCCAGGCGCCCGCTGCTACGAGCGCAGCCGATGACGTCTTGCGCCAGGCGCCCGCTGCCACGAGCGCGGCGGTGCGCAAGTGCATGCAGGGCAACAAGCGCCGCGACACCACACCCGAGCTCAAGGTGCGCGCAATGCTGCGCGAGCTGGGCTATCCCGGCTACCGACTCGACTGGAAGAAGGCGCCGGGACACCCCGACATCGCGTACCCCGGCCGCAAGATCGCGATCTTCGTCATGGGGTGTTTCTGGCATCGCTGCCCGGTGTGCGACCTGCCGCAGCCCAAGAGCAACGTGGCGTACTGGCAGGCCAAGTTCGACCGCAACGTCGAGCGTGACGCGCGCACGCGTCACGCCCTCGAGGAGGCCGGCTGGAAGGTGGTCTATGTCTGGGAGCACGAGCTCAAGAAGGACCAGCTCGAAGCCACTCGCCGCAAGCTCCACGAAGCCGTCCGCCGCGAAACCGACCCGCCCCACGCCGACCGTCTTCCTGCGAGAGTGTGAGGCGCCCGAGGAAAAGTGTAAAGCGCTGATGCGCTTGCTTTTAACGCCACGGGGTTTGCCGCTCCCGCGCATCATGACGCGGACACGCACGCATGACCTCGCACGAATTACGCCATCCTGTGCAGTCGACTACTCTTCCTGCGCTGCTTTGAGAACCAGCTAGTTTTCTTGTGCCATTTCGGCAGCAAGTTGTTCCCTCCATGCCATCCCAACCGGAGTGCCCGCCATGCTGTCCTCCCATGTCATCCTGAGCGGAGCGCCCGAAGGGCGCGGAGTCGAAGGATCTGGCCGCGAGAGGAAAGCGCACGCAAGCGTGCCGTGCCCGAACCCAGGTCCTTCGACTCGCTTCGCTCGCTCAGGACGACACGAGCAGGTTTGACAGTGAACGCACGTCAGACGGCATAAGTCTCGTGGCATGGGGAAGCGGCGGGCCCTCAAAGCTCAAGCGCCGCAGCTGCGGCAGGTGCCAGCCACTGGGTGGCAGATAAAATCTAGGTTGAGGAGACGGAGTGCACATGCCAATTCAGTGTGATCGAAGCATTTGCGTGACCCATGCGGGTCTGCACGGTCTTCATGTCAACGCCATTCGCAAGGAGTTGTGTTGCTTGGGTATGGCGAAGCTCGTGGAACTTGAGGTCTGCGAAGTCGTTATCCTTGCGGAACAGTTTCATTTGCATGATGGGTTCCATAAACTTAGATTGACACTATCTCGTACGTTATGTCGGGAGGGATTTCCTCGAATGAATCTACCAGTGCCAAAAAACCTTCACCCTTGAAGTACTGAACCTTGCGTCCATCCCACGGTAAACCATCCCAAGTCTGTTCGCCAATACCAACTACTAAGATCGGACAGGTTCCAAGGTCGCCCCTCAACACTCGTTCGCGAGCTTTCTCGAAGTTGGCTGTAGTAGTAGTTCCGTACTCAACGGGTTGAGCCTTACCTTTAAGCTGGGGATTTCGCTCTACAAACTCATCCCAGATTTGCTTTGCAAGCTTCTTCGTATCGTCTTGTATTCGTGTGATCAAAATAGCGGCATCAATCAATCCTTCTTGATGCCACGCCCGATAGGCTGAAAAGTCACGATCGAGATTTCCGTCTTTTGGATTCCATTCCACATCCAGCGCTATGCGGTCCTTGACATTGTCAACTGAATATCCCTGTTGATATGTCTCCGAAATCAAAACTTCATTGGCTCTCGTACCCAAGGGATCGTCTTTGACAGTGGGAGAATTATGTCCTGGAAACAGGAACGCTCTTTTATACAGATCAACACGAGCCTCAATCCAACCGCGCGACTCGAACGCGCCATCGATAAGACGGGGAATGGGACCGCGACTCCCTCCTTTAGTTAAAAGGAGTTGACCGGTTAGACTAAAACCCCCAAGAACGTCTATTACGTCCTTAAAGGCATCTTCGTCAACGACGCTTGCAATTTGAGTTGCAGAGCCGGTCTCTAGGAAACAATACTTTTCGAGGATGGTTTCCGGAAGAACTCTTTGGTATGTGTAAGTTTCGATCATGCACATATGATAATTGCACAGGCTCATGATATGTTTACCGAAATAGATCTAAAAATAGATCTAATTAGAGTAGAATATAAAAAAACAGTTGTCGCAAGGAGAAATTAATGAACATAGAGCCTCTCCCGAACGTTCCAGGTGGCTTTTCAACTATTCTCGCTGATCCGCCCTGGCGTTTTAGCAATCGAACTGGAAAGGTTGCGCCAGAACACAAACGTTTAGGTCGTTATGCAACGATGTCGCTTGACGAGATAAAAGCGTTATCGGTTGCCGATGCCGCTGCAGACAATGCACATCTTTATTTATGGGTGCCTAACGCGCTGCTGCCTGAGGGACTTGAGGTCATGAGGGCTTGGGGATTCAAATATGTCTCAAACATCGTTTGGGCAAAAAGACGGAAAGACGGAGGTCCCGACGGGAGAGGCGTAGGCTTCTATTTTCGCAATGTGACTGAGCTGCTTCTTTTTGGTGTCAAAGGAAAGATGAGAACACTTGCTCCCGGTCGGAGTCAGGTCAATATGATCGAAACAAGAAAGCGCGAGCATAGTCGAAAGCCAGATGAACAATACAAGCTAATCATGGATTGCTCCCCTGGACCGTATTTAGAACTATTTGCGCGATATCCACAACCGCATTGGGAGGTTTGGGGCAATGAGGCTGATGAGGAGATTACGCCCCAAGGTCGTGTCTTTAAGGGTTATGAAGGTGGCCCCATTATGCCTCCTATTGATCCAAATGAAAGGATTCCAAAGGAGGTATCCGCAAAAATTGGAAAAGCTCTTCGTGTCGAATATGAGAACGGAGTCTCAATAAACGATCTCGCATCAAAATATGATTATTCGATCCAAAGAACTCGTAGTCTGTTGCTTCAGGCTGGAACTTCTTTTAGAAAACGTGGACCAAAGAAGGTCGAGACGGTAAGCGCTTAGGCTAGCTTGTATGAAAGGCTAGAAAAATGAGCAGGTCATTAGTTGCCCATTCGTTAAAATTCAATAGAAAAAGACATCCCGATGAGGCAATTGCTCCAAGTGATCTAGAGAACATCAACCTTCTTGACCATTTCGAGCGTTTTTTTAACGGGTGCACTTTTTGCGAAACGCGGGATGAATACCATCAAACGATGATTGAGCGTCAAAACTATACCCGACTCAATGATGAAAGTTGCTTAATGCATTTATCAGTAGCTAAGTGGGGCGAAGAATCCAAGGTCTTAAATCCAAATGATTACGCAGACGTTCGTTATGAAATACAGCGCGATGACCCGGTATCGACAGTCACCCGTGCGTATTGCCATGTTCCCCTAAATGGCGAGACAGCTTTTTTCTTTAGCGAGTATTCCGATAGGGTCAGTGCTGGAGTTAACTATCTGGCGCTTTTTAGAAAAGATTTTGTTCATAGCGTTCCTACGGTAACGATACATGCAAATCGAGTCTACGGAGCAGAGGAATGGCTTCGATCTGCGACCTTGGCTGAGCTAAGTATTAACGTAAAGAAAAAATCATCAGACTCCGCAGATCGGACAAGTTCCTACAGCGGTACGTTGGGTTATGTAGTAAAGCCTGATAAGTTCACAATCTGGGGGAAGCGTACCCTCGAGCAATTCATTGGAAAGAACGAGGATGAACGAAGGGCCACATTGATTGAGGTTGCTGAAGACTTCGGTTTTAGCTTAGATGATGCTGATTCGATAGAAGGTAAATTGACCCTTCGCGGAGAGGATGGTAAAACCACTACGTTTTCATTGGATCAGGATCCCAGAGCGCCTTATCTGTATATTCCGATCAATAATCCCGATGGAACTGAGCTATCGGATACCGATTTTGTTGCAAAATGTCAAGAAATGGCTTTGGACTATTCCGGCAGATATTGATATCGCTAGGGTTTAAGAATGAGTAAGTTGTCGCTCAAAACAGTTCTTTCTCGTTATATTTCCACGCTGTATGTTTGGCGAAACGGGAAGAGATGCGTTTCTATTATTGATGTAGCAATTCAAGTTGGGTTGCCCATATTGATCGGAATCGCTTCCGCGGTGCTAGGTTTTAGCTTTCAGGGTATTTCGAATCTAATTGCAGGAGTCTCCGTCGTGTCGGCGCTTTTGGGGGCGGTGACTGTGTTCCTGTTTCAAACACGAGTCCAACTAAATGACAAGATGGAGCGTAAGACACTGGAAGGCAGCACCACTCAAGGGTCAATTTTTGATGACGGTGATGTTGATGTCCTTGATGAGCTTTTCTTTTCTGTCGTTTGGTGCATTTTTGAAGGTATGACGATCTCTGTTGTTTTGATTATATTCGATTGCATAGGTATTGCGGGAGCTGAGGAATTAGGAATGGCTTGGTCCTGCATATCCAGCATAGTCGTTATGATCAGCTGTAATCTCATATTAGTACTAATGATGTGCTTGAAACGTATGGCGCGTATTTATGAGAGATTCGGAATGCATATAAGCAAGGAGAAACTATCCCGTTGACTGATCGCGCTCGGCGGACTGCTATGTAAGCGCACGAGAAGTGCACATCGGTGCGAAAACCTGCCGATGTGCACTTCAATTCGCGTGATAGGATTAGCGACTTCGCCGTCGGTCGGCATGATGCGCAGGATCTCAGCAGCGGGAAGGGAGTTCTCGGTGTCCATGTACCCTAGAATCAAAAAACCAAGCGCTGAGGTAGGCACAGTACGCACCGTTCGAACGCTTTGACAGGACGTAGTGTAACACGGTTTATTTGGTGATCGCAACACCCCCATAGCGGCTGACATACAGTAGTCGCTCATGTCGGTTCGACACGATGTCGGTGATTTGGTCTCCCATGGGACGCCGTCTATAAGCACATGCCTATTTTGCGCGATCGATCTCACTTTTCTTAACAAACTCAACCGTGCAGCCGGCATTGGCTAAGGCCTCGGCGGTCTTCAGTTCGTACGACCAGACGTTCAAGCCTGGGACGATGATTATCTGTCCTCTGGTTTTGGTCATGCAATCGATTATACGCCGGCCGTCAAGGACGCTTTGCGGCATGTTCCTATTCTGGGAATGCTCGCTTAGCGCGGGCTCAGATTCGCTTGCGTTGGAAATAACAACTGGAGGCTGATGCATGCAAAATGGCAAGGAGCAAAGGGTAAAGGATCAGATCAAGGTGAGGGTGCATGTCTTTGTGGCGAATTTGCCGCAGCTCTCCTCGGTATCGCTCCGGCGGATCCCGGGAAAACGTGGTGGCGGCGCCCCTTGGCACGGTGAGGAGCTCCGGACTCGGATTTCGAGCAGCTGAATGGCCTTCAAAGGGTGTGTCAACACGGTTAAGCTGTGATGATGCTTTCTGGTCGGCGAAGGGTCAGGTTTGATAGAGAACGCACGTTAGGCGGTGCAATTCCCGTAGCATGGGGAAGCGACGGGCCCTCAAAGCTGAAGCGTCGCAGCTGCGGCAGGTGCCAGCCGCTGGGTGGCGGATAAACTACGAGAGCTCCGGAAGGGTGACTTCTCACCGTTCGGGGACTCGCAAAAGTAAAGCACCGATCCAAGAGGAAAATAACCTCCATATCGGTGCTTGTACTAGTAAAATCGTAAGATCTATCAGCATGAATGTCAAATCTTTGTGGCTGATATACAGCAGTTGCCTTAACGGTTTCTGTTCTTGTGCTGCTGCTTCCGCAGCTGCCCAGAGTTGGCGGCATCTACGTGTCCTATGCTGACTTCTTTCCCTGCGCGAAGGGCTGATTCGATAATTCACCCTGCGCCGATTTCCGAGTCGCTCAATCTCAGGCTCCCAAGGCGCGAATGGGTATCACGTAGATGCCGTCAGCGCGTCGGTAGGCGACTTCTCCCATGCCGGTAAGGACAGCGAGGAAGGAGGGCTCGCGCACGCGCTCACGCGGGTCTTTCAGCACTTTGTTCCTCATGCGCGTCAAGGTGCAGCTCGCCTGGTCGATCTTGTCTTCGCTCAGCTTTATCTCGAAGGCACCCCAGCGGCCGTCAGCGCGCTCGATGATGGCGTCGACCTCGAGGCCGGAATCGTCGTGGTAGTAGCGAAGCGGCTGGGACGGTGTGTCAGGCAGTGCGCGGGCGTATACGTCGAGATCTCGCATGCACAAGTTCTCGAAGGCAAGGCCGAGCGTCTGCCAATCTTGGAGCAGGGACTGAACGGACAATCCCAGCAGCGCTACGGCAAGCGAGGGGTCGGCGAAATAGCGCTTGGGCTTGACGCGCATGCGCTTGGGAGAGCGTGTGGCGGGAACCCATCCGGGAACTTCGTCTACGAGGAAGAGCCTGATGAGAAGCCCGATATGCTCAGCCAAGGCACGTTTCTGAACGTCAGACGGAACGGCGTCGGTCTCGAGGTTGTACACGTCGCGGGCGAGCGTCGCCTGCGTGGCTGACTGGCAGAGGTTGCGCGCCAAGGAGAGGCTGACTCGCCGCGAGAGGGCGCTTGAGCCGCCGAGATGAGGTATGCTCTGCTCGTGGATCGCCTCAAGGTATTCGCGTATGACGATCTGCGCGTCATCTGGATCGGCGGATAGCTCTTCAGGCCATCCGCCGCGGCATATCAGTTGCGCCAGATTCTCTATTCCGTTGGGGCATTGGCAGGGCGTAAACTCCCCGTCGAACAGCTTCGACAAGCTTATGGCGCCCGTTGAGTCGCCCGACTCCTGCAGCGTCATGGGGTGCATGCGTACGCGGCCTATCCTGCCTGCGCCGCTGTGAGATGTCTTGGATCTCTCAGGGGTAGAAGATCCGGTGAGGATCCACGCTCCTTTGCTCCCTCCTAGTTCGTCGACGGCGTGGCGAACGGTGTCCCAGATGGCGGGGACTCGCTGCCACTCGTCAATGACGTGTGGTTGTTCTCCTGCAAGCGCATAGGAGGGGTCTGCTTGAGTGATCTGCAGGTTCGCGCCGCGGTCGACGTAGGTGACGCTGCTCGCGTGTGCGAGCGACGTCCATGTCTTGCCGCACCATTTCGTCCCCGACACTTCCACGGCGCCGAACAGGCGAAGATAGCGATCCACCTGGGCATCGACGATGCGCGGCCGATAAGGACCGGGGACGATCCCGCTTGCTTTCATGGCCAAGCCTCCTCTTTTGTGCGGGAGGGAAGATGCATCTCCAGTAGTCTATACCACGAATCCGAATAAATGACCACCACAAATCCGAATAAGTTGGTGACGCAAATCCGAATATAGTTTGACAGCGGTTAATTGTCATCTTTAATGCCAAACACCAGGCATTAGGTCTGTCAGTGTCGCAGAATGCGGGCACATCCGATGTCATAACATAGTCCCATGTGCCTTCTCGCCATGCGAGACAGGAGGCAATCATGGGAA